>JBEBWT010000001.1:0-166641 GCA_040392005.1 Parapedobacter defluvii
TGTGAAATGACGGAGCGTGGCCGCAGTACTGTTTCTGGTCGATTCCGGTAAACCTGTAATCCCTGTATTGTTACCATTGGCAGTCCCCAGATTCAAAAGTAATACGGCTAAAAGAAGGGTTTGTCTTACTGATGCTAATAGTGATCCTGTTGCATTAATATGCGTTTTCTTCATAATTTTTGTAATTCAGTGCCGGTTGGCCGGATAGATGAAATATATCAGTATTGTGTTTTTTATAGGTTCAGAAATCTTACACAGCCTTTAAGACTGCATATAAAATTGGTTCATTTTCATTTGGTCAATTAATTTTGTGTTTGCAAAAATAAAATTAACCTGATGAAACGCAACAAAAAATGTAATAATTTGTCTTTTTTCAGTTTTGTTTGGAAAGTAAGAAGTCAAGCAGGATGCCCGCTTGATTATATTTCGGTTCGCGGGCCGCATAGAGGAGGGTAATGGGTTGATTTTTGGCTATTTCAAGAATCCGGGCAAGATCTGCCTGATGTTCTTTTAATTCTTTACGGTATTTTTTTGCAAATTCGTCGAATAATTCGGGCTGATGGTGAAACCATTTGCGGAGCCCGGTCGAGGGAGCCAGTTCCTTTGCCCATTCATCCAGCCGGAGGGCGTCCTTTTTTATTCCCCTGGGCCACAAGCGGTCGATCAATATCCGGTAGCCATCCGATGGGTCGGATGGTTCATAAACCCGTTTTATTTTGATATCCATACCCTGACTGTTGGTGCTTTAGAAGCAGCTTGTTTACACAAATGATTTGTAGAGGGCCTGATCCCAGTACATGATCAGGTAGAACAAAGCGAATGCCACAAATGAAATGACCAGCGCCCAGACCCAGGCGGGAATAGCTTTGGGGGTTTCGGATCCGGTGATGACAAAGACATCCTTTCGCTCACTGCCATAGGCGTTGATGGTGATGGGGATTTGTTCATTGACTACTTCATTTTCTTTTAGGCCCACGACAGCGATGGAGGGGCCGTTCCTGACTTCAAACGGAATGGTTTTGATTCCCTCCTTGCCATCGGTGGATTTGGCAACGATCCGGAGCCGGTGTTTCCCATCCGGAATTTTGGTGGTATCAAAAATAAACTTGACCGGAGGCTGGAATTCCGCAAAGGGCTGCGGCTCTTCGTCCAGAAATACTTTTATGATTCTTTGATCTTCCATGTGCTGTAATTGCTTGTTTACCACAATTTTTTACTTATTTATCACAATATTCTTGATGTGTCCGGCCTGGTCTTCTTTGGGTTTGATGAGAAATTTGAGGCTAAAAAACAAGGTGATACCTACAATCACAACGGCAGACCAGGTAATGATGTGATCCAGGTTTCCATCAGGTCCGGGGCCGTGGGTGATGCCGCGCCACAGGGCCGGCTGACGGGACTCACACAATTCGCAGGCGTTCAGAGGTGTAAGACCCCATGTTCCTATGATCAACAAAGGAAGGAAGAAGCACCTGATCATTGATCCGGTTGTGGATTTTACCATCTTGTTAATCGCTTTCCTATTGTTTTTAAGCACTTCCTTACTGTTTCTAATCGCTTTCATTTCGTTTTTAATCTAACTGATTGACAAATTCCCGGATTTTACGGACGTCCGCAGCACTGATCGGGGCAGCGGTATTTCCCCAACTGCTGCGTTCATGTGTGGCAATGGCCGCAATTTCTTCATCGCTCAGCATATCGGCAAATCCCACCATGACTCCGTATTCCGGCCGGGCATCATAGCCCTGCAGAATGATCCGGATCAGCATTTCCGGATTTTCGTCATTGACAATCGTGCTGCCTGCCAGGGGAGGGAAGGCTCCGGCCAGCCCCATTCCATCGGTCTGATGACAGGCTGCGCAGGTGCTCATATACAAGGCTTCTCCATCCGGGAGCGCTGCCCCGCCGGCATCCGTGCCTGCTGCCTGTGTGCCTGCTGCCTTGCTTTTTGCCAGTGCCGGAATGAATGGCACCTGGTTTTCACCCGGAAGGGGAGCCTGTTTTAAAGATTGCAGGTAGGCAACCAGATCCAGTGCCCTTTGGCTGGCTACAATCTTTACCTCTTTATTTTTCAGGAAACTTGACGGTACCGGAACCACCACGTCTGTTTTCAGCACCTGATCTTCCCGTTTCTCCTTGAACAACCAGGGATAGCCGGGCATTACAGACTCCCTGACCACGATCCGGGGATTGTAGAGATGCAACAAATGCCATTCCTTGCCGGGCTGGCGTTTGCCCACATTGGTCAGGTCAGGGCCGGTGCGCTCGCTGCCCAGCAAGGAAGGCGATTGTCTCCAGATATCCAGTCTTTTCTTACTGTAATAATAATCGGAGGCGATGGAAGGCCGTTCGCCCCAGGTCTGGTCCATTTCTATATTCCGTACCTGCTGGGTATGGCATCCGGCACAGTTTTCAGCCACGTAGATATGTAAGCCCTGCACTTCCTCCGCGGTCGGTACCGGCATGTCCGGCAGGGGTTGTGTTTTTTGTAATTGATAGGCGGGCCAGACGGCAATCAGGATACTGAGCAGTAGAAATACTCCCAAAGATACATTGACTAAATTTTTGTGGTCTTTATGAAAGTTGAGCATCGCTGAATATTTTGAGTGTTGAGATCATTTTGAATTTTGAGGCCATGTTTAATTATTAATAATGACCTTCCGGCCACGGACCATCACAATGAAATTGTAGGCAAAAACCAGATGGGAAACAAACATCAGGGATCCGCCAACCGCCCGCCAGACCCAATAGGGCTGCATCAGAATGACGGATTTGATAAAAGGTTCACCGTCGATCCAGCTCATTCCCCTCAGGGTACCGCCGATCATCAGGGAGATCATATAGGCAAACAGGCCGACAAAGGCCATCCAGAAATGTACCCCCACAAAAAACTGCCGGGGCTCCCTGCCCGTGATTTTCGGCAGGATCGCATACACACAGGCCCAGAGTATAAAAGTGATGATGCCGTACATGGTCATGTGTGAGTGGGCCACATTGAAATCCGTAAAATGCCACACATAATTTGTAAAGCGGAATGCCTGGAAGCTTCCCTGCGAGGAACCCACAAAGTAAAACACCACACCCACGAGAAAGAATGGAAGGATGTAGCTTTTGGATATTTCATTCCAACTGCCCCGCATGGTCATCAGAAAATTGGTCGTGCCGGCGATCACCGGTATAAACATTCCTGCACTGAATACGATGGCCACGGTCTGCAGCCACCAGGGTAGGGGACTGAATACAAAGTGGTGGGTCCCGATGAGGGTATAGAACAGCATCTGGGTCCAGAATGCCAGCACGCCCAGTGAGTAGGAATAGATCGGTTTGTTCAGGGAAGAGGGCAGGTAGTAGTAAATCAGCCCAAGAGAGAAGGTCATAAACCACATGCCCACGCCCATGTGCATATAATATCCCTGGATCACCGTCTCGCCCAGGCCATCCTGAAAATTGGGGATATAGCCGATGGTAAACAGGGTCAGTGTCCAGACCAGACCCCCCAACAGGTACCAATTGGAGATGTATATCTCTGAAATCTTCCGGGTCGCTACTGTTTTATAAAAATTGCGGAAGGTCAGCAACAGGCCCAGGCCAAAAAAGATGGCAATCGGCCAGACATATTCCCGGTATTCCCCGCCACCATTATTCAGGCCGGAGAGCAGGGCAATATTCCCCGCCACTACCGAAAAATTAATCATCCACCAGGCCGTTTTGGCCATCTTATAACTATATATCACGGTATTGGAAGTCCGGGCCACCACAAAATAACCCAGACCGATCATGGCCATGGAGGCCCAGCCCCAGAACACCGTATTGGTATGTACCGGCCGCAGCCGGCCGAAAGACAACCAGGAGGCGGTATCGATCTCCGGCCAGATAAATTTCATGCCCACATATTGACCGACGAGGGTGCCGAAAACCAGCCAGAATACGGATGCACCCAGATAATTGATGACAATGCTTTTCAGCTCCGGAGGAGTCTCGTAGCGTAGAGGCGATTTTTTCTTTTCATCGACCAGAGGATTATCGGGATCATGGGTGACATGGGTCAGTACCCCTTTTTCGTCCAGCGCCCTTCCGCTTCCCCCCAGTTCTTCGCCGGAAAGCTTGTAGCGCAAAGCAGCCTTGCGCTTTTCCAGTATGGCATCGATCCCGGCTTCATCCATCGTATAGAGCTCTTCTGAAAACTCCAGTTTCCGGGCTGCTTCCCGCTTGTTTTTCATGGATTGAAAAAAGCCTGACAGACGGTAGGATAGGATCAGGATGGCGATCAGCACGACGATCAGCATCAGGATAAAAGTCCCGATCACGCCCGGGCTGGTCACCCAGTTGCCGGAATCCAGCGTATCGGATGTAGTCTGTGCAGCTAAGGCGAGGTTTGATAGCAGTGCCAACAGGAGCAGGATTCCGCTTCGTTTGGAAATAACATTAAAAGAATAAAAGACCTTAATATCCTTTAATAATCTGTGTTTTTTCCTGATTGTGTGCATGTTGTGATTTATTCGTGATGTTTTGTTTTTAACGTTTCAGAAAGGTCAGCCCATCCTTCAACGGATAGGCCAGATCTTCCATACTGGTACTTTCGAGCATATTTTTCAATTCCTCCCGGATCACCTTGAATTTGTCATGGACCGGACAGGGCTTGTCTGCATTGCATTCCCTCAATCCCAGGCCACAGCCATTATAGACCTGATCACCGTCAATGGCCGAAACGATATGGCTCAGGCGCACGCTGGACATATTTTTTTCTGCAATCTCAAAGCCACCATTTGGCCCCTTCACCGAATCCACAATCCGGTGGCGTGCCAGTTGTTGCAGTATTTTGGCAGTAAATGCCTCCGGCGAATCAATTGCTGCCGCAATTTCTTTCAGACTGACCCGTCTGCCTTCCCGGGACTGGGTCGCAATATGAAGCATGGCTCTGATGCCGTATTCACAAGCTTTTGAAAACATACTCATAACGTCTGTCGGAGCAAAAATACACAAATAATTATTTCGGACAAATTTATCCTAAATAATTTTTATTAGCTGATTTTAAACGGTCATTTCTTCGTAATCGGAGGATTGGGGGACCTGACCCATAATGGTTTTCCAATCATCCGGCAAACTGGTCAGTTTTCTTTTTTGAAGATCCATCCAGGCACCATCCACATAAACCGTAGCACATTTTGTCCCATCGCTGCGGTAAATTTCGTGCCGGAATGAGAATCTGGAATTTTCTGTATTGTATTTAGTCATTTCCACGGTCACCCAGATATAATCATCCAGGCGGATTTCACGCAGATAGATCAATTCCTCCCTGAAAAGGATGGGGCCGATCTGTTCTTTGGCGAATTTGTCCAGGGATAATCCCATTCTGTTGAGCATATTACTTCTTGCCTGTGCGCAATAATCAGCATAGGCAGAATGCCGGAGATGCCGGTTGGCATCAATATGGGCCCAAATCACCTGTCCCTCGTAAAATATATTATCCATAAGGCCAAAAATAGGTATTTTATGACATATATAAGCGGCTTTTTAAGTATTTTTGTAAATTCTGATCCGCAATGAAAGCGATACAGAAGATGGATTGATTGTTATTAGTGGAGATTTAATATGAAAATTGAAATCTGGTCGGATATCATGTGTCCGTTTTGCTATATAGGCAAGAAAAATTATGAAAAGGCGCTCTCGCAATTTGCAGATGCAGCCGATATTGAGATTGAATGGAAGAGTTTTCAACTGGATCCGGAAATTCCTGAGGGGGAATCCTATTCCAATGAAAGAGAATATCTTGCTGCGAGAAAAGGATTGTCTGCGGCACAGGTGGCCGGGATGCTGGAATCTGTGACTGCCACGGCCGCTCAGGCCGGTGTCAAGATGGATTTTGATCGGGTTATTGTGGCCAATACCCTGAATGCACACCGTTTATTGCATTTCGCCGGGGAGAAAGGGATGGCGAATGACTTGAAGGACCGCTTGTTCAGGGCACATTTTACCGATGGTCTGGATGTGGGAGATAAAGAAGTGCTGGTGAGGCTGGCCGCTGAGGTCGGGCTGAATGCGGAAGAAAGCCGTGCGGTGCTGGCAGGCGATGACTATACCTATGAGGTAGCCCAGGATATTCAGGAGGCCGGAAATATCGGTGTCCGTGGCGTGCCTTTCTTTGTGTTCAACCGGAAGTATGCTATTTCGGGTGCCCAACCGGTGGAGGCTTTTCTGCAAACGCTTGAAAAATCCCATGCGGAATGGAAGGAAACCCAGCCAAAAGCCGGTTTTGAGATCAGTGAAGGCCCGTCCTGCTCACCGGAGACGGGTTGTAATTAACTTTTCTCGTCCTTTTGCAATTGCCCGTCCAACAGATGGATGATCCTTTTGCCGTAACCGGCATTCTTCTCCGAATGGGTGACCTGAATGATGGTCGTGCCTTCCCCGTTGAGCTGCCGGAACAATTCCATGATTTCTTCACCCTGTTTGGAATTGAGATTGCCCGTTGGTTCATCGGCCAATAATAATTTGGGTGAAACAGACAGCGCTCTGGCAATCCCTACAATCTGTTGCTGGCCACCGGACAGTTGATTGGGGAACAGATCTTTTTTGCCCACAATTCCGAACCGGTCCAGCAGATCTCCGACAATCGCTTTCCGCTCCGAACCACTCATTCCCTTGTATAGCAGGGGAGTCTCAATGTTTTCATAGACGGTCAGCTCATCGATCAGATGATAGGATTGGAATACGAAGCCCATGTTGGCCTGGAAAAGCTGGTTGCGCTTTTTGGATTTCAGCGCATAAACATCTTCTTCCAGAAAAAAATACCGGCCCTCTTCCGGGTCGTCCAATCCTCCCATGATATGCAGCAGCGTTGATTTGCCTGAGCCCGAAGGTCCCATGATGGATACAAATTCCCCAGCTTCTATTTGCAGGCTGATGTCTTTGAGGACAAAATTCCGCGCGCCGCCCACATTGTACCATTTGAAGATATTTTTTAGTTGAATCATATTTGTAAAGATATAAGTTTTTGATCATTCATCCCTCAAAGAATCCACCGGATTGGCCATTGCCGCCCGGATGGCCTGCCAACTGACAGTGAAAAGAGCAATTAAGATGGCAGCCAATCCTCCGGCAGCGAATGTCCACCATTGGATATCGATGCGGTAGGCAAAATCTTCCAGCCACTTGCTCATGGCCCACCAGGCAATGGGAGAGGCGATGATGGTGGCGATCAGTACCAGTTTGACAAAATCCTTTGATAACAGGCCGACGAGGCCGGTGACAGTGGCTCCGAGCACCTTGCGGATGCCGATTTCTTTGGTGCGCTGATAGGCGGTCAGCGTGGCCAGCCCGAACAGTCCGAGACAGGAGATCAGGATGACAATGGCCGTGGCCGCGCGGACCAGTGTCTGGGACTGTTGTTCGCTGTGGTACATGGTGCCGATCACTTCATCATAGAATTTATAATCAAAGGTGGCTTCCGGATAGATCTTGTTCCATTCTTTTTCAAGGGTCACCAATGTGGAGGACCATTTTTTCCGGTCTTCGGGCAGTTTGATATTGATGGTCTGAAATCCTTTTTCCCGGGTGATCAGTACACCCGGCGGGATGGCACGCTGAAATCCATATTGATGGAAATCCTGTACCACACCCACGATCGGATAGGACTTGCTGCCATTGGCAGAAGTTAGGGATTGCCCCAGCGCGGCCTCGGCTGAAGGGAAACCAAATGCTTCAATAGCCGCTTCATTGACGACCAATTCGTTGATGGTATCAGCGGGGCGGGCATTCCTTCCGGCAATCAGCCGCATTTGATAAACGTTTATGAAATCAGGATCCACAAATTTCATATTGATCTGTTTTTGTACCTCGGTCGTGTCTTTGATGTATTTGAATATATTTCCCCACATGCTATTGTCCATCGGACGATTGCCCAGTGCAACCTCTGCTGCATCCGTATTGCGCAGCATCTCCGTTTTTAATACCAGAATTTTATCTTTATTCTCCGATTTGCTGTGGATTTTGTCCGGGACATCCACGCTGACGACAGCCTCCTTATTGAAGCCCAGATCTTTGCTGAGTGTGAAATCCAATTGCTGACCAATGATGATCGCACATACAATGAAGACCTGTGCAAACATAAACTGAAAGACGATCAGACCCTTGCGAAGGTTGATCCGGCTGTTCCCCAATAGGTCACTGGTCTGGCCTTTGAGGATATTGACCGTCCGGACCCGGGTGGAAAGATAGGCGGGATAAAGCCCGGAAAGTAGGGCGATCACCAGCAAAAGGGTCAGAATAAATAGCCCGGCCTGATTCCAATGCCCATAATCAAAGGTACCAGCAGGCAGGAAGTCGGTAAAGATTCTTTTGGCCATGGAGGTCAGCAGGATAGAAAATCCGCAAGCGAGTACAGCGACCAGCAGTGTCTCCAGCATGAATTGCCGGATCAGCGCCAGGGTAGAAGTCCCCATGCTTTTCCGGATACCAATTTCCCTGGCCCGCTGAGGGAGGAGAGCCGTACTCATATTGATATAATTGATGCAGGCCAGGATGAGCAGGAAACCGCCGATCAGCATGAGTCCGTACAAAACGTTTTTACTGGCCGTTCTGGTTTGCACCCCGTAATTGCTCTCAAAATGCTTTTCTTTCAGCGGAAGCAGTTCGAACCAGGATTTGTATTTGTATTGCTTGAATTGCTCCCCATTAAATTTTTCATTGATCATATTCAATTGGGCAGTGATCTGTTCCGGCTTTGTGTTTTTGGCTGATTTGATAAAAATCAGGTCATTGGAATTCATTCCTCCCCAATTGTCATCATGCAGATCCCTGTCCCGGATCCTGGTAAATTCGAAGTTATGCGTGCTGAAACTATTGGGAAAATCCAGGCTGGCCACAATCCCCGAGACCTGTCGCTGCAGGCTGTCATCATAGATCAGCGTTTTACCGATCATATCGGCATAATCCATTTCAGGAAAATATTCCCTGGCCCGTATATCGGTGAGTACTACCTGATCCGGCCGCTCCAGCGCAGTGGTTCTGGACCCGGCCAGCCAGTGGTAAGGGAGCATGTCAAAATAATCAGGCAGGGTCGTGACCTGTTGTATGTTTTTTTCTATTGTCGCTGCTGTTTCTGCTATTTGTACGGAACCATATCTTTTGTAAAACATAGGCACTACCAATTCTGCACCGCTCACATCGTTGAGCAGGACCTGCGCAACCGGTTTCGGGACTCCGGCAAATCCACCTATCTCCTCACTGTCATCGTTTTTATCCTTTGATATCAATTGGAAAACACGTTCCTGTTCCGGGATCAGACGGTCATGCTGATATTCAAAATCCACGATCCGGTAGATGATCCAGCAGGCACTGATCCCGATCGCCAACCCCAGTATATTCAGGGCAGTAAATATCCGTTGCCGCCACAAATGGCGAAATGTAATTTTCAATTGATTTTTAAACATATAATTCTTGTTTAAACGTTTACTAAGTGAATACAAATATAAAGTGTACACAAACTCAAAATTCATTATGACATTTTTTGAGCCATTTTATTAATTAACTGATAGAAAGGTTTTTGTTGTTTTTTTATTATGCTAATATTGTCCGAAATCGGACACTTGCTGTCCACTAATGAACGCAATGGTGGGGTTGGTGCCAGATTGAAATCAGAGAAACCTGGAAAAGGGATGATGTGCAATAATTAATTGCATACATTTGTTTTTGACCAATAGAACGAAATATTTTGAAGATTAAAATGAAAAAACCAATTACTATAAAATCAATCCCCTTAAAAACAATCTATTTGTTGCCGGTTGTAATGATGACGATGCTGTCCTGCGGAGGGAGTGAAAACGGAGCGGGCACAGACGGACAGGGGGCTGATCCGGGTTCTGTGTCTGAACTGACGCTGACGCCGGAACAGGCAGCCGGAATTTTCAATCTCCCGGTACATTGTCTGGAGGTGGAGTACCCCAATAAATTGGGACAGGTGCTGGGTTCGGACGCAGATCTGAAATCCCCGAAAGCCTTACGACCCATATTTTACGGTTGTTTTGACTGGCATTCTTCGGTGCATGGATACTGGTCGATTGTGGAACTGATGCAGGCATTTCCTTCACTGGATAGCACGGGCACAGTCAGAACGATACTGGACCGACATATTTCCCCGGAAAATGTCGCCATCGAAATGGCTTTTTTCCAGGATCCGAACAACCTCAGTTTTGAACGGACTTATGGGTGGGCCTGGCTGTTCAAATTGCAGGAAAGCCTCCGGGGATGGAAGGATCCGGATGCCGTCCGCTGGGCAGCCAATCTGCAGCCTCTGGTGGATCTGCTGGTCGATCGATACCAGAAATACCTTCCCAAACTGGTATTTCCGATCCGCACCGGGCAGCATGACAACTCGGCTTTTGGCCTGTCTCTGTCGCTGGATTATGCCCGCAGTGTGGGTGATGCGGCCTTTGAAGCAATCATTGTGGAGCATGCACAGCGATTATTCGGAAAAGATAAAGAATATGATCTGGCCTATGAACCCAGTGGCTATGATTTGCTTTCTCCCGGTTTTGAGGAAGCTTACCTGATGAGTAAGGTGCTTGATGCCGGAGAATATGGTAAATGGTTGAAAGACTTTCTTCCCGGGATTTATCGGAGCGGTTTCCGGGTAGAACCAGCGGAGGTCAAAGATCGGACAGACGGAAAGCTGGTACATTTGGACGGACTGAATTATAGCCGTGCTGCCTGCCTGTACGGGATTGCTGCCGGCCGGCCGGAACTGGCCCATCTGCGCCAGCTTGCCAATGAACATATTACTTTTTCCCTGCCCAATCTTTCCATGCAGGATGATTATATGGGCAGCCACTGGTTGGGTACTTTTGCGCTCTATGCCTTGAAGCATCAGCAGGAGTAATATACGCAGTAATTTAATAATTTTTCTTATTTTGCCATCACAAAATATAAGCATTATGAAAAAGAATATTCCCGGAATCGTTTTGTTAATTGCCCTGCTTATTCCTGTCATAGCCGGTGCGCAGCAGGCTGGAGCGGATCAGCAATGGCTGGTCGGAATGGGGCAGGTGAGCCCGGATTTTGATTTTACCTGGAAAGGAGAGAAGCAGGACAACATCTCCAATCATCGCGGAAAGGTCGTGTTGATCAATTTCTTTGCGACCTGGTGCCCGCCCTGCCGGGCCGAATTGCCCCGGGTACAAGAGGAGATCTGGAAAAAATACGGCGATCGTTCGGACTTCGCACTTTTTGTGTTCGGTCGGGAAGAAAACTGGGACGTGCTGGACCCTTTTATTGAGAATACAGGTTATACATTTCCGATCCTGCCCGACCTGGAACGTGGGATATTTAGCAAATTTGCGACCCAATCCATTCCCCGGAATGTGATCCTGGACCGTGAAGGCAAGATTATTTACCAATCCATTGGTTATACCGAAGCCGAATTCAACAAAATGCTGGAGTTGCTGGACAGAGAGATCAATAAATAGGATTAATATATAATTTGATGTTCAGTAAACTATTTATACTCGAATGGAAATCGTTTTTCCGTTCCGCCAGTGTAGGCAAAGGGATTGCCATGAAGGTTTTTATCGGCTTTCTGGCGTTGTATTTCGGGCTGGTTTTCCTTGTTCTTGGAATGAGTCTTTCCGGAATTTTACAGAAGAATTTTCCGGATGAGGAACCGATACACGTGGTCAATCGTTTTCTTGCGGTCTGGTTTCTGGGTGAGTTGTTTATGCGGTTTATGCTGCAGAATCTGCCGGTTATCCATGTCAAACCACTGCTGGTGCAGCAGATCAGGAAAAGCACACTGGTGAACTTTGTGTTGACCAAAAGTATTTTTCACTGGATCAATTTTCTGACTCCGGTACTGTTCATTCCCTTTACCCTGGTGAGTATGGGAAATTCTACTTTTTCCAGCGGACAGTTACTGGCCTGGTTATTCATGATTTTGGCGATGGTTTTGATGTTGAATTTCCTGAATTTTATCATCCAGAAGAAATTTGCCGACAATCTCAAAGCATTGATACCCTTTATTGTAGTCTGTGCTACACTCGTCGGGCTGGAATATTTTGAGGTCTTTTCCTCAACGGCCGTCTTCGGCAGGGTCTTTGACTACGTATTGATCTATCCTTATCTGGCAGTTGTGCCCGTTTTACTGCTGCTGTATCTGTACAGAGCCAATTTCTTATACCTGAAAAGCCACCTTTATCTGGATACTGCCTTACGGGACGAGTCTGTCCGCTATCGGGAATCGGATCTTTCCTGGACCAACCGCTTTGGGGCGCTGGCACCCTTTCTCCAGTTGGATCTGCGCCTCATCCGGCGGAATAAACGTCCCAGGTCCGTACTGATGCTGTCGTTGGTTTTCGTGCTGTACGGACTGTTTTTCTATCCGAATCCAAGTTTTGCCGATTCTACCATGCTGGTGCTGGTCGGCATTTTTGTGACGGGAATTTTCATTATCAATTTCGGTCAATTTATACCGGCCTGGGATGGCAGTTATTTCTCCATGCTCATGTCCCAGAATATCCCGCTCAAACTCTATCTGGAATCAAAAGTTGTTTTGATGTACCTTTCGGTCATGATCCTGACCGTTTTGAGTATTCCCTATGTTTATTTTGGGTGGAATATTTTGATCATCAACCTGGCTTGTGCGGTCTATAATCTGGGAGTCAATGTGCCGGTCGTACTCTATTTTGGTTCCTTCAACAAGAAGCGGATCGAACTGGAGAAGGGTCAGTTTTTGAATTATCAGGGTACTGGTGCGGCGCAATGGATTGTGGGAATCCCACTGATTTTTATTCCCATGATTATCTGGGGCGTAACAAAAGCGGTGAGCGACCAGCTAACGGCTTCGGTGGTGTTGTTTGTACTGGGTATAACAGGACTGCTGCTCAAAAAAGTGATTATGAACCGTATTGCAGATGCTTACAGGGAACGCAAGCACGGTATGCTGGAAGGCTTCCGGCAACAGGGGTAATGTAGGATTAAGTGTGAAGGGTTTAGGATTAATGGATTGCGAAAGCGTATAAAAAGAAAATATAATCGTAATGATCAAGATAAAAAAACTCAGCAAGCAATATAACGAAAAGGTCGTGTTGAATATCCCTGAACTGCATATTGCGCAGGGGGAATGCGTGGGCCTGGTGGGCAATAACGGAGCCGGGAAAACGACTTTGTTCAGCCTGATCCTGGACCTGATCCGGCCTTCATCGGGCGAGGTGTCGATCCGTGACATCCGGGTGAGTGAAAGCGAGGAATGGAAGCGGGTGACTTCATCCTTTATCGATGAAAGTTTTCTGATCGGTTACCTGACTCCGGAGGAATATTTTTATTTTATCGGTGAACTGCGGGGAGCGAATAGAGCAACGGTGGATGCTTTCCTTCTGGACTATGTGGATTTTTTTAATGGTGAAATCCTGAACAGCCGGAAATATCTCAGGGATTTTTCCAAAGGCAATCAAAAGAAAGTGGGGCTGGTGGCTTCACTGATCGGTGACCCGGAATTGATTATTTGGGATGAACCTTTTGCCAATCTGGACCCCAGTACGCAGATCCGGTTGAAAAATATTTTGTCCGGACTGACTGTGGGAAGGGATAAAACCATACTGATTTCCAGCCACGACCTGTCGCATACGGTGGATGTAACGGACCGGATCGTGGTGCTGGAGAAGGGTGCAGTGGTGAAAGACATTCAGTCTTCTCCGGATACCCTGCAGGAACTGGAATCGTTTTTTCAGGTTTAACCCGGATTCTCCTGTGCTTGCGGGCTTAAACCACTCCCCCCATTAATGGATCCGTTTGACTGGTTTTGCCCGTCTCGATATGGCCGGCATAGCGCTGGTAAAATGCCGGATCGCTTTCGTTCACGATTTCAATATCATACCAGCCGAATGAACTTTTTAGGTCGATAACCATTTCCTGACCTCCACGGAGGGGATGAACGGGTGGATTGGATTGATAGGAAAGTTGCCGGACTGTGAAGGCATGGTTGGAATCATTTGGGTTTGTCACACCGGCTCTGCCTGGGTTTGATGCTCCTGATTTACCTGAGTTTGATGCTCCGGATCTGCAACGCAGTAGGACGGATTCGGTGCCTTGGTCAATTTTCGCATCCAATTCGATCACTGCCGACAGAGGTCCGGCCGCTGCATCAAAGCTTTTCTCCGATTGGTTTTGTTTAGTGGTGCTGCTACCTTTAAATTCCCGGTAGAATCCATTGGGACCATGTACTTCCAGATGGTACCTGCCGGAAACAAATTGATCCAAGGACCAGGTGTATTCCAGGGGTTCCTGTTCCCGGACAGCAAAATTCCAGGTCCGGCCAGTTTCCTGCGCTGCGCCGTAAGGAGCACGGCTGATCACAATGAAGGGGATACCGATGGTTTTGGTTTTGGATAGTTTGCCTCCGAGTTCGAAGCGGATGACCAGGGAGCTATTCCGACCCGTCACCAATTTCCCGCCCGTCACCAGTTCCCCGCCTCCGGTCGATTCCTTTTCTTTTTGTCCCTGACGGATGAAAGCATTCGCACTGACATCATAGGGTAATGCACAGGCCGGCTTGGTGCCTTTTTCCTGACGGGGCAGCAAGGTCTCCGGGTTGATCGAGCCGTCCCTGATGGCTTCCAGATCTTCGGGGCCGAGCAATTGAAAATTGCCGGGGAGGTCTTTGTTGCGGGCGGCGTGGATACGTGCCACTTCCCGGTTGCGATCGACAGGTGTGATGGTCGGTGCAAGGTGTTCCTCTGCCGGACGAAATACCGAGGTAAGATTGCCGCAAACCAATCGCCGCCACTCGCTCAGATTGGTTTCCAGTATCTTTTTGCCGGTTTTATGTTCCAGGAAATGCTCCAGGAACATCAGCGGCGAAGTCAGGTCGCAAACCTCGGAATTGATCCAGCCACCTTTGGACCAGGGAGAGGCCACGACCAGCGGCACCCGGAATCCCAATCCGATCGGACTATCAAGGGTTGTTTCCGGATTGCCGGTACGGAGTTTTTCCTGGTCATTGGTGACATATTCGTCCCGGGTGTCGATCCCGCTGGCGACAGCCCCGCTTTCTGGCCGGCTGGTCAGGGGAGGTACGAAGGGGGAAACATGGTCAAAATACCCATCATTTTCATCATAATTAAGGATAAAAATGGTTTTTTTCCATACTTCCGGATTTTTTGTCAGAATATCCAGTGCTTCGGAAACGTACCAGGCACCATACCAGGGAAAAGCAGGGTGATCCGAGAAGATACCGGGTGCCACCAGCCAGGAAACCGTGGGCAACCGGCCCTCATTGACATCTTTCCGGAATTGATAAAAAATATCTCCTTTGGGTACCTGTACCGGTTTTACGCCTTCCTGATCCTGGTAAGTAATGGTTTCCAGGCTGTGATAATCCGGATCTGCGGTATTGGTCAGCAGTGCCCGCTGATGGATCTGCTTTTCAAAGTCGGTCAGCCGATCATAATTTTCCTTGCTGTACAACCGGTGTTCTTCCAGGAGCCTGTTCAGTTCCCCGGCCAGCTTCTGACGGGTGTCACCATCCACCTGCTCTTCTTGCAGCAGCGTTTCCAGTTCCGGGATTCGCTTTGTACGGTATTGCCTTCTGGCAGGATGGAAAGCTACCCCGTATTGCTTGTGGAATTCCAGATTGTTGTTGGTGAAATTGGCCAACCAGTCTTCATGATCATCATCGAATCCGATCGGGACACTCAATTCATTCTGATACACCTTCCATTCCACACCAGCTTCCTGCAAACGTTCCGGATAGGTTTTCCAGCCCACATTGCGGTAATTGATCTGTCCATTGTCCACATGTGCTGTTGAATCACCGTCACGGGGTTCTTCGCGGACCGTACCTGACCAGAAATGGGACCGGTTGGCACTGGTGCCGGTAAGCGAGGAACAAAAATGCTGATCACAGACCGTAAAAGCATCTCCAAAAGCATAATAGAATGGGATATCCTGCCGGTTGTAATACCCCAGGGTCAGGGGCAGGTGTCTGTAAGCTGTATTTCGCGGTCTTTTTGCATCCAGCCAGGTGTCCATTTTCCCATTATTCCGCGCCTGGACCATATCCCGCCAGCCGTGAGGGAGTGAGCCCATCCAGGTCGTTTTGGTATTCTCAATATCCAGGCGGAACGGGGCATAGCTTTTGTTATCCTGATCCGTCTGAAACCAGACCGGCAGCCCGTTGGGGAGTTTCATTGCACGGGGATCGTTGAATCCCCGGACACCCCGCATACTTCCGAAACAATGGTCAAACGAGCGGTTTTCCTGCATCAGAAACACAATATGTTCCGCATCCAGGTAGGTGCTACCTGCCGAGGCATCGATCGCCAGGGCCCGCTGAATGGATTCGGGCAACATATTGACCATAGCAGTAGCTCCTGCCAGCAGTGAGGCTTTTTTGATGAATTCTCTCCTTGATTCCATTATTCAGGTTTTTTATCTGTCAGTTGATCTGTCAGCTAAAATACAAAAAAAATCCCTGAATTCAACGCATCATTCATCCCTCAGGCTATCCACCGGATTGGCCACAGCCGCACGGATGGCCTGCCAGCCTACGATGCACAACATCCCTGCAAAGGCCAGGGCGCCGGTCAGGACAAAGAGACTGATCGGAATGGCTATGTGGTAGGCAAAATTTTCCAGCCATCGGTGCATAAACCACCAGGCCGCCGGGAAGGCCAGCAGAACTGCAATAAGGACAGGTGTAGCAAATGACCGGGACATCAGGGTCACAATAGAGCGCACCGATGCGCCCAGAATTTTGCGGATACCGATCTCTTTGATCCTGCGTTCGATGGTATAAATAGCCAGACCCAGTACCCCTAACAGCGCGATCAGCATGCTGACGGCACCGAAGAAAGCCAGTTGTTGGTATTGCTTGCGTTCACTGTCGTATTGGGCCCGGACCTGATCGGCTACCCGGTGTGTCCGCGGGAGGATCCGGCCCGGGAAAAATTGCTTCCATGTGGCACTCAAAGCAGCCAGCGCCACTTGCTCCTGTCCGTCCACTGTGCGGATCAGCATGTTGTACAAATGCTCCCCACCTTCCTGGGCTTCGACAATGATCGGGGCTATGGGATACCGGAGACTGGCAGCATGCAGATCCTGGATCACCCCTACCGGGGTACGGCTTAGAAGCGGTGTAAACTGATCCGCTTCCATGTTGTACTTATTGGCAATCGATTCGGTGATCAGGACATTGCTAAATTGCTTGTTTGCTATTGTTTCAGGGGTATAAGTCATCGCATCCATTGCAAAAGCAGGATTTAGGTTGCGTCCGGACAGGATGTCGAGGCCGATGGTCTCCACAAAATCAAAATCGACACTGATGAGTATATAGGAGTCCCCGTTGTCCGGTTTTTCCGGATCTTCCATTTGCAGAAAAGAAACCGAACCCTGGAAGGGTGTCCATTGCGATAAGCTGACTGACTGGATACCAGGTTGCTGGAGAAGTGTCTGTTTGAAAGTAGTGCCTTTTTCGCCCCAATCGGCATGTTCGATCAGCAGTAGATTTTCGGGATCATAGCCCAGATCTTTGGTGTCCAGATATTCCAGTTGGGCACGGATGGTCAGCATGCAAATCACTACAAGGATGGCGATACCAAATTGGATGGCCACCAGTCCCCGGGTAAATCCGGTATTCATAGGCAGGCTCAGGACAGATAGCTTTTTTTTGAGGCCTTGTGCCGCTTTTGTTTTCGACAGAGCCAATGCAGGGAACAGGCTGCACAGCAGGCCAAGCGCCAGCCATAGGATGAAAAGCCCCGATAACAGCAGGGGGGAATGGTGGAAACTTAGTGTCAGGGGGTGTTCCAGATAAGTCTCAAAAGGATGGAATACCAGCAGATACAGCACAAAGGCCAGCAGCAAGGATCCACCAAATAGCAGCAAACTTTCGGTCCCCAACTGATAGAAAAAATGCCTGCGCTCTGCACCCAGGACTTTTCGCACACCGCTTTCCATCGTCCTTTTGACGGCATGGGCAAAAGTCAGGTTGATAAAGTTGATGCTGACCAGGACCAGGATCAGCAAGCCGATACCGCTGAACAGGTAAACATCCCGCATCGGACTGTCCCAAACGGGAGCCGAACGCAGGTACACATCCTTGACCGATTGAAGGGTAAAATGGTTGGACAGATTGCGTTCCTCTGTTTCCCGCTGCTGGTACCAGACATTGAATTTGGCATTGAGCGAGGCGGTATCCGTGCCGGGGCTGAGCAAGAGATACTGCTCCCCGAAACCTTGGTTCTTTCCCGGTTCGTAGGCAGCCGATCGGGGTGCGACCACAATAGCATCGGCATGCAGGTAACTGTTCTGGGGCAGATCTTGCAGGATTGCATGGATCACATACGGCTCCGGCTCACCTTCCAGAGGGATATTGTAAAATATTTTACCTTCCACCGGCTGTCCGCCGAAGTAACGCTGATGGGCGCTTTCCGTGATGGCCAGATTATGGGCATGTGCCAATAGATGTTTGGGATTGCCCACAATATTCCGGGTATCAAAAAGGTGGAAAAAACCGGTATCCACCCGGAGAATGCTGAGCTCGGCCAGATTGCCTGTCAATGAATCCAGCATGATCCGCAAATCTCCGGTTTCAATGGTCGTATGCCCATTGATCTCCGGATAGTTTGCTGTCCAGGCTTGTGCCAATCCGCCAGGGGCAGTATTCGACTGATTGCGATTTCCTCCATGGGTTTCATAACTCGTGCGGATCCGGTACAACTCCTCTTTATTGTTCCAATGTTGGTCATAGGACAATTCGTCGAGTACCCGTGTCGCAATCAACATGACCACGGTCAGACCCAGCGTCAGCCCGATCATGTTGGTCAAAGAATAAGTATGGTTGTGTACCAGTGTTCTCCAGGCGGTTTTGAGAAAATTACGGATCATAATGGATTTGATACCAACAATCAAGCCTGAGTTTCAAAGTGCTTTAAATCAGTATGATATGATATTTAGCCAGATGATCTATGTCCATAATCGGACGATTATTGTTCGAAAACGGACAGTTTTGAACGGTTACTTCAATGGATGTTTTACTCCTTCAAAAGTCATTTTTACGGGTAAAATGTGTCCATTCTCGTCAAAAAGCAATTCATCGATACAGGTCACCCGTTCGTTTGCCCCGGTCTTGCCAAGTGGGCGACGATGGTAAACGATAAAGTATTTCTCCTCATCAGGAACTTTGATGACCGAATGATGCCCTGCTCCGGTAGCAATTTCCGGATCCTGTTCCAGCACCGTTCCTATGCGTTCGAAAGGGCCGAACGGGGAATCCGAAATGGCGTAGGCAACTTTGTAATTTGGCCCGGTCCATCCGCCCTCTGACCACATAAAGTAGTATTTGTCATCTTTGATAAACATGAACGGTCCCTCCACGTAGTTGTCGGGGGTGATCTCTTTGTAATAGGTGCCGTCATCGAAAGGCAGCAGCCCGGTGAAGTCCGGTTTGAGCTTCACGACATTGCAATGCTTCCATCCTCCGTAATACATATAATAGGTGCCGTCCTTGTCTTTGAAGACAAACTGGTCAATCGGTTGGGCACCATTGACGATCCCATTGATAAGCGGTTTGCCGAGCAGGTCTTTATAAGGGCCGGCAGGGTTGTCAGCTACCGCCACACCGATACCACCGATTTCACCCTCGTGGACATCGTTGGCCGCAAAGAAAAAATAATATTTGCCATCTTTCTCCAGGACAGCAGGGGCCCACATTGCTTTATGCGCCCATTTGACCTCGTCTGCGTCTATGATCCGGGGATGCTTTTGCCAGGTGACCAGGTCTTTTGAAGAGAACGCATCAAAGAATAATTGCTCTCCGTAAGGAGCAGAATAGGTCGGGAATACCCAATAGGTATTGTTATAGACAATGCCCTCTGGGTCAGCATAGTTGCCGGGGAAAACCGGATTTTGCTGCGCCATGAGCGATGTCACCGCAGTTAAAAGACCGATCGTAGTACTGAGTTTTTTAAGTTTCATATTGATTGCTTCAATTGAAGATACCATGCATTTTCTTTGCCATTTTTATAATAAACTGTAAATCAGTAAAATGTTGAATTTTTAGTTTGTGTAAATGTTCATTGGCGTACAGTAAGTGTTCATTTGCGGACACCGTTAGTAAAGTAAACCAAACAACCAGAGCGGTATTTTCTGGCCGATGCCGATTTCGATATCATCGGCTGCGATATAGGCCCGATCAATATGCGCAAGTTGTTGGTATCCTTTGTTTTTACCGCCCACTTCTATGGTAATGTTCCGGTCGATCAGAAAATCTCCTTTTGTAGGTAGCGAAACCTGATGTTTTGCATTGCGGAGCTGATTGAGCAAGAATGATTCCCTGCGACTGCCCCGGTTGGACCCGGAGCCTGCGAGGATTGGGTGGAGATTGGGGTTTTCCAAATATACCTTTTCGGGTTTTTGCAAGGTACTGATGCTCGCACCCGCCGTACTCAAGGTATTGATCAATCGAGCTTTTTCCAGGTAATGCAGGTACTGTACCACAGTCTGCCGGCTGATTCCGATCTTATCGCTTAGTTTGCTGATATTGGGTTTGAACGGCACATTTTCGGCCAATATGGCCAGTAATTGCAGTACTTTATTGGTATTGTTGATGTCAAAACCATCTACAAAACGGAGTTCGGTCTCGATGATAAGCCGGATGACCTGTTCGATCCGTAGAAAGTAGGTGCGGATGTTTTCCTTGAAAAAAGGGTAATACCCATGATCCAGATAGGCTTCGAAATGTGGGATCGGTTTGAATTCTTTACTCAGCTTCATCGCAATCTCTGTGTGGTGTTCCAGAATATCCTTTAGGCTGATGATCTCTGCCGGATAAACACCTGAGAAATGCAGGTATTCCCGAAAGGAGAGGCCGGTGAGCTCGTAAAAGACTGCCCGCCGGCTGAGATCGGCTTCCTGCCTGTAAATATCGATGACGGAAGATCCTGTAAATACAATGCTCAGATCCCGGTAGGTATCGTAGATGTTTTTGACCTCCCGTGCCCAGCCCTGATATTTGTGAACCTCGTCAATGAACAGTATTTTACCTCCTTGAAGCCTGAAACTTTCAGCCAGATCGATCAGGCTATTGGTTGCAAAGTAAATATCATCCATAGAGACATACATTGCGCTTTGATCTGTCGGGT
Organism: Parapedobacter defluvii; assembly: GCA_040392005.1. Lineage (GTDB taxonomy): Bacteria > Bacteroidota > Bacteroidia > Sphingobacteriales > Sphingobacteriaceae > DASRQK01. The sequence continues at coordinate 21,129 of JBEBWT010000001.1, forward strand.
GGGTTAGCTTCAAGCGCTGGAGCAGGAGTGTGGTTTTGCCTGTACCCCGTGCTCCCAATATACTGATCAAGCGGTCTGACCAGTCAATCTGCTGGTAAAGATGGCGGATATGCCCGGTGTCAGTTTCTTCGGATAGAAATACCGATTTAAGGATTAATTTCTCCATTTTGATAAGTCATGTTTGCAAAAATAACAAAAAATTGTAATATGTACTTATCAAAAATTCAGAAAATTGTTAATTTAATTTAACAATATGCTCATCCCTGAGCGGATCCACTCTTTGACTATTCATCCCGCAGCGAATCCACCGGATTGGCCACGGCCGCCCGAATGGCCTGCCAGCTCACGGTCAGCAAGGCTACGGCCAAAGTGACCAGGCCTGCTGCGGCAAACATCCACCACTGTATTTCCATCCGGTAGGCAAAATCCTCCAGCCATTTACTCATCAACCACCAGGCAATGGGGGAGGCGATCACAATGGCCAGCAGGACCATCCGGATAAAATCGCGGGACAGCAGGGTCAGAATGCTTGCGAAAGATGCGCCCAGTACCTTGCGAATGCCGATTTCCTTTATTCTCCGTTGGGTCGCAAACATGGCCATTGCCAATATACCGAGTGCCGAGATCAGTAAACTGAGACCTGCGAAAACCAGTGAAAATACCAGGGCTTTCTGATCCTGTTTGTACAACTTATCAAATTCTTCATCCAGGAAAGTATATTCGAATGGTTTCCCCGGGAAATGCTGTTTATAGACAGCTTCCACAGCGGCCAGGGCATCACTGATCCGGCCTCCGTGCGCTTCCACAAGGTATTTCCCCCCCATTCCGTGCTGATCCAGTTCAAATACAAGGGGCTGGATAGGCTGATGTATGCTGGCATGGTGGAAATCCTTGACCACTCCGATAATTTTGCCCCCGTAATCTCCCATAAAGTTGTAAGAGGTACCCACTACCGGTTCTTTTAGTCCAAAAGCGCGCACCGCTGTTTCGTTGATCAGTATATTTTTAATGTCGGATTTGTTTTCCGGATCGAACCATCGGCCCGAAAGCAATTGGACATCAGCCAATTTTGGATAATCATGATCCACCCATAACATCACGGTTTCTATAATTTTTTCCGTTTTTGGATAACCGATCCACTCATATCCCATATCCAACTTACCAGGATTATCGATCAATGAAGCCCCATTTACTTTAGTGACCGCTTTGATCGCGCTATGTTGTTGGATCTGTTGTTTGATGGTTTGAACTTTGGTTTGATAATCCCGCATTTCTTGTGATCCATGACGAATCGATGTACCCGTAACGGCCCTCCGGAATGAAAATACCTGATCCATCTGATAGGCTGCGGTCGTTTGCTGGATATACCTGAATTGGCCATAGATCACCAGGACACCTACAAGCATCACCACGGCAAGTATCATCTGACCGATCATCAATGCCTCCCGGAACCGTTTGTTATCCGTTTGTCCGAGTGTTTTACCCCGGAACAGTTGCAAAGGATTGGTATGCCCGGTCAGCAGTGCCGGGTATATACCGGTTAGCAAAACCACGGCCCCAAAAACTGCGATCACAAGCCATAAGGTATTCGTGTCTGACAGGGAAAATACCAGTGATGCCTCAAAATACCGGTTGAAGAAAGGGAGGGCAACGATCAGCAGGAGCATGGTCAATATTGCACAGATAGCGATGGTCAGGACGGTTTCGGCCATGACCTGTCCGAACAATTGTCCCTTTGTAGCCCCTGTCACCTTGCGGATACCGATTTCCTTGTGACGGGTGGTCATCCGTGCCAGGGCCAGATTGACAAAATTGACACTTGCGGTGAGCAAGAGCAAAAATGCCAGTGCCGAGAAGATCACAATGGTACTTTTATTGCCCTGCGGTAAATATGAAAACCCATGCCCCCCCAGGTGGATGTCTGTCAGACCGACCAGTGAATGATGATATGCTTTCCCTTCCCGAAAGGGTTGATTTTTTTTGAAGATAGGGGTTATTTTGGATGCCACGGCGGCAGGATCGGCCGATGGATGTAGCTTGACGAAAATATAGACCATGTATCCCCCCCAGTAATCTTCGTCTCGTAGAAAATTGGGTCTATTATGTAAATCCTGTTGTGACATCAGAATATGTGGCCGGAGAGAAGAATTCGCCGGGACATCTGCAAATACTGCTGCGATTTGGGTAGGGATGCTATCTATTAGGATCACCTGTCCGATAGCGGTCTCGGTGCCAAAATACTGTCTGGCCCTGGATTCACTGATCGCAATAACACGGGGTTCGTGCCGGAAGCGTTCGAAAGATCCGGCGATCAGCCTATAATCAAACAGATCCAGCCAGTTTGAATCGACAAACAAGACTTCCCGTTCGTAGAATTGGTGATCATCCAGGGTAAATACGATATCCATGTATTCACCCGGGACGCCCACAGCAGCCCGCTCTATCTCCGGAATTTCAGATTGGACAGCCTGATAGGCAGGATAGGGGAGTATTTCGAGGCTTTCATGATCAGTTTCACCGACCTCGCTCAGTAGAAAAATTTGATCCGCCTGCGCATGATAGGAGTTGTAAGTCAGTTCATTTTTTGCCCAAAGCATGATCAGTAAAACAACGGTCAGGGCAGTGGCAAGCCCACCGATGACAATGCCGTGCTGGACCGGGTTTTGGGCAATCGTCCGCCAGGCGGTTTTGAAATAATTGCGGATCATAATTTTGTCTTAATGCTTTACTCTTTTGTCCTTATTCCTTGCTCCAATAGGCTATTCATCCCGCAGCGCATCCACCGGATTGGCCACTGCCGCCTGGATTGTTTTTGTCGCCAGGATAAGTCCGGCTATCAGCAGCATTCCAATACAAGAAACTGCAAATATCCACCAGTCTATGGCTGTTTTATAGGCAAAATTGTCCAGCCACTGATGCAGGAAGTACCAGGCGATCGGAATAGCGATCAAGCTGGCGATTAGCACCAGTATCAGGAGATTTCTGCCCAGCAGATAGACCAATTGGCCGACACTGGCTCCCAGGATTTTCCGGATACCGATTTCCTTTGTTCTGCTTTTGGTAATAAACAGGGCCAGACCTAAGAGTCCAAGGCAGGCGATCAGGATGGAAAGGCCTACCGACCATTGCAATAATCTGGACAATTGCAGTTCAGTCTGGTAAAATTTCGCTACCGTTTCATCCAAAAATGTATATTCAAAGGGCTCTTCGGGATAAATTTCATTGAAAGCTGCGGTGATTTTTTCCAATGCTCTTTTCCAGGTGGCAGGGTGATCTTTATCAAGTGCAATATGCATGACATAACCTCTTTTCTCACCCCAATACATGGTCGGCCGGATGGTCGAATGGATCGATTCGATATTGAAATCTTTCATGACGCCGACAATGGTATAGGCCCCCTGGCCAAAGGTTTTGCCCAGCGCATCTTCCGGACCATCCACTTTTATGAGGGACAACATGCTTTCATTGATCAGTGCCTCATACCCACTATCCAACAGCCTGATATTCCGCCCGGCGATCAGTGGGATCTGATAGACATCGAGGTATTGCGTATCTCCATTCCTGCTGTCAAATGAAATCTCGGAATCTTCGTGCTCATCGTAGCTCATGCTATTGCTCATACTGCCATCAAATGCCGGGGATTGGTTGCCCAGACTCAAGGCTTTGACTTCGGGAATTTCGGCAAGTTTATTTTTCAATACCTGTGGTTTGTCCGAACCGGGGTTGAAAAGACCATCCATCACATAGAAATTGACAATGGCCTCTTTTTGGAATCCCATGTCTTTATTGATCGCATAGGAAATCTGCTTGCTGACCACCAGTACAGAGATCAGAAAGATCTGTGCAATGATAAATTGAAATACGGTCAATCCCTTTCTGATCAGTGCGCTGCGGCTTTGGCTGTTGTTTTTGCTGATTTGATTTTTGAGTGCCAGGGCCGGTGCAAAATTGGTCATGACCCAGGCCGGATAGAACCCTGCCAAAACCGTGATCACGATCAGTTGGGCAATGAGGAATAAAGACATATAGTTCCATGGAAGCAGGTATATGTTGATGGCTTTGGGGATAAAACCACTGAATGCCTGGAGCAGGATGGGCAGTAACAGAATAGAAAATAGCGTGGCAGCAAATGTGATCAGAAAGGTCTCTGTCAAAAATTGGCGGACCAGCATATTTTTGCGGCTGCCCAGTGTCTTTCTGATACCTACTTCCTTGGCGCGGTCAATGGATTGCGCAGTGGAAAGATTGATAAAATTGATGGCCCCCAAAATCAACAAAAATAAGGCAAGCAGCATCAAATTCCTCAATGTGGATGTTTTTGCTGCTGAATAATTATAATCTGCATTGAAATGCACATCACTTAAAGGCTGCAAGACAAAATGGTCTTTTGAGCCGGATTGAGTTTTTGGTTTTCTTGTTTCAATGAGTTTGGCGATCGCTTCTTCTACCTGCTTGGGATTATTGGATTTTTCATTTAGCAATAATAAAGCCTGATTTGCAGACATATATTGATTCCAGCCATCCCAACTATGCAATTTCCGTAAGTTTTCGTTATTTGCGATCGTTGCCACAGAAAAGATGACATTGTATTTAAAATCTGAGTTTGCTTTTGTTTCTTTATAAATCCCGGTGATTTCCATCAAAATACTGTCAGAAAACAGCAATGTTTTTCCCAGCGCTTCTGAGGCTGTCAATTCCGGATAATAACGGATCAGATTCTCTTCAGAAAGCACCAATGTATTTGGCTCATTAAGAGACAGTGCATTTCCAGCCAACCATTCGTGCGGAAAGACATCGAAATAAGCACTATTGCTAAAGATGACGGCCTGCTCACTGGGAAATACCTGTGTCTGCGTTTGATCTTGAGGATGGGTCTTGATTTTTGGCTGCATGGCCCTCAAAAGCGGTACCACGGCATCCACACCGGGCAAATCTTCTTCCATGGCCCGGATCAGGGGGACGAGCACAGCCGCAGTTTTGAATTCTCCCGCACTTACCGGACGGTAAACCCGATCCCCATCGGGTAAATGTTTATCAAAAGAATAATCATGGTGAACCATCAGGAAAATGACCAGTGTAGCTGATATCCCGATGGAAAGGCTTAATATATTGATCGCCGCGAAAAGCTTGTTCTTTCTCAGGTGGCGATAACTGGTGACCAGCATGTTTTTGATCATTTCTGTATGGTTTAAATTTTTCCTGATTCTAATCTAATCTAATCTAATTTATCTGCCGATTTGTTCTCCTTATTCATCCCTCAGCGAATCCACCGGATTGGCCACAGCCGCCCGGATCGCCTGCCCACTCACGGTCAGCAGGGCAACGGCCAGCGCAACCAGCCCGGCCAGTGCGAACACCCACCACTGGACATCGATGCGGTAGGTAAAATCCTCCAGCCACTTGTTCATCAACCACCAGGCGATCGGTGAAGCGATGAGCGCAGCGATCAGCACCAACTGGACATAATCTACGGAAAACAGACGGACAATACTGGTGACCGAGGCACCTAATACCTTGCGAACACCGATCTCTTTGGTACGCTGTCCGGTAGCGTGTACGATCATGCCATAGACCCCCAGGGCGGCAAGAAAGAGCATCAAAGAACTGAACAGACCCAACAATTGTTGCTGTTTGGCTTCTTTTTCATATTGTGCATCGACAAGGGATTGGAGATGATCCAACTGGAAAGGTTTGTCCGGGTGGAATTGCTTCCATACCTGATGGACGGCCGATGCGACAGCAGCTTCCTGTCCGGGCGTAACCGCTATCAGGAAATTGGCATAGGTCGGCTCTTCATCTACCATGACGACCGTCAGCGGTACCGGGTCGTGCAGGGATCTGGTATGGAAATCTTCGATGATCCCTATCGGAATGATATCCAGATCCTTGATTGGGTGTCCCAATTCGGTGACATCAAACATGGCTGCCGTACTTTTTGTGATCAGGGCCTTTGCTTGCTGCATTTGGTGCAGTTTGTCTTCCTCATTGCCAGAGAAAAATTTCTGTAAATTAAAGCCGGTATTCCTTTCCCTCTCGTCGAAAAAACGACCCTCCAGTAATTTGAAACCAAGCACCGAGGCAAAATCAGTATCACCTGCCATAAAGTTCACCTCTGTTTTTTCTTCAGGATTCCGGGGGTTGGTGACGTATTTTGACATCGAACCCGTACCTATCGTGGGTGTCCAGCCGGCCAGACTGACCTGCTGTACACCTGGTATCCGGGAGATTTCATGTTTCAGGGCCCCTGCACTGCTGCCCGGAGCAAACTGTGGGATATTGAGTACATGTGCTGCCTCATACCCAAGTGATTTTTCCTGCATGAATTGCATCTGCCTCCATACAGTGGCCATACCTATGAGCACCAGGATGGCTATCCCAAACTGGGAAACGATCAGGGATTTGCGCACCAGAGTGCCGGTATATTTGCCGGTACCCAATTGATTTTTTAATGTATGGATGATTTTTTCTCCGGAAAGTACCCAGGCGGGGTAAACTCCGGTGAGCAGGCTGATCAGCAACAAGGATGAAAGCAGCGTGATCGCCGTCAGGCTGCTTCCCAGCAGATGGAGCGTCAAACCATGACCGATAAATTTTTCAAGACTACCAAGGGCCAGCATATACAACAGGCTGGCTGCCAGTCCCGAGAGCACAAAAAACAGGAGGGATTCAGTCAGAAATTGACCGATCAGTTGTTTGCGGCCCGCACCCAGGACTTTGCGGACTCCTGTTTCACGCATTCTCCTGATGGCCCCGGCGGTACTCAAATTGATAAAATTGATGCAGGCGATTGTTAGCAGCAGAATGGACACACCCGAAAATATATAGATATTGCCCGGATTCCCTTTGCCCCGTTGGAAAGCAAAGTCCGAGTGCAGGTAAATTTTTTCGATCGGCTGGAATTGATAGATAGGCAGCCTTTGTAACTGTGCTTCGGTCGCTTCCGTCAGGTATCCCCGGTACCATCGATTGGCTTTTTCCGTGAAAGCAGCCATATCCGTACCCGGTTTCATCAGCATCAGTTGTTCATCATAAAACCCCCAGGGGGACAGATTCAGTTCCATGGTTCTCGGCCGGGTGAGCTGCAGCCCCTCTGCCCTCAGGTAAGTATTCTGCGGCAGATTAGCCATCACACCGGTGATCAGAAAAGGACTGGGTTCATCGTTGTAACCAGATACGCTGTAAATGGTTTTCCCCACAGGGTTTTCATTGGGCTTAAAGTGCTTGTCTCTGAAACTTTCACTGATGACCAGATTGGCCTGTCCGGCTACATATTCCTGCGGATGACCCTCCAATATATGAATGTCAAGCAGTTTCCAGACATTGGTGTCAGCCTGGACCAACTGCATCTCGATGCTTTGATCATCTTCTTTTTTCAATCTGAATTGATTTTCCCAGGTTCTGACGCTTGCCACCGCTTCCACTTCGGGGAAGTTGTTCTTAAATTCATTGCCCAGATTGGCCAGTGCCGAGGCACTTTTCCCCATAAGGCCTGCCGTATCCACCGTAAGGATCCGGTAAAGATCGTCTTTCCGGCTCCAGTGTTTATCATAAGAAAGATCATCCAGTACCACCGTCGCCATCAGCATACAGGCGGTCAGGCCGATCGTCAGTCCGAGGATATTGATGGCGGCGTAAGTCCTGTTTTTGTTGATATTCCGCCAGGCAGTTTTGATATAGTTTCTGATCATAATTGTGTCAGCTTTTTTATGTAGTGAATTACCAATTATCAAGCCTTTGATTTAATGTGCTGTAAATCAAATATATATTTATTTAATCAGAGTGCCGAACTGTCCGCTTGTGAACAGGGTGTGTCCGGAAACGAACAGTGTTCGTGTATTTTATATTGGGCTGCGACTTGTAACCTTTTCGACCGTCATTTACCCTAATGGGGTATAATCGAAAAAAATTAACAAAATAAAGAAGAGATGGAAAAAAAATCTAATCCGACACTGAATCAAGTATATGTCCTGTTGAAATATACCTTTGTGATCGTACCTATTGTAGCGGGAGCTGACAAATTCACCAATCTGCTGACCGACTGGCCACAGTACCTGAATCCCGATATGGCTGGAATGTTGCCTTTCTCCGGCACCGTGTTTATGATGATCGTGGGTGTTATCGAGATTATTGCGGGTATCATTGTTTTGAAAAATCCGTATATTGGGGGAGTCATTGTTGCTGCCTGGCTTACTCTGATTGCACTGACATTGCTGATTGGCTTTCATTATGCAGATGTTGCTGTGCGTGATCTGGTGATGGCCATAGCCGCATTCTCCATGGCAAAAATATCCAGAATAGTCAATCAATGATATGTGTCACGATGAACAATTGACAGAAACAGCGATTATCACGCGTATTCTCGAAGGAGAGAAGACGCTTTATGAACTTATAGTCCGGCGTTTTAATTCTTATTTATATAAAATTGGCAGGTCGTATAATTTCAATCATGAAGATACGCAGGATTTAATGCAGGACACTTATGTTGACGCTTATAAAAGTTTATCCCAATTTGAGCACTACTCCAGTTTCAAAACCTGGCTTATCCGCATTATGCTGAACAATTGTTACCATAAAAAGCAGAAGTTCAGTTTTAAGAATGAACATGCCAGAGAGATTAAAAATGAGCATTTGATACCGATGTTTAACCACGCCGAACACGATGCCAACAAGCAGATTTTCAACCGTGAATTGGGGCATGTGATCGAAAAATCCCTGGCACAGATTCCCGAGGATTACCGTATGGTTTTTTCCTTGAGGGAAATGAACGGCCTGAATGTCGCCGAAACCGCAGAATTGCTCCAAATCAGCCCTAATAATGTCAAAGTGAGGCTCAACCGGGCTAAAACCATGTTGCGAAAGGAAATGGAGAAATCATATTCGGCCTCGGAACTGTATGAATTCAATCTTATCTATTGTGATGCGATGGTCGATCGGGTGTTGCGGAAGATATAGGCAAGACCGCCATTTTCTATTACTATTGCTCGCTTTCTGGTTGTAATTGTTTAATTTCTGATTGTTATAAATATATTAATAACTTTTTGTTTTTTTACTTATATTATAATTATAACTTTATGTATATTTGTCCATTATTGTAAATATACTTATAATTATGACAGAGATTGCAGAAGGATTTATTCCGCGTCCAATGTATTTAAACCGTGTGAAGCCATTCATCGGTAAAAATCTGGTGAAAGTATTCACCGGGCAGCGCCGGGTGGGTAAGAGCTATTTGCTGTTTCAAATAATAGATGAAATCAAATCGCAGGACCCTGCCGCTACTTTTATTTATATCAATAAGGAAGACCTTGCGTTTGCGCATTTGCGGAATGCTGAAGATCTGAATACATACATATTGGCACATAAAGCCAGTGAGGGAAAGACCTATGTCTTTATTGATGAAATTCAGGATATAGCGGATTTTGAATTGGCCCTTCGATCTTTGCTCCTTGACCACAGCCTGGATCTCTATTGCACCGGCAGTAATGCCAATTTGTTGTCGGGAGATATTGCAGGTAACCTGAGCGGTCGATCTATTGAGATGACAGTATATAGCTTATCTTATCAGGAGTTTTTAGTTTTTCATGCGCTTAAAGATAGTGAGGAAGCATTATCAGCTTATTTGAAATACGGAGGATTACCTTATCTGCGGAACCTGTCTTTGAAGGACGAAATCGCTTTCGAATATCTGAAAAACATTTATTCTACCATTATATTTCGGGATGTGATCAATCGTTATGCCCTCAGAAATGCAGCTTTTTTGGAGCAATTGGTGCTTTTTCTGGCGTCAAACACAGGTAGTATCTTTTCAGCCAAGCGAATCAGTGACTTTCTCAAATCACAACAGGTCAATATCGCCCCCAATCAGGTACAGACCTATTTACGCCATTTGGCCAGTGCTTTCCTCATCCACCCGGTAAAGCGGTACGATCTTGTGGGCAAGCGGATTTTTGAAGTCGGGGAAAAATACTACTTTGAAAATTTGGGCATTCGGAATGCGCTTTGGGGGTATCGGCTCAAAGACCTTGGCAAAATAATGGAGAATGTGATTTACAATCATTTACTGCTTTCGGGTTACACTGTTGAGGTGGGAATTGTGGGCGATCATGAAATAGATTTTGTCGCCAAAAAGGCGGGTGAGCGGGTGTATATTCAGGTTGCATTGACCCTTTTGGAAGAAAAGACGATCAAACGGGAATTCGGTAATTTACAGAGAATAAAAGATAACTATCCAAAAATGGTAGTCACCATGGATAGTTTTTCCGGAAATTCTGTGGAGGGTATCACGGCATTGTCGTTGCGTGAATTTTTAACTGACAAGTGGTGTTAAACCCGCATGATGCGCCAGACGGTTTTGAAATAGTGCCTGATCATAATTGTATCTTTATCCAATATCCTTACTCCATTATCCAACATGTTATTCATCCCTCAATGAATCCACCGGATTGACCATTGCGGCCCTGATGGCCTGCCAACTGACCGTGGCAAAGGCGATCAGCACAGCGCTTATTCCGGCCAGAGCGAACATCCACCACTGGATATCAATGCGGTAGGCAAAATCTGCCAACCAATTGTTCATCGCCCACCAGGCAATCGGTGAGGCGATGACAATGGCCAAACACACAAGTAATAAAAAATCCTTTGAAAGCATGGTGACCAGGCCGGATACCGAAGCGCCCAGCACCTTGCGGATACCGATTTCTTTGGTGCGCTGATGGGATACAAAGGTACTGATCCCGAATATACCCATGATCGCAATGGAGATGGCGATCATGGTCAGCAAGGAGACCAGACGGTCAATGCGGTCATATTTGTTCAATAGCTTTCCGAAATCGTCTTTCAGCCAGGAATAACGCATGGGGCCGCTGCTGTCAATGTCTTTCCAGATTACATCAATTTTTTCCAGGGCAGCCTGCGCAGCAAATCCATCCCTGAACCGTATCAGCAATTGCCTCCGCCCGCTGGTCATGCCGGGCTGCGTACCGATGACATAGACTTCCGGATCAATGGCCTGCTGATAGCCAGCAAGGTGATTGTCCCGGACGACTCCGACAATATGGTAGTCCATGCCGAGTGTACGGATATGCTCCCCGACCGGATTGACCAAACCCATGCGGCCCGCTGCAGTTTCATTGATGATGGCTGCATTGACCGTGTCCGTGGCATAATCCAGGGAAAAAGACCGGCCCTGGGCCATCTGGATGTCCAGCGCTTCGAAATATCCGGGGCCAACCCAATTGGCCCTGACGGATAGCGTGTCGCCTTCGGGTCCGAACTTCGCAGGTTGCACCGCATGGGACCCCCGGCCCGGATAGAAGTGGGTGGTCGCCATGTTTTCCACTTCGGGCAGCGCGCGGAGTCTGTTCATCAGGCTTTCATGCTGCTCCAGATTGGCAAAAAAATCCAGGTCGATCCGGTCCCCATTGATCCGCAGTACCTGCTGGGTAGTAAATCCAGGATCATTGTTTTTCATAAAGGACAATTGGGAACGGATGATCACCAGCGAAGTAATGAAAATCATGGCCAGTACAAATTGCACCACGACCAGGGCATTGCGGATGCGGGAACCCTTCAGGCCCGCCTTCAGCTCGCCCTTGATGAGCTGCACCGGTCGGAAACGGCTCAGCAGGTAAGTCGGATAGAATCCGGTAAGGAGAGTCAGGATCAGGGTAATGCCCACCAATTGCACGATCAGCCGGACATTGGCAACCGGATAGAGATTGCTCCACATTTCCAGTTCCAACCCAAAATTTTTATTCAGGTACCGGATCAGGAAAAAACTGATCAGTAACGCGCCCAGTAAGGCGATGGCAATCTGTATAAAAGCGCTTGTAAGCGACAGTAAACGCAAATGTCCACGACTGGCCCCGACAATTTTGCGCAGACCGGCATCTTTGGTCTGTATATTGCCGATGGCGATGGCCATATTGGTATAATTGATTGCAGCGAGTAAGAGTACCAGAACCCCAATCAGTGAAAACACCCAGACTGTAAATTCATTGTCCTTGCTGAGATCCAGCACCGGATGATTTTCGGGCGCATCCCGCCAGCCAATGCTTTTCGGCCGGAGATGGATGTCTGCCACGGGTTCCAGGGAGAGATCAATGTTCCGGATGCTCATAAACTCTTCCAGCCAGGTCTCTGCTTCCTGTTCATTGGTGATACTCGCTTCCTTGGCTCCTTCCTTCTGTTGATAGGGATTTTTCTGTTGTCCCAATGCAAAATTATACACAAAGGCCTGCCTGGCTTTTTGCGACAACAGACGAAGATCTGTATGCGGTTTGAGCAGCACATAATTGGTATAGACGCGGGCATTCCAATTGCTATGATCTATTTTAGCCGAAACGCAGACATCAAAATTCAGGTGGGAGGGTGCTGGTTTTTCAAAAACTCCGCTGATTGTGAAGGTCCGCTGATTGATTTCCAGCGTTTTCCCTATGGGATTCTCCGTGCCAAACCATTTTATGGCTGATTCCCGGCTCAATACCGCCTGATCAGGCTGATTCAGCGCGTGTTCGGGATGGCCGGCATAGAAAGGGTAGGGGAATACCCGGAAAAAATTGCTGTCGGCCATGATCACCCGTTGGCTGTAAAATTCATAGTCCCCGATACTGACCAGGATTTCACCGGTTTCCCGGAACACTGTACTATATTCCACTTCGGGCAGCCGGGTCTGCATATCTGCCCCCAACGCTGCCGGCGAAAAAGGAGTCAGCTCCAGCTCATCACCCCACTGATCCTGGGTAATGATCCGGTAAACCCGATCCAGTTGATCATCCCATCGATCGTAGCTGTTCTCCCTGTTGGTATAGATCAGTACTGTGACGAACACAGCCAGACCCAGTGCCAGCCCGAACATGCTCAGATAAGTGTATTGGCGGTTTTTATGGATATTCCGCCAGGCAGTTTTGAAATAATTTCGGATCATAATTTTGTCTTTATTCTTTACTCTTTTGTCCTTGCTCCTCTATCCTTACTCCTTGCCCTTTCCTCCAACATACTATTCGTCCCTTAGCGAATCCACCGGATTCGACACTGCCGCCCGGATCGCCTGATAGCTCACGGTGAGAAGGGCGATGGCTACTGCGGACAACCCCGCTGCAGCAAACATCCACCACTGGATTTCTATTCTGTATGCAAAGTCTTCCAACCATCTGTTCATCGCCCACCAGGCAAGCGGTGAGGCGATGGCTATGGCAATCAATAATAGTTTCACAAAGTCTTTGGATAGCAGTCCTACAATACCGGAAACCGTTGCCCCCAGTACCTTGCGAATACCAATCTCCTTGGTACGCTGCTCGGCCATGAAGGCGGCCAGCGCAAACAGGCCCAGGCATGCAATTACAATCGCAAAACCGGCAAACACGGCGAACACCTTGCCCAAACGTGTTTCAGCCGCGTACATTCTGCCAAAGCTATCATCAAGGAAAGAATACGTAAAGGGTTGGCCCGGGGCCATTTCTCTCCATTTGGATTCGAGCAATCCGACCACTGCCTTCGTGTCCGCTGACTGAAAACGAAAAGAAATGAATCCTTGCGGCCGACTGCTCAAAAAAAGCATCACCGGACCGATGTCGGCCTTCAGCGACTCAAAATGAAAATTGTCCACAATGCCGATCACCGTTAGTATTTCCAGGTTATCACGATCGAATTCACGGTTTTCACCACCGAAAGTGGCGATTCGTTTGCCGATGGGATCGCCATCGAAATTGAAACTCCTTACAGCTGTTTCATTCAGGATAACGGCCGAGGAATCGGAGGGGAAGTCCAGTGAAAAATCCCTACCCTCTTTCATGGTCATGCCCAATGTGGTGATGTAATCGTGGTCCACAGACCAATTTTGTAGGCTCACCATATTTTCCTGTTGGCTCGGATCCCTTCCTTCTACCCACCAGGGGTTGTCACTTCTCCAGGTATCGGATACAGGCAGGTACCCGCTGAATGTCCCACTCACAATCATACCGTGATTCAGAATTTCATTTTTGTAAGCCAGGCGCTGGTCGCCCAATGTGTAGGCATCTTCTACCATAATCACCTGATCCTTATTGAAGCCTATCTTTTTGTTCTGGATATAATTTAATTGGCTGAAAACCGCAATGGTGGCGATGATGAGGATGATGGAAACTGTAAATTGGAAAACAACAAGGGAGCTGCGGACAAATCCACTTCTCATACCCAGCGATACCTGGCCTTTGAGTACGCTCACCGGTTTGAAAGCAGAAAGGAAAAAAGCGGGGTATATCCCGGCCAATAATCCAGTGAGGACAGCACCGATCATCAAGATCCCGTAGAAAGAGACGCTGCTGAACGGAATGGAAAGGTTCCGCCCGGCCAAACCATTGAACAGGGGCAGGAGCAACCACGCGATTCCGATAGCGATCAGGAAAGCCAGCACACTCAATAAGGTGGATTCGGCAAGAAATTGACGGATTAAATGTAAACGGCCGGAACCCATCACTTTTCTTACACCTACTTCTTTCGCACGATTGGCCGAACGGGCGGTGGACAAATTCATAAAATTGATGCAAGCAATCAATAGGATGAATAGTGCAATTGCGACAAACATATACACATAGGTCATGCTAAAGCCTGGCTTAAACTCACCCGTCAGATTACTTTTCAAATGCACATCGGACAAGGGTTGAAGACTGTATTCAATCTTATTTCCACTTTCATTAAACTTGTCCAATGTCACATCAATCACTTGTATAAGCTGGGGTTCGATATGGGTGGCAACCATTTGTGGCAACTTGGCGTTCAGAGCCCCGGCATCGGCACCCTCATGGAGCAGTAGGTAGGTTTGGAAATTATTGCTTAGCCAGAACGTTTCCTTGGCTTCTGGTAAACCTTCCGCAGCCAGGATAAAATCGAAATCGAAATGACTGTTTGCAGGCATGTTTTCATAAACACCTGTGATTTTGAAATTCGATTGGTTGTCGAGGATAAGTGTTTGCCCCAAGGCATTTTCCCCCGGAAAAAACTTTTTGGCCGTACGCTCACTGACCGCCATGGTATTGGGCGCATCCAAAATTCCTTCGGGGTTGCCCTCCAGCAACGGTGCGGTAAAAATGTTGAAGAATTCCTTACCTGCCCAGACCACATTTTGCTCTTTCATGTTTTCCGTTTCCCTTTTCACGAGGTATGACCCGTGCTGGCGGAAATGCACCGCTGCGGCCACCTCGGGAAATTCTTCCTGCAATGCGGCAGCCAACGGCGCAGGAGTAAAGAGCATGTTCATATGATTGCCCCCGAAAATAATTTCGCTTTTTATCCGATAAATACGGTGCGCATGCTCATGGTGTCTGTCATAGCTCAGTTCGTTGACCACAAAAAGCGCAATGATGATGCATACAGCCACTCCAACCGATAATCCGAAAATGTTGATAAGCGCATAAAATTTGTGTTTCCCCAAATTGCGCAAGGCGGTTTTAAAGTAGTTCCGGATCATAATTTTGGGTTTAATGTAATTTATTTGGAATTATCCATATTTTTTCGTATCTTAATGAGATAGGTTGTCCGGATTCCTGAAAGTCCGGTGATACCCGATCCAGGATACCAAGAATCAGACCTTAAATTTAATTATTTGTAAATCAGTTTTTTATACATTATGAGACAGCGGAATATTGTCCGTTTCCGAACGGTCATTGTCCGATAACGGACAATCTGGTGATCGGAAATGATGAATTTCCGGAATTGGATGAAAGCGAGTACGGTAAAATCTGGATATTGATTTTTAAGGGGGGATGAGTTGGTTGATTGTAGTGTTATGAATTATTGACCCGTAATCCTTAACTCAGGACCCGGCGCATCATCAGTCAGCAAGACTTACATCAGTCAGCAAGCCTTACCGCGAAATTTCTATTTTGATTTTTTTGCCTTTGATTTTCTCGTTGGCGATGCGCTTCACCACAGGTTCGATCTGCTCACGTTTTACGGCTGCGTACGCCGAATGATCCAGCACCTCGATCAGTCCGAGGTCTTCCTTCTCCAATTCGCCTTTTTTAAGTAATAAACCGACAATGTCCACCTTGTTTATCTTTTCTTTCTTTCCGGCACCGATGTACAGCGTTTGCCAGGGAGTAGGAGGGGGAATGACAGGGTTTTCAGGTAAGGTTTCCACTTCGGGGGATTCTGCTATACTGGATAGATAGGCCGGCTTTTCATCCGGTGCCAGCAGCAGATAGGACGTGCCGGTAGCGTGCATCCTGGCCGTACGCCCATTGCGGTGCAGGAAAGCATCCGCTGTATGCGGTAGCTGGTAGTGGATGATATGCTTGATTTCAGGGATATCCAGTCCACGGGAGGCCAGGTCAGTGGTCACCAATATCCGGTGACTGCCATTGCGGAACTTAAGCAGGGCGCGTTCCCGGTCATCCTGTTCCATTCCCCCGTGGAAAATATCATGGGTCAATCCCCTGTCCCAAAGCAGGTCACTGATGCGTTCTACCGCATCCCGATGATTGCAGAAAACCAGTGTAGGCTCTGCACTGATCTTACAGATCAGCGCAAACAGAGTGTTCAGTTTATCAGCAGCTTCTGTGAAGACGATCTTTTGCTCCAGGTTAGGTATGGATTCCACTCTCGTCAGGTAGTTTAGCAGCAGTGGTTGGGTAACACCGGTGAATGCGGGAATGTCATCCAGTTGTGTCGCCGAAGTCAGCACCCGTCTTTCAAGTGTTGGCAATTGCTTCATGATATAGGCGATATCTTCGTGGAAGCCAAATTCAAGCGATTTGTCAAATTCATCCAGAATCAAGGTGTGTATCGTGCCCGTATCAAACGTTTTGCGGCGCAGGTGATGGGCAAGGCGGCCCGGTGTCCCGATCAATACGGCTGGTGGTTGCGATAAGTTGTTGATCTCCACAGCGACCGGATGGCCGCCATAACAGCAATTCGCCTTAAAACCGCTGCCCATCGCTTTGAACACCTGTTCTATTTGCAGTGCAAGCTCCCGTGAGGGGACAATAATCAGCACCTGGACCGTAGGTATATCTATTTTGAGCGTAGCGAGTAAAGGCAGCAAAAAAGCCAGTGTCTTTCCCGATCCGGTCGGTGAAAGGAGGATCAGATCCCTGTCTTTTGGTGTGTCCAGCGCAGCCTCCTGCATTTCGTTGAGTGCGTTTATTTTCAGATTATGGAGAGCTTGCTTTAACATATATGTGGATAACCGGATATTAGGGTACCGTAAATTTAAAAATTAACACGTTATCTTTTCTTATTCTTCATAGTCATTTTGGCTTTTGTCCCGCCACCATAATTATATGTTTTGCTATTGCTTTCTTTCTTTTTATGGAAAGCTCCACCCTGCGATCCGTCCACTTCATTCTTTTCCTTTGGATCACTGGAAGGGCGATAGATAATCAGATCATCCGGTAGCGGTATGACCGGGATTCTCTTCCCCAAAGCCTGTTCTATTTTTTTGAGTTCAGGCAGCTCAATATCAGTTGCAAATGTGATAGCGATTGCTTCATTGTCCGTAGTCTTCAGGACATTTCGTACAAAATCGTTTTTGTCTTCAGGGATTTCAAAATGAAAGATAAAAGGAATCCCGCTTAAATCCATATTATCCCTGCTTTCATTGGCCACAATGAGTATCCGGCATTCAGCGCTCTGCCTGAAATCATGGATGTCATCCATACCCGAAGCATCATGAAATAAAGGGTGCAATACACCCACTTCTCCTTTTTTAGCATGCAGGCTTTCGCTGAGCTTTTGTGCCGTCAGCCGGCTATTTACAAATACCGCTACTTTATCAAACACGTCTTTATCCTCCAGCAGCCTATTTAGCAGATTGATTTTTGTGGTGAAATTTGGCACTTGATACAACATCAGTTCATGAGTCTCCACCGGCATTTCTGCGAGCTCTTCTACCTCAACAACCGCAGCAAAAGGCATAAAGTCATCGATCATCAAATGCAGTTTTTCATGTTCGACCGTGCTAAAGGCCAGATACTGGACCTTTCCACAGCTTTGTGCCAGCTCCCTGACCGTTGTTTGCATCCCCTGCTTTACGATTTCCTCCGCATCATCAATGATGAATGTCTGGATGCGATTCAGATTAAGCCCCAGTTTTAAATACACCGCACGGGCCCTGGGAGGAGTGGCTACCACAATATCCACCCCGCGGACCAGGTCTTCGATCTCCTCTTCCATGCCTCCGCTGGTTTTCAGCCCCATGATATGCAGGTTTTTATTCTGGCTGATGATCAGAAAGCGATCCACTATTTCAGTAATTCTCTCCTCATCCGGAGCTAAAATCAGGACTTTGGGTGCCTCATCCTGTGTATATTTCAAGCGCATCAGCACTCCCAGTACATAAGAAGTGGTCTTTCCGGCGCCTTCCGGTGCGATGCCGATCAAACTGTGCCCCCCGATGATCCGGGAGAGCGCTCTTAACTGAAATTCCTTTGCTGTAATATACCCCAGGTCATTCATGTTTCCATGAAGACGTTTACTAAGCTTTAATTTATCTAAAGACACGGTGCTGATGATTAAGCGATAAATGATGACAAAGTTAGCTAAATTCCATCATTTATGCCTTATTCATGTGTAGTTAGGGTGGGCACCCATTTGAAAGATGGACAGGCAATGCATTACAACCGGGCGATTTCTTCTTCGGATAATCCTGTTGTTTCGGCAATCAGATCTGTGGGTAGGCCCTTTTTAAGCAGTTCCCGGGCGATGGCTCGTTTCCCCTCCAATATTCCATCCAGCATTCCTTCCTTTTTTCCGTCATTAAATGCGGTTGTCTTAATGCTGTACAGGTCCCATTTTTGTTTCAAACTGACATCGTAGGCCATTCTTTCCTCCTTGTTTAGTCTGCTGTAAGTAGCAATATCAAATACCTTTTCAAATATTGTCTTGCGTAAATATACAGGTATTTTTTTTAATCGGGACATATTTTTGAGTACAAACAGCCATCGGTCGAGATCGGAGTTCAGCTCGTTCTCCTGTTTGTTGAATTTTGGGAGCTCGATATAAACGTATCCCAGGCCATCGTAGAACACCTTTCCTGTGGTCCGCTCGCACAGACAGACATCGTGCAGGTACCGCGCATCGAGTGGGTCGGTAATGGTGAATCCATCCAGCAGCGCTACCAGATAGACCTCACTGATGGAATATCCCCAGACTGACCGCCTGCCTTTGGGAGCCTGGTTGGAGATCAACCGACTGGTATAGAACAAGGCTCTTTTCTTGAAATTCTCCTGCCGGGTCCGCTGGACTTCTATGATGAATTTCTCACCATCCGCACCTGTGCAGACCAGATCAAAAATTGCCCCACCCTGGTCGGGTCCGTCCCCTAAACTCTCATTGCGTGCATACTCCAGATCGACGATCTGCTTGCGGCCAGCGAATACACCATTGAGAAAAGAGATCAACAGGTCTTTGTTGGGTTCTTCGCCAAACAACTTTTTAAACCCGAAATCCGAGATCAGATCTATAAATGTCGTTTCCTGTAACTTTATTTCCATTTTCACTATATTTCCCAACTTTTGTAACTTATCGCCGGAACAAATATAGTAATTTTAATTAAAAGTTAAAAAATAATATTAAATTTATTAAATAAAATTCAGAAACACATAGAAATCTACTCATCCCTCAGCGAATCCACCGGATTGGCCAGAGCTGCCCGGATGGCCTGGTAGCCTACCGTCATCAGGGCTATTCCAAGCGCAACTAAGCCGGCCAGCACAAAGGACCACCAGGGCATGGTGATTCTGTCGTTGAAGTCCTGCAGCCAGCGGGAGAATATCCACCAGGCAATAGGACTGGCTATCAATAAAGAAACAATGACCAGGCTGAGAAAATTTTCTGAAAGCAGATGCACGATCCTGTATAGGCTTGCGCCCAGTACCTTGCGGACGCCGATCTCCTTTTTCCGCTGTTCAGCGGTGAATGCCGCAAGACCAAATAATCCCAGACAGGCAATAAAAATCGTCAGGATAGAAAAAGTGGCGATGATGTTGTTTGTCCGGTTATCTGCAGTGTAATAGTCTTTGATATGCTCGTCCAGGAATTGATAATCGAATGCAGCGTCGGGCAGTTGCTCATTGAATATCTGTTGTACCTGTGCGAGGTATGGTGCCGTGTTCTGTACGTTGTAACGCACCATAAAATAGCGGTAACCTTCACTAACCCTGTTTGCACGGTAATAAACGTATCCGCCGATGGCATCTTTCAGACTCTGATAGTTGAAATTGCGGACTACACCCACGATCGTGGTATTGGGAGATATCTCCGAAGCGTATGTATGTCCGATGGCGTCATCGGGGTTTTCATAACCCAGATAAGAGGCAACTACCTCATTGACCAATATATAGCTGGTCGTATCAGTGGGAGCAAGGTTGTCAGGCAGATCCGTTCCGGCAAGCAGGTGCAGACCGAGGGTAGGAACCACCGCACCCCGGCTGCTGGAAGTGCTGACCGGGAGCCCTTCGTTCGTTTCACCCGGACGGTGGATCTTTCTTCCACTTTCGCCAAATCCCGGAAAGGCCTGTACGGTGGCCATGCTCTCTGTGCCGGCCAGATCCATGACGGCCTGCTGGATCGTGTTGAATTTATCCGGCGTACGGATGGACTGGATAGGAATGATGAGCGTGTTTGTCGGTTGGTAACCGAGATCCTTGTTGGATACATGACGCATTTGCAGGGAAATCACGATCACCCCGATGATCAAAATGATCGAACAGGTAAACTGGAAAATTACCAGTCCCCTTCGCATATACTGGGCAGTAGGATTTTTTGTGGCCAGATTCTTCATGAGCGACAAGCTCGGAATACGTGCCATCATAAAAGCCGGGTAGCTGCCGCCGATGAGGGTGATGATGCCCCATATTGCCAGGGATATGCCGATATTCTCCATGCTGAACAATTTCGAAACAGGTATCTCCGTCCCGATAAGGCTGTTGAACACGGATAGGGTGAGATAGGCTAATAATAATCCTATTGCGATAGCGAAGAACGAGATGATACCCGTTTCTAAATAGAAACGAAGTCTTATCTGGAAACGATGTGCGCCCAATACCTTATTTATTCCAACTTCCCTGGCATTTTTCTCCGAACGGGCGGTCGCCAGGTTCATGTAATTGATGCAGGCGATGAGTACGATCAGCAGCGCAAGTACGAATACGGTCCGGACGGTATTGAAACTGCCTTTGCGTGAAGATAACTGATCCTTCAGATCTGCTGAATGCAGATAAACTTGCGCTAATGGTTGCAAAAAGAAATCGGTATAGTATTGCCCGTCTTTTTCTACGTACTTGTCGATCAGTGCGGTTGCTTTTTCCGCTACTCCGGCGGGATCTGCATCAGGATGCAGTAAACAATAGGTGTGATAACTGGCATTTGACCAGTGTACATTCTTACCCATCCACGAATCCATGATATTGGTGAATATATCGCCATCGAATGAACTGTTTGCCGGCAGGTCCCTGAATACCCCGGATACGGTCATGGTATCGTTTTGGTTGATAATGATTTTTTGATCCAGAGCCGGACCGTTGCCAAACATTTTGTCTTTTTTGCTTGCTGAGAGCACAATACTTTTCGGGTGCAGAAAAGCGGTATGCCGGTTTCCCTCGGTAAACTCCACATCAAAAAAACTGAAAAACGTGGAGTCGGTCAGGTAGATATTTTTCTCAATATAATTATTGCCGTTTGCACGCACGGAACCAAAACCCGTAAAGTCACGCCTGACCAGGCGAACTATGGATTCTACTTCCGGAATGTCGGACAGCATCGTTGGACCGACCGCATTGGGGAGATTGGCCCATTTTTCATAATTGTAGTCGGCTGTCGCCTGCATGAAGACACGATAGATATTGGCCTCCTGCTGAAACTGTTTGTTGAAACTCAGTTCCTGCCGTCCATAGGTGATCAGCAGGATGGCGACAGCCAGGCTAACGGCCAATCCGAATATATTCAGCATGCTGAAAAATCGATTTTTTACTAAGGTCCGCCAGGCGGTTTTGAAATAATTCCGGATCATAATTTTTTGTTTTAACTGAATCTATTTGGAGTTATCCATAATTTTTCGTATCTTTCTGAGATAGGCTCTTGTTACTCATGTTTTGGAGGACAACAGTTATCAAGCCAAAAAATTAACTACTTGATTATCAATAAATTATATTAATTTATAGAAACAATAGATGTTCAGTATCGAACACCGGTCGTCCAGTATCGAACACCGGTCGTCCAGAAACGTACAATGCATATCCGGGTGAAATGCCCTTACAGAATTATATCAGCGTTGCAGCACCTGTATAGTGAGATGTGAAGCGTGGTCGCCACCACGGTAAAGCCGATGGGTGGCTTTGATAAAATCCGAATCCCTGGCATGATAAATATCCAGGAATTGCTGTGGATTCCGATCTACCAATGGGAACCACGAATTTTGGATCTGTATCATGATGCGGTGCCCTTTTTTGAAGGTATGGGCCACGTCCGGCAAGCTGTAACTGACCGGGGTGATTTCACCGGGGTTGAAGGGTTCGGGATGCTCAAAGCTGTTCCGGAATTTCCCACGGAAAACCTCACCACGCACCATCATCTGATAACCACTCAGATTTTTGCCTTCATAGCCTGTTCCGGTAGCAGTATTATCCACAGGGTGTTCATCGATGAGCTTCACCACGTAATCGGCGTCGGTACCCGTAGTGGACACGAATAAGTTGGCCATCAATGGCCCGGTCAGGGTCACATCTTCGGTCAGTACATCAGACCGATATACTTGCACATCCGGCCGCCGCGCAGCGAACCGTTGATCATCCACCATGTATTCGCGGGTACGTTGCCGCTGGATACCTGCCTGGTAAGGTACCGGCGAAGCCGGATCGCTCACGTATTCATCGTATCCTTCCGTATTCTCTTTTTCGAAGCTCAGGCGACCATTGGCATGAAGGTAGAGCCGGCTTGTCACGGTATTCCGGGGTGGCCAGGTGTCGAAGCTTTTCCATTCATTGCTGCCGCTGACGAAGATGGTAGCCTCGGCTGCATCAAAGGCACCTTTGTCTTTCAGATAATAATTGAAAAAGGGTAATTGGAGATGTTGCTGATACCAGGCACTGGTCGGTTCGTGGAACCGGATATCACCGAAGAAGTCGCCTGTGCTGCGTATCCATCCACCATGGAACCAGGGCCCCATTACCAGGCGGTTATCCGCACTGGGATTATTGGTCTTAATACTTTTGTAAACTTCAAATGGACCAAAAGGGTCTTCCGCGTCAAAGAAGCCGCCCACGGTCATCACGGCAGGCTTGACGTCGTGCAGATGGCGCACAATTTCCCTGGCCCGCCAGAAGGTATCGAGTGTGCCGTGCTGCATAAGATCATTCCAGAATGCAATGCTATCACCGAAATAATGCTCTTTTACATGAGGGAGGGCACCCAGATCCAGAAAGAACTGATAGTTGTCCCGGTAATCAACCTTCACCCCGCCCTGAAACTGCTCAGGTGTCAATGGCTCCGGCCGCGGCACGCCAAACCGGCTGTAAAAATTGAAGGCATCCATCAGGAAAAAAGCACCGTTGTGGTGGAAATCATCACCCCGGAACCAATCCGTGACAGGTGCCTGCGGTGATGCTGCTTTCAATGCAGGATGAGCCCCCGGCAGTGCAGCAGTGGAATAAAATCCGGGATAGGATATCCCGTAGATACCCGCCCTTCCATTGTTGTTGGGAATGTTCTTCACCAACCAATCAATCGTGTCATAGGTATCGCTGCTCTCGTCAATGTCGCTATCGGTTTTCTTATTGGCCACATGCGGGCGGATATCTGTATAAGTCCCTTCACTCATCCATTTGCCCCGTACATCCTGATACACGAAAATGTAGCCTTCGCGGGCAAATGCTGAATCCGGCCCGAGGCTCGTTTTGAATTTGTCTTCGCCGTAGGGTGCCACGGTATAGGGCGTACGGTTTATCAAAAAGGGGTAGCGCTGGTTGTCCTCTTTCGGTATATAAATCGATGTGAATAGCTTTATACCATCCCGCATTGGAATATAACGCTCTATCTTCGTGTAATGTTCGCGGATGTATTCAGCCTCAGATGATTGGGCGAAGGCAGCAGCACTCCACAGCATGACTGCCCAGCTGAAAAGGATAAACTTGCGCATAGCATTTTTTTTTACAAACGTAGCGAACTCGTCCGTTAGATGCAAGATGAAAATTTTACTCATCCCTCAACGAATCCACCGGATTGGCGACCGCTGCCCGTATAGCCTGCCAACTCACGGTGGCCAGGGCGATCAGGACTGCCGAGAAACCAGCCAGTGCGAACATCCACCACTGGATCTCCACTTGGTACACAAAATCTTCCAGCCATTTGCTCATCGCCCACCAGGCGATCGGGGAGGCAATCAGGGTGGCCAGCAATACGAGTTTGACAAAATCTTTGGAGAGCATACCGACAATACCGGCCACGGAAGCACCGAGGACCTTGCGGATACCGATTTCTTTGGTTTTGCGGTAGGCAGACAAGGCAGCCAGCCCGAACAGCCCCAGGCAGGAGATCAGGATGGTGATCCCGGTGGCCAGATTGATCAGTTTGGCGATTTTCTGTTCCTGTGCATACATGGCCTCGATCGTCTCATCATAAAATTTCACATTGTACGCATCTGCCGGATAGAACTTATTCCATTGCTGTTGGATCGTTTCGAGCGTTCTTTGCCAGCCGGCCGGGTTGTTGCCATCCAGTTTGATGTTGAAAGTATTGCGGTTGATATTGCCCGCCATCATGACCAGAGAGGTGATGGGCGTATAAAAATCCTGGGTATGGAAATCCTGCACAACTCCTGCGACCGGGAATTTTGTTTGTCCCCGCTGCCCGATCAGTTGTCCGATGGCTTCCTGCGGATCTGCGAATCCCAGTGACCGGGCCGCTGTTTCGTTGATGATAAACTCATTGAGTGTGTCTGAAGGCCGGATATTGCGCCCGCTCAGCAATTGCATATCATAAAGGTTCAGATAGGCAGTATCGATCGTCTTTTTATACATAATGGCTTCTTGCGGATCGCCGGTACCATCTGCATCCATCCGGCTGAAAGGGCTGGATGAATAACCGCTCGACAGGGGAGGGTTGGCCAGGCTGATCTGGCGGATGCCCGGCTGCTTGCGGAGCTCTTCCAGCAGAGTGAATTGCTTATTTTTATAAGCAGGATTGTTGTTGTACCAATATTTAAAAGGGATCTCTACCAGCACGACGGCTTCCTTATCAAAGCCCATTTCGGCCTTTATGGTATGTCTCAGTTGCGCACCGACAATGATGGTGCTGCTGATGAAAACAATGGCAATCGTAAACTGGAACAGGATCAATATTTTTTGCAGACCGAGGCGATTTTTACCGGGGCTGCTTGAAAAACTGTTTTTGAAGACTTCGACGGTTTTGACTTTTGTACTCAGCCAGCCAGGGTATAAGCCTGCCAGCAGGGTGATCATCAGGATCGTCATCAATGC
The DNA here is from genome assembly GCA_040392005.1 of Parapedobacter defluvii. GTDB lineage: Bacteria > Bacteroidota > Bacteroidia > Sphingobacteriales > Sphingobacteriaceae > DASRQK01. The sequence continues at coordinate 46,577 of JBEBWT010000001.1, forward strand.
GAAAATCATAAAAATACCCATATTTCCGCCGGGATCGACCCCGGCAGGGATCAATTCCTGCAGCCACCAGAATCCCACACGTCCGATGATCAGGGCCAGAACGATTGCAACCAGGCCGGTCAGTAAGGTTTCAAAGAGAAATTGTCCCATTAATTGGCCGGGGCTGCTGCCCATGGTTTTGCGCACGCCGATTTCCCTGGCCCGTTCCGGAATCTGTGCAATGCTCATGTTGATATAGTTTATACAGGCCAGTATCAGCAAAAACAGTCCGACCCCGATCAGGCCGAACAGGACGGGTTTGCTCATTTTTTCTACGCCCCAATCGCTGACATGGGTAGCAAAATGTGCTTCTTTCAAAGGGAGCAGTTCATAGGACTTATTCTTGGGCAGTTCCGAACCTCTTTCCTTTTCAAAAGCGGTCCAGTGCCTGCGGTCCAGTGCATCCAATTGAGCCAGGAATGCGTCCGGATCCGTATTCTTCCTGAGTTTGACGTACAATTTATCACTACCGTTGGTATTGGTCCAGGTGTTGAGCGGATGAACCTGATCCATCAATACAATAAATTCTTTGGTAGTACCGAATTCGGACGGACCTTCATAATCCATCACGATACCACTTACACTTCGGTATGTGCTGTCACCGTTGTCATATAGGATCTGCTGATTCAGTACCTCTTCCAATGCCAGATCCGGAAAATATTCCTGCACCCGGCTCTTTGTCAGTACGACGTTTTCCGGTGAATTGAGTGAGGTTTCTGGATTTCCGTGGATCCAGTGATGGGGTACCAGTTCAAAATATGCCCGGTCCACGGCCACAATACCTGTTGGTTCGTCCTTGCTATAACCCTTTCCGTCCGGACGATTGACTGTCACAGAATTGACCCATTGACTGAACACCGGCACGACCTGCTCCCATCCGGTCAATTCCTGCCGGATACCCTGGTATAGTGGAGCGGCCACTCCGCCCATCCGGTATTCCTGATCATTCCGCATGGACTGAGTGATCACCTTATAGGTCTGGTCCAGTCCGGGCAGGTTCCGGTCATAGGCAAACTCATGACTGCATATCCGGTAGATCATCCAGCAGGCACTGATCCCGATGGCCAGTCCCAGGATATTCAATCCGGTGAAAACGCGATTGCGCCAGAGGTGGCGCAGGGTGGTTCTGAAAAGGGGTTTTATCTGCATAATTTCTGTTTAACAAATTTTTAACATAATGAAACGCAACCTTTTATGCTTTGCTTCGTCTTATAGACAAATGACATTTAAAAATTGAATGAATATGAAAACAAAACATTTTTTCCTGACTGCAATCGGCGCATTCGCCTTGATTTTAAACGCTTCTGCAACCCAACTGGATTTGATTTCCGGAGATGGGATACAGGCACCACAACCCACTGTCACTGTCCCGTCGGAGGATCCTGAGGCTTTGGTACAGAAACTTTATGACTACGAGCAGGCCCGAATCCAGCGGGAGAAAGCCTACCTGGCACATATTAAACATGAGGATCTGCAAATGACCGATGCGGTCAAAGGCAAAGAGAGCCGTTTTATCCGACTGTCTCCATCAGTACCTGCCCATCGAGCATCCGAATAATCCTGTCTGCGAATTTGGCATCATGCTCACTATGGGTTACCATAATGATCGTGGTGCCACTTTCGTTAAGCTCAGTCAGCAATTGCATGACCTCATTCCCGTTTTTTGAATCCAGATTACCGGTAGGCTCATCCGCCAGGATCAGTTTGGGATTGTTCACTACCGCCCGCGCTACGGCCACACGTTGTTGCTGACCCCCTGACAGTTGCTGCGGAAAATGGTTTCGGCGGTGCATAATCTGCACTTTTTCCAGCACTTCCTCGACACGGCGTTTGCGCTCTGCGGCAGGCACCTTGGTGTAGATCAGCGGCAATTCCACATTTTCAAATACAGTCAGTTCATCGATCAGGTTAAAGCTCTGAAACACAAAACCAATATTGTGTTTGCGCAGATCCGACCGTTTCCGTTCATTGAAGTCCGCTACCTCAATCCCGTTGAAAAGGTAGGACCCCTTGTCCAGATCGTCCAGCAGCCCCACAATATTGAGCAGGGTGGATTTTCCGCAGCCGGAAGGCCCCATCACTGCTACAAATTCGCCTTCTTTGACATGGATGGACAGGTCATTCAGCGCCATCGTTTCAATTTCTTCGGTCCGGTACAGTTTCTCTAAATCAGTAATTTTTATCATCTTATTTGTTTTTGTCGATTATTTTTCGTATATTGTTAGTTTAGTCTTTTTTTGCTTAGGGCTTATCGTGCTTATCGCAAGCATTACTCGCTTAGTGCTTATCGTGCAATCCATTATTCGTCATGCAATGCATTCACCGGATTGGCAATGGCCGCCCGGATCGCCTGTGAACTGACCGTCAGCAAAGCGATGATCAGTGCGGTGGCTCCGGCTGCCAGAAAGACCCACCAGGGGATTTCGATCCGGTAGCTATAATTGCCCAGCCAGTTTTCCATCATCCAATAACTTAACGGGAATGCAATCAGGCAGGCTACACTGACCAGGATCACAAATTCGCGGCTGAGCATATTGGTCAGACCCAGCACGGAGGCTCCCAGTACTTTGCGGATGCCAATTTCTTTGGTCCGTCGCTCCGCCGTGTAGGCCGCCAGCCCAAACAATCCCAGACAGGAGATCAGAATGGCCATGACAGCAAAGATCCGGCTGAGGTTGCCCATCAGGGCCTCCGTGCGGAATAGCTGATCAAAGCGTTCGTCCACAAAACGGTATTCAAAAGGATATTCCGGATTGAATTTTTTGAATACGGCACCAATTTCTTCCATTTTGGCAGTGAGGTCCTGATTCCCGGCCAGGCGCATGGTCATTACATTACCCCGATCCAGCAACGCACCGAATACCACTGGTTCTCCACTGCTGTGGATATTCGAAACCATAAAATCGTCCACCATTCCGATAATGATAAAATCATCTCCCCAGGAACGGGACATTGTCTTTCCTATGGGATCATCCGCTATTCCCATCAGGGTAGCCAGCGATTTATTGATAATGACAGAGAGGGAATCGGCCTGGATATCCTCTCTGAACGGACGTCCCGCCAGCATTTTCAGGCCCAGCGTTTCAAAGTATTCGCCGTCGGTATCGTCTATGGTAATGAGGACTTCCAGATTGGGATCCTTGCCCTGCCAGGAGAAATCTCCGGTATTGGAGCCCAGTCCGAGGATACTGTGTTTGGATATTCCGGCCTTTTCGATCAGCCCATGTGCATTCAATTCCTGTTTGATGGCCTGATAATGGGTGGAAATTTTGGGATAAACCGTGGTAGTGATCAGTCCGGAACGATCATAGCCCAGGTCTTTGTTCTTGGCATGCCGGATCTGCATATAGATCAGCATGGTGCAGACGACCAACGTGATGGAGGCCGCAAACTGGAGCACGACCAGTCCCCGGCGGATAAAATTGGCACCGCCCGTGCGCACCGCCAGACCTTTCAATACCCCGATCGGCTCGAATGAGGAGAGGTAGAAGGCCGGATAACTGCCGGCCACCATGCCGGTGGCCAGGATGATGCCCAGCAGGAAGAGCAGGTGTGCAGGCTCAAACAGTCCCAGTGTCAGTTCTTTGGATACGACCTGATTGAAATAGGGCAGGAGCAGGGCGGCCAGCACGATGGCCAGCAGACCTGCCAGAAAAGCCAGCAGGGTGGATTCGCTGATAAATTGGCCGATCAGACCTCCACGGCCTGCACCGACTACCTTTTTGACTCCGATCTCTTTGGCTCTTTTCTGCGAGCGTGCCGTGGCCAGGTTCATGAAATTGATACAGGCGATGATCAGCACGATCCAGGCCACCACGGAGAAGAGCCGCACATATTTGATGCTGCCCTCTATCTCATTGCCGCCCTGGTCAAAGGCATTGTACAAATGCCAGCGTTCCATGGGATAGAGCCGCAGACGGGAACCATAGCCGTCATTCCCAGATTTTTTCGGAATAAAGTCATAAATCTTCTCATTGATCGATGCCAGATTGGTACCCGGCCTGAGCTGTACAAAATTTTGCAGGGCATTGCTACCCCATTGCTCCAGCCAGCCGTTCTGACTGTAATAGACCTGATAGGGACGGAGCCAGTCAAAGCTCAGGGAGACATTGGACGGCAGGTCCCTGAATACCCCGGATACAGTCAGTTGCGTTTCGGCATCTACCAGAATCGTTTCGCCCACAACATTGGTCCGGTTAAAAAAGCGACGGGCCATAGACTCGCTGATCACGACCTGTTCGGGTTGGGAGAGGGCATTTTCTATCTGCCCTTCGGTAAAATCCAGTGAAAAGATCTCCATAAAATCCGGATCCACGAAGGTTCCGTTCTCGAAGATGGTTTTTTCACCCAGATTGAATAAGGTTTTTTGTGGCCAGCTACTGCGTGTGGCATATTCCACTTCGGGAAAATCTTCCTTCAACCCCGGAACGAGCGGCCCGGGATTGCTTGAAAACACATAGGTGCGGCCATCGTAAGCCTGTACGTTTTTAATCGCATAAATGTGCTCTCTGTTTTCAAAATGACCGTCATAACTGACCTCGTCTTCGATCCAGAGGAAGATCAGGGAGGCCACGGTGATCCCCAGAGCCAGTCCGAAAATATTCAGAAAGCTGTACCCTCTGGTTTTCCAAAGGTTCCTGAATGCGATTTTGATATAATTCTTGAGCATTTTTTTTTAACTGTTGGATTGTTTAGCGTTTGATATTCAATTCCTGTACCTTGTCATAGGTTTCATAACTGGATACCACGACCTTATCTCCTGGTTTCAGCCCCTGCAATACCTCATAATAGTCGGGATTCTGGCGGCCCAGTTGCACGTCGGCGCGATAGGCCGTATGACCGTCCTTATCCAGTTTGAATACCCAATTGCCGCCGGTTTGCTGGTAAAACCCGCCTTTGGCCAGCAACACAGCTTTGGTTTCATCGCTCAGGGCGAGCCGGATCTGCAGAGTCTGGCCTCTCCGGATTCCTTCGGGCACTTCATTTACAAACTCCATATCCACCTGAAAACGTCCGCTGTTTACCTGGGTGTAAACTTTTCTGATTTTCAATTTATATGTTTTTCCCGCCAGGGAAAATTCACCTTCCAGATCCGGATAGATTCTGGAAATATAATGCTCATCAATATCGGCCCGTACCTTGAAGCCTGTCAGTACGTCGATCTGGCCCAGCCGTTCGCCGGCGTTCTTGCTTTGTCCGATTTCCGCATCAAAGGAGGTCAGTTGCCCATCCACCGGCGCCCGCAGGATCAGATCATCCACCTTGCGGCGCATCAGACCCAGTGCACTCTGGGTCCGTTCGTACATCTGCTTGTCCTGATCCAGTTTCTGGACGGTGGAGATGGAGTCCTGGCGCAGAATCTGCCGGGTCAGCTCCATCCGCTCCTTCTGGAAGTTATAGTCGTTCAGGGCCTTTTGATATTCCTGTGATCCGATCGCTTTTTTCTCATACAGGGTCTTATTGAGGTTGAATACCCGTTCGGCTTCTTGCAATCCATTTTCCACATTGGCCATCTGGTTGCGATTGTTGATGGACATCTGCTGGGCATTGGTCTGGGCGATCTGTGCCTGGGTGAGCAGGTTCAGCACGGAGGTTTCCTGATTGACCAAACTCAATTCCAGGTCCGTATTTGACAGACGCATGATCGGATCCCCTTTGCGGAGTTGCGCACCGTCTTCCACATATTTCTCTTCCACGCGTCCACCTACCGAAGCATCGAGGTAAATACTGCTGATCGGCAACACCGATCCGTTTACCGGAATAAATTCCCGGAAGGAATCTTCCCGGACTTCAAAAATACTGATCCGCTCAGCCTCTACATTGAGCCTGGCATTCCCCCTGGTAAAATAATAACTGGCAAATATCAATGCACCCAGCCCCACAATGCCGCTCAGGGTCATGATCCGTTTGCTATTCCACTTCTTCTGTTTGATCGGTCTGTCCATAAATGTTTAAAATAATCTTGCAATACAATAATAAGCGTCTTGCTGTATGTTATATGATAAGTTTGTGCCAAAAATGTAAATAGTTGTTTTTTAGTTGTTTACTGCAATGTTGTGCTACCTGTACTGTTCGTTTTCGGACACTCGCTGTGCGCTGGCGGACAGTCTGTTTTCGGCCCATATTTCTATATAGCTCTTTATTAGTCGGTTGTACTTTTGGCACATGCTATGGATATAACAGACAACGATTAAAAAATAAATATACATATGATACGGAATATAATGGTGTTTGCCATTGCTTTGATGATTTACCTGCCACTGATGGGGCAGCAAGTGCCGGTTCGGACATTGGAGGAAGTGATGGGGATTGCGCTGAGCAATAACAGCGGTTTACAGAAAGGGGAAATTGCACTGCGACGCCAGCAAATTGACTACAATCAATCCCGTCTGAATGTCCTGCCTTCGGTCTCGGCCAATGTGGGGCACGGGATCAATCAGGGCCGTTCGGTGGATCCAACGACCAATCAGTTTACAGAGCGTACGTTCAGTTCGGGTAATCAGGGGCTGAGTGCGGACATGACGCTGTTCAATGGTTTCCGCATGCTGCATGATGTCCGGATGAAGGGCCAGGCACGGGCGGCGGGCCGGCTGGAGTATGAAGGGCAGGTGAATGAATTTAAACTGGATGTGATCGAGGCGTATATCCAGGTGCTGACGGCGACAGATGTGCTGGCGCAATCTGAGAATCAGTTGGAAGTGACACGGGAGCAGCTCAGGCGTGCGGAAGTGATGCAGGAGGAAGGGGCTTTTGCACCGGGAGACTATTACGATATCCGGGGCCAGATGAAAAATGATGAAAACACGGTGGAGAGCAATAAGCAGAGCCTGTATGCGGCCCGGCTCCGGCTGGCAAAGATGATGCAGGTGGATGAGCAGGAGCTGGGATCACTGGCTCCGCTGGAGGTCCGGCTGGCGAATCCGGTGACCGATCCCGGATCCCGCACCGTAGCCTTGTTTGAACGTGCGCAAAGGGAATTGCCGAAGCTGCAGGCACTGGATTACCGGATCGGAGAGGCCCGGCAGCAGATCGGTATGGCCCGGTCGGGATTTTTCCCATCGCTGGGGGTGGGCGCCGGGCTGAACAGCCGCTATTCGAATCAATATGAGACCAGCTATATGACCCAATTCAATCAGAATCTGGGTAAATATGTGTCACTCAGCCTGCGGATCCCGATTTTTAACCGAATGCAGACGCTGAATCAGGTCAAGCAGGCCCGACTGGGCTATGAAGATGCACAGCTGGAGAAGGAGATACAGTTACAGGCCCTAAAGGAAGCGACTTCCAAAGCCGTCTTTGATCTGCGCACCAGTGCCATCGCCGTGCGCAATCTGGAGGAGCAGGTGATGCACTACGCGGAGTCCTTCCGGATCGCACAGGTGCAATTTGAGGCCGGTGCCAGTAATTCGTTTCTGTTCCTGTCAGCCAAAAACAAGGTGGATGCTGCCCGGCAGCAGCTGGTAATCAGACAATATCAATATCTGTTGCAGCAATACATCAATGATTATTATGAGGGAGAATTGAGGTTTTGATCAATTGAGTCTGGGGGTTTGATCAATTGAGTCACCTGATTCATTATATTTGTACATGGATTTACGCAAAGCTTCGATTCTGGTAGTGGATGATGACCGGGATTTACTCACGGCTGCCAGACTATTGCTCAAACCGAGGGTGCGGCAGGTATGGGTCGAGCACAATCCGGAGAATCTGCCGGCCCTGCTTTCCAGGGAGCAGATTGATTTGGTCCTGCTGGATATGAATTATAAAAGCACCATCAATACGGGCAACGAAGGACTTTATTGGCTGAATCAGATCAAGTCCAGATTTCCACAGATCAAGGTGGTGATGATCACGGCTTATGCGGCTGTGGATCTGGCAGTACAATCGCTGAAGCAGGGAGCCGAGGATTTTATCGTGAAGCCCTGGCAGAATGAACCGCTGCTGGAGACATTGCAGGCAGTCCTGGCGACCAAAAAAGGCCGGGAAGATTCCTCCCGCCCACAGGCGCAGGCGCAGAATTCCGGCATTATCGGTGATTCAGCCATGATGGAAGATTTGCAGTATAAGATCCGCAAAATCGCCCCGACAGATGCCAATATTCTGATCCTGGGGGAGAACGGGACGGGCAAGGACCTGATTGCGGGAGCCATACACCGTTTGTCCAACCGCAGGAACAAGGAATATATCAAAGTCGATGTTGGTGCCCTGACAGAAACGCTGTTTGAAAGTGAGTTGTTCGGGTATAAAAAGGGGGCGTTTACCGATGCACGGGAAGACAGGAAGGGCCGGTTTGAAGCCGCCGATGGTGGAACCCTGTTTCTGGATGAGATTGGAAATATTACCTTGCAGCAGCAGGCCAAGCTGCTGAGTGTGCTGCAAAACCGGGAAGTAATCCCCCTGGGGGCACACCGCCCCATCCCGGTGGATATCCGCCTGCTGAGTGCGACCAATGTGCCATTAAAGGAATTGTCCGATGAAAACCGGTTCCGCAAGGATTTGGTTTACAGGATCAATACAGTGGAAATACAGGTCCCGCCATTGCGGCAGCGAGGGGATGATGTACTGCTGTTGGCCGATCATTTCCTGGCCCATTATAATCTGAAATACCATAAAAACATTGCCGGGCTGGAAGCGGATGCAATAACCAAATTGAAAAGCTATCATTTTCCGGGGAATGTGCGGGAATTGCAGTATGCGATGGAAAGGGCAGTCATTATGGCTGAATCTCAGTCACTTTCTGCCAGTGATCTGCTTTTTTCGCCTATTGAGAAGGAATCTGCCGCTTTTGCAGTGGGGGGAGATCAGGGTGCCGGAGAGCCCAGGAGTCTGGAGGAAGTGGAGAGGCGAGCGATCGAGCGCGCCGTACAACGGCATAATGGCAATATCAGTAAGGCGGCACAGGAGCTGGGCCTGACCCGTGCGGCATTATACAGACGCCTGGAAAAATACAATATCTGAGTCTTGAACAAAATGAGACGATACCGATATTTCTATTTCATTAAAATCATCCTCCTTCTGGCGATGGCCACCGGTGCAGGCTGGTTGTTTTTCAGGGCCGAGTATCAGTATGCGGGGCTTGCTTTCTTGTTTATGCTCCTGCTCGGCTATCGATGGCTGCGTCAGGAAAGGCGATTGCTCACGCATATTGAGGAATTTGCTGAAGCAGTGCATTACCGGGATTTCACCCGCAGATATCCGGTCAGAAAGATGCAGTCAGCCGAGAATTCGCTTTTCCAGGCCTTCAATGAGATCAATCAGGTTTTTTACGGGATCAACAGCGAGAAGGAAATGCAGCATCAGTACCTCAGTAAGGTGATCAATATGCTGGATATGGCGCTGATCTTTTACCAGACCGACACGGGCAAAGTGATCTGGATCAATGAGGCTTTCAAGCAATTGTTCGGTACCCCGCATATCGTGCAGCTCCGGGGCTTGAAGAAAAGACTCCCGGATCTGTATGAGCGTACGATCGGATTGCAATCGGGGGTGCAAAAAATGGAACTGGTGTCCTCCACCAAGGGGAATATCAAGCTACTGATGCAGGCATCGACCTTTGAAACCAAGGAGGGGAAATTCCGGATTGTATCTTATCAGAATGTCAATGAGGCGATTGACCAGACAGAAACCCGTGCCTGGCACAAATTGTTGCGGGTGCTGACCCATGAGATCATGAATTCCATTGCACCCATTACCTCGCTGGCCGAAACCCTGCATGCCAAATTGGAAAAACTCGAGGTAGGTGAGGAGCTGGGGGACGTGAAGGTGGGCATTGCGACCATACAGAACCGGAGCAAGGGACTGATCCAATTTGCCAAAAGCTACCGGCTGATCAATCAGGTGGATCAGCCCAATTTCCAGGATGTCAGTATTTTGCAATTGTTCGACACTATCCACCAATTGCTGGAGCCGACCCTGGCACAGAAAAATATCGGACTGGATACCATTATCAAAAATACCCGGCTGGTGCTTTCCATTGATCCGACCCTGATCGAGCAGGTGCTGATCAATATCATTCTGAATGCGATGGATGCGGTAAAAGAGGTGGAGAATCCTTATCTGAGCATGCAGGCTTTGGAACTCGATGGCCGGGTCCAGATCCGCATCCGGGATAATGGCAGCGGTATTCCGGCGGATCTTGCCGATCAGATTTTTACCCCGTTTTTCACTACCAAAAAATCAGGAAGTGGTATTGGGTTGACCCTGAGCAAGCAGATTATGCTGCTGCACGGCGGGAATATTTTGATTGAAAGCCGGGAAGGGGAGGGAACGACGGTGATTCTGCAATTTTAAGACCGGAACCCGGATCACCAGAATTTTGGTTCGCCCGCTTTTGCGGAAACTTCTGATTTCCCGTCATTACCGGGAGAACCCGAATAAATCTGTCCCTGGGGCAATCCCCTCAATCCGCGGCTTGCACCCCGGATCTGATCCAGGATCCGCTGTACATCGTTGGTCGCGTTCAAATGTTTGCCACCACCTGCCACATTGATATGGAGATAATTGTCTTGTTTGCTCTGCTGTTGTTGCGGCTGGATTCCATCGCTGCTATATACCAGGGTGACATTTCCGCCGTTTCCGTTCGGATCCGTCCTGTAACCATTGTTGGCATCATAGCCCTCAGTCATAATGTATAATGAACCCAGTTTTTCAAATCGTACGGCGATATCCATGTCCGACGCATTGTTTTGTTCGGATCTGCCCGAAAAATACACCCGCTTGCCAATTTCCGCCTGATTGATCTGCAAAATGACTTTTTTCTTGCCAAAAAACTGCAGGGAAGAACGGTCTTTCATGATCAGGGTATCGATCTGCAATACCAGAACCGAATCCCGGGAATCAAAGATTTTTTTCTTGTTTCGCTTTAATTCCAATTTACCGATCCTGACGGTGTCGGCTTTTTGGGCCGGTGCTTCAGCTTGCCGTACCTGTGTTTCTGTTTCCAGTTGCCTGGTCATTGTTTCTGTTTCCGGTTGTTGGGCCGGTGCTTCCTGGCCGGCAGCTCCGCCAACCCCTGTGACCCCAATGAAAAAACAGCAGAGCAGGTGGATCCAACATATTTTTAATGTTTTCATAGCACCTTTATACCTGCAAAAATCCGTCCATTTTACTTATTCCGCCTCGGCTTTACTTATTCCGCTTCGGCGGGAAGCCTAAAGAAACCAGATAAACGGTCAATACGGCAAGAGGGAAGGAAATTAGCGCCGGATTTTCCAATTGATGCAGCGCCGTTGAAGGATCCAGGCCGTAGCGGTCCCACATGGTGGGGGATGTCAGAATAATGGCCAGCGAGGACACAATGCCCACTACAATGGAGGCAGCAATGCCGGTTTCAGAGGTTCTTTTCCAGAAAAGCAGGAATAAAATCGCAGGAAGATTGGCCGAGGCAGCAATGGCAAAGGCCCAACCTACGAGGAAAGAAACATTGATGCCCTTGTACAACATTCCCAGCAGGATCGCAAACACTCCTACAATGATGGCGGCGATTTTACCGGTCCGGACTTTTTTCTGATCGCTCAGATTCCGCTTGAGATAGACATCGATGAAGTCATGTGCGATCGCTCCCGATGAGGCCACGATCAGCCCGGCCACCGTCCCCAGTACCGTGGCAAAGGCCACTGCGGATATAACGGAGAACAGCACGGCACCAAAGGCACGGGCCAGAAGAGGAGCGGCCATATTGCTGGATTCCACATCCAGCACTCCATTGACAGCCGATCCCAATCCCATAAACAGAGTGAAAATATAAAATCCGCCAATAGCTGCGATCGCCAGAATAGTCGATTTACGTGCATCACGGGGTGTTTTGACTGTATAATACCGGATCAGGATATGGGGCAGTGCCGCTGTACCCAGAAAGAGGGCCAGCATCAGGGAGATAAAATCCAGCTTGCTCCACAGATTGGCGTCACGACCTATTTTGTATTTCAGGCCCGGCAACAAAAAACTCTCCCCGGCAATCTTTTGCGGATAATAGACAGCAACATGCTCGTCCCCATCGGTAAATTTAACTTGCAGGAAGCGCACGATTTCACTGTCCTGAATTGTGTTGAGAAACTCAAATGGCCCGAGCGGTCCCGTTTTGGCTACTTCCTGTCCATTCACCAGGATTTTGCTCAAATGACCCACCTGATAGAACTTCCCGTTTTCCTGGGGCTCTCCATTGTACAATACCTGGCCGTCAGTCTGCTGCGTGACGGACAAAGTCTCCATCAACAATTCCTCGCCTTGCACATTCTGAGTATGAAAAAACCAGCGTTCCACCCCGTTTTGTCCAAGCTTTACAAAGGTTTTGCCACTGATCTGTTGCTGTCCCAACCGTTCCCAACCTTCCGCACCCACTATTTCACCATTTTCCATCTGGGGGTGCAGCTCCATCAGGGCAGGGTGCCCGGCTTGTTGATGATCCGGGGATAGGTTCAACCCGTTTTTCAGAATAAATATCGTCAGCACCAATGACAGGACGATCAGTAAACCACCCTTCAAAAACTGCACATAAGTGGTGGATGCCATGCCGGCACTGGCCACAATGATGATCACGATGGCGCCCACCAGCAATACACCTGCCCAATGGGGCAGACCGAGCAGGGGCATCACCAGATCACCGGCGCCCACCATCTGGGGGATCAGGTAAAAAACCGAGATGATCAGGGTGCTGAAAGAGGCCGACAGGGTGATCGCCCTCGAATTGAATTTGGCGTTCAACGCATCGGTGAAGGTGAATTTTCCCAGCCGCTTGAAGGGTTCGGCAATCAGAAACAGGGCCACGATCCAACCCGCCAGGAATCCGATGGCATATAGAAAACCGTCAAAACCCGATACGGCGATCATCCCGCAGATTCCCAGAAAAGAAGCAGCAGACAGGTAATCCCCTGCAAAAGCAATCCCATTGACTCCCCAGTGGATTTTTCCGCCTGCGGCGTAATAGGAGGAAGATGAACGGGTCTTTTTTCCAAAATAAAACGAAAGCCACAGGACCAATCCAACAAAAATCAGGAAAACCACCAGCGCGGTGTAGGAAATCTCATAGATCATGCTGTGCCCCCTTCCTCTGCTTCCGACCCTATTTTCCCTTCTGCTTCCGCCTGTAAATCCGCTTCGTCCTCGTACCGGCTGCAATAAAAATTATAAATCACCCCAAGAATGATAGCAAGTGCAATCAGACCAATGCCATAAGCGAGGGCCAGATTGAGCCCGCCGAATACCCGGATCGCCAGCAACTCATACCAAAATACGCCGATCGCTACGAATCCCGCATAGAAGATCAGATAGACAAAAAATAAACGGATGCCCAACACAGATTTCTGTTTTGTGAGGCTTTCCTTTTCGGAAGCAGTGTTATTTATATGCATAATTTCAGTTGGTTAGCGATACGCAGCCGTATCCATCCACAATAATAATTAAAAATTAGAAAAATTATAAAAATCTTGGTGCATTTATCCTAAAATCCTAACTTTATTTTTTCGTGGAATATATCATATGAAGAAAACAGTGCTGCTATCTCTTTTTATCATTTGTTGGGTTGCCCCCTGTTTATCACAGAATTATGAACAGATAATCAATAAATCCTATAAAGAAAGAGTAGAGGACCTGGGAATTTTATACGGGAATCTGCTTGACCTGAAAGATTCTACTGCTGTAATAAAGGAAGTTGAGAAAATAGAACATCTGTCCCGTGAAAAGGGGGACCATGAACTGTTGTTGGAGATGCAGCTGTTCCGGGCCTATCACCATTCTACCATTATAAAGGATGGAAATTTTGCCCCTGCCATTACCCGATTGCTGCGGGTAGCAAAAGAAGCGGAAGAGAAAAATGTGAAACATATACAGATCAGGGCATATAGGATAGTAGCACAACGCTATTGGGATCATATCAAAAATTACGAACTTGCCTTTGAACATTATGTGCTGCTTGAAAAGGAGTTGGAAAAAGTGAGTCCCGATGAATATCCCGATATGGCGGTGGATTTACTGAGGGTTGGATTGGCATATTATTTCTTCCAGGATTATATGAGGGCCAATTCGTATTTTGAAAAAGTGATCGCTCTGCCCGAGACAAACTTTAATACGCTGGCAATCAGCTCTGCAAAGCATACATTGGGACTTTATTATCAAAAAATAAAAGATTACGATACTGCGGATGATTATTTCCGGCAGGTGCTGAATGCTCCCTTTCAAAAATCCATTGAACTTTGGGAGGGAATCGCCAAAGGTGGTCTGGGAACTAATTTGTATAACCGGGGCAACTATCTCGAAGCGATTCCCTTGCTGGAATTCAATTACAAAAAAGCAGAACAGGTAAATGATTATGGCATGGCCGGGGTAGCGATGACACTATTGGCCGACATTTACCTGAAACAGGGGAAACTGGCTCTCTCCAAAGCCTATTTGGATCGGGCAAAAGCTTATATCATACAGGCAGGGGAACCGGAAAAACTCCAAAAACTATATCCTGTGATCAGTAAATGGTACAGTGCGACCCACCAAAAAGATTCGTCCGAACTCTACCTGGATTCGGCCATTATTGCCCTCAACCAATATAATGAAACATTCAGTGCCTTAAAAATGCTGCGGGTTGAACAGAAAAGTAACATGCAGGAGAGGGCACTGGAATTGGCCCAGTTTGGTTTGGAGAAGCAAAAATCCATTTCCCAACGAAACATCCTGATCGGAATAACCTTACTTGTCCTGCTGGGGACTTTGTCTTACTATCTCTCCCAAAAGAAGAAGCAAAAGATCAAGGATCTGCAAATCCAGATTTCTACCAAAGAGTTGGAAGCCGCACAAAAAGAACTAAAAACAGCGCTTACGCAAATCCATAAAACTACCCGTGCCCTTTCGGAAAAAAATAAGTTGATTGAGCAATTGCAGGGCGATTCTGGCAAAGAGCAGGAATCCGTTGTCCAACAATTGCAACAGAGTATGATCCTGACCGGGGATGACTGGATCGAATTTCAGTCCCTGTTTGAAAGGGCATATCCCAGTTTCATTGACCAGCTCAAATGTATCAGCCCGAAACTTACCCAGGCAGAAATCAGGATGCTCCTGCTGGTCAAGTTGAAATTTTCGGTAAAGGAGACCAGTCATATCCTCGGCATCTCTTATGATAGCGCAAGAGTGTCCTGGTATCGGACCGTCAAAAAATTCGACCAACCCAGCAATATTTCTCCCGATGAGTTTCTGCACAAGATCCTGAATCAATATAAGACTCAATTTGCATAGTTAGCCAATGGCCTGATTCTCAGTGTAGTGATTGCTGCAAAAATTGCTACAATTTTGCTACATGTTTTTTGTCCTATTTTTTGGGCCGAATTTCAAATTTTGTACCTGAATACCAGTTAGGTGCAAAAATTATGAAACGAAAACTCACGCCCAAGGGCTTCATGCTCTATGTTTTATTTCCTTTTTTTATGGCCTTTGCCGGTACCTCGCCGGCGATGGCACAAGTGCTGTTTTACGAAAGTTTTGACCATATTCCCGGACCGGCTGGGAATCCTGTTTTTCCGGCCGGATGGATATTGGCGAATGTGGATAACCGTACGCCGGCAGAGTCGTTCATGAACCAGGCATGGGTCAGACGTGTGGATGGATTATCCAATGATACCTGTGCCATGTCCACTTCCTATTACAACGATTGGGGCCAAGCGGACGACTGGATGTGGACACCGCCAATCGCATTGACGGGCGAAGTGATCCAACTGACATGGAGGGCGAAGGCTTTCGATCCGGGTAGTTACAGGGATGGGTACGAGGTGCGTATCATGACGACTGCTCCCACGGGCAGTACAGGAGAAATTGGGAATATGCTTAGCTCTGACGTACTATTCAGTGTCGCCGCTGAAAACAGTACCTGGACGGATCACCTGGAGGATTTAAGTGCCTATGCCGGACAAACAGTTTATATCGGTTTCCGGAACAACTCAGATGACAAATACCTGCTGGGAATAGATGACGTCAAGGTATTCGTCAATTATGGTACAGATGTGGCCATTACCGATGCAGCAGGTTTCGAATATGCACAATTGCCCTTACATAATATCAACACCATACTGTTGAATGGCACGGTAGAGAACCAGGGCGCACAGGCAGTCGATCAATTGAATCTGCATGCGGAGATCTACGATGCCTCTGATGTATTGGTGCATGCCGCTGTAAGCAGCACGGTCAGTACACTTGCTCCGTCTGCCAGCCAATTCCTTTCCCTGACCCCGGACTGGATCCCCGATACCAAAGGCAAGTTTACAGTCAGGTATTTCCCTTCACAGACCCAGGCCGATGAAAACCCGGCCAATGATACACTGGTCAGATCCGTGCACATTACCGATAGCACCCTGGCAAGGGATAACGGTCTGGTGACCGGACAGCTATCATTGGGAGGGGCGGGCCAGCTCGGTCAGATCTTTACAATTGCCCAGCCCGCTCTGCTGAGTTCGGTCTATGCGCAATATAACCCTGCTGCATCCCCCCGACAATATGCGCTGGCCGTATGGGATCTGGGCAATGATGGCAAACCCAGGACAATGATCGGCAGCACAGACACCCTCATGCATACGGGGTCGGATACCCTGAAAGTGACCTTATCCCTGAAGAATGGTCCACTGGTGCTTTCCCCTGGCAATTACCTGCTGGCGGATATACAATTTGATCATACATCCGAAATAGCGTATGCTGACGGAATATTTACGACATACCTGTTGTCCAATACTTCTGGTGAGTGGACGACATTGACTGCCCCCGCAAACCATAAAGCACTGGTGCTGCGGATGCACCTGCAACCTTATGTAGTTTCCGGGCAAAACGCCCTGCATTTTGACGGGAACGATGATTACGTGACCATTCCCGATAGTGACCTACTGGATCTGACAGATGCTTATACCCTGGAATGCTGGATAAAGCTGGATAGTTTTAACGAACTTGCAGGAATTATCAGCAAGTATCATAGTAACGATAGTGATGGTTATCTATTGCGGCTGAGCAACAGTTCGGATTTCCCGGCTTATAGCGGACTGGATTTTGATGGCATGACCACATCCAATGGCGTCCTGAGCATCAACAAATGGTACCACATTGCTGCTGTGAAAAATGGCAGCGTCCGCAAGCTATATGTCAATGGTGTCGAGCAACCACTTTCCGGCACCCCGCTTACCGTCAAAGCCAACAGTGATCCGCTCACCATCGGTGTGGATTATCTGCCTGCGTCCCGGCATTTTAATGGGACGATAGACGAGGTAAGAATATGGAACACGGCCCGCACGCAGGAACAGGTGCAGGGCAATATGTACCGCAACCTGAGTCCAACTTCATCGGGATTGGTGGCCTATTATAAAATGGATACAGGTACACCGGGAGGTAACAACACGGGTTTGACACAAGTGCTGAATGAAACCAGACCTGACCATCATGGTGAGGCAATATTTTTTGACCTGACCGGCAGCACCTCCAATTGGGTCGCTGGTTTTTCGGTTGAAACCAATATCGTCCAAAACAAACTCTATGTGGATTCGGCAGCGACCGGCAACAATACTGGTGAAAGCTGGGAACATGCGCTCACTTCCCTGGCAGATGCTTTCCAATTTGTGGCCACCGAAACGGCGATAGACAGCATTTTGGTAGCTGCTGGCACTTATTATCCGGCACAGTCGGCTGGAGATGGGGCCTATGAACGGGATAAAGCATTTATATTGCCCGGTGGTATCAAGATATTGGGGGGCTATCCAACTGGTGGGGGATTGAGAGATCACCTTACACATCGTACGATCCTGAGCGGAGATATCGGCACACCAAACGATACGACGGACAATGCCTTCCATGTGGTATTGGTCGTCGGGGACATAGGCAGCACCGAACTGAATGGATTTGTGATCACCGGTGGCAATGCCAATGGCTCGCTTACCAACAATATAGTCAATGGTATGCAAGTTCCACGGGTAAACGGTGGTGGTTTATCTATACACAATCCCGGTTCTTCATTTCGTTTGATTGATTGTATCGTCACCGAAAACTACGCAAAAAATATCGGAGGCGGGTTATATAATATGGATGCCTCGTACACCATCGCCAATAGTACTTTTTCAAAAAACGAGGCTTTCGGGCTACCCGGGAACAACGGAAAGGGAGCTGGGCTTTTTAATGCCAATTCTTCTCCCAATATTAGCCATAGTACTTTTTCCGAAAATATAGTGTTAGGAAACGGCGGAGGTATATACAATAGCAATTCTTCCCCGAAGATTAGTCACAGTATCTTTTTGAAGAACGTTGCAGATAAATCCTGGTCGGGTCAGGGGGGCGGTATGTACAATGAAAATTCCGCTCCGGAGATCACACATACGGATTTTGTGGAGAACACGGCCTACGCAGGCGGTGGCATGCACAATCGGAATTCTCCTTCCGTCATTACCCATTCTCATTTCCTGGAAAATGAGGCAGACAATGGAGGCGGAATCCATAATGTATTGGCCTCACCTGTGATTTTGAGTTCGGTTTTCTCGAAAAATATGGCTATAGGTGGGGCAGGAATGATGAGCGTCAATACCTCCACACCCTTTGTCATCAATTGTCTTTTCGCAGAAAACAAAGCAAGTTTTGGTGGCGGAGCACTGTATGATGCATCATCTTCCGAAACGCGCATTATCAATAGTACCCTTACAAAAAATGAAGCCACCGATATCGGTGCCGGTTTGTTAAGTTCTTCTTCAAACACGATCGTAACCAATTCTATTATATATGGTAATGTCGGCCACAACTTACTGACTACTGGCACTGCTGTACCTGTTGTTTCCTATAATATAATAGAGGGTGGTTATAGCGGTATAGGCAATTTAGATGTGGATCCGCTATTTGCCGATGCCGGCAATGGAGACTATCGTCTGCGGGCGGGCAGTCCGGCCATTGATGCGGGTGCCAATGGCTTGTTTCCTGGCCTGGATGAGGATACTGAAGACTTGGCGGGCAATCCGAGATTGCGGGATGGTACCATTGATTTGGGTGCCTATGAATTCCAACCGGTGCCAATTACACCGGATGCTGACCGGATTATCTACGTTGATAAAGGCGTAATAAATGGAAACAGGTCGGGCGATAGCTGGGAAAATGCCATTCCCGAACTGGCCGATGCGCTGAAATGGGCCAGAATGCAGAGCGATTTTACTGCTGAGGAGCCATTAAAGATCTATGTTGCCAAAGGTATTTACACCCCACTTTACAATGCAGCAGACGATAGCTACACCACGGACGGCGACCGCGACAATGCCTTTGTCCTGCCCGGCAATGTACATCTTTACGGTGGGTTTGACCCGGCCAATGAGATCAGGACCCTGGAGGACGAACGTATTCTTCCCAATGCGGGCAGCGATGAGGGTACCCTCCTCAGTGGCGACCTGGAGAGCAACGATGGTCCCGGTTTTGCCAATTACGACGACAATGCCTACCATGTCCTGGTCATTCCGGGAGTAGCAAACGGATTTGTCATTGATGGAGTGACCATCAGGGGCGGAAATGCCAATGGTGGTGTAGGGACCATTAATGTATTGGGAGAAACACCGGTACGAAGATTCGGCGGAGGTATCTCCAATTGGGCTACAGGTATCCTGCGCAATAGCAAGATCGCAGGAAATCAGGTGCATGGTGATGGAAGTTATAATGTATATGGAGGAGGTTTGTTCTCCATAGATAACAATAGCCACTATATCAACTTAGTGATCCGGGACAACCAGGCCGGAAGCAATGCTGGTGATGGTGGTGGAATTTATCTAAGCGGTGGTTCACCTAAATTTATAAACACAGCTATCCTGTCCAATCAGGCACATGTAAGTGCCGGACTGTATGCCAATGGTTGCACTGTTGAGCTGATCAATTGTACGGTGACACAAAATAATGCGAATGATCGCTATGGTGGAATACTGTTTATACAGTATGTTCCAGGAGAAAACTTCCAATTAAGCAATAGTATTGTCTGGGGAAATACGGCTTCGTCAGACCCTGAATTTGAGGCATTCATGCCCTACGGTGGCGGAATTGTAAGCAACAGCATCATAAAAGGAGGTGTTTTTGGGGCATTGGATCTGGATCCGTTGTTTACCGATGTTGATCTTGGTGATTTTACATTATCAGATGCCAGTCCTGCGATTGATGCAGGGGACAACGGCCTGTACCCCGATCTGGATGGGGACACCAAAGATCTGGCAGGCAATCTGAGGTTGCAGGGTGGTGTCATTGATATGGGTGCGTATGAATCTCTGTCGGTACCGATCACACCAGATGCTGACCGGATTATCTATGTTGATATAAACATCATTGATGGAAACGGATCGGGTGATAGTTGGGAAAATGCCATCCCCGAACTGGCCGATGCACTGAAATGGGCAAGACAGGAAAACAATTTTACCACTGAGGAGCCACTGAAAATCTATGTTGCAAAGGGTGTTTACAAACCGCTGTATCATGCAGCAGACGACAACTACACCGCAGACGGTGGCCGGGACAATGCTTTCGTGATGGTCAACAATGTGCAGCTCTATGGCGGATTTGACCCGGACAACGGCATTGCTACACTGGCCGATACACGAGATTACACCAGCACGGTTTTGTCGGGAGACATTGGCACAGCCAATGACAACAGCGACAACGCTTACCATGTGGTCATCTCTTCGGGAGCGGTCGGACTGGCCGGGCTGGACGGCTTCACCATCAGAGACGGGCATGCCGGGGGATTAAGTTATATTGAAGTGCATGCAACTTCGATTCATCAATCTTATGGTGGCGGAATGTTTAACATATTCTCCAGTCCAGTCCTGACCAATGTGAGCTTCACCGGCAATACAGTTTCTTCTTCTTCCTATTATGCTTATGGCGGCGGCATGTATAATAACTCATCCCATCCCGTGCTGACCAACGTGAGCATCAGCGGCAATACAGTTTCTACTACTTCTTCTTCTTTTCAGGCTTATGGCGGCGGCATGTATAATAACTCATCCCATCCCGTGCTGACTGATGTGCGCATCAGCGGCAATACAGCTTCTTCTTCCTATTATGCTTTTGGTGGCGGCATGTTTAATACCGCCTCCAGTCCTTTGCTGACCAATGTAACGATTGCAGGCAATACAGCTTCTTCTTCTTCCTATCCTGCTTCTGGCGGAGGGATGTATAATGCTGCCAGTAACCCTGTATTGACCAATGTGAGCATCACCGGCAATACAGCTTCTTCTGCTTCTACTACTGCTTATGGCGGAGCAATGTTTAATGAATCATCTTCCAGCCCCGTGCTAACCAATGTAACGATTGCAGGCAATGTGGTGACAGGAAACTCAGCGGCTAATTCAATAGGTGGCGGAATCAGAAATGTTTCTTCTTCCTCGCCTAAGATATACAATAGCATCATCTGGGGCAATATCCAGTTTGACAGCAGCAATACCGATGCAGGAGCCGATATATCGGGATCAGGCATAGTTACACTTAAAAACAGCATTACACAGGGGTATACTACCGGCGATGTGGCAGATCATAATCTGGTAGGGACAGACCCGCTCTTTACCGATGCGGATGACGGTGATTTTACATTATCGGATGCCAGTCCTGCAATCAATACAGGAGACAACAGCCTATACCCCGATCTGGATGTAGACACCAAAGATCTGGCAGGCAACAGCCGGCTATTCGGTGCGTATATTGATCTGGGAGCTTATGAAAACCAGACGGTGCAGCTCGATCCCGATGACAACAATATCCTGTATGTCGACATCAACTCAAGTGGCACGGCTGATGGATCATCCTGGACAAATGCAGTTCCCCAACTGGCCGATGCGCTGAAATGGGCCAGAATGCAGAGCGATTTTACTGCTGAGGAGCCATTAAAGATCTATGTTGCCAAAGGTATTTATACGCCACTTTACCATGCAGCAGATGGAAGTTTTACCACGGACGGCGACCGCGACAATGCCTTTGTCCTACCCGGCCATGTGCATCTCTATGGTGGATTTGATCCGGCAAATGAGATCAGGACCCTGGAGGACGAACGCATTCTTCCCAATGAGGGCAGCGATGAGGGTACGATCCTAAGCGGCGATCTGGATGGGGACGATGGTCCTGATTTTGCCAATTCGAACGACAATGCCTACCATGTCCTGATCATCCCTGCGGCAGCCGATGGATTTGTCATCGACGGGGTGACTATCCGGGGAGGAAATGCCAATGGTGGTACTGGTATTATTGATGTTATGGGAGCAACACCGGCACGAAGATATGGCGGAGGTGTCCACAACGCAGCAACGGGCATCCTGCGCAATAGCAAGATTGCAGGAAATCAGGTGAAAAGTGAAGGTGGCGATGAGGTATTAGGAGGAGGTTTGTACTCCGTAGATAACAACAGCCACTATATCAACTTAGTGGTTCGGGACAACTATTCCGAAAATAGTGGTGGCGGAGCATATCTTAGCGGGGGCTCACAGAAGCTTATCAACATGGCTATCCTATCCAATCGGGCATATCAAAGAGCCGGACTGTACGCCACTAGCGGCACTATTGAGCTGATCAACTGTACCGTGACACTTAATAATGCTGAAAACTTCTATGGTGGAGTTCAATTTGTACAATCTAATTCGGAAGCAAGGTTCCGGCTAATCAATAGTATTGTCTGGGGAAATACTGCTCCGGCTATCCCTGAATTTGGTGTGTTATACGGTGGCGGAACGGTAATCAACAGCATCATAAAAGGAGGTCTTTTTGGATCTTTGGGTCTGGATCCCTTGTTTACCGATGCCGGCAATGGCGATTTTACGCTATCGGATGCCAGTCCTGCGATTGATGCAGGGGACAACAGCCTGTTTCCCGGCCTGGATGGGGACACCAAAGATCTGGCAGGCAACACCAGGCTCATAAATGCGAATATTGATCTGGGAGCTTATGAAAGCCAGACTGTCTTGATACAGCCGCAAATCATCAATCCCATTGCCGATATCACCAAAATGTATGGTGATGCGGATTTCGAACCGGGCGCAACGGCCAGTTCGGGTCTGGAAGTGAGTTATAATTCGGCGGATAATAACATTGCTGAGGCTTATCAGGATGCTGCCGATGACAATAAATGGAAACTGAAAATCAATAAATCCGGCACGGTCAGGATTATTGCAAGCCAAGCGGGCAATGCCGATTTTCTCCCGGCCGAGGATGTCGGGTTTGATCTGATTATAGACAAAGCTACGCTTACGGTCACAGTGAATGCCGGACAGGGCAAGGTTTATGGGGAGGCCGACCCGGCATTGAGCTATGTGGTCAGCGGATGGGCTGACGGTGATGATGAAAACTTGATGACTGGATCCCTGACCAGGGAGGCCGGTGAGGATGTCGGCAGCTATGCGATCTCGCAAGGTGATCTGAGCGCAGGTGATGACTATGTGATCGACTTTGCAGGTGATGAGTTTGTAATCACCAAAGCTGATATCACGGGTATTACGTTTGATGACAATAGCTTTGAGTATGACGGTACGGAGAAGTCGCTGTTGATCTCCGGCACGCTGCCGGATGGCACTTCGGTTACTTATACCATTGATGGTGCCGCTGGTAATGGTGCTACTGATGTTGGTGTTTATAGTCTTGTTGCTACAATTGATGGTGGTACGAACTACAACGGCCTGACCCTGAATGCCGAACTGGCGATCAGCAAAGCTACCATCACGGGCATCACTTTCACGGACGGCAGCTTTGTGTACGATGGTACGGAGAGATCACTTTCGGTCTCCGGCACGCTGCCGGATGGCACTTCGGTTACTTATACCATTGATGGTGCCGCTGGTAATGGTGCTACTGATGTTGGTGTTTATAGTCTTGTTGCTACAATTGATGGTGGTACGAACTACAACGGCCTGACCCTGAATGCCGAACTGGCGATCAGCAAAGCTACCATCACGGGCATCACTTTCACGGACGGCAGCTTTGTGTACGATGGTACGGAGAGATCACTTTCGGTCTCCGGCACCCTGCCGGATGGCACCAGTGTCAGCTATGTGAACAACGGCCGAACGGATGTGGGCGCCCAAACGGTGACAGCAAACATCAACGGTGGCACGAACTATACCGACCTGACTCTGAACGCCGAACTAACGATCACCAAAGCGACCATCACGGGTATTACGTTTGATGACGGCAGCTTCGTGTATGATGGCACGGAGAGATTACTTTCGGTTTCCGGCACGCTGCCATCCGGCACCAGTGTCAGCTATGTGAACAACGGCCGTACGGATGCGGGTACCCAGACGGTGACGGCGAATATCAACGGTGGCACGAACTATACCGACCTGACCCTGAATGCCGAACTGACGATCAGCAAAGCCGACATCACGGGCATCACATTCGCAGATGGCAGCTTCGTGTACGATGGTACAGAGAGATCGCTTTCAGTCTCCGGCACATTGCCGGCAGGCACCAGCGTCAGCTATATAAACAACGGCCGCACGGATGCAGGCACGCAGACTGTGACGGCAAACATCGACGGTGGCAGCAACTACAATGATCTAACCCTGGAGGCCGAACTGGAGATCAGCAAAGCCGACATCACGGGCATCACATTCGCAGATGGCAGCTTCGTGTACGATGGTACAGAGAGATCGCTTTCAGTCTCCGGCACATTGCCGGCAGGCACCAGCGTCAGCTATATAAACAACGGCCGCACGGATGCAGGCACGCAGACTGTGACGGCAAACATCGACGGTGGCAGCAACTACAATGATCTAACCCTGGAGGCCGAACTGGAGATCAGCAAAGCCGACATCACGGGCATCACATTCGCAGATGGCAGCTTCGTGTACGATGGTACAGAGAGATCGCTTTCAGTCTCCGGCACATTGCCGGCAGGCACCAGCGTCAGCTATATAAACAACGGCCGCACGGATGCAGGCACCCAGACGGTGACAGCGAACATCAACGGTGGCAGCAACTACAATGATCTGACCCTGGAGGCCGAACTAACGATCACCGAGGCTGTCCGTACCCTGATTTTCCAGGCACTTGCGGAAAAAACTTATGGAGATCCGGCATTTTTTGCCGGAGCCCAGTCCAGCACAGGCGAACAAATATTGTATAACAGTAGTGATCAGACGGTCGCTTTAATAGACGATCAGGGATTGATCCAAATCGTTGGTGCCGGAGAGACGGAGATCACAGCAAGCCTGGTGGACAACAGCAATTACATGGATGTTTCACCTCAAACCCGCATTCTCAAAGTACACCGTGCCACCCAGCAGATCACGCTCCGTATTCCACAGGAAGTCCCCCGTTCTGCTGGTACATTGGTTCTGGATGGATCTGCGAGCAGCGGACTTGCGCTTACCTTTTCCGTGGATGATCCGCAGGTCGCCACAGCAGAAGGATCCAACCTGCGTATTCACCGGCTGGGTACAATCCGGCTGACGGCGAACCAGGCCGGTGATCGCAACTATGAAGCTGCTGCACCTGTGACGATATCGGTTCGTGTAGTGGATCCGGTTTTGGAAATAGGGGTCAGGGTGCACCAGGCTCTTTCTCCAAATGGAGATGGTATCAATGATTTTCTGATGATCGAAGGCATCAAGGATTATCCGGAAAACAAACTGTCCATCATCGATGTAAACGGCCTGGAAGTCTGGCAGGGAACGGGTTATGACAATGCCTCAGTCATTTTCAGTGGGGTAGGTCAGCGTGGTCGCCGACTGCCACAAGGGACATATTTTTACATACTTGAAGTCCGTGTGAATGGTTCCTGGACGCATCAGCAGGGGTGGTTTGTACTCCGTTACTAAGGGATTACATGATAAATAGATTCAAAGGAAAAAACAATGAAAACATTAATGATCATATTGGTGATTTTGACAGGTAGTTCGCCTGCACGGTCCCAGACCATCTTCCTCAATCACGGACAGTATGGAGGTTTTGGAGTAGCTGGCAACAGCTCCCTGAGTTTGCTCTCGCCGGAGGGCGGCGCGGGCTTTATGATGCGTCAGCAATGGGTTGGCCTGGATGGGGCTCCGCGCTCTTTTGTAGGTACGGGTCATGTGGGCTTGGCTCGTATCGGGGCTACTATGGGAATAGCGGTCCGTCAGGACGGAGTTGGTGTGGAGCGGCATACGGAAGCCTCGGCTTTTTTTGCGAAATCCATTCGTCTGAGTAAATCTGACTATCTGGGAATATCCATGAATGCTGGTTTAGTTCATTATGTGGCCCACTTTTCGACGCTGGATCCTTCGGACCCATCTTTCAGGGATGATGTAGTGGAACGAGACGGATTACTGGGAATAGGTTTGGTGCTGTATCGTACGGAAGTCTATTTTATCGGGGCCTCACTTCCCCGCATTACAAGAGGAGGGGTGGGTACCTTTGGAGACACCCGGTATGAGTTTCAGAATCAGTATCACCTTATGGGCGGTATCGTTTTTGGCCTGGATGAGCGTATTCATCTGCGCCCTTCTGTGCAGGCAATGTATAACGCGGCCACCGGTTTACAAATGAACGCATCGGCCATGCTGTTTGCTGACCGCAAAGTAGGGTTGGGTATGGGCGTACGCACACAGGGAGAACTATCTGCCTTGCTGCGTTTGCATATTTCAGGCTTCGGTCTGGGATATAGTTATCAATTCAGCCCTGGTGACAAACCTTTAAACCGCCGGATCAACAACAGCACCCACGAAATTGGTTTAAGCTATGAATTCAGCGGAAAGCAGCGAATGTTATAGTGTATTGATAATTAGTTAATTAGTCAGAGATATGTAGTTGTATGTAGCACAAGGATACATCAAGTTGCTAACTTTTTTATCTGATTTACTTTGTTTTTTTTAAATTGCCTTCTATCTTTTTAGCATATAGGCGATTTTATGACGGTAGATATAGAAGCATTAAAAAAAGAATTGATCTTCAAAACTTCCCGCTCCAGTGGAGCAGGTGGGCAGCATGTCAATAAAGTAGAGACCCGGGTCACGTTGATCTGGGATGTTGCAGCATCAGCTTTGTTCTCTCCCTCACAAAAAGAGATCCTCGGGCACGTACTTTCTTCGAGGGTCAATGCCGAAGGCCATATCCAATTGGATGTTTCGGAAACCCGCAGCCAGCTTACCAATAAGAAACTTGCCGTAGATAAGCTCGTAACTCTCCTAACCGAAGCGTTACAACCTGTCAGAAAACGTGTCAAGACAAAAATTCCACGAGCAAAGGTATTAGCGAGACTGGACCGGAAGAAAAAGCAATCTGTTAAAAAATCGGAACGGAGATGGAGGATGGAATAGGAAAACTTGTTATATTTAGCATATCAATAGTCATCAATATTCACGGTTATGAAAGCAATATTTCCCGGCGCACTCATTTATTTTATATTCTGCTTAGTGCCTGTGCATGTCAGTGCAGCCGACGCCGACACAGTGGTCATCCAACCCAGGAGCAGCTGGTCTGCTGATGAGCCAAGACCTTACAAACAACAGGAGCTGACCCGTATCACTGTTCACCATGAAGGAGGAAGAATTTTGCCTCCGACTGCTGATGCCAGACAACGCTTGAAAAATATCCAGATCTGGTCCATGGGGTCTGCCCGGAACTGGACAGATATTCCGTATCATATACTGATAGCTCCTGACGGCACGGTTTACCAGGGAAGAAATGTTCATACTGTAGGGGAAACTAATACTGAGTACAACCCTGAAGGACATTTGCTCATTTCTTTTCTCGGAAATTACACGCAGCAAAAGCTGGATGAGCATTTACTGGAAGTTCTAACCGACCTTTTGCGGGATATGTGCATCAAGTACGACATTTCCCCGGATCAGATTGCGACACATCGGGACTATTCTGCACAAACCACCTGCCCGGGTGAGGATATATACAGTTATTTCAAAAGCGGTTACATTCTCAAAGAGGTGAAACGGAAAATCCTGCTGAAAGATCAATAACCCCGGAAGCTAGTGATGCAGTTCATTCCCTGAAATTCTGCCAGGGTGGTGCCATCCTGAAATTACCGCTCTGCGATTCTTGTACCCGTATTACCGTCCTCAGACTCCGGTAATCCTTTCTTTATAGACCGCCAGTGCCTCTTCCAGCCTTTCTTTGGCCGTGGTGTCGCCCGGTACATTGTGCGATGGGTGGATATGGAGCTTGAATCCCCGGTCTGCGAGAATTTCGGCCACGGTGGTCACAGTCATCCAGACCGTCGTCACAAAGGCCATCGTTGAGACCGGACCTACCTTATCCTGATGATTTTTCAGTGGGACGGCCGCATCGCCAATAGGAGCACAGCTATCGACCACCAGATCAGCCACCTCAAAGATGGTTTTGCCACTGGAATGCCGGGTTTGCTTTCCTTCTGCTTCCGCAGCCGAACCATAAGCAATGACTTTCATTCCCCTTTTTTTTGCTTCCAGCGCCACATCAATATTGACATTATTGATGCCGGAATGGGAAAACAGCCACATGGTATCGCGGGGATCAAAGTTATAGCCTTTCATGATTTCCACCCCATAACCTTCCACTCTTTCCAGAAATACAAATTGATGCACCCCCATTTCACCGGTAATCCGGGTGAAGAAAGTCAGCGGCAATTCCACCATCGGGTGAAAACCGACAAACCCACCGATCCGTGGGTACATTTCCTCTATGGGAATGGTCGCATGTCCGCAGCCAAAGGTATGCACCCACCGGCCGGCTTCGATCGAATCCGCCATCACCTCGGCAGCTTTGCGGATATTTTCCATCTGTGTGTTCTCTATTTTGTCCATTACGGAACGGGCACTTTCGAGCCATTGCTTTGCTAACATCATGATTTATTTGTTTTTATCTAAATTTCTATGAATAATCAGTATTCCGATTTCTATTAAAGATCAGCATTCCTAAGAGAACCATCAGCACCCATACGGCCAGGATCGCAAAACTAAAAAACTGGATTCCAAATGTTTCAGCGATATAACCCATCAGATAGTTCAATCCCAGATTGCCCAAAAGGCCGATGACAATCACCACACTGAATGCCGTGCCAGCCATTTCCTGGAATAAAGACCCGATCATGCCGAGCATCAGCGGAAACCCGACGGCAATGCCGGCTCCGAAAAGAATCAGGCCCGGGTACAGAATCCAGACCGAATGTTGGAAGAAACTGAGACTGCCGGTCAGCAGCAATAGCAGGGCGATCACAAGTAATGTTTTTTCGCTGGTATTGCGTCCTATACTGCCCACCAGGATCCGCATGGCAGTAATCCCGGCAACAAACAGAGATAAGCCGAGTAAAGCCTTCTCCTCGGCGATCCCCCTGAATCCAGTCAGATAGCTTGTTGTCCAGTTATTGACGATGGCCTCCAGACTCATCTGCAAGAAAAGAAATGCCGTGATCAGCAGTGCTGTTTTATTTTTCAGGACTGAAACCGCCTGCCGGAATGATACAGGGGTGGAGCTAAGGGATGGAGGATAGCGCAGGATCAGCAGGATCAGGCCTACGGCCAATGCAAATATGGAAATAGCGGTTACTAGCTGTTCCGGACTGATCATATGCGACAAACTGCTTAGTACCAATGGCATTCCCAATCCGCCAATCCCATAGAACACACCCAATAAACTCAGATTGGCAACCTTGTTGGTCTCGCTGATGAGGGATACCAGTGCATTGGTGGCACCGTTGATGGCGCCTCCCCCAAATCCAAATCCAAAAACGGCCAATCGCAGCAGATTGATGGATCCGGCATTGCCAATGCCATAAAAACCAATGGCCAGCCCCAGACAGGAGGCGAATAACAGCCATTTGTATCCATACCGGTCCACCACCGGTCCGAAAACCAGCGAGCCAGCAATGATTCCCATGGGTAAAATAGCAAATAAGGAACCGATTTGCAGGCCTGAAAAGTCAAATTTGCTTTTCAGATGGATTGTGACCGAACCGAGGGTAATAAAGCAAATGCCGAATAGCAGCATGCCCGCACAGGCACCCCAGAAAACCAATTGCTTGTTATATCTTGTTTCCATTATGTTGTAATATGTTCATAATATTATCTTTTCCAGACCAGAGATGCTGCTCCGTATAATCCTGCTTTACCATCCAGTCCGGAAGCAACAAAAGCGACTTCCCGGATACTGATCGGCTGCGCCCACAGACAAGCTTCGGCATAGATCTGATCCAATAACCCAGTAGCCGGACCAAAAACCCCACCTCCGAAAATAATCTTTTGAGGATTGAAAATGCTTACCAGATTGGCCGTGGCCATGCCCCAATACTGGATCAGTTTGCTGATCACCGCGGTGGCAACCGGATCCCCTTGTTTGTACGCCTCAAAGATATGATGGGCCCGGAGCGATCCGGGATCGTACTGATCCAGCAGACTTGCCGGTGATTTGCCGGCTTGCCGCTTGTCGTCCCGCTCCCTCGCTTCCCTTAAAAATTTCAGGGCTGTTTTGGCAATACCATCCCCTGAAGCCGTCTGTTCATAGCAACCACAGGCAATATATTCATCTTTGAAGGGAGGCTCCAGTGCCATCCAGCCGATCGCGCCGGCAATATCGGAAGCGCCCCGGATAATTTGACCGCCCGAGAGGATACCAGCGCCGATCCCGGTGCCGACCGTCATAAAAATAGCATCAGTACAAGCCTTTGCATTCCCCTTCCAGACTTCTCCCAGGATGCAGCAGGCCCGGTCACTGTCAATCCTGGTTTGGATACCGGGGGCTATCTGACTGATCTGTTCCCAAAGGGGGTAATCCTCCCAGCCCGGAATATTGGGCGCCCAGACGGTTTTTTTCTGACTCCGGTAAATGCCCGGCACACAGATCCCGATGCCGGTCACCGGATCAGTTGAGGCATATTGAGCGATCAATTGACGGGCTGTGGTTTCGATCAATATCCCCACCGCACTTCCCTTTTCTGCGGGCAAAAGAGCAGACGCTTCATGGACGAGTTCTCCATTAGCAGAAAAAACGGCATTCGACAATTTGGTACCACCCAGGTCAAAGGCAATAATCGACATGGCAATTCATAATTTGGTTTTTTCCGCTGCATCCATTTGCGATGCCCCGGATCATTATTTCTTCATACAATTGTACAGAAATAATTTCAGAATGCCTATTTATTTGTGATTTATTTTAAATGCGCAAGAAAACGCAAAGTCGAGAAAAAAAATGGGCAAGCACATTTTATCGCACCGCTACAACCTCGTACCCTTGCTGCGTTCCCGCCCTGGGGGGTTAAGAGGGAGCTGGTCGTAAAAGACTTACCCAAGGGCAAAGGTACAGATAATTCCGTATTTTTGCCAATATTTTTTATATTCGTTTAATTCCAGAAAGGATAAGGACTCAATGAAGGATACTTTAGCAGAAAATACAGATACCATTGTAGCCCTGGCGACCCCGGGTGGCAGGGGGGGAGCCATCGCTGTGATCCGGTTATCCGGTCCTGAGTCGATCCGGATTGTGAATGAGGTATTCAAAGGCAGGGATCTGACCCGGCAGGCTTCCCATACCATTCATTTTGGCACCATAAGGGATGCGGAAATGATTGTTGATGAAGTACTGGTCAGCCTATTTATTGCCCCGCATTCCTATACAAAAGAAGATGCGGTCGAGATTTCCACCCACAACAGTCCGTTTATTATTGCGAAAGTAATCAATCTGTTGATCAAAAAAGGAGCTCGTGCAGCACGTCCGGGCGAATTTACCCTGCGGGCTTTTTTGAACGGAGGGCTCGATCTATCCCAGGCGGAAGCCGTGGCGGATCTGATCGCTTCGGATTCAGAAGCCTCACATCAGATTGCGATGAAGCAGATGCGGGGAGGATTTTCAGATCAACTCCGGCAACTCCGGGAAGACCTGATCCATTTTGCATCCCTGATCGAGCTGGAACTGGATTTCTCGGAGGAGGATGTGGAATTTGCCAACCGGGATCAGTTGAATGCCCTGATCCAGCGCATCCATACGGTGATCGGCAAACTGATCCTGTCCTTTGAACAGGGCAATGTGCTCAAAAACGGAGTGCCTGTGGTGATCGCCGGCAAACCCAATGTGGGGAAATCCACCCTGCTCAATACGCTACTCAATGAGGAACGGGCCATTGTTTCGGAGATTGCCGGTACGACCAGGGACACCATCGAGGACGAAATCAATATCAGTGGGGTGACTTTCCGCTTCATTGATACTGCCGGAATCCGTCATACCGAAGATATCATCGAAGCAAAAGGGGTGGAACGGACCCGTGAGAAGATGAAGCAGGCCCGTCTGATCATCTATCTTTTTGATCCGACCCAGGATCACGTAGAGGCCGTGCAACAGCAAATCGCAGAGGTACAGACATTGGGAATCCCCTTTGTAACCATTATCAACAAAGCAGACCTGATCTCAGCGGCGGAACGGACTGAATTCGCAGCATTGACCCCCCTGTATATTTCCGCCAAGCAACAGAGCGGTATTGAGGAATTGAAGGAAGAACTGTTGCGCCAGGTCAATCTGGCCAACATCAGCACGGATGAGGTGATGGTCACCAATATCCGTCATGTAGAAGCGCTGCAAAAAACACAGGAAGCTCTCGAGAAGGTGCTTTACGGGCTTGACAATCCGGTTACCTCCGACTTTCTGGCTATGGACATCCGCCAGGCCCTCCACCACCTCGGCGAGATCACGGGACAGGTCAGTACCGACGACCTGCTGGACAATATTTTTAGCAAATTCTGCATCGGAAAGTAACGAGGAAGCCAGGAATCAGTGATCAGCGGAAGCCTGAAAATCAAAATCAAATAATGCCTTTATGGGAATATCGAGTGCTATGGAAAGTTTATGTATGGTGGAAATCGTTGTGTTTATTTTTGCTCTTTCGATATCTGATACTTGACGATATTCAATACCTGATAATAATGCAAGTTTCTGTATTGTCCAGCCCCGATCCTTTCTAAGTTTTCTGAGATGGGCGCCAAAAGCGGTTAAATACTCATTATTGCGGGTATTATTCACTCTTGCAAGCTGCATCAATTATTATTGGTTGTAAATGTGATATATAACATATTTTATGTATTATTGCACACGTCATTATGAATAACTTAGATCTTTGTATCTTTGCCAATGAAACTATTATACATCTATGAATCTGAGCAGAGAATTTATGCAGGAAATTGATGGAAACACAATCAATTTCAAAGCTACCTATAATCCGGCTACCCATGCGTTCAGTGTGGTGGAGAACGGAGAGTCAGCGTATGAACTGATTTTTAATATGGAGACCAGAGACTGGAGAACCTCCGGCGGATCGGAGCCATCCATTTCTGTGAATCAACTGGCACAGCAGGTACAGCAAAGTTTTGGCGTGTTTGTTTAGATGATTAGGATCATTCAACGGTTGCAGACCAAAGGAATAGGTGATGCTGAAGATACCCCGCTTCATGCCAGGATCTTTCATGCGGTCAGTATTGTTGCCCTCATTGGGTTGCCACTGGCTTTATTTGTCAATTTCTTTATCAGGGTACCGTGGGCCAATACGACCCTGACAACAGCCTGGCTTTTAATTGCCGCGTTGTATGTAACATCCAGGTTTTTTGGAAAACTGCGGCTGAGTATGATTTTGTTCTGTGTGGGCACCTGTATCCTGATGGCCTTCAATTACCTTATCAATTCCGGTATCCAGGGGCCGACATTGTTCTTGTTCTTGTTATCATTTGTATTTACCCTCACCCTCATGCCGACCCGGCAATTCTTGTACTGGATACTGTTCAATATAGGGATTGTGTGTGGATTGTTGATTTATGAATATTATCACGCTGATTCGGTACAGTTTACATATGGCGAGCGCAGCGATTTGTTTATCGACACTGCCACCACCTATATTTCTGTTGTAGGCTGTATCGGTGCGGTGCTGTTTTTCCTCATACGTAGTTATGAACGTGAAAAGGACAAGGCACTCAAGGCCTCCCAGGCATTAAAAGCCGCAGATGATTCCAAAACACGCTTGTTGTCCATCCTGTCACATGACATGCGTTCGCCTTTCAATTCGCTCTCCAGTTATCTGGAGATGCTGAGTGAATTTGAAGTTTCATCCGAAGAGCGGCAATCCCTTGAACGGAGTCTTCTGGATGAGACAAAAAGCATGCAGGTCATGTTGTACAATTTATTGAGCTGGACAAAATCACAAATGGAGGATGGGACAAGTGTCAAGCTGACGAAACTCAATTTGTCAGCCGTCGTAGCGGAATGTATGCAGGTGCAACAAGCTGCCGCTGCTATAAAATCTATATCCATCCACACACAGGTAGATCAGGCGATTGAATTGACCGCGGATCCGGATATGCTGAAACTGGTGATCCAGAATCTGGTGAACAATGCCGTCAAATTTACGCCTTCAGGTGGGGAGATCCGGATATTCAGCCAACATGAATCGGGTAGTGTAAAATTGTATATTGCAGATAATGGTATCGGAATTCCGCAGGACAGACAGGATAATTTGTTTACATTCCATGCTACCTCGACCTATGGTACCAACCATGAAAAGGGAGTCGGTCTGGGTCTGCTCCTGTGCAAGGAATATACCGAACTGCAGCATGGCCAGATCAGTTTTAGCAGTCAGCAGGGCCAGGGAACAACGTTTACACTGGAGTTTGCGGGCTGATGCGTAAAGTCTGAAAAATAAAAAAGCCTGTTAATCAATTGATTAACAGGCTTTTTTATTATGTACCCAGAGCCGGGATCGAACCGGCATGGGTCGCCCCACTGGTGTTTGAGACCAGCGCGTCTACCAATTCCGCCATCTGGGCAATTCCCCTTCGGGGATGCAAATGTATTCATTAATCTGGGTTTTGCAAAAAAAAAATCATAATTATTTTATCCCCCGATTTTGAGCTGTATTTGCTGAATTAACCTATATTTGCCCTGACTATGATTGGTTTATCTAAACTGAAAGAAAATTTTAAGGAACGGTGGGATAAGGAGTTACCTGATTCTCTAGACCGGGTTATTTTCATTCTCTTTGTCGCAAGTCTGGTGCTTTCACTGATCAAACTGTTCATTGCATTTCCGCTTTACCTTGATAATTTTTATATCATTCCGGTGGTGGTACTGGCCATTGTATTTTGCTTTATACTGTTTTATATATTGTATAAAGCCCCCAGGCACCTGCTTTTTTTGACCAAATGGGGCCTGATCTGGATGGCTGCCTATATTTTTCTGATTATCTTCTTTTCTCCGGACAGGATTAATTTTGTCAGTATTCAGCACATGTTTATCGTGATCATGCTGGCATTCTATGGGATCAACCGGTTTTGGGGTATTGCGTTTTCCGGCTTGTTTGTCCTGACCATTATGGTTTATATTGTCGGTGTGGAAACCGGCCGGTTTACATTGACTATTTATCCTGAATCCTTTCCGTTTTATTCAGCCTTTATTATTGTTTTTCTCAATTTCGTACAAATTGTGTTTATCCATTTTCTGTACAACCGGACCCTTACCAATACAGTCAGGGATATGCGTTTGCTGAATCAACAGTTGGAAGATCTGGTTTCCGCCAAATCCAATTTCCTGTCCACTATGTCCCATGAATTGAGGACGCCCCTGAATTCCGTGATCGGGACCGCATACCTGCTGATAGAAAGTGATATGGATGAAAGTCAGCGCAAAAATA
The DNA here is from genome assembly GCA_040392005.1 of Parapedobacter defluvii. Taxonomy (GTDB): domain Bacteria; phylum Bacteroidota; class Bacteroidia; order Sphingobacteriales; family Sphingobacteriaceae; genus DASRQK01. The sequence continues at coordinate 82,188 of JBEBWT010000001.1, forward strand.
TACAAAACCTCCGTTTTTCAGCAGAGAGCCTGTTGATCGTGATCAATGATATTCTCGATTTTTCGAAAATGGACTCCAAATATATTCAACTGGAATCGATCCCGTTTTCACCGGGGGAGCTCGTTGAGAATGTCTTTCAGGGTATGCAGCAGAAGGCAACTGAAAAATCGCTGGATATGTTCCTCCATATCAAGGAACATGTGCAGAATCTGAAAGTGGTGGGTGATCCGGCAAGGCTGACACAGATCGTGTTCAATATTTTGGGAAATGCCATCAAATTTACACCCATTGGGAGGATATCGGTGCGTCTGGATGTGATCAGGATCAATGAATCGGATATGATGCTGATTATTGAAATTGCGGATACGGGAATAGGGATTGATACTGCCATGCAGGAAAAGATTTTTGAACCATTTACCCAGGCTTCTACCAGCACAAACCGGCAATTTGGCGGGACAGGGTTGGGTCTGGCCATTGTACAGCATCTGGTCAATCTGCATAAAGGGAAAATTTCATTGACCAGTCAATTGGGCCGGGGCTCTCAGTTCAGACTGGAGTTGCCCTATAAACTTCATGTGGGCGAAATGCCTACTGATCTGGAGAAAAATCGAAATCAAAAATTGATCCAGGACAAAAGTTTTGCCGGCATGAAGCTGTTGCTGGCGGAGGATAATCAGATGAGTGTGCTGTTTATGAAGCAACTGCTGGCCAAATGGGATCTGGAACCTGAAATAGCTTTTGATGGGGAAGAAGCCATTGATCTGATCAGGAAAGGGCATCGTTTTGATGTGATTCTGATGGATATTCACATGCCGAGAGTGAATGGATTGGAGGCTGTTGAGTTTATACGTGAATGGGAAAGCCAACATGGCGGGCGTGCACATATTATTGCCCTGACCGCTTCCGTTTCGGATAAAATAATCAGTGAGTTGAATACCTATGGTTTTGATGACTATTTGGGTAAGCCATTTAATCCCAATGATCTGCAGCACAAGCTGGAGCAGGCTGAGAATAAGTAGCGCAAAAAGATGGCCATCCCACAGGGGATAGCCATCCAACCTTCAAACCTATTTTAACCTTTAACCTTTATTGACGATTTAATTTTACTGTTGCCTGCCTCTGCCGGACTGAGCGGTTGAGCTCCGGCCGGATTGTGCTTCTGAACTTTTGCCGGTTTTGGCGACTGTGCTGCTGCTACGTGTTTGCGCTTTGCTGCTGCTGTTTACCGTCTGACGGGCCGGTGCAGTGCGGCTGCCTGCAGGAGCCTGAGTTGCGGTACGGCTGCTTGCAGGAGTCTGTGCTGCACTGCGGCTGGTAGTTGCCCGGGTGCCGGTTGTGGCACGGGGTTGCTGCACCGCTTTTTCAGCGCTGCCTGCCGCCCGGTTTTCTACTCCTCTGACCGCTACCCGGGTGCCGGTTGTGGCACGAGGTTGCTGCACCGCTTTTTCAGCACTGCCTGCCGTCCTACTTTCTACTCCTCTGACCGCTACGCCGCGGGATTCGGTAGTCCTACTTTCTACTCCTCTGACCGCTACGCCGCGGGATTCGGTCCGGCTGCTGCTTGCAGGAGCTTGCGCTGTGCTACGGGTAGCGGTACCCCTTCCAGCTACATTTGTCCTGGCAGTCTGAGCGTCCGTAACCCTTGCCGGCCGGGCCTGAGCCCTGGTGTTTTGATCGATGGACGGCCGGTAGATACTGACTGACCGGGAATTGACCGCCACCCTGCTTGGTTGTGTGCTGTTACTGACAGACCTCACACTCACCCGGCTTCCGGTCACCCGTTCAATATCCCGACGGGCCGGGCCGCTCACATATTTCTTATTGTTATACACATACACATTATTGATAATGGTCGTGCGATTGTAAATCTTCACGTAGTTTCTGTGTGGCACATAATACCGGTGCAGATATGGACTGGTGATGTAACGGTTTGGTACAAATACCCAGTGAAATGAGGGAATCCGTACATTCATCGCAATGCTCATCCGTGGTCCCAGTGGTGCCCATCCATAATATCCGCCCCCACTTCTCCAGGTCACCCAGGCAGGTCCCCACTCATAATCCGGCACCCATGCCCATCCATAATAATCGGTGTGAAACCAGCGGCCATAGTGGAACGGCGCCCATCCCCACTCATAATTGGAGACCCAGGTATTGCCGTAATTGGTCATGACCCAATATCCATTCGAGGAATAAGGCATAAAGTTTGGCCCGACATCCGGCAACCAGATGTATCCATATTCCGGATCGTCCACCCATTCACCGTAAGGTGCCAATTGATCATAAAACAATTGGAATGAGACCATATTTACCGGCCTTGCTTCCGCTTTCAATCCCAGGGAAAGGATAAACAGGCTGAGTATCCCAATGATTGCAGTTTTGGTAGTTTTTAACATTTTCATGGCATTTTCTGATTAATGGTGAATATTTCCTGTTAATTCCGCGCGTTTCTTGTCAGTATGACAATAAATGCTGGAGATGGTTTAACACGGGGTCCGTTTTCGCAGGTAACAATTGTCGGTACGGAATGTTGATTAATCAAAATTATCCGCTAAATTTGCCGTTTCGGGAAGAAAACAGCCCATCGATAAATTTTTTAAAAAGGCATCCGTGTTGAGAAAAATAAAACGCATTCTATTCGAGCTGGCCAAAATCCATCGCTTTGTAATGCGGTTTTACAGGGAATTGTTCCGGGCCCCCGTTGAATGGAGGGAAATTGTCCGGCAATGTTATGAAATCGGATGGAAATCTCTTCCGCTGATCTCCCTGACCGGCTTTGTGACCGGTTGGGTATTTACCAATCAGTCCCGGCCCTCCCTCTCCGAATTTGGTGCGACTTCCTGGCTGCCCATGCTGATATCCATCGCCATTGTCCGGGCCCTGGCCCCGCTGGTGACTGCCCTGATCGCAGCCGGAAAGGTAGGTTCACAGATCGGTGCCGAGTTGAGCTCCATGAAGGTAACCGAACAGATCGATGCCATGGAAGTCTCGGGCACCAATCCCTTCAAGTTCCTGGTGGTCAGTAGAGTGGTGGCGACTACGCTTACCATTCCCATCCTGTCATTTTATACGGCGCTGGTGGGACTGATGGGGGCATTTCTAAGCGTGTATATCAATGAAGATACCGGATTCATTATTTATTTTGAACAGGTATTCGAAGCCATCAGTTTTCTGGATATATTTTCGCTGGTATTTAAGGCGGTAGTGTTCGGTTTTACGATTGGTATTGTGGGATCCTACCAGGGATTCCATTCGTCCCAGGGCACAGAGGGAGTGGGCAAGGCCGCCAACTGGTCGGTGGTCATGTCCATGTTTCTGATATTTATAGAAGAATTGTTGATTGTTCAGATCCTCAACGGAATACGCAACTGGTAGAAACCTCTGATTATGAAGAATAACGTCCCCCACATAGATTATAAGCAACCGGTGATCGAGCTGAGGGGGATCTTCAAATCCTTTGGTGACCTGCATGTACTCCAGGGGATAGACCTGGATCTTTACAAAGGAGAAAACCTGGTCGTGCTGGGTCGTTCCGGTACCGGAAAATCCGTGCTGATCAAGATCATATCGGGTCTGCTGTATCCTGATGAGGGCAGTGTGCAGGTATTGGAACGCAATGTGCCCCTGCTGAAAGAAAAAGAATTGCAGCTTTTGCGGATGCAGATCGGCTTTTCCTTTCAGAATAGTGCGCTGTATGACAGTATGACCATCAAGGAAAACCTCGAATTTCCGTTGGTGCGGAACAAACGAAATCTGAGCAGGAGCGAGATCGACCGGGCGGTGGATGAGGTGCTGGAGGCCGTGGGCCTGGGCCACACCATTCAGCAAATGCCTTCTCAGCTTTCCGGAGGTCAGAAAAAAAGGATCGGGATTGCCCGTACGTTGATCCTCCGGCCCGAAATCATGCTGTATGACGAGCCGACCGCAGGTCTGGACCCGATCACCTGCATTGAGATCAACAGCCTCATCAATGAGGTGCAGGAAAAATACAAGACATCCTCCATTATCATCACGCATGATCTGGCCTGTGCCAAGAGTGTTGGAGACCGGATTGTGATGTTGCTGGATGGCAAGTTTGAGCACCAGGGTAGTTTTGACGAAATTTTTGGCACAGATGATGAACGGGTCAAACCGTTTTATGAATATAATTTTATCACCTGAAAGGTATGAGTTCAATAGAAAATAGACGTTCAATCATAGTCGGAACTTTTGTGTTGATCGGGATGATCATCCTGTTCGCCGGAATCTTTATTATGGGTAGCAAGCAAAATCGTTTTGCCAAAACCGTTCATGTATCCACTTCCTTCAAAAATGTAAGTGGTTTGAAAGCCGGGAACAATATCTGGTTTTCCGGCGTGAAGGTTGGGACGGTCAAGCAGATCAATTTCAAAGGACTGGAAGAAGTGGAAGTGATCCTCAACATAGAAGAAAAATCCCGTGAATTTATTCGTAAGGATGCGGTTGCAAAACTGGGTACAGATGGATTTATCGGTAATAAGCTGATCCTGATAGAAGGAGGGAGTCCGGATATTCCCCCTGTTGAGCATGGAGACCGGCTGACGGCTGCTAAAAGCGGTGGGATGGACGCTATGATAGAGACCATGGAAATATCGGGCAATAATTTTATCGATATTACCCGTGACCTGAAAATTTTACTGGCCCGCCTCAACGCCGGTGAAGGAACCGTAGGAGCTGCGCTGACCGATCGTACGATGGCGGCGAATGTGCGTACCATGCTTCAGAATCTCACGGTTACTTCCGAAAATTCGGCCAAAGCCTCACACGCTCTGATCGAATTGACCGATAAACTGAATAAGGAGGGTACCCTTGTCAATGATCTGCTGACCGATACGGTAATTTTCGGCAGTCTGAAATCCACTGTTGCCCAGCTCAACGGTGTCACACAATCTGCCAATGCATTGGTTCTCAATCTGCAAGATGCCACCAAAAAACTGGATGCGAATGATAACGCGGTCGGATTGCTGCTGAATGATCCGGAAATGGCTGAGCGGATCAGGAGAACGATGGAAAATCTGGAAAGCAGTGCGGAAAAACTGGATCAGAATATGGAAGCTTTGCAGCATAACTTTCTGCTGAGGGGTTATTTCAGAAAGCAGGCCAGGCAGGCGGATCAATAGGGTGTTTTTGGATCAATCTGAGGTTAGGTCAAGACCCATCTTTCTATTTTGTAGGGTAAGGGAAAATTTCGTATTTTTATCCGGATGGCATGGACCTTATATGATTGCCAGACCCAGCTTTAATTATATTTGAAAAAAAATGAATAATCATACCTTGTCTTCTCCCGGCCAGCGATTCAGGCAGGCGATGGAAGCAGAAAATCCCCTGCAGATTGTAGGAGCGATCAATGCGAATCACGCTTTATTGGCGACCCAATCGGGTTTCAGAGCCATTTATTTGTCAGGAGGAGGGGTGGCAGCCGGATCTTTGGGGGTGCCGGATCTGGGCATCACTGGTCTGCAGGATGTGCTGATCGATATTGAGCGGATTACGGCCGTTTGCGACACCCCTTTGCTGGTGGATGTGGACACGGGTTTCGGGTCTTCGGCCTTCAATGTGGCCCGCACAGTGAAGTCATTGATCCGGGCTGGCGCTGCAGCCCTGCATATGGAGGATCAGGTGGGAGCGAAGCGTTGTGGCCACCGGCCCAACAAGGAACTGGTATCCGGCCCGGAAATGGTGGACCGGATCAAGGCAGCGGTGGACTCCCGGACGGATGCACATTTTGTGATCGGGGCAAGGACGGACGCATTGGACAGCGAAGGCCTGGAAGCGACATTGGAACGTGCGGTAGCTTATGCACAGGCGGGGGCAGATTTTATTTTTGCGGAAGCGGTCACTGAGCTATCGCAATACCAGAAGTTTGTGGATGCAACCGGATTGCCGGTGCTGGCAAACATTACCGAATTTGGGCAGACACCGCTCTGGACAGTGGATGAACTGGCAGCAGCGGGCGCCGGGTTGATCCTGTATCCCCTTTCTGCATTCCGCGCAGCGAATAAAGCCGCCCAGAATGTCTATCGGCACCTGCGTACGGACGGGACCCAAAAGGCAGTGATCGATACCATGCAAACCCGTGCTGAATTGTATGATAGCATTGATTATTACGCCTACGAATCCAAATTGGATGCTTTATACGGGAAATCCTCTTAATTAAAATCTGAAATCTTCTTTTCAACCCCGCTCAAAATCTGAATGACTATGACAACAAACTCAACCAATACTGAAAACAGCGCAACCCCGGCTGCCGGTGGTTTCAAACCCAAGAAATCCGTTGCACTTTCGGGTGTAGCCGCAGGCAATACGGCCTTGTGTACGGTGGGAAAGAGTGGTAATGATCTGCATTATAGGGGTTATGATATTCTGGATCTGGCGGAGGGAGCTGCATTTGAAGAAGTGGCCTATCTGCTGATCCACGGCACCTTGCCAAACCAGGCGCAACTGAAGGCTTACCGCAGCAAACTAATTTCGTTGAGGGGATTGCCGACTGTGGCAAAAGCGGTACTGGAGCAAATTCCCGCTGCGGCCCACCCCATGGATGTACTCCGTACCTATACCTCGGTTTTGGGTACGGTGTTGCCCGAGAAGGAAGATCACAATCTGGCCGGGGCCAGGGATATCGCCGATAAATTACTGGCCTCTTATTCTTCGGCCCTATTGTATTGGTATCATTATAGCCATCATGGACGGAGGATTGAGGTGGAGACCGGAGACGAAACGGTGGGCGGTCATTTCCTGCACCTGTTGCACGGGAAAGAAGTATCACCATCCTGGGTGGAGGCCATGCAGATTTCCCTCAACCTTTATGCCGAGCATGAATTCAATGCCTCAACTTTCACTTCCAGGGTGATTGCCGGAACCGGATCGGATTTGTATTCTTCTATTACCGGCGGAATTGGTGCGCTGAGAGGGCCTAAACACGGGGGAGCCAATGAGGTGGCCTTCGATATTCAGAGCCGTTATGCCGATCCGGATGAAGCGGCTGCCGATATTCTGCAAAGATTGGAGCGCAAAGAGGTGATCATCGGTTTTGGGCACCCGGTCTATACCGTATCGGACCCGCGCAACCAGGTGATCAAGAAGGTAGCCCGGAAATTGTCGGAAGAAGCCGGAGATATGGGACTGTATGATATTGCCGAAAGGCTGGAAACCCTGATGTGGGAACAGAAAAAAATGTTTCCCAACCTGGACTGGTTCTCCGCTGTATCCTATCACCTGATGGGCGTGCCGACTTCTTTTTTCACCCCATTATTTGTGGTGTCCCGGGTGACCGGATGGAGTGCCCATGTGATCGAGCAGCGGCAGGATGGCAAGATTATCCGTCCGAGTGCCAATTATACCGGCCCCGAAAACAGGGAATTTGTACCGCTTGAAAAACGCTGATTTTATAAAATCAAATTGTAAAAAACATTCATTCATTAGTATAAAATTATAAAATGTCATCCTTTATTTCCAATGAACGTCCGGAGACGGACCAAGTGATTACCGATATTGTGGATTATGTGCTGGATTACGAGATCAAAAGTGATCTGGCTTTCAGGACAGCTCATCATTGCCTGCTGGATACCCTGGGCTGCGGTTTTGAAGCCCTGACCTATCCGGCCTGCACCAAATTGATGGGCCCGCTGGTGCCCGGTACGATTGTGCCAAACGGAGCCAAAGTGCCAGGTACATCCTTTCAACTGGACCCGGTACAAGCGGCTTTCAATATAGGAGCCATGATCCGCTGGCTGGATTTCAACGATACCTGGCTGGCCGCCGAATGGGGCCATCCTTCGGATAATCTGGGAGGTATCCTGGCCGTGGCCGACTGGCTTTCCCGGGTGGCGGTTGCTGCCGGAAAAAAACCTTTGACCGTACATGATGTGCTGGATGCCATGATCCGTGCCCATGAAATACAGGGAGTGATGGCATTGGAAAATTCTTTCAATAAAGTCGGTCTGGATCACGTAGTATTGGTCAAACTGGCTTCCACCGCTGTGGTGGGCAGGCTGCTGGGGCTGACCCGTAAGGAACTGGTCAATGCGGTGTCCCTGGCTTTTGTGGACGGACAATCCCTACGTACCTACCGGCATTCGCCGAATACCGGCAGCCGCAAATCCTGGGCAGCCGGGGATGCGACTTCCCGTGCCGTGCGGCTGGCCCTGATCGCCAAGACCGGGGAAATGGGTTATCCATCCGTACTGACTGCCAAAACCTGGGGATTCTATGATGTGTTGTTCAAAGGCAATGCCTTTAAATTCCAGCGGGATTACGGTTCGTATGTGATGGAAAACGTGTTGTTCAAAATTTCATTCCCCGCCGAATTCCATTCGCAGACCGCAGTGGAAGCGGCCATGACCCTGCACAGTTTATTAAAGGAAAAAGGAAAAACATCGGATGATATTGCGCATATCAGCATCCGTACCCACGAAGCGGCTATTCGGATTATTGACAAAAAAGGACCTTTGCACAATCCGGCCGACCGGGATCACTGCCTGCAATATATGATTGCGGTGCCTCTGATCCATGGCCGCCTGACAGCCGCCGATTATGAGGATGAGGTGGCCGCTGATCCGCGTATTGATATCCTGAGGGATAAAATGGAAACCGTGGAAGATCCGCAGTTTACCCTGGATTATCACGATCCGGAAAAACGCTCTATTGCCAATGCGCTGACGGTTACTTTGCAGGATGGAACGGTATTGGACGAAATAGTGGTCGAGTATCCGATCGGACACAAGCGCCGCCGGGAAGAGGGTATCCCGGTACTGATCGAGAAATATAAAACCAATCTGGCCCGTATATTCCCTGAAAAGCAAAGGAGGGATCTGCTGGAAATGACGCTGGATCTGGACAGGCTTTCAGCGACTCCAGTGCATGAGTTTGTGGACAGAATGGTGCGATAGAACCTGATGTTACAAAACCCAATTACAGATAAAATGGTGGTCTATGAGGACAATCACCTGATTGCGATCAACAAACAGGCAGGCACGATCGTGCAGGTGGACGAGACCGGTGACCCTTCCCTGGAAGATATGGTCAAGGATTATATCGCCCGGAAATACAGCAAACCCAATGGTGCCTTTCTGGGCGTGGTGCACAGGCTGGACAGGCCGGTGAGCGGCCTGATCCTTTTTGCCAAGACCAGCAAGGCGATGGACCGCCTCAACCTCATGTTCAAGGAGCGGGACATGCAGAAAGTCTATTGGGCCGTTGTCCGGAAGCAACCGCCGGCGACCGCTGGAAAACTTGAACACTGGCTCTATCGGGACCGCTCCAAAAATATCACCAAAGCCTATCCGAAACAGGTCGAGGGGAGCCGGTTCGCCGAACTTTCCTACCGGGTGATCGGACAGGCCGATGGATACTACCTGCTGGAAGTAAGGCCGGTCACCGGCCGGACCCACCAGATACGGGTGCAACTGGCCACGATGGGCTGTCCCATTGTCGGGGACAATAAGTACGGCTATCCCCGTGGCAGCCTCAAACGGAGTATCTGCCTGCACGCCCGATCCCTGGAATTTGTACATCCCGTCCGTAAAGAGCCTATCCGTATTGAGGCCCGTCTGCCCGATGATGGGTTCTGGAATAAGTTTGAAGTATTCTGGGATCAGAAATGAGTGGAAGTATTTTGGGATCAGAAGTGAATATTTTTCATACCTTTGTAATAATGAAGCTGATCAAAAAAATCCTTTTTGTGCTGGCGCTGGGGCTTACCACCCTGGTCAGTAGCCCTGTGTCAGTTAATGCTCAGTGCGCCATGTGTTCGCTAACTGCTCAGAATGCGACTGAAAACGGCAATACGCAGGGAAAGGGACTCAATAATGCCATTCTGTTTTTGCTGGCCATGCCTTACCTGGCCGCTGCGGGTATCGGTTTCCTCTGGTACAAAAAATACAGGCCCAAAAAGAAAGTCCGCATGGACGAAGGCCCGATTTCCCTCAATTAAACCCGGTTTTTTCCAAAACTCCGTTCTTTTTCGGCCATATACCAGTCACTTTTAAAATTGTGATGTTTTTGTAACGTCTGAAATTGTAGGATTTATTTATTTCTTTTTGTAGATTCGGGGCTTTGAATTTGCTAATTAACCAAAATTCTATGAATAAGATTTTCTACCGTCTGACCCCCGCAGTATTCTACCGTCTGATCCCAGCAGTATTGTTCGTATTCGCAAATGTATTTTGCTTTTCTTTCAGTGCCCGTGCACAGACTATTTTCCTGAACCATACCCACTATGGAGACTTTGCCACCTCGATCAATCCTTCCCTGAGTCTGCTTGCTCCCCAGGGCAGCCTGTCCTTTGTGGGCCGCCAGCAATGGGTGGGGATGGAAGGCGCCCCCAGTGCCTATCTGGGTAATGGCCACATTGGCTTTGAAAGAATAGGGGCCACTCTCGGTCTGCAACTCCGTCAGGATAAGATAGGAGTGGAGCGTCACAGTGAAATTTCCATGTCCTTCTCCAAAGCTATCCGCATCTCCGAAAAGGATTATATAGGCATGTCCCTGAGTGCGGGATTGGTACAATTTGCTGCCCGTTATTCGAGCCTGGACGCAGTAGATCCCAATTTCCGGGATGATATCATCGAATCGGATGCGCTGATCGGTGTGGGTGCGGTGATTTACCGTCCGGAGGTCTATTATGTGGGCCTTTCCCTTCCCCGGGTCACCAATGGTGGAGTAGGGGCTTTCGGGGATGCCCGATACAATTTTGAGAACCATTACTTTCTGACCGCCGGTTATCTGTGGCCTATGGGTGAAACCCTTCACCTGCGTCCTTCGGTGATATTGGCCTATACAGGCAACACAGGAGTAGAGGTGGATGCCTCGGCAATGGTATTTGCCCGTGGGACGATCGGTCTTGGCCTGGGTGTACGCAGCCAGGGTGATTTGTCGGGATTGCTCCGCTTCAATTTCTCCGGACTTGGAGTCGGTTACAGCTATCAGGTCAATCCACGTAATCAGCCATTGAACCGTCAGATCAACAACAGCACGCATGAGATCGGTCTGAGCTATTCTTTCGGCGGCAAGCAGCGATTGTTATAAGACCCTGTCTCGCGCTGTTCAGATTGCCGGTCCTGACCTGTGCAGACAGGACCGGACCGGCGTGGGATCGGGCCTCATTCCTGATTCTTGCTCCGTTCCGCATTGGTTTCAAAACCGATTTTACGGATAGGTTCCTCTTTTTGCATAAACGAATCAAACTCGTATTCCATTTCCATAAAGCGTTGCGGGAATTCCATTGCCACATTTTGCTTGGCTTCCTGGATAAAAACATGGCAGCTTCTCAGATAATCCTCGGTCAGCTTGGCTTTGGCCTCATTGAGGCAGGCCAGCAAAAGCGGAGGAGTAATAGCAATATCGGTCTGGTTTTTACGCCGGTATTGGGCGTATAGTCTCTTTTTGAGAGCCTGGGTAAAATCGATGATCATGGTATTGGAGAATAGCTTCATTTCCGCCACCACCCCTGCCCAATAGCCCGGATAGTTTGCTTTATTGCTTTTCAGAATGGCCAGCAGAGGGGATTCCGCCACCAGATCATGGATCAGGTGGTAATGGATCAACAGTGCCCGCTCGTCCGCCGAAGGGGGGAATACCGGAATGTGCAGGTCAAACCTTCCCGGAGCGGTAATCTCATCACCCAATCGGGACAATACCTCCACAGACCCCACAATGACCAATTCTCTTTTGGTGCCATTTTGCAGATAGCGGAAAATCGTATTGACCAGCTCCATGGTTTCAGGGGAGGAGAATAACTTGCTGTCCTCATCCCAAAGCGCATCAAAATTCTCAATAAACAGTAGTTTCTTAGGCCGTTCCATCTGTTGTTTGAGGAAATTATTGAGGTGTTGGCCATCGGTATGAGCGGTTTGCAGCATGTAATCTTTATAGACATGGACAAACTCATATCCGATCATATCCGCAATCCGCTTGGCCCAGAAAATCTTCCCGCTCCCCGGAGGGCCATATAGAATGATACCGGCCGGTTTGGAAATGCCCCAGAGTTTGATCTGATCCTCATTGATGAAAGGGTCCAGCATATCCATGTTATAAAAAAACAGATCTGAATAACCGATCAGCGAATTGGTCACAAAGCGGTGTTCCGGAATATCCTTAAAAACAAAATCGTATTGTCCACCCATCATCAGGTGGATCTGATAACTGGAAATATTCGTCTTAATGTGCGGCAGATCGGCTTCGGCGACCCCATTCTGCATAAAAAAACCAGCTACCTTCTTTTTATCCACTCCGATCGTTTCAGCAATCACATCCACTGTTTTGATACGTCCTTTATCTTCGGCATATTGACGGATGAAATCCAGATGTTTTACCACGAAGGCCTCAAATTCGGGTCTGACCACAAATTTGTCCGTAAAACAAAAATTGAGGTCAATGCCGAAATCATGTATGAAATATTGCAGGCTCTCCAGGCTCAGTTTATATTTACTTGCAAATTCTCTTAATCTCATAGCCGGCAAGTTAGCATTTTATTGATGTTGTTACAATAGCGGATTGTTCGGTACAATTTAATAATATTGAAATCTGTATATCAGATGTGCCCAAACTTTTTACACTAAAATCTATTCGAAATGTTTAGAAAACAGCTTTTTGTCTTTTCCTTTTTGTATGCCGGTCTGCTCAGTTTTACCCATGCACAGGAAAACCTGGAATATCAACTACCGCCCCAAAGTATTGTGGATCTCGTGGACGCGCCCACACCTCCGAAGATCCTGCTCAATGAAGAACGGACCTGGATGCTGGTGCTGAAGGCTCCCCGCTATGTGGATATGGATATGGCAGCTTATCCGATTGTGGGGCTGGCCGGTCTGCGCATCAATCCCATGACCCATACGCTGGAAGCTGAAAATCATGGGTTTTATACTTCTTTGGAAATAAGTGATCTGAAAATAGATAAATCAAGTATTAAGTTAGTTGGTTTGCCGCAGAATCTTAAACTTTCCAATGTACAGTGGCAACCCGGCGGACAGGGATTCGCCTTTACCAACCGGACCGAAAATGGATTGGAATTGTGGTATGCTGATCTGAAAACCGGAAACGCAAAACAACTGACGGCAAAACGTTTGAATGCTCTGAATGGGGAACTGATGCAGTGGCATCCCGGTGGCGAATATCTGTTGGTCCAGATGCTGGGCAACGAAGGAAAGGCCGCACCCGTCAGGGACCGCATTCCGCACGGACCGGTGATCATGGAAAACCTGGGCACCCGCTCACCTACACGGACTTTTTCCAATTTGCTGAGCAATGCTTATGATGAAGAGCTGTTTGACTATTATGCCATGACCCAATTGACCAAGGTATATCTGGATGGCCGCAGCGAACCGGTTGGCAATCCGGCTATTTTCACCCGGAATGTTTTTTCCCCGGATGGGAATTATTTGCTGACGGAATGGGTAAATAAACCGTATTCCTATACCCAACCTATCAATTCTTTTCCCAAAACCCTGGAAATATGGAGTCAGGAAGGTCAGGTGGTACGGCAAATTTCGGCCGCCGATACCAGCCGTACCAGGGGTCGGTCCTATGAATGGAGACTGGATAAACCGAATGAATTGGTGTATGTCAGCTCATTCAACCGCAGACAGGATAGTGTTTACCGGGACGGAGTATATGGCCTTACCGCACCTTTTGAGGCCGAACCCCACCTGATTTTCCGTACCAAATTGCAATTTGGCCAGATGATCTGGGGCAATGCCCACTATGCCATCATCAGGGAAAACGACCGGGCTGCACGGAAAGTAAAACTGACCCTGATCAACCCGGAAACCGGAACGGAAATCAAAGTGATCGAAGAGCGGTCCACCGAAGACACTTATTCTGATCCGGGTAATTTCGTGCTGTCTGACGGAGTTTTGCAGATTACCGGGAAAAAATCCCCGATCGTCCATACCATCAGTAACGGGGCTTCACCAGTAGGGGAGCGGCCCTTCCTTTTGCAATGGGATCTGATCAGCGGGGAGAGGGATACCCTGTTTAAATCCCATCCGGACCGTTATGAAATGCCGGTGGATTTTGATGGTCAGCAAACTCTTTATTTTACCAGGGAAAGCTGGAATGTTCATCCCAATATGATTCAATACGACTTGCGCCGGAAGCGGGAAACTGCCCTGACCAGGTTTGAAAGTCCATATCCCGGATTGGCCGGTGTAAACAAATCACTGATGACCTATCCCCGCAAGGATAGTGTACAATTGAGCGGAACCCTCTATCTGCCTCGGGGATTCGAGCCCGGTAAAGATGAGCCCCTGCCCGTAGTGGTCTGGGCCTATCCCAGGGAGTACAAGAGTGCCGAACTGGCCGGACAGATCAAAGGTTCGCCCCATCGTTTTACTGAACTCAATTTCCGATCAGCCGTGTATTGGGTGACCAGAGGGTATGCCGTAGTGGACATGGCCGATATGCCGATCATCGGAGAAGGGGACGAGGAACCCAATGACACCTTTGTGGAGCAACTGATCCTGAATTCCGAGGCACTCATTGACCACATGGTAGCAGCAGGCATCGCAGACCGTGACCGGTTTGGGATAGGCGGGCATTCCTATGGGGCGTTTATGACTGCCAATCTGCTGGCCCATTCCGATTTATTTGCGGCCGGTATTGCCCGCAGCGGGGCTTATAACCGCACACTGACACCCTTTGGTTTCCAGTCCGAAAGCCGCACTTATTGGAAAGCTAAAGAAGTGTATGACCGCATGTCCCCATTCACCTATGCTGATAAAATCAAGCTACCCCTGCTGATTACCCACGGGATAGACGATGAAAATTCGGGTACGTTCCCGGTGCAGAGCGAGCGGCTTTATGCGGCGATCAAGGGCAATGGGGGTACGGTCCGGCTGGTGATGTTCCCGCATGAATTCCACGGTTTCAGGACCAGGCAATCCATCCTGCATATTTTCTGGGAGCAGGATCAGTGGCTGGAAAAATATGTCAAAAACAGGGAAAAGAAAGATCAATAGGGGCAGTTAGAAAGCCCTTATTCATGGATAGGATCCCTGATTCAGACGAACCAGTTCATCACCTCTTCTTTTGCCGGCATAGTGATGTCCAGTTTTAGCTTTTTGCGCATGCCTCCCAGATCATTGAACACCTTGTTCGGATTGGCTGCCTTCAAACTTTCCAGCGTGGTGAACCCCATTTTCTGAAGGACGGGTATCCATTCCTTCGGAATGCCCTGTTGCAGATAATCCTCTTCACTGGCATTTCTGACTGTTTTTTCAGGCCGCATCTGTGGGAAAAGCAAGACATCCTGAATGCTGTGCTGATTGGTCATCAGCATGGAGAGCCGGTCAATACCGATGCCAATACCTGAGTTGGGAGGCATGCCATATTCCAGGGCGCGGAGAAAGTCATAGTCGATAAACATGGCTTCATCATCTCCGCGCTCCATTAACCGTATCTGCTCTTCAAATCGTTCCCGCTGATCGATGGGATCATTAAGTTCGCTGTACGCGTTGGCGATTTCCTTGCCATTGACCATCAACTCAAAACGCTCCACCAAACCCGGTTTGCTGCGATGCTTTTTGGTCAGGGGACTCATTTCCACAGGATAATCCGTGATAAAGGTGGGCTGGATATAGTGATGTTCACATTTCTCGCCAAAAATCTCATCGATCAGCTTGCCCTTGCCCATGCTCTCTTCGGTCGTAATACCCAGTTGGCGGCAGATGTCCCGCAAGCCATCTTCGTCCTGCCCGCTGACATCAAAACCCGTATGTTCCCGGATCGCCTCATAGATACTGATGCGTTTGTAGGGTGCCGCAAACTCGATCACTTCCTTGCCTACCTGTACGCTGGTGGATCCATTGGTATCCAGCGCCACTTTTTCCAGCAGTTTTTCTGTGGTGTCCATCATCCAGTAATAATCCTTGTAGGCCACATAAAATTCCAGTACGGTAAACTCCGGATTGTGCGTGCGGTCCATTCCCTCGTTGCGGAAATTGCGGCTGAACTCATAAACCCAGTCGAATCCGCCTACGATCAGCCTTTTGAGATACAGCTCATTGGCGATCCGCAGGTATAGCGGGATGTCCAGCGCATTGTGGTGAGTAATGAATGGCTTCGCAGCGGCTCCTCCCGGAATACCTTGCAGGACCGGTGTATCGACCTCCAGCGCTCCCTGGTCATTCAGGAATTCCCGGATGGAAGTGCGTACTTTCGATACCTTTTCAAAAGTTTCCTTGACCTGGGGATTGACCACCAGATCCACATAGCGCTGGCGGTAGCGGAATTCGGGATCGGTCACCGCATCAAAGGTTTTGCCATCGGCCGATTTGACCACCGGCAGTGGACGCAGGGACTTGGCCAGCACGGTCAGTGTCTGGGCATGTACGGAGATTTCCCCGGTCTGGGTCGTAAACACAAATCCGGTGACCCCCACAAAATCACCGATATCCAGCAATTTCTTGAAAACCGTATTGTACAGGGTTTTATCTTCATCCGGGCACAGATCATCCCTTTTGAGATAGACCTGGATTTTTCCGGAGGAATCCTGCAATTCAAAAAAGGACACACCGCCCATGATCCGGCGGCTCATGATCCGGCCGGCCATGCTGATGCTTTTGTAGTTGATCTTATCCTGCTCATAATGGTCCAGAATGTCCTGCGCATAGGCATTCACTTCGTACCGGGCCGCAGGATAGGGATCGATCCCCAGATCAACCAACGCTTGCAGGGATTGCCTGCGGAATATCTCCTGTTCTGAAAGTGCACTGTTCATTTTCCTGAAAATTGAATTTTGCACAAAAATAGTATTATTCCGGCAATAGTTGTGCAAAAGGCTTTTGTTTGTTATTTTTGTGAGATAACCGATCGATTAAACCCGGATTTCTAATGCGGATTCTGGGTTAAACTTAATAAATACATTGACATTATAAACAGAAACACATGAGTTCACGCAGGCAATTTTTGAAAAATGCATCACTGGCTACTGCCGGTCTGACAATAGGTGGGCATTTTTTTTCCGGCTCCGGTAACAAGGCTTTGGCTGGCCCCGGATCAGTGGCCTCATCCACCGGATCATCGGCCTCAAGTTACAAGCGGATCATCGGATCCAATGAACGGGTGAATGTGGCCTTCATCGGGATTGGAAACAGAGGATGGGAAGTACTCACGGCTTTTGAGAAAACGGAGATGGCCAATATAGTCGCTTTGTGCGACGTGGATCTGAGGGCAAAACACACCCAAAATGCACTTTCAGCCTATCCGCAGGCCCGTACTTTCAAGGATTTCAGGCAACTCTTTGATCAGGCCGGCACCTCCTTTGATGCCGTGGTGGTCTGTACACCGGACCATTCTCATTTTCCGGCCTGTATGCTTGCCCTTGCGGAAGGCAAGCATGTCTATGTGGAAAAACCGCTGACCCGTAGTTTTTACGAATCCGAACTGTTGATGGGAGCGGCGGCCCGACGCCCGGAGATTGTAACCCAGATGGGCAATCAGGGGCATTCCGATGCCAATTATTTTCAGTTCAGAGCCTGGCAGGAAGCCGGGATCATCAAGGATGTGACCAGGGTGACCGCACACATGAACAATCCCCGGCGCTGGCATGAATGGGACACGGGCATGCGCCGCTTTCCCCTGGAAGAATCCATCCCCGAGACGTTGGACTGGGATCTGTGGCTGACCACCGCGCCCCATCACCCCTATAACAGCAAATTCCACTATGGAGACTGGCGTTGCTGGTATGCCTTTGGAGTGGGGGTGCTGGGTGATTGGGGAGCCCATATCATTGATACTGTACACGAATTTCTGGATCTGGGCCTGCCCGAATCCATCACCCCGCTCAAACTGGAAGGCCACAATCCGTATTTCTTCCCCAAAGCCAGTACGATCGTCTATAAATTCCCCGAAAGGGGCCAAATGCCGGCATTGGAGCTGAGCTGGTACGATGGGGTGGATAATATTCCGGAAGTACCTGCCGGGTACGGGGTTTCGGAGCTGGATCCGAATATCCCATCTGTGGCAGGGGCACCGATCAAACCCGCTAAACTCAATCCGGGCAAGGAAATCTATGGCAAAGACCTGACCTTCAAGGGGGGGTCGCATGGAAGTACCCTGAGCATTATCCCGGATGAAAAGGCGAAGGAAATGGAAAAACAGTTGCCGGACGTCCCCGAGAGTCCCTCGAATCATTATGCCAATTTTCTGCTGGCCTGCCAGGGGAAGGAGCAGACCCGCTCTCCGTTTAGCATAGCCGGGCCTCTCAGCCAGGTGCTCAGCCTGGGCGTGATTGCGCAGCAGACCGGTAGAGCATTGAAATTTGACCGGCAGACCAAACGGATCTCGGATGATCGTTTTGCGGATGCACTGCTGGTGGGACCGCCGCCACGCAAGGAGTGGGAAGCGTTTTATAAGATTTAAGAATTGAATATTGTAATAAAAAAGCATTAAAATGAGGAAAAAGATAGGGGTTTTCGGATGGTTTCTGCTGTTGGTGGCAAGTCCCGTTTTGGCACAGCAGCCGGTATGGCAAAACCTTTTCAACGGAAAAGATCTGCAGGGCTGGACAAAATTGAACGGGACAGCAGATTATGAAGTCCGGGACCAGACCATCATCGGTATTTCAAAAATGGGTACACCCAATACGTTTCTGGCGACCGAGCAGCATTATGGGGATTTTATTCTGGAGTTTGAATTCAAGGTAGATGACGGGCTTAATTCTGGGGTACAATTCCGGAGCAATAGCCTGGCGGATTACCAGCAGGGAAGGGTACACGGCTATCAGTTTGAGATCGATCCCTCCGAACGTGCCTGGACCGGCGGCGTGTATGACGAGGCCAGGAAGGGCTGGCTTTATACCATGAATGCCAACCCCCCGGCAAAAGCGGCTTTCAGGAACGGGGAATGGAACACGGCAAGAATTGAGGCCATCGGGCACCGGATCCGTACCTGGGTCAATGGTCTGCTGTGCGCCGATCTGCTGGACAACACGACCCCCACAGGATTTATTGCCCTGCAAGTGCATTCCATCGGAAACGAGGCCCTGGAGGGCAAAACCATAGCCTGGAGAAATATCCGCATCCTGACCGAAGATCCCCATAGATATGCAATGCCCGGAGATGCTGCCCCGCAGATCAACGCCGTTGCCAACACAATTTCAGAACAGGAGGCCGCAGAAGGCTGGACCCTGCTTTGGGATGGTAAAACCACCAATGGATGGCGGGGAGCCAAACTGGATCATTTTCCTGAAACCGGCTGGTCCATTGAAGATGGTGTTTTGAAAGTGCATAAAAGCACAGGAGCCGAATCGGCACATGGAGGAGATATCGTGACAGAGCAGGCATATCAGAATTTTATGCTGAAAGTGGATTTCAGGATCACCAGTGGAGCAAATAGCGGGATCAAGTATTTTGTGGATACTGAATTGAACAAAGGGAGTGGTTCGGCTATTGGCTGCGAATTCCAGATTCTGGACGACAACAATCATCCGGATGCAAAAATGGGACACAATGGAAACCGGACCGTTGGCTCCCTCTATGATCTCATCCCCGCAGTGGCCGATAAACCCTTTCAGTTCAGTTTTTTCAATACTGCTATGATCATTGTAAGGGGAAATAAGGTGCAGCACTGGCTCAATCATGTCAAAGTGGTGGAATACGAACGCAATACCCAATTGTGGAATACACTGGTGCAGCACAGTAAATTCAAAGACTGGCCAGATTTCGGAAATGCTGCGAGCGGTCTCATCTTGTTGCAGGACCATGGCGATGAAGTATGGTTCCAGAATATCAAGATTAAAGTCCTCGATTAGAATTAAAAATCCTCGATTAAAAAAAAGTTTACTCCAAGTGTAGCACTTTTGCACTTTTTCTCGTTTAAATAGGAAAATGATGGAATTAAGGAATGGATCAACCCGTGTGGGGTCCGGATTTCTGAGACACTAACATACTCAAAGGGGTATAGTCTTTGCGGGTAAGGCATTGAGAATTAACTGAGTATGATTGTGTCGTGAAAGAAAGCATCAATTATCTGGACCGAAGTACAGCGTTGTCTCTTGAGAACGCCGTGAGTTTTTGTGGCAAAACTGATCATCAGCACCACAGAAAAGCCATGGAGGTACTTTACAAAAGATATTATGGATACCTCTTTGCCATCACACTCCGGTATGTCCGGCACCAGGAAGATGCAGAGGAGTTGGTCAATGAAAGTTTTGTGCGCATATATGCAAATATTGGAAAATTCATCGGTAGAGGTAAGGATGAGGAGTTTGAAAACCTCTTCAAGGGGTGGCTTTCCAAAATCTGTGTCAATGTTTCAATTGATTTTCTGCGTGCCAGAAAAATGCGGCTGAGTCTGGATGATATGGATATTGAGGACACAGACATGCCGTTTGTAGGTGTTTCAGAGGAATTGCAGGTACAGGATATTTTGAAAATAATGGATCAACTGCCGGAATTGCAGCGTACGATTTTCAATATGTATGAAGTTGAGGGTTATAATCATGAGGAAATTGCGGAAATACTGAATATTCCGGAAGGTACCTCAAGAACATACCTGATGCGGTCAAAGAAAAAATTGCAGGCATTGTATCTGGCCCATCATGAACATAGTATGTTGGGGCGATAAGAGATAAAGTTGGGACGATAAGAGATAAAGATAAGATAATTTAATACTTGGACGATTGTAAAATGGACAAGAACGATAAACACAATATGAATTTCTGGAAGGATATGGCCGATCGGCTGCGTGAGCACCGTGAACCCTACAAGGAAGGGGCCTGGGAGCAATTTGAATCCCACTATCTGGACAATGCGGCTCCGGCAACAGGGACACCGGCCCATCGGGGCGCATCGGTCCGGACCATGGGCAGCAGGTGGAAATCCTGGTCGGCAGGGGTCGCTGCGGCCGCTTTGCTTTTGTTTGGAATGATATGGCTATGGCCGTCGGTGGATCCCGTGGAGGATCCGGTATTGGTACAGTCCAATGAAGGGTCACCTGTTACAGGGTCGGGACCCGAAGCAGCTTCCGCAGGCGCTGCCGCCGGTACCGATGCGGTTCCGATAGAACCCAATGAGCGCACATTTGCCAGGGGCGCATCCAGAGTGACATCCCAGATCCCGCATTTTGTTTCCGCTACACCTGCCAGTCCCTCCACTGCGCCGGACCCTGCTGAGACCCTGACCAAATCCGGATCTGTCCGGAATGAACTGACCCTTGCCCGGCTCGAATCCATACAGATTCATTCAGGATCCCTGCTCACCGCTTCTGGACAGGAATTGGTAGCGAATCTGTCCGGCTCCCGGCCAGGGAACGGACGTACGGCTTCCGGTATGACAAAAGAGAAGAACGGACTGTTAAACTCCATATTCGGTAGTCTGAATGAAGATTTGTCGATCCAACCTGGAGTTAAAGGAGACCGTACCTATACCGGAGATAAATGGGCATTGGGTCTTTCCGTAGCTTCGATGATGACCTCTGAACAGATGAATGTGGGTGGAGGTCTTTCCGTTGCCTATAAATTATCCGATCGCCTGTTCCTCCGTTCGGGTGTTTCAGTAGCAAGACTGGGGGTCAGCACCCCCTCGTCAGGTAACCGGGGACCTTCTGCTTATGTAGGTTCGATCGCTTCCGGCGGCTCCAATGGTGGTGTGTCCGGTCCGCAGGGTCCAAGCGGCCCAACGGGTTCAACCGGTTCATATAACGGATCGGGAAATGTTGCAAGCATTTCTCCTGAAGCGATCCCCACTCATTATACCCGCTTATTGAACGGCGCCAGCAGTAATTTGCTGACACTGGATGTTCCGCTCGATCTGAAATATTTCATTACCGATAAATTCTATACTTCACTCGGCGTTTCCTTCTTCGGGATTTTAAATGAGAACAGGACCAATCATTATATTGATAAAATCAATGAGCCACTTTTCAATGGCTATACCGCGAATGGTCAGGACATGGAATTTGCCATGCGGACTCTTCTTGTCAATGAAACCACGAAATACCGGCCGCTTGAAGGCAATGGCTATGCAGGCTTTTTGAATTTTTCGGTGGGGCGCCAGACCAGAGTTTCCAGTAAAATCAATCTTGCCATCGAGCCCTTTTTCAAACTGCCGGTCGGCAGGCTGATGCGTGAGGAAATGAACATGACCAATGGGGGTATCCGCATTGTGACCGGGTTCTGATTACGGTAGCGCAGGCTTCTGATCACGGTAACATTATGATTTATTATTGGTGAATTAATATAAAATTCTCTACTTTTAGTGCCATATTAACTTTAACCAATATTCATGAAACGTAGAGATTTTTTCCGGAATGCTACCATTGCGGCCGCAGGTGCCGCCATCCTGTCACCTGTCAGGTCCATCGGCCAGACCAGTAGTTCCATTTTCCCAGGTTCCCACAAGGGAAAAAAAGCCAAGAACATTATTTTTATGGTCAGTGACGGCATGAGCCACGGGACACTGGCCATGCAAAATATGATGAGCGAAATCAAAAATGGCCGCTTGTCGCACTGGATGTCTCTTTATAGCGAGAATAAAGTAACCCGCGGTTTGATGGATACGGCCTCGGCCAATAGCCTGGTGACCGATTCTTCTGCGGCGAGTTCGTCCTGGGGCGGAGGGTTCCGGGTCAATAATGGTGCGGTCAATGTAACTCCGGATGGTGTGCACCGCAAACCCATTCTGCAAAAGTTTAAAGCGGCCGGTAAAGCCGTAGGCTGTGTGACTACGGTTGAAATCACCCATGCCACCCCATCCGGCTTTTCTGTGATCAGTGACAGCCGTTCCGATATGGCGGGAATCGCAGCCCAGCACCTGGATCTGGGATTTGATGTGCTAATGGGTGGTGGTGCCGAATATTTCAGTGCGGACAGAAGAAAGGATGGAAGGGATCTGTTCGGTGAATTTACCGGAAAAGGCTATAAAGTAGCAAAGACCAGAGATGAATTGCTGGCCATTGATCAACAGGCAGGGAAAGAAGCCATTCTTGGAGTTTTTTCGGTCGGGGCATTACCCTATGCACTGGATCGGGAAAATGATGCGGAACTGAATAAAAGTGCTCCTTCCCTGGCTGAGATGACCGGTACGGCCATCCGCAGGTTGAACAAGAACCCGAACGGATTTGTCATGCAGGTAGAAGGGGGGAAGGTGGACTGGGCTGCCCATGCCAATGATATAGGTGCCCTGCTCTATGACCAACAGGAATTTGATGATGCGGTGGCCGCGGCTATTGCCTTTGCCGAAGCAGACGGAGAAACCCTGGTGATCATCACGACCGATCACGGCAATGCCAATCCCGGTTTGTTCTCCGATAACAGATCCAAACGCAATTTTGATAAAACCTTTTCCTTTAAACATACCAACAACTGGGTGTTGCAGGGTATAGACCGGGATTTTTCCGCTGGCCGGGTCATTGAGCGTTTTGAATATGCCCAGGGCATTGTCATCAATGCGGAAGATGCCATACGGCTTTTGACACATTATGTGACGGATCGCAACGAGGATGGGCTTTACAATCCCTATAAATTGCCTTTCAAAGATTTGGCAGTCATTCAGGAAAAACACACTTCGGTGGGTTGGGGAGGCACGAGCCATTCCGGTGACCATGTGGAAATCGCAGCATTTGGTCCGGGCAAGGAACTCCTGAAACCCTTCGTGCGCAACACTGATATGCACTATCTGATGCTGGAGGCAGCCGCAGTCCCTGCCAAATACCGGTAAGGACACTGTGGATTTCCGGGTCAATCTTTTCTGCTCAACAAAAACACGGTAGAGACAATGCATATACTGCCCGCCCAATCCATCCATCCAAAAGATACACCCAGCCAGACCACGGCCAGCAGGGTAGCGGCCAGAGGCTCGGCGGATGCCAGCAGACTGCTTTTCTGCGCTCCGATCAGTTGGACTGCATTCAGGTAAAGGAGAAAGGCAATGGCGGTTGCAAAAACAATGATAAAACCTATTGAGAGTATTGCCGGTAGGTCCCAGGTCCCAGATATCACCCAGGGTGGACTGATCAATGAAAAAATCACCCCGCCGATCAGCATTCCCCAGCCCAGCACGGGCAGGGATCCGTATTTATTTAACAGGGGAATGGGCTGCAGGGTATAAATGGCCAATGTGACCGCTGAAGCCAGACCGAAAAATAGGGCAGTGCGGGTAATGGTGAGCTGCCGGTAATCCCCGTGGGTCACCAGCAAAAAAGTCCCCACCACCGCCAGCAGGATAGCCAGCGAATCAACCGCAGAAGGCAGACGCCTGTTTTTTATAGAGAGATAAACCGCAATCAGTACCGGGCCCAGGTATTGGAGTACAGTAGCCGTAGCCGCATTGGACTGTTTGATTGCTTCGAAATAGGTATATTGTACTGCCGTGATCCCGGTGATACTAAAAATAATCAGTCCCAATATGGATCTTCTGTCTTTCCAGATGGCCCACAGGTCGGTCCCCATTGAGAAGTAACCGTAAACCAGCAACAGTACACCCGAAAGCAATAACCGTACGGTGATCAGCCATTTGACATCCACGCCCCGCTGCTGGAACAAAAACTGACCCACGGTCCCTGATATACCCCAGAACATGGCTGCGGTCAGGGCCAACACAATCCCACTCTTCAGATTTGAATGCATGCTGCCTGTCTCTTCTTCGGCTCGTTACCGCCGCCGTCTTGCTTTTTCCTGTGTGATCAGCGCCAGTTCCCTTCCGGTCTGACCGGCCACCGATGTGTTTTCCTGGGCCCGCCTGAATAAATAGGGCATGACCGATTTCACAGGGCCATAAGGCATATATTTCGCTGCATTATATCCGTGGGCAGCCAGGTTGAAGGAAATGTGGTCACTCATGCCCAGTAATTGTGCAAAGCAGACGTGTTTGTGATCCGGTGCAATTCCCTTTTCCTCCATCGCTTCCGCAAGAATCCTGCTGCTTTTCTCATTGTGCGTGCCGGCCATAAAACTGATCCGGTCCAGATGGTCCAGACAAAACAGCATTGCCTCATTATAATCCCGGTCGGTGGCTGCCTGATCCGGCTGGATCGGGGATGGATACCCCATTTCTGCCGCCCTTTCCCTTTCGATCTCCATATAGGCGCCCCTGACCAATTTGGCTCCCATATAAAATCCTTCTGTTTCAGCCAGATAAAAGTCCGCTTTCAAGGATGCGAGCTTGTCATGCCGGTAAAGCTGGTAGGTGTGGAAAACGATCACTTCCTCCCGGTTGTACTTCTGCATCATTTCCCGGACCAAATCGTCCAGCACATCCTGGATCCAGGAATGTTCCGCATCTATCAGCACTTTTACCTTCTTTTCATGGCTCAATCTGCATATTCCGTCAAAACGGGCCCTGACATGCTCAAACTCCTGTTTTTCTGCTTCGGTCAGCGGCTCGCCCGCATCAATTTTTTCAAACAGTTCGAACCTTCCCAGACCGGTCGGTTTAAATACAGCAAAAGGAATCTCCCTGCGGTGGTTTGACGCATAATCCACCGTCCTCAGTATTTCCTGGTAGGTACTGTCAAAAACCGCTTCGGAATCTTCTCCTTCAATCGAATAATCCAGAATCGTCCCCACCTGCTGGGAGCTCAGTTTGTAAATGGCCTCCTTGCAGTCTTCAATATTCTCTCCCCCGCAAAAATGCTTGAAAATCGTCCGGCGGATGATGCCTTTGATAGGCAAGCCCATTTTGAGTGCAGCATTGGTGACCGGAGGCCCGATACGGACCAGAAAGTTGCTTGCAATAATCTTGAAAAGCCAATAGGCACGGTTCAGGTCGGCATCTGATTTGCTGCGGAATGCGATCTCTGTATTATTGAATGAAAGCTGTTCCGTTCCCGGGAAAGCCTCTCCGTGTTGTGTTTCAGCGATGGGCATAAGGTTCATTTTTTCTTCCTGCAAACATACAAAATGGATGTTGGTTTATGAAATATTATCCCTTACTTTTGTCAGGTGCACACGTTCAGAATTTCCAAAGATTACATACACATGATACAGCTTCTCAAAGCCCTGAATTGGGTTGAGACCGGGGGGCATGCGCAATTGGTGGTTATGGAGGAGCAGGTGCGTTACAATGGGCAGGTGGACCGGCGGAAGCGCCTGAAAGTGAAAGTGGGGGATGTGGTTGAATTTGAGGGGAAGAAAGTCAAAATCATTGCATAATATGGAATTGGAAGCTATAAAAAGTCTGGGATATCAGGTTTATTTTGAGGATGGGCTCAGCTCCCTGGATACGTTCATCAAAGAAGGAAACTATTCAAAGGTTTTGCTGCTCGCGGACCGCAATACGGCAGAATACTGCCTGCCTGTATTTCAGGAACTGCTACCCGCATTGACCGAATATGATATCATTGAGATTGATCCGGGGGAGGAAAACAAGAATATTGATTTTTGCATCGGGATATGGAAAATGATGCTGGATTTCGGTGCTGACCGCAAAAGCCTGCTGATCAATCTCGGAGGAGGCGTGGTGACCGATATGGGCGGATTCGCTGCTTCTACTTTCAAACGGGGGATGGATTTTGTGCAGGTACCCACGACTCTGTTGTCCCAGGTGGATGCTTCTGTCGGAGGAAAAACGGGTATTGACATGGACGGCGTCAAGAATATCATCGGGACCTTTGCCCAACCCCGTGCAGTTTTTATTTCTTCGCTATTCCTGAAAACATTGGATCAGCGGCAGAAGCAATCCGGAATGGCTGAAATCATCAAGCACGGCCTGATCCGGGATGCGGACTTCTACCATGAAATCCGGGATTTCCATCCGGATATGCTGAACCCTGTACAGATCCGGCATTCGGTCAGCATCAAGAACGAGGTAGTATTGGCTGACCCCTATGAAGCCGGATTGCGCAAGATACTGAATTTTGGACATACGATCGGCCATGCTATTGAGACCTATTCACTGCTGCACGATGCGGATCCCCTGCTGCACGGTGAAGCGATCGCCGCGGGAATGATCTGTGAAGCCTATTTGTCCGGGCGGCTCAACGGCCTGCCGGAATCAGCGGTGCAGGATATCACCCTGGGGCTGCTTTCCCGTTTCGGAAAAATCAAACTCCGGGCTGATAGTTATCCGGAATTGCTGGAGATCATGGGCAATGACAAGAAAAACACCTCCGGAAAAATCGGCTTTGCCTTGCTTTCCCGTATCGGGCAATGTGATCCGGAACAGTATGCCGGACCCGAATTGATCCTGGAGAGCCTGGACTATTACCGGAATTTGCCGGTAGCCTGAAAGTTTATTATTTTTGACTGAATTATTTTTGACTGAATTAGTAAGCAACAGTAAAACACAACTCATCATGAAAATATTTTCCCGCAAAACCTTTCTATATGGATTATTGATCGGACTTGGTTCCCTGCATTTTTCGGCCATCGCCCCCGATGAGGGTATGTTTCCCCTCAGCGATCTGGACCGTGCGGGACTCAAATCCGCCGGATTGAAGATCGATGAAAAGGATATTTACAATCCCGGGCAGACCGGTCTGGTAGATGCACTGGTCCGTGTCGGAGGATGTAGCGGTTCATTTGTATCCGATCAGGGCCTGATCATCACCAACCATCACTGTGCATTCAGTGCGGTGCAACTGGCCAGTACCCCGGAACGGGATTACCTGACCAACGGGTTTGTTGCTGCCAGAAAAGAACTGGAGATTGAAGCAAAAGGACTGACCATACGGATTACTGAGAGTTATGAGGATGTCTCAGCAAAGGTGCTGGGAGCGGTTGCCAATGTTTCCGATCCGGCCGAGCGGATCCGGATCATCCAGGAGCAGCAGCGCAACCTGGCCCGTGAGGCCGAAGCCGCAGATCCTACGATCAGGGCAGAGGTTTCGGAAATGTTTATCGGCAAGAGTTATGTATTGTTCCGCTATAAAACCATTGAGGATGTGCGCCTGGTGTATATTCCCCGGCAGAATATCGGTGAATTTGGTGGTGAGACGGACAATTGGGTCTGGCCGCGGCATACCGGTGATTTTTCTTTCCTGCGGGCTTATGTGGGCAAAGACGGGTCCTCTGCGGCATTTTCTAAAGATAATGTGCCTTATCAGCCCAAAAAATATTTGAAGATCAACCCGAAAGGGGTAGAGGAGGAGGATTTTGTGTTTATTCTCGGCTATCCCGGACGTACATTCCGTCACCGGCCCGCACAATACCTCGAATATCAGCAGCGCTTCCTGCTGCCCTATGTGTCCGAATTGAACGATTTCCAAAACCGTCAGATGCACGAAGCCGGTAAAAATAACAAGGCTATCGAATTGCAACTGGCTACCCGGATCAAGCGCAATGCGAATGTGATGAAAAATTACCGGGGCAAGATGAAAGGCCTCCGCAATATTGATCTGGTAGGAACAAAACGCCAGGAAGATCAGGCTTTACAGGAATTTATCCGTCGTACCCCGGCCCTCAATGCAAAATACGGGAACCTGATGGCCAATATTGATGCGCATTACCAGACGGTTTTTGCGGATGCCCAAAAAGACTTGTGGCTGGGACAGATAAATAATAGTACGACCCTGTTGCAGGCGGCGAGAACGGTCAATGACTTCAAGGCCCGTCTGGCGGCCATAGCGGATGCGGCCGGACGCAAGGAGTTTTTCAGCCAGCAATCGGACAGGATCAAACGATCGCTGCAACAGGTTTATAGTAATTATAATGAATATGCCGATCAGCGGATCCTGGGCCTTATGCTGGCCGATGCCAGCGGCTTTGTAGGAAAGAATGTGATCCCTTCTGTGGAAAAAGAGGGGCTGGGATCCGAGGATGCCGCATTCAAGCTGGCGGCCCAATTGGTGTCCGGAAGCAAACTGGCCGATCAGAATCGCTTTTTTACAGAAGTACTGACCTCAGAAGCAGCACTGCTTGCTTATGACGATGCGCTGCTGCAATTCCAAAAGGATGTGCAGGCTGATGCCACTGCATTCAGACCGGAGCAGGTCCGCAGGGAAGGAGAGCTCAACCAACTGATGGGAGATTATGTAGCAGTCAAAGAGCAATACCAGCAGCGCAGCTTCGTGCCGGATGCCAATTCCACCCTGCGTCTGACCTACGGGTATATCCGGGGCTATTCTCCTGCGGATGCCACCTATATGCGTCCGTTCACGACCATCAAAGGCCTGATAGAAAAAGGTGCTTCAGGGGATGAAGAGTTTGACTACCCTGTTGCAATCCGCGAACGCTGGCAGGCAAAGGATTTCGGCCCGTATATCAAAAAGGATCTGAATGATGTGCCGGTCAATATCCTGTATGATATGGATACCACCGGGGGCAATTCAGGTTCACCCATTATGAATGCCTACGGAGAACTGATCGGAGTCAATTTTGACCGGGCTTATGATGCCACCATCAATGATTTTGCCTGGAACCATAGTTACAGCCGCTCGATCGGGGTGGATATCCGTTATGTGCTGTGGGTCGCGGACAAAATCGACCAGGCAGATTTCCTGCTCCGCGAGCTGGGGATCTGATGGCTGCTTAATAGGCCTCCACAATCCGAAAACCACCGTTTGGTCTGGCTTCCGGACGGCCAATGGCAATATTGGTGGAATGGTAGAATAAGAATACCCAACCCTCCCTGCTGCCCTGCTCCCAATACTGCTCCCGCAATTTCATGGCTTTCCGGCCATCATAATCGTATTTGGCCGCAAAGCTCCTGAAAAACTGTTCCGGTTCGGGTGCCTCATCGCCCCCGTAAAAAAAATGCTCGCCCCCGGTATAAATATGAAAGACCTGATGATGCCGGGTATGTCCGCCCGATAGCTCGTAATGGATTTCATGGGTCAGCATTCCATCACCTTCCACCAGCAATAGATTGCCACTGCGTTGCAATACATCAAAAAATTCGGTTTTGTAGGATTCCGTGTTTCCACTGTACGCATCTTCCCATTCTCCCCGCTGGACCACGTATTCCGCATCTGGGAAAGCCAATCTGAGTGAACCATCCTTTTCCATCACCGTGCCGCTTGCATGATCTTTGTGCAGGTGTGACAGGAGCACATAACGCACATTGGCCGGGTCCAGTCCTTTTTTCCGCATATTTTCATGCAGAAGCAGGCCGCCGTCTTTCCCCGGAAAACCCAGTCCGGTATCCACCAGGATCAGGCCCGCTGGAGTCTCGACCACAAAGGGATGGACATGGATAAACAGGGAGCCGGGCCGGTCCCTGCGTTCATGGATTTCCGGATCAAAGGGTATAAAAGACTTGGTCGTATCCACCGAATAGGACCCTTCGTACAATGAGTGTACAGACATAATCGCCATGTTCAATCTTCCTTTTCCAAAGCAAATGCAGAATAAATCTGTATCTTTGCCACTATCAATTCCTGACAAAGATATGCAAAAAAGATGGGTGCCGGTTCCGAAAGTTGATCGCCTGAATGCGGAAAAATTGCGGACAGAATTAGGTATCCACCCGGTACTCGCTGATTTACTGATCGGTCGGGGAGTCCGTTCCTTTGAACAGGCCAGGGAATTTTTCCGCCCCGCCCTCGACCGCCTGCATGATCCCTTTCTGATGAAGGATATGGACCGGGCGGTCACCCGCATTGAACAGGCCATCGGTGCCAATGAGAAAATATTGATTTATGGGGATTATGATGTGGATGGCACCACCGCCGTCGCTCTGGTCTTTGGTTTTTTCCGGCAGTTCCATTCCCGGATGGAATATTATTTGCCGGACCGTTATACAGAGGGTTATGGTCTTTCCTTTCAAGGTGTTGATTATGCGGCAACCAATGGAATCACCTTGATCATTACCCTGGATTGCGGCATCAAAGCACATGATCAGGTATCGTATGCCAGAGATAAGGGCATAGATGTTATTATCGGAGATCACCACTTGCCCGGTCAGACCCTTCCTGATGCGCTGGCCGTACTGGATCCCAAACGCCCGGATTGCGAATACCCGTACAAAGAGCTCTCCGGTTGCGGTGTAGGCTTCAAGATGGTCCAGGCGTTTATTTCCAGAAATGGAATGGAGATGGATCAGGCTTATCAGTTTCTCGATCTGGTAGCAGTGAGCATCGCCTCGGATATTGTGCCTATCACTGGTGAAAACCGGGTACTGACCTATTTTGGTCTGATCAGACTCAATACCAACCCATCCTGTGGCTTGCAGGCCCTGATCGGACTATCGGGCAACCGCAACGGCCATTTTACGATCAATGATATTTTGTTCCAATTGGGCCCGCGTATCAATGCGGCTGGCCGGATCGACCATGCGCGTGATGCGGTGCGCCTGCTGTTGTCCAGATCCATGCAGGAAGCTGAATCTTTCAGTGGTGGTATTGATGAGCAAAATACCCAACGCAAAGACTTTGATCTCAGAATCACCGAGGAAGCGCTGCAACTGGCAGGTGGGAACGGGTCTTTGAATGGGAAAAAGAGCATGGTACTCTACAAGGAAGACTGGCACCGGGGAGTGATCGGGATTGTAGCCTCCCGGCTTGTGGAAAAATTTTACAGGCCCACGGTCATTCTGACACATACCAACACCCATATTACCGGATCGGCCCGATCCATTGCTGGCGTAGATCTGTACGAGACCCTGACAGACTGCCGGGATCTGCTGGATCAGTATGGCGGACATCAGTATGCGGCCGGACTGACCATGCAGGCCGAAAATGTACAGTTGTTCAAAGAACGCTTTGAAGAGGCTGTTGCTTCCAGGGTGACAGACGATATGTTGGTGCCGGAGGTACAGATTGATGCAGAAATTGAATTGAAAGAGATTGATGCCCGTTTTTACAGAGTCCTGAAACAATTTGAACCTTTCGGCCCTCAGCACGAGCCGCCAGTATTTCTGAGCACCCATGTTTCGGTGGTAGGTCCGGCACAGGTGGTAGGGGACAATCACCTGCGGATGCAGGTAGTTCAGAAGGACTCACCTGCCTTCCCCTGCATAGGCTTTGGTCTGGGCCATTTCGCAGATGCGATCAATCGTGGAGCCGCCTTTGATATCTGTTTTGTACTGGAGGAAAACAACTGGCGGCAGCGGCGCAATCTCCAGTTGAATCTGAAAGATATCGCATTGGACTATGCATAATCCGGGTTGTTTTTTGCAGTAAATTAAGAATAATTTTTATCTTCGGAACATTGAAAAATTAAATGGATGATATTAAAGGCAGAACACCTGATCAAAAAATACAGGCAGCGGACGGTAGTCAATGATGTTTCTTTTGAGGTTTCACAGGGAGAGATCGTGGGATTGCTGGGGCCGAACGGAGCCGGGAAGACCACTTCTTTTTATATGATTGTGGGCCTGATAAAGCCCAATGAGGGCCATGTTTATTTGGATGGAGCAGAAATCACGGCCGATCCCATGTACAAGCGTGCGCAAAAGGGGATTGGGTACCTGGCGCAGGAAGCCTCGGTATTCCGCAAATTATCCGTAGAGGACAATGTGATGTCCGTGCTGGAAATCCATTATCCGCACAGGGAAGAACGCCGGGAAAAACTGGAAGAATTATTGAGTGAATTTTCACTTCACCGGGTCCGGAAGAACCGGGGAGACCTGCTTTCAGGTGGTGAAAGGCGAAGGACGGAAATCGCCAGGGCATTGGCCGCCAATCCCAATTTTATCTTGCTGGATGAACCCTTTGCCGGGGTCGATCCCATTGCCGTAGAAGAAATCCAGTCCATTGTGGCCAAGCTGAAGACCCGGAACATCGGTATCCTGATCACGGATCACAATGTACAAGAGACCCTCTCCATTACAGACCGGGCATACCTGCTGGCGGAAGGAAAGATCATGCTGGACGGTACGCCGGAAGAAATTGCATCCAACGAGTTGGCCCGCAAGTTTTACCTGGGCCGCAATTTTGAATTACGCAGGAAAAAACTCTAAACACAGTTCCCCATGGCATTACTGAACTCGATTTTTACATGGATTATGAAAAAGCGCATTCACCAGATTGAGCTTTTTATGAAATATCCGCATGAGGTCCAGGATGAATGGTTCCACAGCCTGATTTCCACTGCCCAGGCGACCGAATGGGGCAGGAAGTATGAATATGAATCCATTCTGACGCCTGGAATTTACAAGGAACGGGTGCCGCTGCAGGATTATAATAGCCTTAAACCCTATATTGACCGGATGCTGCAAGGCGAGCAGAATATTCTCTGGCCATCGGAGATCAAATGGTTCGCCAAATCTTCGGGTACGACTTCGGATCGCAGCAAATTCATTCCGGTCAGTCGTGAAGCGCTGGAAGAATGCCATTATCAGGGAGGCAAAGATATGCTTTCGGTCTATTGTCACAACCGGCCCGATACCCGGATCATGACGGGAAAGACCGTGGTGCTGGGTGGAAGCTCACAGATCCTCAATATCAGTTCTAATGCCTATCAGGGAGACTTGTCTTCTATCATTATTCGCAATCTGCCCTTCTGGGCCGAATATACCCGCACACCCAGTATCGACGTGACGCTCAATCCCAATTTTGAGGAAAAAATCGAAAGTATAGCGCAGATCACCTGCAAGGAAAACGTAACCAATCTTTCCGGTGTGCCTACCTGGAATATTGTGCTGGCCAAGCGCATCCTGGAAATTACCGGCAAATCAAATCTGCTGGAAGTCTGGCCCAATCTGGAATTTTACAGCCACGGTGGCGTGAGTTTCCGGCCTTACCGGGAGCAATTTAAGCAACTGATCCCTTCAGACCGCATGTATTATCTGGAAAATTACAATGCATCCGAAGGCTATTTTGCTTTGCAGGACCAGCCTGATTCCGAAGATTTGCTGCTCATGCTGGATTATGGGATCTATTATGAATTTCTGCCCATCGAAAATCTGCACGATGAGCATCCGCAGACCCTGGCATTGCATGAGGTGGAATTGAATAAAAATTATGCCCTGGTGATCTCCACCAATGCCGGTCTCTGGCGTTATATGGTGGGCGATACCATCAAATTTGTGAACCTTGCCCCTTATCGCATACAGATTACCGGACGGACCAAACAATATATCAATACCTTTGGCGAGGAACTGATTGTGGATAATGCGGATCAGGCCCTCGATTTTGCATGTGGTGCCACTGCGGCCATTGTTCGGGATTATACGGCCGGTCCGGTCTATTTCAGCGAAGGCAAATCCGGTGCGCACGAATGGATGATCGAGTTTGAAAATCAGCCCGATGATTTTGAGCGTTTTTGTGAGTTGCTTGACCAGCGATTGCGGGAACTGAATTCGGATTATGATGCCAAGCGTTTCAAAAATATGGCCCTCGGTTTTCCGGTGGTACATCATGTGCCGGACGGGACTTTTTACAGGTGGATGAAGGAAAGGGGCAAGCTGGGCGGCCAGAATAAAGTGCCTCGCCTGGCCAATGAAAGGACTTACCTGGAAGCTATCGCAAAGCTGATCTGAATTTCGTACCTTTGGACCCTGATTCCGCATAACGAAGTCTAATGTGGAATCCGGGTTAAACCCTGTTAATTTGAAATTATGGCAAATATCCTGGCAATTGTAGGAAGACCGAATGTGGGCAAGTCCACTTTATACAATAGATTGACTGAAAGCAGAAAGGCGATTGTCGATGATTTTAGCGGAGTGACCCGGGACCGGCATTATGGTCAGGGTGAATGGATCGGCAAGCAATTCACGGTGATCGATACCGGTGGTTATGTGCACGGTTCGGATGATGTGTTTGAGGCAGCGATCCGGGAGCAGGTGCTGATCGCAATCGAAGAGGCGACAGTAATCTTGTTTATGGTGGATGTAATGACTGGCATCACGGATCTGGACGATGAAATTGCCAATTTGTTGCGCAGGAGTAAAAAGCCGGTATTCGTGGTGGTGAACAAGGTGGATCATGCCCTGTTACAGCAGGAAGCATCTGTTTTTTACAGCTTTGGACTGGGGGAAATCTTCCCGGTTTCCTCTGCCTCCGGATCTGGTACCGGGGAATTGCTGGATGAGGTAGTCAAACATTTTGAAGAGCTGCCCGAGGAAACGGATGAACTGCCCAAATATGCGGTTGTGGGTCGTCCCAATGTGGGTAAATCTTCCTTTATCAATGCCCTGATCGGGAAGGAGCGGAATATTGTCACTCCGATCGCGGGTACCACCCGGGATTCCATCCGGATCCATTACAATATGTACGGCCATGATTTTATGCTGATCGATACGGCAGGTTTGCGGAAAAAGGCCAAAGTCAAGGAAAATATTGAATTTTATTCGGTGATGCGGACTATCAAAGCACTGGAAGATGCGGATGTGGTCATCCTGATGCTGGATGCCATGGAAGGTCTGGAGGCGCAGGATATCAATATATTCCACCTGGCCGAAAAAAATAAAAAGGGCGTCGTCATCCTGGTCAATAAATGGGATCTGATTGAGAAAAACCACAAAACCACCAAAGTTTTTGAGGAGATGATCCATGAAAAAATTGCTCCTTTCACCGATGTGCCGATCATCTTCACCTCGGTCACCGAGAAGCAGCGGATTTTCAAAGCCCTGGAAGCGGCTAAAGCGGTTTACGACAATAAGATGAAGACCATCCCGACCTCCAAACTGAATGAGGTACTGCTGCCCATTATTGAGAATTATCCCCCACCGGCCACCAAAGGCAAGTATATCAAGATCAAATATGTGACCCAGTTGAAAGGCCGGTCACCCATGTTTGCATTTTTCTGTAACCTGCCTCAGTATATCAAGGAGCCTTACAAACGCTTCATCGAAAACAAGATCAGGGAGCATTTTGATTTCCAGGGAGTCCCTATCCAGATCTGGTTCCGCCAGAAATAAAGTAAAATCCGGGGTGTGTTTTCCGGGCCTTTCACATCGAAGTTGTGTAGTCTGGAAAAGACACCCCGGCTAATTCATAATCCGGGGGCTGAATTCCGTATGACTGTCAATCAGGCGGCCTTCCTTGCCATAATACAGTTCCTGGAAGCTGACCGTATGGCTGGCATCCACCTTTTTAAAGAATTTATCTGCCGAAACGTCACTGAGCGTAGAAAAACCGCAGGCTTCCATGATTTCAATAGTCGCGCGGATGGTATTGTGGTGGAACTGTGCTACCCTGACCTGCTTGTCATTGACATCCAATCCTTTGTACAATTTGGGATTTTGCGTGGCCACACCCACCGGGCAAATGTCTTCATTACACTTCAATGCCTGGATACAACCCAGGGCGAACATCATTCCCCGCGCGCTGTAACAGGCATCTGCGCCCAGGGCGATGACCTTCAATAAATCAAAACCTGTCACGATTTTGCCCGAAACAATGATTTTAATCTGTTTTTTAATGCCAAAAGAGATCAGGGTCTTGGTCACAAAAGTCAATGCATCATACAGCGGCATTCCGATACTGTCGGTGAATTCCAGCGGAGCTGCACCTGTACCGCCCTCAGCACCGTCAATGGATATAAAGTCCGGAATGATCTGGGTGGTGGTGATGGCATGGCAGATATCGATAAATTCCTGCCTGTCACCAATACACAATTTGAACCCCACCGGCTTATAACCGGACAGGATGCGTAGTTTACCAATGAAAGCCATCATCTCCACTGGTGTGGAAAAAGCACTGTGCCCCGGAGGCGACATGACATCCGTATGGGGTATAACGTGGCGGATGGCGGCAATCTCCGGCGTGTTCTTGGCTGCTGGCAGAATACCTCCGTGTCCCGGTTTTGCTCCCTGGGACAGTTTCAGCTCGATCATTTTTACCTGGGGGCGGCTGGCATTTTTAGTGAATAATTCTTCTGAAAAATTGCCTTCTTCATTGCGGCAGCCAAAATAGCCGGTACCGATCTGCCAGATCAGATCCCCGCCCTGCAAGTGGAATTCACTGATGGACCCCTCACCGGTATTGTGGGCAAATTTGCCCAGAGCGGCACCCTTGTTCAATGCAGTAATCGCTGTTTTGCTCAGTGCACCATAACTCATTGCACTGATATTGAATACACTGAGGTCATAGGGCTGACGGCATTGTGCGTTTCCAATCATCGTTCTCAGATCCTTTTCCTTGATTTTCACCGGAAATACTGTGTGGGCTACCCATTCATTACCCGGTTGATTCGGATCGGATTGCATGCCGAAAGCGACGGTTTCCCGCTCATTCTTGGCCCGCTGGTAAACAAGGGAACGCTGACGGCGGTTGAAAGGCTTGCCATCAGTGT
Source organism: Parapedobacter defluvii (assembly GCA_040392005.1). Taxonomy (GTDB): domain Bacteria; phylum Bacteroidota; class Bacteroidia; order Sphingobacteriales; family Sphingobacteriaceae; genus DASRQK01. The sequence goes on from JBEBWT010000001.1 coordinate 119,254, forward strand.
CCGATTCCCAGAAATACTGGCGCAGTTCCGGACGGATGGATTCAAAAAAATAGCGGAACAAGCCCAGCAATGGGAAATTGCGCAGGATCGCATGCTTTTTCTGGATACTGTGCGCAATCGCAAACCACAGCATGGGCAATGTGATCACCAGCCACCATAAATAGTAGGGGCTAAAAGTAAATGCTAAAATTGCAACCAATAAATTGATTGCAATGGCGGAGATAATAATAATCTTTCGTGTGGACATAGCTGACCAAAAAATAATTTTTCCTATTCCAATATCAAATAGCAGGCCACAATTTTTGCTTTCACGTATATAAAAACGGCCTTTTTTATTATTGACTTAAAGCCGACAAACATAGGTAAAGGTCTGATGATAAACAAATGCTTTTTGTTACTTTCTCGGGTGGAATTGGATGATAGCCGAACGCAGGTAATCCCGGTCTATATGGGTGTAAATTTCGGTGGTCGTAATGCTCTCATGGCCCAGCATATCCTGCACCGCCCGCAGATCGGCACCCCCCTCCACCAGGTGGCTGGCAAAGGAATGTCGGAAGGTATGCGGACTGATGTTTTTGCGGATCCCTGCTTTCTCCGCCAGCCCCTTGATCATCAGAAATACCATCACCCTGGACAGGGAAGTCCCCCGTTTGCTGATAAATGCCATATCCTCATATCCGGGATTGATTTTTTGGGAGGGCCTGACTTCTTCGAGGTACATACGGAGATATTTGATGGCCTGATGGCCGATGGGTACCAGACGCTCTTTATTTCCTTTTCCTTCCACCTTGATAAAACCTTCCTGGAGATTCAGATTGGACAGTTTGAGGTTAATTAATTCGCTGACGCGCAATCCACAGCCATACAGCACTTCCAGCATGGCCTTGTTGCGCATCCCTTCTCTGCCGGAAAGATCCAGCGCGGCAATCAGCCGGTCGATTTCCTGAATGTTCAGGGTGTCAGGTAGTTTACGTTCCAATCGGGGAGACTGGATCAGCTCCATCGGATTTTCCTCCAGTCCATATTCGATTTTCAGAAATGAAAAAAAAGATTTCAGGCCCGAAAGAATCCGGGCCTGGGTATGGGCAGTGACCCCCAGTTCATTGATCCAGATAAGAAAATCCTGAATGTCCCGCACGGACAACCGATCCAGGTGCAACTGATGGATCTCAGAATACTGCCGCAGCTTGTCCGCATCCTGGAGATACGCCTCTATTGAATTACCGGCCAGGCCCCGCTCAAATCGCAGATACTGCTTGTATTGAACGATACTTTGCTGCCAGTCCATCTGTGGATTCAATTAATTGTGGGTCCGGTCATCTGCCCCTGATTTCAGTAATAAGTGATCCGGACAACATCCGAAATCTTCTTGGCCAGGCGGATCACCTGCTGGGTATAACCGTATTCATTATCATACCATACATACAGCACCACCGATTTTCCGTCATGGGAAACAATGGTCGCCGGCCCGTCCACAATACTGGGATGGCTATTGCCCACCAGATCCGAGCTGACCAGCTCATTGGACACCGAAAATTCGATCTGCTCAGTCAAAACCCCATATAGTGCGGCTGTCCTGAGCTCTTCGTTGATGCTTTCCTTGCTGACGGCCTTGTCAAGAGTGAGATTCAGAATGGCCAGCGACACATTGGGGGTCGGTACCCGCACCGCATTCCCCGTCAGTTTTCCGGCCAGGTGCGGCAATACTTTCGCCACGGCTTTATCGGCACCCGTCTCCGTAATTACCAGATTGAGGGATGCCGCCCGGCCCCTGCGGTATTTTTTATGGTAATTGTCCAGCAGATTCTGATCATTGGTATAGGAATGCACGGTTTCAATATGCCCTTTCTGAATACCGAACAGATCATCCACTACTTTCAGGACAGGTACAATCGCATTGGTCGTACAGGAAGCATTAGAATAAATCGTTTCAGCACTGTGATGATAAGGCCCGTCATTGATGCCGGTCACAATATTCGGAATATCCCCTTTGGCCGGGGCCGTCAGCAGCACCTTGCTGATCCCTTTGGCTTTCAGGTGCCTGCCCAAACCTTCCCGATCCCGGTAAACCCCGGTATTATCAATCAGCAATGCATTATCAATGCCATATTGCGTATAATCAATATCCTCCGGACTGTTTGCTGCCAGTAGTTTGACGGTCTGACCATTGATAATCAATGCCTGATTCTCAAAATCCTCGGTAATCGTACCCAAAAACGCTCCGTGTACCGAATCATTCCGCAACAACTCGGCCCTTTTAGTCAATTCCTCATCGCTATAACTCCGGGTCACAATGGCCCGCAACCGCAATTGTTCTCCCTTGCCGGTCTGCTCGATCAACAGCCGGGTCGCAATCCGCCCGATCCGCCCGAAACCAAACAGCACCACATCTTTTGGGGTCAGTGTCCGCCGGTCCCTGCCCAGGTGATCTTTTAATTTGTCTGTCACAAATGCGGTGGCCGAAACATGCTTCGACTGTTCGCCGAGCCATTCGGCTGTCAGGCGGCCCAGATCAATGCGGGAAGGAGCCAGCTCCAGGGCCTGGATTTCATTGGCCAGCATGACCGTCTCCCTGACCGTGATCGGCAATTTGCTCACCTGCTCCGCATACTGATGATGCGCCAGCACCTCACTGCTGCTGATATTGAACAATGGCTTGCGGAACAGCATCAGCTCGATCGAATCATTGAGCAAAAGTTTTCCGGCAATATTGATCAGTTCGGTCGCCAGTTTTTCTTGTTCGATCCAATTTGAGAATTCGGAAAGGTAGTTTTTAGACATTATACAGGGATTTATAAAATGTTATAATAGGTGTTAATAAATAGTGATCCAATTCCCCGCAAAGATACGCAAAGATAATATAATTATCGGCCATCCCTTCGTTATCCTGCCTTCTTTCACAAAAAAAGCCTCAACGTTGTTGAAGCTTTTTTGTGTTCCCGAAGGGACTCGAACCCCTATCTTCAGAACCGGAATCTGAAATTCTATCCATTGAACTACGGGAACTTTACTGTAATTCTGAAAGGCTGCAAATATAGTAAATTAAGGACTGATATGGCAAGCATTCCGCTAAAAATTATTCGCACAAATCACAATTGGCACCCCATTGTAAAAAAATGATAGTAAATATTCGGAATTATTAGGAAATATTGAATGAGTCTGCTAAATTTGTGTATTAGGTTTAGGTTGATTGTCTCAATCCTTGAGACACTACAAGCCCGGAAAATCGCCCGATTTTACCGGGCTTGTTTTTTACTTAAACCTTGTTTTTCCCATTAAACTAAACTTTTTCCGCTACACATTGAACCTGAAATGCATGATATCCCCATCCTGCACAATATAGCTTTTGCCTTCCACCCCCAATTTTCCAGCTTCCTTGACCGCAGCTTCGGAACCGTAATGGATGAAGTCCTCATATTTGATCACTTCTGCACGGATAAAACCTTTCTCAAAATCGGTGTGGATGACGCCGGCTGCCTGAGGGGCGGTGAAACCATTCTCGATGGTCCAGGCCCTCACTTCCTGCACCCCGGCCGTAAAGTAGGTGGCAAGATTGAGCAGTTTGTAAGCCGCTTTGATCAATTTATTGACTCCCGATTCGTTCAGGCCCAGATCCTCCAGAAATAGTTGCCTTTCTTCATAACTTTCCAATTGCGCAATTTCAGATTCAATCTGAGCGGAAATAATCAGGACTTCTGCATTTTCATCCTTCACTGCCTCCCTGACCCGATCTACATAGGCATTGCCGGTATTGACCGAAGCTTCGTCCACATTACAGACGTATAAAACCGGCTTGGCGGTCAGCAGATTCAAATCACTGATAAACTCAAAATCTTCGGGTGCGATGGCTGCCGTGCGGGCTGATTTGCCGGATTCCAGATGCGATTTGACCACTGAAAGGATGTCATAAGTCCTTTTAGCTTCCTTATCGCCACCGGTTTTGGCCATTTTCTCCACCCTCTGCACTCTTTTTACTACCGTATCCAGATCTTTGAGCTGCAACTCTGTATCAATGATTTCCTTGTCCCGGACGGGATCGACCGAACCATCCACATGGATCACATTCCCGTCATCGAAACAACGCAGAACATGGATGATAGCGTCTGTATTCCGGATGTTCCCCAGAAACTGATTGCCCAACCCTTCGCCCTTGCTGGCACCCTTCACAAGGCCCGCAATATCTACGATTTCGATGGTGTTTGGCAATATCCGCTGGGGTTTTACCAGTTCGGCCAGTTTGCTGAGCCGCTCATCCGGCACGGTGATCACCCCGATATTCGGTTCGATGGTACAAAAAGGAAAGTTTGCCGCCTGCGCCTTCGCATTTGATAAACAATTGAATAGCGTGGATTTCCCCACATTCGGTAAGCCAACAATGCCGCACTGTAATGCCATATTAAATACTGTTAAGAAATTTTTTGCAAAGATATAAATTTTATCTTTGCAGGATGATCATCAAGACAGCCGAATTTTTGTGCAGCAATACCCGTGTGGATCAGCTCCCGGAAGCCAACAAGCCTGAGTATGCCTTTATCGGGCGTTCCAATGTCGGTAAGTCCTCTCTGATCAATGCCATGACCAACCGAAAAAATCTGGCCAAAACTTCCCAGACGCCCGGCAAAACCCAGTTGATCAATCATTTTCTGATTAATGGGGAGTGGTATCTGGTGGACTTGCCGGGTTATGGATTCGCCAAGGCTTCCAAAACCGACCGTGCCAACTGGGAAAAGTTTATCCGCAGATACCTGAGGGATCGGGAAAATCTGCAATGTGTGTTTGTCCTGATCGACAGCCGGCTCGAACCCCAAAAGAACGATCTGGATTTCTGTATGTGGCTGGGCGGGGAGGGTATCCCCTTCGTTTTGGTTTTCACCAAAGCCGACAAGCAATCGACCGTCAAATCGGATAAGAATATGTCCCTTTTCCGTAAATCCCTGCTGCAATGGTTTGAGGAAATGCCACCGGTTTTCCTGACTTCTTCTGAGACCAGAAAGGGTTGTGAAGAAGTGATCGGTTTTATTGATGATGTGAATCAAACTTATACCGGCTCAGTATCGTAAGGATTTATCAATTTTATGAGTAAATGAAAAAGTATTTTTCCCTGGTTCTGTTTGCACATAGTGTTTTTGCATTGCCCTTTGCGGTCATTGGGTTTTTCCTGGCCATCCATACGACCGATCATGCCTTTGAATGGTACAAGTTGCTGCTGATGCTGCTCTGCATGGTCTTTGCGCGCAATGCGGCAATGGCGTTCAACCGTTATCTGGACAGGGATGTAGATGCATTGAATCCCCGGACTGCGGGCCGGGATGTGCCGGCCGGAAGGGTCAGCCCCCGGCAGGCACTTTTTTTTACGATCTCCAATTGTGTGCTGTTTGTGCTGGCCACCTGGTTTATCAACCCCATCTGCTTTTATCTGTCACCCGTGGCCCTGCTGGTCGTGCTGGGTTATAGTTACACCAAGCGTTTCACACCCCTCTGCCATCTGATTCTGGGCCTGGGCCTCGGACTTGCACCCGTGGGCGCCTATCTGGCAGTCACCGGTGTTTTTCATCTGGTACCCATTTTTTTCGGTATGGCGGTCATCTGCTGGGTCAGCGGTTTTGACATTATATACGCTTTGCAGGATGAAGAATTTGACCGGCAGCATGGATTGAAATCCATTCCGGTGCTGTTTGGTACCCGTGGAGCCTTGCGGGTTTCTGAAATACTCCATGTGCTTTCGGCCCTGTTTGTCATACTGCCTTTACTGTATTTCGATTTCGGAATTTTTTACTGGATCGGGGTCCTGGTCTATATTGCTTTACTGATTTATCAGCACCGGATTGTCAGCCCCACTGACCTGAGCCGGGTGGACCGGGCTTTTATGACGACGAATGGAATTGCATCGGTCATATTTGCGGTGTTTTTCCTGCTCTCAATCTGGTTTCCTTTGTGACCTTTTTGAAAATTTTCCAGAGGTGAGGCAGGGTTTTAGGTTTTCAGGGCCTTACGAGCAGGGTTGTGCGAGCGCAGTACAGCCCGGAAAACCAAAAACACAGCCCCTAAAAAAAGGAAAATCTCCACACAAGTTGTCATTCCCTGAATAAATCCCTTTCTTTGCAAAAATCAAAATCATTCAGGACCCTATGGCAAAAAATTTATTGATAGTGGAATCACCGGCGAAAGCCAAGACAATCGAAGGATATCTGGGGCAGGATTTCTTGGTAAAATCCAGTTATGGACATATCCGGGATTTGGTCAAAACCGATGATGCCATTGAGGTCAATAATGATTTTAAACAAAAATACGAAGTCCCAGCAGAAAAAAAAGCAGTCGTCAGCGAATTGAAAAAACTGGCAAAAGAAGCAGAGACCGTGTGGCTTGCATCGGATGAGGACCGTGAAGGAGAAGCCATTTCCTGGCATTTGTTTGAGACGCTGGGCCTGAAAGAAGAGAACACCAAGCGAATTGTTTTTCACGAAATTACCAAGCCCGCCATTCTCAAAGCCATCGAGTCACCCCGTAAAATCGATCATCATCTGGTCAATGCACAGCAGGCCCGCAGGGTGCTGGATCGTTTGGTCGGATTCGAATTGTCACCGGTACTCTGGCGGAAAGTCAAGCCTTCCCTGTCCGCAGGCAGGGTCCAATCCGTTGCTGTCAGGCTGATCGTGGACCGGGAACGGGAAATCATCCACTTTGAATCCGAAGCGGCCTTCAAAATCACCGCTGTGTTCCACACCGGCAAAGGAAAAGAGCTTTTCAAAGCCGAATTACCCGCCAGGTTCAAAACCATAACAGAGGCCGAACAGTTTCTCAAAGATTGCCTGGGAGCATCATTTTCGGTCGCCAGCCTCGAGACAAAACCTTCCAAACGCAATCCGGCAGCCCCCTTTACAACATCCACATTGCAGCAGGAAGCCAGCCGGAAACTTGGATTTTCGGTAGCACGCACCATGACTGTGGCACAACGCCTATACGAATCGGGGCGGATCACCTATATGCGTACCGACTCGGTCAATCTGAGCCAGACTGCACTGCAAGCTGCCGAAGCTGAGATCCGGAATGCGTATGGTGATCAATACCATAAAAGACGTCAATACAAAACCAAGTCGGCTGGTGCCCAGGAAGCGCACGAAGCCATCCGGCCCACTTATTTTGATCAGCACACGATCCCCGGCGATTCCGCCGAAAGGCGTCTGTATGAATTGATCTGGAAAAGAGCTATCGCCTCACAGATGAGTGAAGCCGAATTCGAAAAAACAGTAGCAAAAATCAATATTTCCACCCGCAGCGAGGAACTGGCGGCTAATGGAGAAGTACTGAAATTTGACGGGTTCCTCAAAGTCTATTTTGAATCCACAGATGAAGAGCACGAAACGACGGCCGATGATCAAAGCGAAAACGATCTGCTGCCACCACTGCATAAAGGACAGTCGCTGAATCTTCAAAACATGTCTGCGACCGAACGGTTTTCACGCCCTCCGGCCAGATATACCGAAGCCAGCCTGGTCAAAAAACTCGAAGAACTGGGCATTGGCCGCCCATCGACTTATGCACCGACCATATCCACCATCCAGAACCGTGGATATGTGGTGAAGGAAGACCGGGAAGGGAAAGAAAGGGTCTATCGGGTGCTGCAACTGGCGCAGGAAACCATCGACCAACTGACCAAAACAGAGATTACCGGAGCGGAAAAGGCCAAATTATTCCCAACCGATATCGGGATGGTGGTCAATGATTTTCTGGTCGAACACTTTATAGGTATTGTCGATTTTCATTTTACGGCCAAAGTAGAGAAGGAATTTGATGAAATTGCCCAGGGGCTGAAGGAATGGACGGAGATGCTCCACGCATTTTATACCCCCTTCCATCAGGAAGTGGAAAATACCATGCTCCACGCGGACCGGGCAAACAATGAACGCGAACTGGGGATCGATCCGGCCACCGGCAAAAGAGTCAGTGTACGCATCGGTAAATTTGGTCCATTGGTCCAGATCGGTAGCCCGGAAGATGAAGAAAAACCACGTTTTGCCAGTCTGAGACCCGGCCAGATGATCGAAACCATCACTTTTGAGGAAGCCCTTGACCTGTTCAAACTGCCCAGAAAAGCCGGCACCTTTGAAGACAAGGACATGACGGTGGCGATTGGGCGTTTCGGCCCTTACATCAGGCACAACAGCGCATTTTATTCCCTGCCAAAAGGAGTGGATCCGCACGATGTCACTGAAAAGGATGCAATTGAAATTATAAAGGACAAACGTCAGAAAGATAAGGAAAAAGTCATAAAGGTATTTGCCGAGAATCCGGATGCGCAGATAGAAAATGGCCGTTGGGGTCCTTTTATACGTTTTGGAAAACAAAATCTAAAAATTCCGAAAGGGACCGAAATCGAATCCATTACCTATCAGCAGGTATTGGATTGGGCGGCAGCCGACGAAAAGAAACCAAAGGCAAAAGGCCGGACAACAAGAGCAAAGAAATAAAAGGAAGTAAACGGCGCAAGCGTAAAACATTTAGCTATGAAAGCAGATCTCCCGCAAAACCATGTAGAGGATATCTCCATTGCAGTCGTTCTGGAAAGTGACAGCCCGGAAGGAGGGGACTGGCAGGTCTATCTCATTAACGAAAAGGACGTTCCCCTGCAAAATGTCATGATCAGTTCAAAAGGATATGGTACCAAAGATGGCATGGAAGTAAAAACTTCAATGCTGAGGCATTTTATCGGTGATCTGGATCGCATGGATTACGCCCGCATTGAGGCCATTGACCCACAGGTATTCGGACTCACCAACGAATACTGGCTGAGTTTTTACATTGACGGGACTATTTATGACAAAAAATATATATTCCTGCCGGATAGTATTGTGGATGAACATATGATCCGGGTGCCGGTATTGGATAAACCAGGTATCCTGATCGGGGGAATGATCAACCATGAAAACGGAAATTGAAAAATAATTGAAAGCTGAATCCCCGCAATGGCAGAAAAAAATGTGATCATAGCGATCGATGGCTATTCATCCTGTGGCAAAAGCACGCTGGCGAAGGCACTGGCCAAAAAACTCGGTTTTGTGTATGTCGATAGTGGAGCCATGTACCGGGCGGTCACCCTGTTCTTCCTGCGGGAACATATCGCTCTTTCTGATGGCCGGCAGGTAGGAGAGGCCCTGAAAAATATCCATATCGATATGCATTCCGAGGAAGGTCAGTTGATCGTACTACTCAATGGAGAGGATGTCTCCACTGAAATCAGGCAGATGTATGTTTCGGAAATGGTGAGTGAAGTCAGTGCAATAAAAGCGGTGAGAGAAGCTATGGTCGCCCAGCAACAGTCGCTCGGCAAGCGTCGCAATCTGGTCATGGATGGCAGGGATATCGGCACCCAGGTATTCCCCTGGGCAGATCTCAAGCTGTTTATGACAGCGGACCCACTGGTACGGGCCCAGCGCCGGTTCCTTGAATTGCAGGCCAAAGGCGAAACCACAACCATTGAGGAAGTGATCGAGAATCTGTCACACCGGGATCTGATCGACACCACCCGTGAGGAAAGCCCCCTTGTACAGGCCGAAGACGCAATTTTACTGGACAATACCTTTTTGGATGAGGAGCAGCAACTGACGTTTGCGCTGGATCTGGCAGACAAAATAAGGAAAACAAAATAAGGAGGGCAGATGAAGGTTAATTTATTTATACCCTGCTTTATTGATCAGTTTTTTCCCGAAACAGCCTTCAATACCGTCCGTGTCCTGCAAAAAGCTGGATGTCAGGTAGAATATAACTCTCAGCAGACCTGTTGCGGGCAACCGGCCTATAATGCCGGAATGTGGGACGAAGCCAAGAAAACCGGACAAAAGTTTCTGAACGATTTTTCCGGAGATATCCCCGTGGTAGCCCCGTCAGCCTCTTGTATTACCATGATCAGAGAGGGTTACAATGATCTTTTTACCAATACGGTGCATCACAACCGCTGCCGTGCCCTGCAGGCGAATATTTTTGAACTGAGCGACTTTCTGGTCAATGTACTGGGGGTGGATTATTTCGGAGCTGAAATGGAAGTCAAGGCCGTTTACCACGATTCCTGCTCGGCACTCCGGGGCTGCGGTATCCGGGAAGAACCCCGGCAACTGCTGAAGAATGTGGCCGGCTTTGAATTGATCGAAAGCCCGGATGCAGCGGTGTGCTGCGGCTTTGGAGGCAGTTTCGCAACTAAATTCGCGGACATTTCCATTGCAATGGCTGAGCAGAAAGTGCAGCATGCCCTCGACCTGGGCGCAGAGGCCATTGTCTCGACCGACTCCTCCTGTCTGTTGCATCTGCAAAACTATATAGACCAGCAGAAACTCCCGGTCCGGACTTTTCATATTGCCGATGTGCTGGCCGCCGGCTGGCCCAATATATGATGATTCAGTTTTTTTTGTAGATTTGTAATTTATACCTAATATTATTCAACATGCAGGAAGTATATATAGTAGCAGCGGTGCGTACCCCGATAGGGAGCTTTGCAGGCAGCCTTTCCGGGTTTTCAGCCAGCCAGTTGGGTGGTTTCGCCATAAAAGAAGCTGTAAAAAGAGCTGGGATCCAGGGAGATCAGGTAGAAGAAGTTTATTTTGGGAATGTATTGTCCGCCAATATGGGCCAGGCTCCCGCCACCCAGGCTGCGAAATTTGCAGGATTGCCGGATATCCCGGCTACCACGGTCAATAAAGTATGTGCTTCCGGTACCAAAGCGATTATGCTGGCCGCCCAGAGCATTGCACTCGGACAGCGGGATATCGTGGTTGCCGGGGGGATGGAGAGCATGAGCAATGTGCCCTATTATCTGGACAAAGCCCGTTCCGGTTACCGGTTGGGGCATGGGCAATTGACCGATGGCCTGATCAAGGATGGCCTATGGGATGTGTATAATGATTATCACATGGGTTCAGCGGCCGAACTCTGTGCCGTGGAGCATCAGATCAGCCGGGAGGATCAGGATAATTTTGCTATCGAATCCTATAAAAGATCCCAGAGTGCGGCACAGACCGGAAAATTCAAAGATGAAATTGTGCCGGTTGAAGTGGTGGGACGGAAAGGCGAGGTCAAAGTCGTATCCGAAGACGATGAAATCCATGCGGTGGATTTCTCCAAAATTCCGGGACTGAGACCTGTTTTCAAAAAGGACGGTACTGTGACGGCAGCCAATGCATCCACGCTCAATGACGGAGCGGCCGCACTGGTGCTGGTGAGCAAGGCCAAGCTGGATGAACTGGGGCTCCGGCCGCTGGCGAAAATCCGGGGTTACGGAGATGCCCAGCAGGCTCCCGAATGGTTTACTACGGCTCCGGCACAGGCCATTCCACGCGCACTTGAACATGCCGGCGTCACCGCAGACGAGGTAGATTTCTATGAAATCAACGAAGCATTTTCGGTCGTTTCACTGGCCAACAACAAGCTGCTGGGTCTGGACGGTCAAAAAGTCAATGTCAATGGAGGAGCAGTGTCCCTGGGCCATCCGCTGGGAGCTTCCGGAGCCCGGATCGTGGTCACCTTACTGTCTGTACTGACCCAGAACGAGGGTCGCATCGGTGTGGCAGGAATTTGCAACGGTGGAGGAGGAGCCAGCGCACTGGTCATAGAAAAGTGTTGATAATCTGGGTTTAATTCCTCATGCGGAATATGGGATAATCCGAAAAAGTTTAGTTTATTTGTAAAGTCTTATTTGAGTGTAAACCAAAATTTTGAAATTATATGAGCAACAACCATGATCAGGAATTGATTGACCACCTCAATAAAAAGGGAGTCGAAAATTCAACCGTATTCCAGCACCCTTCCAGTCTTTTTGTGCTGTTTTTTACAGAAATGTGGGAACGGTTCAGTTATTACGGAATGCGCGCCTTATTGACCCTGTTTTTGGTCAGTAAACTGGCAGATGGCGGATGGGAATGGAGTAGGGCGGATGCAATGGAGTTATATGGATGGTACACAGGATTGGTTTATCTGACCCCTTTACTGGGTGGAATGATCGCCGACCGGATCACCGGTTATCGGAAAGCAGTGTTGTGGGGAGCCATTATTATGACCATGGGTCATGCCTCGATGGCACTGGAAGGGGTTGCATCCAATTTCTTCTATCTGGGTCTTGGGCTGATGATCCTGGGTAATGGTTTGTTCAAACCGAATATTTCTTCTATGGTGGGCCAATTGTACCCGGACAACAGTTCCAAAAAAGACGCCGGTTATACCATTTTTTATATGGGTATCAACTCAGGTGCTTTTCTCGGAATGCTGCTCTGCGGGTATATCGGTGAGAAAGTAGGCTGGCACTATGGATTTGGTCTGGCGGGGGTTTTTATGTTCTTCGGAGCGCTCCAGTTCTATTATGGACGGAAAATATTTGGCATTATCGGGCAGGAGCCCAATCCGGAAAAAGACCCGGTGGTTTCGGCCTTGAGTATGGTCCGCCAGGAAAATGAAGAAAGAGAGGTCATCTATCAGGATTTTGACGAGCATGCAACCAAAAGTGCCATTGAAAACAAATTGAACAATGCGAGTCCGGAAGAAAAGGAAAGCGTACTGGCCTATCTGAAAAAGGCCTTTGTGGACAAGATCGTCAGTGACCGGTTGATCGTAATCGGTATTCTGATGGTGTTCAGTATATTTTTCTGGCTTTCCTTTGAACAGGCTGGTGGTTCCATGAGTATTTTTGCCCTGGATTATACCGAGCGTAACCTGACAGGTTCGGCAGGTGTGATCTTCAAATGGGTCGATGCGGCCCTGACGATTTTTCCGCTGATCATCATCAGTTATGTGCTGATATCTCTTGCCAAACGTTTGTTTGCCAAATATCCGCTGACGATTTTCTTTACCGCACTCAGTTTTCTGATCATCTGGGGTCTGGGTATCTGGAAAGTATATGCGGAATACATTGATGTAAAAACCGAAGTCACTGCATCCTGGTTCCAGATATTGAATTCTTTCTTTATCATTACGCTGGCTACCGGATACAGTAAACTATGGGAGAAAGTCTGGAATCCTTCCGGACCTGCCAAATTTGCGCTGGGTCTGATTCTGGTAGGGGTAGGCTTTGCCGCACTTTCATACGGCAGCTCATCCATCCCACAGGGAGCCCAAACGGCTTCGGTCAGCATGGTCTGGCTGATCCTGGCCTATTTCTTCCATACCAACGGAGAACTGTGCCTGTCGCCGGTAGGTTTATCTTATGTCAGTAAACTTTCGCCAAAACGTTTGGTGGGACTTATTTTTGGATGTTGGTTTTTGGCCAGCGCCATCGCCAACAAACTGGCCGGTATGAGCGGAGGCCTGATCGACAAGATCAGTTCCGAATATTCCATGTCGGTTTTCTTCGGAATATTTGCTGTGGTGCCGGCAGCGTTTGGAGTCATCCTGTTGATGATGACCCCCTGGCTGAAGAAGAAGATGCACGGCATCCATTAATCTTTTGATTTTGAAAAGTGGCAGATAGTATCGTCATCATTCCGACGTACAACGAAAAGGAAAATATAGAAGCGATCATCCGGAAGGTTTTCAGCCTTTCGGGTGATTTTCACATTCTGATTGTCGATGATGGCTCGCCGGACGGCACTGCGGATATTGTCAAATCCCTGCAACAGGAGTTTGGCGACCGTCTTTTTATAGAGGAGCGCAAAGGAAAACTGGGATTGGGCACGGCCTATATACATGGATTCAAGTGGTGCCTTGCCCGTCCCTATGAATTCGTTTTCGAGATGGACGCTGATTTTTCGCACAATCCCGAGGATTTGCCCCGTTTGCGGCAGGCCTGTATGGAAGGGGCGGAAAGCTCGGCAGGGACGGCAGTTGAGGCAGGCTCAACGGGGACGGCAGTCGCAGCAGGTTCGGTAGGCGCGGATATGGCGGTTGGTTCCCGGTACATTACCGGGGTCAATGTGGTCAATTGGCCCATGAACCGGGTGCTGATGTCTTATTTCGCCTCGGCTTATGTACGCCTGATCACCGGAATGAAGATTCAGGATACCACTGCCGGATTCGTCTGTTACAGGCGGAGGGTGCTGGAAAAAATCCGTCTGGACAAGATCCGTTTTGTGGGTTATGCCTTTCAGATCGAAATGAAATTTACTGCCCTGATGCATGGATTCAAAGTGGTGGAAGTGCCGATTATTTTTACGGATCGTACGGCAGGCACCTCCAAAATGAGTACCAGGATCTTCAGGGAGGCCTTTCTGGGTGTTATCCAATTGAAAATCAATAGCTGGTTCCGGAAATATGAATAAAAATGATATGAATGAACACCTGGATCCAAATGCTGAACGCTTAAGTGCTGCCGAACGGGAAATCGAGCGGGTATTGCGCCCGCAGGTTTTTGAAGACTTTACCGGTCAGGAGAAAGTTATTGAAAACCTGAGGATCTTTGTGCAGGCCGCCAAGCTGAGAAAGGAAGCTCTGGATCATGTGTTGCTCCATGGCCCCCCCGGACTCGGCAAAACCACCCTGTCCAATATCATTGCCAATGAGATGGGTGTGGGAATCAAAATTACCTCCGGTCCGGTCCTGGACAAACCGGGCGACCTGGCCGGCTTACTGACCAATCTGGAAGAAGGCGACATTCTTTTTATTGATGAAATCCACCGTTTGAGTCCCCTGGTAGAAGAATATCTGTATTCGGCTATGGAGGACTTCCGGATCGATATCATGCTGGAAACAGGCCCCAATGCCCGTTCGGTACAGATTACCCTCAATCCCTTTACCCTGATTGGAGCCACCACCCGTTCGGGTTTGCTGACCGCCCCGCTGAGGGCCCGTTTCGGTATCAATTCCCGGTTGCAATATTACGATGCGAAACTGCTCACCACGATTGCACTGCGTTCCGCAAGTATCCTCAAAACCCCCATCACCGATGAGGCCGCGTATGAGATTGCCCGCCGGAGCAGGGGCACGCCCCGTATTGCCAATGCGCTGCTGCGCCGGACCCGGGATTTTGCCCAGATCAAAGGAGATGGCCGGATCAATACTGAGATTGCGAAGTACGCGCTCCACGCCCTCAATGTCGATGAGCACGGTCTGGACGAAATGGATAACCGCATCCTGAGCACCATCATTGATAAATTCAAGGGCGGGCCGGTGGGCCTGAAAACCATTGCGACGGCGGTGGGAGAGGATGAGGGTACGATCGAAGAAGTTTACGAACCCTTCCTGATCCAGGAAGGCTATATTATGCGGACTTCAAGGGGCCGCGAATGTACGGAGGCTGCTTATAAACATCTGGGCAGGACCTTCCGCAGTTCAGGAGAAAATTCGTTGTTCTAAGAGGAAACCGTCCTGTTATTTTCTGTTTAGTTTCTTAAAGACCCGTTTCCCCCGGCTGTTAAGGGCAGGTGACCCCCTATCCATCAGGATTACAAGCTGATGCCACAATTCTTCCCGGATCCAGTCAAACTCTCCGCCGAAATCATAAAGTATATCCATGCAATTGGCCGATACCGCTACCGGTGTTTCCGGATCGATCAGCCATTCAAAGACTGCGGTAATGAGCGCTTCCCGGTCCGAGCGGGCCAGCGCTTCCCGGAAACTCTGCGGAGCTTTTTTATCCTGAATGCACATCAGGATTTTCGTAAAATGCCGCTGGCAACTGCGGTTGTCCTGTTTGGGGAAATCGGCCAGAAATAAATCCAGCACCGGAACAAATCGCTCCGGAGCGGTCAGGGCAATGGTTTCCAGCACCCAGGCCGCACGGAAGGCAATCGTCTGATCGGAATGGAAACAGTGCTTATAAAGCTCCTGTATATCAAGGGGCTGATCGCCTCCCTGCATAATCAATTCCGCCACCCTTTTTTTGGAAAGGGTGGCGGAAAAGATCGATATCAGATTTGCTTCTGCCATTACCTGCGAAGCGGGATTTCCCGGTTGATCTCCATGATATCCACATCGTCTTTGGAATCTCCCAGCAGATGTTCTGCGAAGTAATCGCCCATCATCCAGAAGAAATACTCGGTCATATTGCCGAATCCGTGCCGCTGTCCGGGCAACAGCATAAAATCAAAACGCTTGTTCGCCTTGATCAATGCTTCGGCCATGCGGATGGTGTTGGCAGGGTGGACATTGTTGTCGATATCACCGGTGACCAGCAGTAAGCGGCCTTTCAGGTTTTTGGCCAATTCCGTATTGCGGGTGATCGCATAGGAAAAGGTCGTGTCCCCTTTTGCCGAAACGACTTCCTTCACCCCGTGGTGACGTTCGCTCCACCAGCGGTTGTAGATGTTGTTTTCATGATTTCCCGCACCGGAAACGGCCACTTTAAAGAAGTCCGGATATACCAGCATGGCAGCCGTGGACATAAATCCGCCCCCGGAATGCCCGGTAATACCCACCCGGTTTAAATCAATATATGCGTACCGGTCGGCCAATTGTTCAGCAGCCGCTTTTTTGTCGGCCAGCCCGTAATCACGCAGGTCGCCATATCCATAGTTATGATACCATTTGGAACGTTCCGGATGGCCGCCCCGGTTACCGACTGTAATAACCACAAAGCCAAATTGTGCCAAACGGTCGATCCGGTCCATGCTTCGTCCGAAGGACTTGTTCACCGCCTCGGTCTGCGGTCCCGGATAGACATATTCGATCAACGGATAGACTTTGGTCGAATCGAAATCAAAGGGTTTGTACATCACCCCATACAGATCGGTGATCCCATCATCCGCTTTGACTTTGAATGGTTCCGGGAATTGATATCCGGCCGCAAAGAGCAAGGACAGATCTGCTTTTTCCAGATCCAGGATTTTCTGGCCGGCACTGTTGTACAATACCGCTTCCGGCGTGGTATTGACACGGGAAGAGTTGTTCACAAAAAAGCGATTGCTTTCGCTCATGGATACCTGATGGTCAAAATCACCCGG
This sequence comes from Parapedobacter defluvii, assembly GCA_040392005.1. GTDB lineage: Bacteria > Bacteroidota > Bacteroidia > Sphingobacteriales > Sphingobacteriaceae > DASRQK01. The sequence continues at coordinate 136,107 of JBEBWT010000001.1, forward strand.
ATTGAGCAATTTCATGCCGGAACCATTGAGATTAACACTGTAATGGTGTTTGAAATAAGGATCTTCCCCGGCTTCCCGGCCATTGGCTACGAAATATAGCGTGCGGCTTTTGGCATCCAGACCGGTGATTTCCGAACTGTAATATTCCCCGGAAGTAATCTGATTTTTCAGCTTGCCATTGCCATCATACAGATAATAATGACCCCATCCGTCCCGCTGTGACCAGTGGATAAATTCCTTGCCTCCATCAATCAGCCAGGGCCTGGAAACATCCTGATAGGTATTCATCCTTTCTTCCACCAAAACCGATACCGACAGATCACTGATATTCAGTTTCACGATGTCGATCCGCTTGAGGTCCCGGCTGCTGCGTGCAAAAAAGAACGCATCACTGGTGCCCAGCCATGTAGAAATCCGGATGGCATCCGACCGCATATTGGAAGGCAGGGGATTGGTCCACAGGGAAAGTGTCTGGTTTTTGAAAGCGTGCACATCCAGCAGGGTTGGTTTTTTGGTGGCAAAATCAAACAGGTACAATTCCTGCTCCGTGCTGTCTGCTTCACCTGGCATCTGGTATTTATAGGTCTCCAGTGTGGGTCGTTTGCCTCCCACATTATTGATGACCCACAATGGACTGAGGTGCCGGCTATCCTTGCGGCTCACCAAGAAATATTTTCCGTCAGGGGACCAGATTACCGGAGCCCTCCTCCGTTGTTCCAGCGCTTCTTTTTCGGCTTTGGCATCCCCACCGGTCGTGGTATTGGACTGATCTCCTCCCCAGGCATAATATTGTACGCCATCGGTGGTAAACTGATGCTCCACGATCGTACTGTCCTTATCGTTTTTCTGTGCTTTGAGGTAGTTCTCCCGGTCCATCCAGTACAGATTATAGGCCTTGGCAAAAATAACTACCGAAGTGTCCGGCGAAAAATTGGCCCAGGAGAGATTTGCTTTGGTTTTCAGGGTGTCCGACAACTCGATCACCCTGCGGGTCTGGAGATCATATTCCAGGTAGAATACCTTTTTCTTGAGTGTATCGGATTTATTGGTGAGCTTTTCCCGCTCTTCCTGATTTTTTACAGTATCCTTCGTGCTGTTTACTTCAAATCGGAAACTCCTCTCATCCTCGTTGAAACGAATACTCCGGATATCGATATTCTGTGAATCAAAAGGATCTTTGACGATCCGGGTCAGTTGGGCTGCCATATCGGCATTGTCAAACAGCGGCTCCTTTTTGCGCAGGACAGGATCCACGATATACCAGCTTTTTCCAGCAGAGGTTTCATAAACATACCAGAAACGGTCCGACTGACTCATCCAGTTCGGATTTACACTGGTAGAAAAAATCATTTTTCTCAATTTTTCAGGTGAAAAACGGGAGGCCAACTGATAATTTGCCTTTGTCCGTTCAGCATGGTGAGGGGTTTGGGCCAGTGCCATGAAAGGGACCATCACGGCCAGCCAGAGGGTCATGTAATACTTTTTCATTCTTCATTGATTGGTTCTATACAAATTAATAGTTTTTTTTTAACATTTTGAACTGGAGTCCTGTAATTTTATAGTGATCCGGGTCAGTATTTAAAAAGATGAATCTGCCTGTAACTTGAACCGGTTTATAGCGTCCAAAGAAATATGTTGTTCATCAGACTCATCGGCGAAAGTTTTGGATTTGCATTCGCTGCACTTCGCGAAAATAAGACAAGGACATTGTTGTCCCTGCTGGGTATTACCATCGGTATCATGACCATTATCGGCGTGTTTTCTGCCGTGGATACCCTGCGTTCGAACCTGGAAAGCAGTGTGGAAAAACTGGGCAGCAAGACCCTGTATATCCAGAAATGGCCCTGGGGTGGGGGCGGTGATTTTCCCTGGTGGCGGTATATGAACCGACCCGAACCCACTTACCGGGATTATGAATTGCTCAAAACCCGTCTGACAACAGCCAGTGATCTTGCTTTCTCGATCGATATTGGTGGCCGGACTGCCAAATACCTCAACAATGACGTTTCGGGTCTGAGTGTCAGTGCCAGTACGCACGAAATCTATGATATCAGGGATCTTGAGATCGAAGAAGGCCGGTATTTTACCGAAGGGGAATCTGACAGGGGGGCAACCGTGGCCATTATTGGTTCTACGATTGCGGAAGGCCTGTTCCCACAGGGCAATGGGATCGGAAGGTCCATCTCCCTGATGGGCCGGAAAATGACGGTGATCGGTGTTTTCAAAAAAGAAGGAGAAGGTCAGTTGATCGATGTTTCCATGGACAATGCGATTATGATCCCCTTCAACCTGGCGAAGAATCTGGTGAATGTCAGAAGATACAGTCCTGCGATCATTGTGGATGCCGGGGCCGATGTCAGTCTGGATGAGGCCGAAAGTGAGCTGAGGGGCGCCATGCGTTCCATCCACAGGCTCAGCCCGCAGGAAGACGATGATTTTTCCATCAATAAAACCACCATCATCACGGCACAATTGGATGAAATGTTCAAGATCATCAACCTGGCCGGAGCCATTATCGGTGGTTTTTCTATTCTGGTGGGAGGTTTTGGTATTGCCAATATTATGTTTGTGTCTGTCAAGGAGCGTACCCATATTATCGGAATCCAGAAGTCTCTGGGAGCCAAAAACTATTTCATTTTATCCCAATTCCTGATTGAAGCCATTGCGCTGTGCATTATTGGAGGGCTGATGGGGCTGAGCATTGTATATGGACTGACTTTCCTGGTGAAAGTACTGGCGGATATGACTATTGTGGTGAGTATGAGTATGGTATTGCTGACGCTGTTCCTATCGACCATGATCGGTCTGATCTCCGGCATCGTTCCCGCTGTGATGGCTGCCCGACTGGATCCGGTAGAAGCGATCAGAAGCAAATAATTTCTTTTATAATTATTTTTTGCAATATATTTCTTTTGTATTAATATTTTAATTACTTTTGAAGAAAGTTAATTGTTTTATTATTGAATTGAAATATATGACTTTCTGGTTTTATCCCTGTATTTTTTTCTGGATCATGCTGGTGCCGGTTTGGGCTACCGGCCAGATCACTTCGTCGGCCCGCTTTCTCGCAATGGGGGAGTCCGGTGCAGCTTTTGGCGGGCAGGTTGAGGCTTTGCTGGGCAATCCTTCGGGTATTGCCTTTATGAAAAGGCCTGCACTGCTCATGGGCCACCGGTATCTGTTTCATCAACCCGATGTGTCTGTGCAGACGGTTCAGTTTGCCATTCCTGTCATGCAGCATCATTTTGGTCTGTCACTGATTCATTTTGGTCTTCCGGATGCGTACCGGGACCTGGATCTCGGATTCGTGTATGCCAGGCGTTTTGGGCCGCATTTAGGTGTCGCTTTGGGGATCCGGCATTAGCTGCTGCACATTCCGGCTTATCTGGACCAGCGGAGTACCTTCCTGAATGTTTCCACACAGTATCGTATTTCTGAACAGTTTTCTTTGGGACTTGTGCTGGAAAACCTGCATGTGGCCGGTGTTTCCCGTAAGGAATCCGGGCACAGTGATTATGTGTTGAATACGGGTGCTTATTATTTGCTGGACGATCAATTGGGTGTTGCGCTGGATCTGAAATACGGTCCTTCACAAGGTTTTTTTTTTCAGACGGGAATTGAGTATTTTTTTGTGCCGGAGCGGCTGGTTCTCCGTCTGGGATTAGCCGGAAAGGGAATGGTGCCGGCAGCCGGTTTTGGAATCCGCTGGAATAAATTCAGTCTGGATTTGGGTTCTTCCTTTCACCCAAGGATGGGTATGTCTCCTCAATTTGATCTAATCTATGAATTTTGAACGTCCTTTCCTGCTGGTTTTATGGGTATTGGTTTTATGGGTGTTTCCTATGATGCGGGCATGGCCCCAGAAAACAGGAACGACTGAATTTATTCTGGCGGATGACGAACGGATGCTGGAGATCCTGATGGAATTATTGCCGGAAGAACAATTGGAAGAATTGGACCTGAGTGATGTTATGGAGCAGTTGAATGATCTCAGAAGGCACCCAATGGACCTCAATAGCGTGACTGCCGATGAGTTGGGACGATTACGCTTCCTGTCCCCATTGTTGATCCGGCAGATCCTAAATTACCGGCAACGGACGGGAGGCTTTATTTCTATTAATGAATTGCAGGTGATCGAGGGAATGGATCTGCGGACGGCTCAGTTTCTGAGTCAGTTTTTCTTGGTCCGCAACAAATCCCAACTTGAAACCATCACCTATAATGAGGTGAAGAACAAAGGAAAGCAGGAATGGATACTCCGTTACGGACGTATTTTGGAAAATCAGCAGGGATATCTGGTCAGGGATACCGGCCGATCCCGTTACCTGGGTTCTCCGGACAGGCTGCTGCTACGGTATCGCTATGATCTGTTGCCGGATCTGCGAATTGGGATCAACATGGAAAAAGATCCTGGAGAACAGTTTTTTTCGGGTGCTCAGCGTTATGGTTTTGATTTTTATTCCGGCAATATACAACTGAGAAACCAACGCTATTTTTCAAATATGGTGATCGGGGATTATGTGCTCCAATTCGGGCAGGGCCTGAGTATGTGGGCAGGATATGCCACAGGTAAGGGGGCAATATTGCATGGAATTGCCCGGCAGGGAGCCGGGATCAGGCCTCATACCACAGCCAATGAGATTGATTTTCTCAGAGGGGTTGCCACAAGTTTTGAGCACAGATTCTGGCGTGTTACGCCCTTTTTCTCTTACAGAAAGAGAGATGGTAAACTGGAACAGCACGAAGAAGGCGGGCAGGTTTGGGTGGCTTCACTGGGCCAATCCGGGCTGCATCGTACACCCGGCGAAACGGCCGGTCGCAGGCAGGTCGGTCAATGGACCTATGGCGTGAATGTGGAAAGGCAACATCCTTTATGGCGAATCGGCACGACGGTCTATCGCAGCATTTTGATGGCTGCTTTAGTTCCACCGGATTTATTGCGGAATCAATATGTATTCAGGGGAAACGATCTGATACATTCCAGTATCTATTATCAAGTCAGTTTCCGGAATGCTTATTTTTTTGGAGAATCAGCCATGAGTGGGAATGGAGGAGTGGCCCTTCTGAATGGGGCATTGCTCAGCCTGCATCATCACGTGTCCCTCGGTATCCTGCACCGCTATTATCAGCGGGACCATTTTTCGTTTTTTGCACAGGCTTTTGGAGCCGGGAGCACGGTCGCGAATGAGAAGGGAGTATATGTGGGTCTGCAATATCAGCCAAACCGTAAGTTTTCATTTCTTGCTTATGTGGACCAGGCTTCCTTCCCCTGGGCAAAGTACAGGGTCGATGGTCCCTCCGGCAGCATTGACCTGCTATCCCAGATGAGTTATGCCTGGAACCGACGCACCCACCTGACAGGCCGTTACCGTTACCGCCGGAAGCAATTGAATATGGACAGCGGGCTCCCTGAATATAGATTGGGTATGATAGAAAATCAGCAATTCAGAATCAGTTTTGAAAGCAGGATGGGTTTGCGGTGGAGGATCAGGAACCGGGTGGAAGCAGTGACTTATGCGGCTGAAAATATGCTCCGACAAACCGGATGGATGTGTTATCAGGATGTATTCTATCAGCCCGCAGGAGCAAAATTAACGGGTAATCTGCGGATTGCCTATTTCCATACCGATAGTTATGATACTCGTATTTATGCTTTTGAGAACGATGTTTTATATGCCAGTTCATTTCCGGCCTATCACAATAAAGGGATCAGGTACTATCTCAATTTACGATGGAACATCAGCCGCTCCCTCGATCTGTGGGGCCGTTATGCTTTGATCCGGTATGCCGGACTCGAAAATATCGGAAGTGGATTGGACCAGATTCCGGAGGGTAACAAGAGAGGTGAAGTCAAAGTACAACTTCGTTTCAAAATATTATGATGTAGAATACTTTGATTCAGAACGATTTGATTCAGAATACTTTGACCATGAATACGTAATCCTGAATGCGTTTGACCTGTTCGGTCCGGGGCAGTCCGTTGAGATTATTTTTCTTAACGGGCAGGCCGACAGGCTGCTCTATGGCGTCATCCGGGATTTTGGAAATGGTCGCTGCCAGTGTTTTGGTTTTAATGGCAAAGGAAGTGCCGTCCAGACCGGCCTGTTTTCCACTGATGATACCGATCACCTGCCCCTTGCTGTCCAGGAGCGGGCCACCGCTGTTTCCGGGATTGAGCGGGATGGAAATCTGATAGGCACTGGTGTCCCCACTGTACCCGCTCATGGAACTCAGGTATCCCTGCCCATAGACCGCCTCATCCCTGGGATAACCCAGCGTGAAAACATCTTCTCCCAATTCGGCTGTCTTTTCTTTGAATACGTAAGGTATTGTTTTGTAATTCTGGAAATCTGCATCCGTAATTTTCAGAATAGCCAGATCGGATTCCGCATCCGTATAAATAACGCTTGCGCTGTAAGCGTGTCCCCCGGCATTCTGGAGCTGGATGGAATCGGCGTCCGCTACCACGTGATAATTGGTCACCACATAACCATTGGTCGAAATCAGAAATCCGGTGGCCCCGAAATTATTCTGGGCAGCATTTTTTATATTTTCAGGAGTGATACCCTGTAAAACCTTGTTTTGTGCATTGACATCACGTTTTACTGTATTCATATCCCTTCTCAGCTCCCGGTAATTGGAACTGCTCTGCTCCATATTTCTGTAATATCCTGTAAGCCACAGAGTGCTGAAAGCTGTGATGATCGCAATGGCGGCAGCAGCAATAGCATTGATCTTCAGTCGTCTCCAGATGACCTTAGCATCCGGTTTTACATAGATGACCGCCGGCCTGTTTGTGGTGTGGCCATTCCTTCCATGAGTATGGTCCTGGCTGCTTTCATGAGAGCTCTGTAAGCCGTCAGCCATACCAAAATATTGATCTGAGGCCTCCTGAAGGCCCTCCTTGAATTCTTTTCGCTTTACATATTCCCGCAATAGGCCAGGCATGATATCCTGATCCATTTCACCCTGTTCACGCATATTATTACTATTCATTTTTACGTATCTATTCTATTGACCCCATCCCCTTTGACCATATTGACCATATCCCTTTTGACCACATTCGCAACCAAAAGTTTACCTGTTTTCAAAAAAGAGTTTTTTCAGTCTTTGCAGGCATTTGTACTTTTGATTCTTGGCATTGTCCGGATTTGTATAATCAAACTTTTGACAGATTTCCTGCATGGACATGCCCTTCACATAAAAATCAAGAAGGATGGTTTTGCAGGGTTCCCCCAAAGCGGCCAGTGCCTTCTTCATTTGCTCAAACTGAGCCTCTTTCTCCCGGTGGAATGCCAGATCCAGATCGATACCGGGTTCGTTTTCCAGCGGCTGATACTCGGATTGGTGCTCGGATACCACCGCCCGGTCACCCCTTTTCAGTTGCTTGAGCCACAAATGCCTGCAAACTGAATACAGGTAAGTTTTAAGCTGGCTGGTGAGCGTAAATCCATCGATGGCAACCTTGTCATAAAGAACGCATACAGCTTCCTGAAAGACATCCTTTGCCTCATCTTCTGTCCCGTTGTTCCGTACGATCATACCCATTACAGGCGGATAGCAGGATGCATACAGGGACTCAAACGCTTGTCTGTCACCGGATCGCATCCCCTCGATAATCATGCTATCTGTGTAATGCTTGCCGGATGTTGCTGTCTTATTCACTTATTAATACGTTGATTCGAAAAAAGTAACCCGGCACAAAGGTAGTATTTAGATTATTTAACTCAAACTTCGGTAAATATCTTAACTTAGCGGGCAATTTAGTTTTTTTACCTGAATATTCATGTTGGATTCCTATAAAGCGCAGATAGACCGGTCCATTGCAGACATTCCCTTTCCGGGGCAACCTGCAGATTTGTATGAGCCGATCCGTTACATTCTGAAACTTGGTGGCAAGAGGGTCAGGCCGCTGCTGGTTTTGCTGGCTGCCGATCTCTTTGGTGAAGATCAAGCCCTCAAGGCGGTCCCGGCCGCTATGGCAGTCGAACTCTTTCATAATTTCACCCTGATGCACGATGATATTATGGATGAAGCACCTTTGCGCAGAGGCAAACCCACGGTGCATAAGAAATGGAATGAGCATGTGGCCATACTGGCAGGGGACAACTTGTTTGTATGGGCCTATAAGCAACTGGCTTTGTGTGAACCTGAAAAGATACCTGTTTTACTGTCTGTTTTCAATCAGATGGCCAGGGAAGTCTGTGAGGGGCAGCAATGGGATATGGAATATGGAAAGGCGGCGATGATCACCGGGGAGGCCTATATCGAGATGATTCGCCTCAAAACGGCCGTATTACTTGGTTCGGCCCTGAAAATGGGTGCGTATATAGGGGGGGCGTCCGATCATGATGCCGCCTGCCTGTATGATTTCGGGATCAATATCGGGATTGCTTTCCAGTTGCAGGATGATATACTGGATACCTATGGGGACAGTCAGCAATTCGGAAAGCAGATCGGAGGGGATGTGCTGGCCAATAAAAAGACCATTTTACTGGTGGATGCCTACCGGCTGGCGGATGGGGACGAACGGAAGGAACTGGAATCCTGTCTTTCTGTTACCGGGGATCTGGATGAAGTGCAGGCGCAGCAAAAAATACAGCGGGTCAGATCATTGTATGACCAGTTGGGTGTACTATCCAGGGCCACTGAACTGAAAGAACAGTATGTGGACCGTGCCTTTGCCTGCCTTGAAAAATTGACGATCGGACAGGAAAAACTCCGGAATTTGACTATATTGGCGCAAAGTTTGCTCACAAGATCGAATTAGCAGATCAGAAGTATGCTATGGAACCATTGAAAATTACTATTTTCCAGGCTTACCTTTTTTGGGAAAATATCCCACGGAATCTTGAATACCTGGCCAACCGTATTTCTGCGATCCGGGAAAGTACGGATCTGATTTTGTTACCTGAAATGTTCAATTCGGGTTTTACGAACAATGTAGAGAAGTGTGCCGAGCAGATGGGAGGTGCTACCATGATCTGGATGTATGATATGGCACGTATGTATGATTGCGTGGTGGCCGGCAGTCTGATTATCGAAGAGGAAGGAAAATACTATAATCGTTTTATCTGGATGACGCAGGACGGCACCTACGTTCAATACGACAAGCGGCATTTATTCAGTCTGGCGAAGGAAGATGAGGTGTTCACTCCCGGTAAAAAAAGGATCATTGTAGAATTGAAGGGTTGGAAAATATGTCCGATGATCTGCTACGATCTGCGTTTTCCGGTATGGTCCAGGAATCTGGAGGGAGCTTATGACCTGCTCCTTTATGTGGCCAGTTGGCCGGATGCACGAAGCAATCACTGGAAGAGCCTGATTCCTGCAAGGGCCATTGAGAACCAGGCTTTTGTGATAGGTGTCAATCGGGTGGGACACGATGGGAATGAGCAGTATTATTCCGGAAATTCCATGTGCATCTCACCGACCGGCAATGTGATCTATTTCAAACCCGAATATGAGGATCTCTATACCTTTACTATTTATCCGAAGGATCTGGAAGAAGCGAAAACGAGGTTTCCGTTTCTGAAGGATTCGGACCGCTTCACCCTGCACCTTTAATGTTTGAAGTGCCGGACACCTGTGGTCACCATGCTGATGCCCTTTTCATTGCACATATCGATGGATTCCTGATCTTTGATGGATCCGCCCGGTTGCAACACAGCAGTGATGCCGGCATCGGCCGCAATCTGTACACAATCGGGAAAGGGGAAGAAGGCATCGGAGGCCATGACGGCTCCATGCAGATCAAATCCGAAGCTGCGTGCTTTGGCAATGGCTTGTTGCAGGGCATCTACCCTGGAAGTTTGCCCCACTCCGCTGGCCAGTAACTGTCCGTCTTTGGCCAATACAATGGTATTGGATTTGGTATGTTTGACAAGTTTGTTGGCAAAGTATAAGTCATTGATCTCGGATTCTGTGGCCTTTTTGTTGGTCACCCCGGTCATTTCTTCAGGTCCTTCGATCACTGCATCCTTATCCTGCATGATGTATCCGTTCAGTAGGGTTTTGACCTGAGTCTCCGAAAGTTCAACTGGCTTTCTTTTCAGCAGAATCCGGTTTTTCTTGCTGCTCAGCAGCTCCAATGCCCCCGTCTCAAATTCAGGGGCGATCAGCACTTCAAAGAATAGTCGATTGATCTCTCCGGCTGTCTTTTCATCGACAGTCGTATTGCAGATGATGACTCCGCCAAAGGCCGAAACCGGATCGCCGGCCAGGGCATCCTTCCAGGCATCTATCAGGGCCGGACGGGTGGCAAGCCCGCAGGCATTGGTGTGTTTGAGAATGGCCACTGTTGGTTCTGCCTGCTTGAATTCATCAATCAGGGCCACTGCGGCATCCACATCGACCAGATTGTTGTAGGAAAGTTCCTTGCCATTCAGTTTCTCAAACATGGCTTCCAGATTCCCGTAAAATACTCCCTTTTGATGGGGATTTTCACCATATCGCAGACTTTGTGCGGATTGTTCACTGATTTTCAATACATCCAGCGGATCATCCTGGTTGAAGTAATTGAAAATGGCCGTATCGTAGTGGGAGGAAACATTAAACGCTCTCTTCGCAAAATCCTTACGGTGCTCCAGAAAAGTCTGACCGTCATTCTCCTCCAGGATTTGCTGCAATCGGGCATAATCATCCTTTGAGGAGAGGATCACTACATCCTTATAGTTTTTCGCACCTGCCCGGATCAGCGAAATGCCACCAATGTCGATTTTTTCGATGATTTCAGCTTCGGAAGCCCCGGAAGCCAATGTTTCCTCAAAAGGATACAGATCCACGATCACCAGATCAATCTCCGGAATCTGGTATTGTTCCAGTTGGGCCTGATCTTCCGGAAGTGCTCTTCTGGACAAAATGCCGCCAAACACATTTGGGTGCAGGGTTTTGACCCGGCCACCCAGGATGGAAGGGTAGCCCGTCAGATCTTCCACCCGTTCTACCCCAAAGCCCAGTTCCCTGATAAAAGCTTCCGTGCCTCCCGTTGAATAAAAGGTCACTCCCAGACGATGGAGCTGTTCGATTAGTGGAGCCAGATTATCTTTATAATAGACAGAAATCAAGGCGTTTTTGATCTTAACTGGATGGGACATAGCTGATTGGTTTTTAAAGCTGCAAAGGTAGAATTTTGTCAGCATAAAACAAGATAAAATCAGCTAAAGTTTTTTCAGCAGATTTTCGATCACCCGGGGATAATATTGATGTTCCAGTTGCTGACCTTTGAATTTTATAATTTCCAGGTTGTCACCTTTTTCAATCCGGAAGCGGGCCTGATGGATAATTTCACCCTCATCGAAATGTTCATTCACAAAATGGATCGTGATGCCGGATTCATCTTCCCCGGCATCCAGTACCGCCTGGTGCACCCGGTCGCCATACATTCCCTTTCCTCCATATTTGGGAAGGAGAGCAGGGTGTATATTCACGATCTTATTGGGATAATGTTTTAGCAGAGCCGGCGGAACCAGCCAAAGGAACCCGGCCAGAACGATCAGATCCACATTCAGCCGCTTCAGTACGTTGATCACCTCTTCGGCATCATACAGATCACTGCGGCAGAATACATGTGTGGGGATTTCAAAGTTGTCGGCCCTTTGCAGTACATAGGCGTCCGGGTTGTTGCTCAACACGATCACCACCTCTCCATTGGGATGATGCCTGAAATGCTCCATGATTTTCTGGGCATTTGAACCGGAACCGGAAGCGAATATGGCAATTCTTTTCTTCACCACCCAAACTTACAATTATTATTTGATTATTGGTAATAATCCGCTAAATGATCCGCAATTCCGCCCCATGCTCCTTTATTTCGCTAAATGATTCCATGCAGTACACCTCCTGCTGCACCCATGGCGTCCACTTTGCGCTCCGCTGCCGGATCCTTGATCAGGTCAGGGGCGTGATGCGGTTTTCTGCGGGCGTCAATGATCACCGGCCCGTTGCAGCCCCAATGCTTGTACCGGGTAAAGCTATCGATCCCATATATATCATGTGAGGGATTGCTTTTGGTAAAGGTGACCCAAACAAAATTGTGGATACCGGCCGATGCAAATGCGGCATTATCACACAATACCAGCATCTGGATCCCTTCAAAGTCCCACTCTCCGGCGGCTTGGGTAAATGCAGCGATCCGCTTTTCCTCTTCTTCATAAGTAGTAAATGCAGGGGCTTCCACTGCTACAATTCCCGGCATGGCCAGTTTGCATTGGTCAAAAGGTCTTGGCAGGGTGAATCCGGAAGGCAGTTCCCTGGTCAGTTCCCTCTTTTTGGCCCCTGCTGCGGCAAACACCACTTTGGAGCCACTGTTGAGGCCATCCCCGGTATAATCCAGGGTATCGATGGTGGTATTGGTATGGAAATGCAGGTCCCGGCTCAGGTCGATACGTTCCAGTATATGGGTCATAAAGGCCGTTTCGTTATCAATGTCCAGGGCAGGATCGTCTTCTTTGGCTGCAATAAACAGGTATTTGGCCAGACTCAATTGATTTTTGCCCAAGATCTGATTGGCAATGGTCAGGATTTCCTGGGGCCGGTCATGTCCGGTGTAAGGCGTATAACGTTCGCTTCCGATGGCAAAGAGCAGGGGATGTACGCCGGCCGCATCCACCGCATGTACCGCATGCAATCCGTTGATCTCTTTAGGGATGGCCGATCCGGTAATCTCATGGATCAGGGCCCCGAAAGAAGTATCCTCCTGTGGGGGCCGTCCCACTACGGTAAAGGACCAGATCGGATCCTTGCGGTGATACACCCGGTGGATCTTCATCAGAGGGAATGGATGCACTAGACTATAATATCCGAGGTGATCCCCGAAAGGGCCCTCCGGCTTGTTCTCTCCCGGATATACCGTGCCGGTAATGACAAAATCCGCATCGGCCGACAGGCAAAAGCCCTCTTCATCATAAAAATACCGGAAACGCCGGTTGCCAAGCGCACCGGCAAAAGTCAATTCCGAAAGCCCTTCCGGCAGGGGCATGACAGCCGACAAGGGATGGGAAGGAGGGCCTCCCACAAAAATACTGACTTTGAGGGGACGTCCGAGTGCATTCGCTTTGGTCTGGTGTACTCCAATGCCCCGGTGCAGTTGATAATGCAGGCCGGCTTCCAGGTCCGGCACATAGTCGTTTCCACTCAACTGTATCCGGTACATGCCCAGGTTGGCTTGCATAGGCCCCGGTTTTTCAATATCCTCGGTATAGACCTGCGGCATGGTCACAAAGGCACCTCCATCCATCGGCCAATTGACGATCTGGGGCAGTTCCGAAATGCGGGTCTGTCCGTAAAGAATCGGTGCACCGGCTTTTTTCTTCCAGGGTAATGCGCCCAGGGCGGTCGAGGCCACATGCAGATAGCTGAACGGATTTTTGAGTGCCCGCATGGGATCACCTTTTATGTCCACCAGCACTTTAATTTTATCAAGAGTATCCCGGAACATAAATTTGGAACGGTCCAGGGTACCGAACAGATTGGACACCGCAGGGAAGGGGCTGCCCTTTATGTTTTCAAAAAGCAAGGCCGGCCCCTGGGCATCATAGACCCGCATGTGGATGGCTGCCATTTCCAGATAGGGATCCACTTCCTGCCTGATACGGATCAGGTGTCCGTGTTTTTCCAGATCATTCACACATTCCGATAAACTACGATATCCCATGTTTTATTTTTTATCTTTGCCCTAAGTTAATGTTATTTTTGACAAAATTATTTAAAAAATACAGATTATGTTGCAAGTGCAGTTTGTCCGTGAAAACCGGGACCAGGTGGTGGAACGTTTGACCATCCGGAATTTTTCCCGATTGGATTTGGTTGATGAAATTATTGCCTTAGATGAGGAACGCCGTGCCGTCCAGGCTTCGGCCGATGCGCTGCTGGCAGCATCCAATCAATCCGCCAAGCTGGTCGGAGAACTGATGCGCCAGGGGAAAAAGGAAGAGGCGGAGGCCGCCAAAGCGACCGCTGCGGGCAATAAGCAACAGATCAAGGAATTGGGTGACCGCCAAATAGAAATCGAACAGCAACTGCATGAAAAATTGGTGCAATTGCCCAATCTGCCGCACCATTCCGTGCCAAAGGGGACGGGTGCCGATGATAATGAAGTGGTGCTGGAATATGGCGACAAACCCACTTTGATTTCCGATGCGCTGCCGCATTGGGAATTGGCCGCAAAACATGATATCATTGATTTTGAACTGGGTGTCAAACTGACCGGAGCAGGTTTTCCGGTTTATAAGGGAAAAGGTGCCCGGCTGCAAAGGGCCATGATCAATTTTTTCCTGGATAGTGCCGAAAAAGCAGGTTATAAAGAGGTGCAGCCTCCAATACTGATCAACGAAGCTTCCGGATTTGGCACCGGCCAGTTGCCGGATAAAGAAGGCCAGATGTACCATGTTGGCGTGGATGATCTGTACCTGATTCCCACGGCCGAAGTACCGGTGACCAACCTGTACCGGGACGTAATTGTCAAAGAAGAAGATTTTCCGATCAGACATACGGCTTATACGCCTTGTTTCCGTCGGGAAGCCGGTTCTTACGGTGCCCATGTTCGCGGACTTAACCGCCTGCACCAGTTTGACAAGGTTGAAGTCGTTCAGATTGTGCATCCGGATCGTTCCTACGATGTGCTGGAAGAAATGAGTTTGTATGTACAATCACTCTTGCAGGCCCTGGAGCTTCCCTATCGTGTACTCCGGCTCTGTGGCGGGGACATGGGCTTTACCTCGGCCCTGACCTATGATATGGAAGTCTGGAGTGCCGCCCAGGAACGCTGGCTGGAAGTCTCTTCTGTATCCAATTTTGAAACCTACCAAAGCAATCGTTTGAAAGTGCGATTCAAGGGAGCGGGGGGTAAGATGCAATTGGCACACACCCTCAATGGCAGCGCATTGGCCCTGCCGCGCATCCTGGCCTCCATCCTCGAAAACAACCAGACCGCCGATGGGATCCGTGTTCCGAAGGTGCTGGTTCCTTATACCGGGTTTGAGTGGATTTGATTCTTCAATTAGTTTTAGTTATTATTGTATAATTGCCAATTATATAAACAGACTTAAACTATTGAAATCATGACTTCCAGACTATTCGCGGTTTTATTGCTTGGTCTTTGCGCTGTACCGGGATTGCTCGTTGCCCAGACAAAGGAACCAGTCATGATCCGGGTGTTTTATGGCATGAAACATATTCAGGATCTGGATCGTCCGAGCAACCCGCATGTGGAGGAGATGTTGCTGGTAGCCGGCCCTTCGTCGGCTATATTCAGCAGTTATGATCGCATTTTACAGGGGCAACGCATACAGCAGCAACTTGATATTCATGGGGCGATGCACAAAGGTACGATAGCTCCCCCCTTGATGATAAAAGACACGAGAAATGTGAGTCCGTTTGATCTGTATTTTTTTGCCTCGGAACAAAAATTATTTGTGCTGGAGAATCTGGTTGTCAACTATCTGTATGAGGAAAAGTATCCAGCTATAAACTGGGAAATTCAGGAGGAAACCAAATCTATTCAAGGCATACCATGCCAGAAAGCAGTAGGGCAATATAAGGGGCGGCAATGGCAGGTTTGGTTTAGCGACCAGATTCCCTTTCCGTTTGGACCCTGGGAGCTTGGTGGATTGCCGGGTCTCATTGTTGAGGCAGCAGATGCCAAAATGGAGGTCGTGTTTTCTTTTGGTGGGTTTGAAACCATCGATCAGGGTGAGGAAAGTGCCGATCGCTCATTGGAGCCGGGGAAGTACGGGATCAATACGATGGAAGCAAAATGGATTGCTTTACCTACACAAAAGATCACTGCGGTCAAAAAAGCAGACCGGGATAGAATTAAAAAGGCAGCCGTCAGAAATCGTACTCAATTTGTCATTATGCAGATGAAGGTTACGGGGAATTTTAGACATAATGATAGCGTCCGGCCAGATTCCTGGTCCCTGGAGATCAAAAACCCGATTGCATTGGACCATTGAATGGACACAACCGGGTCAAACTAACCGTGCCAGGTATTGATCCTCCCCATCATCAAACAGGATCTGCATATCCCAGCCGGAGGCCCGGGCAATGGAGGCCATGGTTTCCGGATCGACATAGACCCAGCCAAAGGGCGGTCCTTTGATTCCCTTGTATTCGTATTGAAAGCCGACTTCTCCGTAATAACCGGCCGGTCGGGAAATGGATCCATCCTGGTATAGGTAATTCAGGTCGGAAGAATCGAAGAGGATTTGGCCGCCGGGTTTGAGCAGGGTGTGGCAGTGTTCCAGGAGCAGCACCACGTTTTCCAGGTTTTCGGCCAGTCCGATCCCATTCATCATAAACAATAGTGTGTCATAAAAGTGCTTGTGACCAGTATTTTCGATCCTGTAATGGTTTACGATTTCATTGTTATCCACGGTTCCGTTGCTGGCAAAATCAAAAAAATCAGCCCCGATCACTCGTTCCACCCCTCTGGAACGCATAATATCACAGGCTGCTCTGCATTTTTCCAGTGCATAGACTTCTTTTCCCTGCGATTGGAGAAACAATGCATGGCTGCCTGCACCAGCCCCCACATCCAGGATCCGGCCACAGCACAGGGAAAGGGCATGGGATTCCAGTTCGGGAAATTCCTCCGGCCCGCGAAAAAACACCCCGACCGGCATTTCCTCGGTGCTTCCGTAATTATTATGTAAAAAAAGAGGGGCAGGAGACGTATTGTGATAGTAATCAAGCAATGCCCGGCCAAATACCTGTTCCATACTATGGACAAATGTAAGGATTATGCCGTATCTTTGTAGCTTGTTATTTTCGGTCCGCCATGATTTTTGATGAAATGATAGGGCAGGGCCGGCAAATTGGAATAAAATGAGTAAAAGAGGAAGGGTGCTTGTGGCCATGAGCGGCGGGGTGGACAGCTCCGTAGCCGCTGTGATGCTGCACGAGCAGGGATATGAGGTGATCGGATTGACGATGAAGACCTGGGATTATGCGACTTCCAGCGGTTCTTCAAAGGAAACGGGCTGTTGCAGCCTGGATAGTATCAATGATGCCAGGGCATTGGCTGTGGCCTATGGTTTTCCACATTATATCCTGGACATCCGGGATGAATTCGGGGATTTTGTGATCGATAATTTTGTGGATGAATACCTGGCCGGCCGTACCCCAAACCCCTGTGTGCTTTGCAATACGCACATTAAATGGGAAGCTCTGCTGAAAAGGGCTAACAAGCTGGATTGTGAGTTTATTGCCACCGGGCATTATGCCAATATCCGGCAGATGGAAAATGGCCGGTATGTGATTTCCAAAGGACGGGATGAAAACAAGGATCAGTCCTATGTGCTTTGGGGAGTTTCGCAGGAAAATCTGGCCCGTACCCAATTTCCACTGGGCAATTATACCAAAGCGGAGATCCGTCAACTGGCTGCCGATATGGGTCAATTGGAACTCGCCAAAAAATCGGAGAGTTACGAGATCTGTTTTGTGCCTGACAATGATTACCGGGCCTTTCTGAGGCACCGGGTAGGGGATATCGACGAGCGGATCGGGCCGGGCAATTTTGTCCTGTCGGATGGCATGGTCGTGGGACAGCATCAGGGCTATCCCTATTATACCATTGGCCAGCGCAAGGGCTTGGGCATTGCATTGGGCCGTCCGGTGTTTGTGACTCAAATCCTGCCGGAAAGCAACACCGTGGTGCTGGGGGATGAACATGAGCTGGAACGGGTCTCTACCTATGTGCGCAATGTCAATCTGATCAAATATGCCTCGATAGACCGGCCGGTGGAAGCCGTGACCAAGATCCGTTACAAGGATGCAGGAATGGAAAGTACGCTGACACAGGAAGGGGAGCGGGTCAAAGTTGATTTTGTTCATGCGGTGAAAGGGATTGCTCCGGGTCAGTCGGCGGTATTTTATGAGGGAAATGACTTGCTGGGCGGTGGATTTTTAATGTAAATCACAAGGGAATAAACTCCCCGTGGATTATTTTTTTTTAACTAAACACCTATTATGATAATAAAACACGCTTGCTATCCACGCAGAGCCAGGCTTTGGCCGCTGGGCCTTTTGGCGATCGGATTTTTGTTTGATGCCTGTACGGCCGGTCAGCAAAAAGAGGAAATAATTAATCTGCCCATAGAACAGGCGATCCTGAATGAGCCCGAAAGCTTCTATTATATAGATTTTGCCAATTATCAGGCTAATGATGCCTCCCTTCCCATCGGTGTATTTGATTCGGGTACGGGCGGTCTGACCGTGCTGGACGCGTTGGTGCGCTTTGATTCCTACCGTAATGCGGATGGAGCTGCCGGCGCGGACGGGATTGCGGATTTTGCAAAGGAGCGTTTCATTTATCTGGCGGATCAGGCCAATATGCCTTACGGAAATTATCACAGTGCGGGCAATTCGGAATTGCTGGTGGAGCATGTAATCAAGGATGTGCAGTTTCTGCTGGGCAATAAGTACTACACCGCTCAGGAAGCCGCAGAGTTTCATGCGGATAAGGAGAAAATCAAAGCCATTGTGATTGCCTGTAATACGGCTACGGCTTATGGCGTGGAGCATGTTAGGAATTTTGTAGCAAAGACCGGTCTGAATATTCCGGTGATCGGTGTGATCGATGCGGGGGCCAGGGGCGTGTTGGAACATTTTGATATCAGGGAGAATGGAACCATTGGCGTGTTTGCCACTGTGGGTACTGTTGCCTCAAAGGGGTATGAGCGGACCATCCATTTGATGAAGGAGAGCCTGGGCTATACGGGGGATATTCAGATCGTCAATCAGGGCGGGCACGGCATTGCCGAATCGGTAGATGAGGAAGCCGACTTTCTCAATCGGCTGGCCACTCAGCCACGGGACAATTATAGGGGCCCATCATTGGATCATCCGGATTTTCAGATCGACCGCACCCTGATGGATATCTATAATTTTGATTTTGACCACAATCAGATGCTCTGCGATGCGCAGAACATGGACGATTGCCAGGTGTTGCAGATCAATTCCCCGGAAAATTACGTGCGCTATCACCTGGTTTCCATGATGGAAAAAGTGCGTCTGACCGAAGGGGCACAACCGCTGAAAGCATTGGTGCTTGGATGTACGCATTATCCTTACCTGACTTCCGAAATCCGTGAAGTATTGAAGGAATTATATAATTATCAAATGGATGGTGAATACCGCTATCGTCACCTGATGGCAGAGCATATTCATATTATTGATCCTTCCGAGAATGTAGCGAAGGAATTGTATGCCTATCTTTCAGAGCATCAATTGCAGAATCCGTCCGGAAATATGTTGGACAGCGAATTTTATATCAGTGTGCCGAATACCCACAACCAAAATGTGCTGGTGGATGAAGCCGGACGATTGACCTATGATTACAAATACGGCCGTAAAGCCGGCGAAATCCAGGAATATGTGCGGGTCGTGCCTTTTTCCAGGGAAAATATCCCGGCTGAAACCATTGACCGGCTGGCCACAACGCTACCTGCAACCTTTGAACTGATCTGGAATTTCAGCCAGGAAAACCTCAAAAATGCGGGATTGTCTGTAAATCATCGGATTGGGAAATAATTCAGTATCAAGCTTTTTTTTGGGGATATTACTCCCCCAGCGTGTGTTTCACCGTTTCACTGATTCCCCAAATTCGTATTAATTTGGGGAATTTGTGTTTTGCGAAAAAGCAGTAATTCCGAAGATTTCCGGAAACCTTGGGAATTGTGAAACCTAAAAAAAGAAGGCACCTTTTTGGAGTAATCCATTTAGGTGCCTTCTTTTTCGAAATGATTATATCCTACGATCAGTTCAACAGTTCATCAAAAGTAATGGACAGATAGTAGGTGCCACCAACAGATGGATTACCCCAGCCGGTAGTGTATAGTTTGTTGCCGATATTGGTGCCACCGATTTTGATAATGGATTTCAGGCTCGAAATCTTTTTGCTCAATTGGGCGTCGAAGGTCGAATAAGCCGGAATCATAGTGTGTTGTCCGATATTGGCTGCAGGTGTGCCGATGGTACCATTCCATAACATCTCGGTCTGGTGGCGATAATTGACACCGAAGCCCCAACCTGAACCGTACAGGTCACGGTTGTTCAGACCAACGTTCATCCGGTATTTTGGTGAGTTGAAGAAGGTCACAAATGCTGGATCTGCTTTTTTTACAGCTTCTTCATTGAGCAGTACGTTTTGGGTCAGATTACCGGTCAGTGTATAACCGGCACCAAGAATGTAATCCACTCCAATACCCCATCCAGAGTTTTTCAATACCTGGGGAGCATTGACCGGCATGCTGTAAACATTGCGCTTGGTAGGATCACCCAGATCGGTCATCGGGCCGTTCGGATCTTTTTTCTGTACCAGAACCGCTGTACCTTCAAAAGTCAGGAATCGATTGTAGTAGTAAAATGCATCCACCAGAATGCGGTTGTCAATCATACTTTTGTATCCGATTTCATAGGTTTCCACACGCTCCGGTTCCCAATCCTTGAACTGATACGCATTGAAATTGCCGGTTTGGATATCACTCAATGCAAATACCGGATTGCTGATCATGTCGTATTTTTGTCTGAACATAGGAAGCCCTCCAACCAGGCGGGCCTGTGGTGTGTTCAAGTCAATATACTGATTTTGGGTAGTCGGAATCCGGAATCCTCGCTGGAAGGATGCCCTGAAATTATGGTGTTCTGCCAGAGTCAGTACTCCCGAGATTCTTGGACTGAACTGTCCCTTGAAGTTTTCGTTTTTGTCATAGCGGACTGAACCGGTCAGCTTGAAGACATCATTGAAATTTCTGGCTGCCTGTACATAAGCTCCGTATTCATGTATATCAAACTCATTTCCGTTTGCATCCAGTGAAAACAGGGTCCCTTCGGAATTGAGGTCATAGACCCGGTAGTTTGCACCGACCAGCAATTCGATCGTGGCCGGGTCAATCTGTTTTTTGAAATTGTACATACCTTCTGCATGATACATATTGGTACGATCCAGGAAGTTTGCACCGGCCGGGATAGCACGGGTACGGATGTCAGCGATTGTTTCCTCAAAGTCCAGACCACCCGGCAGGAACCTGCCATTGGCAACGGTCAGTGCAGGGGCCATGGCGCTTCTCATATAGTTTACATTATTGGCTGCCAAATGTGCGTTGGCTGTATTCTGTGCGATTTGCAGTGCAGCAGCATGTCCGGCCCCTCCTCCCATTGCAGCTTGATAGCCCTGCAGAAATGCACCTGCATATTGGGTATAAGCCTGGGTCATAAAAGCAGCGGCGCCGATTGGTATTGCAGTCTGCAGATAGCGCTGGCTGATCAATGATCCCAATACACCCAGTGCATGAGCATCTCCCGAATTTTCACGGGTGGTATAAGCCCGGACAAAGAAATTGTCTCCCCTGACTTCGGCTTTATATTGGCCCATGGTGAAATTCTGTATATTATAACGGTCAGCCGCTGTATAGACAGCAGAACCCTTACCCCAGTTTGCCTGTAAGATCGCTTCCATTTTATCCGTCAGACGGTAATGTACGGAAGCATTTAGTTTCAGACTGTTTACCGGATAATCGGTCAGGGCATTCTCTGCAAAGCCCGGAGCATTCTGATAGTATTGGGGTACCATGCCTGCAAAAATTGCTCTTGCGGCAGCCAACTGGCCAGCAGCGTCACCGCCAGCCATAAACTGAGGCAGGGTCACATTGCCTATTTGCGGAATCTGGGTCGTGAAAATAGCACCCAAAGCTCCCGACGTACCGTTTGACCCGTCTCCCGGCAGGCCATTGGCATACAAAACGTCATACAGATTGGCTCCCACATCGCCGTACCAGTTTACGCCATCATAGGTCGGATTGTTCTGTTTGTTTTTTACATTGTTTTCCAGATCGGTTCCATTGGTGAAACTCTGATCCCGGTAATCAGTGGCCTGCCAGTCTTTGCCGGTCATATAAGAAGCGTTCACTTTGAAAGCAAACTTATTATTGAAAGCCTTTGCGAAACGTACGCCTACATCCTGAAATGCCGTTTGCCGCTGATCCCTGTTGGAGGCACTCATGACACCGCTTTTGACATAAGCACTGACACCCTGATAGTTGAAAGGAGACTTACTGTTCATCAACAGCAAACCATTGATGGCGTTTGGTCCGTACAGCGCAGAAGCTGCACCCGGCAGTAATTCCACACTTTCCACATCCAGCTCGGACATACCGACCACGTTTCCAACTGCAAAATTCAGGCCGGGGGCCTGGTTATCCATTCCATCGACCAATTGCACCACTCGGGTATTGCCATTGGCACCAAAACCACGGGTACTGACGGACCGGAAGGTGACCGATTGTGTGGTCATTTCCACCCCTTTCAGGTTTTGCAACGCATCGTAGAATGAGGGTTGTGCCGTTGAGCGGATGCCCATCACGCCGATTTTCTCAATGGAAACCGGGGATTTGAGCACACTTTCTTCCACTCTGGAAGCAGATATCACAATTTCTTCGGTGAAGATGGTCTGTTCTGACAACTGAATGCTGAGCGGCGTACCTACATTATCAACAGTTAATTCCTGGGGCGTGAACCCGATGGAACTGAAAATCAATATAAACGGAGGTACATCATTGATGGTAACCGAAAAATTTCCATCCGAATTGGTGGTTGTACCTATTACTTTTCCCTTTACCTGCACAGTGACCCCGATCAGGGGATTGCCGTTGGAGGCATTGGTGACTTTGCCCGAAATGGTTTGCTGGGCAAAGGAGGTCTGTAACATGAGGAACAGACAGAAAACGGATCCCAGTACACGAAGACCCAGATTTGAAAGGGTATGTGATCTATTCATATAAGTTTATTTATGGTTTATCACAATGATAAGCATAAATAAATTATCATACAAATAAAAAATAAATTTAATTTACCCAACCCGGGGTTTTGGTTTATTTACTTTTTCCGCTGTCCCTCAATCCATTCACGGGCATTGACAAAAGCTTGTAACCAGGGTGTAACCTCGTCCTGGCGGCCTGCCGGATAATGGGCCCAGTGCCACTGGAAAACGGACCTTTCTATATGGGGCATGGTGACCAGATGCCTGCCAGAGGCATCGCATAGCATGGCTGTATTGAAATCAGATCCGTTCGGATTGTGCGGATATTGATCATAGGCATATTTGGCAACAATGTCGTAGCGGTTTTCTTCGTAGGGGAAGCTGAATTTTCCTTCTCCATGTGAGATCCACACGCCGATGGTGCTGCCGGCCAGACTGCCGAGCATGACGGAATTATTTTCCTGGATCTTTACCGAAACAAAATTGGATTCGTGCTTCCCGGAGGTGTTGTGTAGCATCTTCCCGTGGATTTCATGATCCGGATTGATCATTTCCAGCTCCATGAACAATTGGCATCCATTGCAGATCCCGACGGACAGGGTGTCCGGGCGGGCAAAGAAGTTGTCCAGTGTCTTTTTTGCTGTTTCGTTATAAAGAAAGGCTCCGGCCCATCCTTTTGCCGATCCCAGTACATCCGAATTGGAGAATCCACCGACGGTACCGATAAATTGTATGTCCTCCAGTGTTTCCCGGCCGGACATCAGGTCGGTCATGTGCACATCCTTGACATCAAAACCGGCCAGGTACATGGCATTTGCCATTTCCCGCTCAGAATTGGAGCCTTTTTCCCGGATGATTGCTGCTTTCGGCCGGGGTTTTGAAGCATCATAGACTGGTTTTTTTCCATCGAATGAAGCCGGGAACTGATATTTCAGGGGCTGATTTTTGTAATTTTTAAAACGTTCTCCGGCCATTCCATTGCGGCTTTGGCGCTGATCCAGCAGGTAAGAGGTTTCAAACCACTGATCGCGGGTCCCGGCTACATCAAAACTGAACTGATCGTCCTGATTTTTGAAAGTGACAGCCGGACCGTCTTTCACCCGGCCGATTTTTACCACTTCGACACCGGCGCCTGCCATCAGGGTCTCAAATGCCTGATCTTCTTTCGCCTGAACGACCACTGCTATATTTTCATTGAACAGGGCCTTGACCGTATCGCTTTCACCTAAAGGCCCCAAATCGTAATCAGCAGCCAGATTGATATCGGCAAATACCATTTCCAGCAACGTGGTGATCAAACCACCGGAACCAATATCATGTCCGGCAGCTACCTGCCCGGCCGTGATGGCATCCTGAATGGCATTGAATGCTTTTTTGAAGTAAGCGGCATCCCGAACGGTCGGGGCATCTTCACCTATTTTGTTCAGCACCTGGGCAAAAGAGGAGCCGCCGAGTTTGAATGCATCTTTTGACAGGCCGATATAATAAATGGAACCCGCATTCCGTTGCAGGACTGGCTCCACTACTTTCCGGATATCTATACAATTTCCTGCTGCGGAAATAATCAGAGTACCCGGCGAAATCACCTGATCGCCATCCGGATATTTCTGTTTCATGGACAGGGAATCCTTGCCGGTCGGAATGTTGATGCCCAGTTCGATCGCAAAGTCTGAACAGGCTTCTACCGCTTCGTACAACCGGGCATCTTCTCCTTCATTATTGCAGGGCCACATCCAGTTGGCCGACAGGGAAACGCCCGAAAGGCCATTTTTGATAGGTGCGAACACGATATTGGACAAGGCTTCGGCAATGGCATTCCGGGAACCGGCCCGGGGATCGATCAGCGCGGTCAGTGGAGAATGCCCCAATGCGGTCGCGATCCCCTGATTGGTTTTGTAATCCAAAGCCATGACGCCCACATTGTTCAGGGGCAATTGCAGAGGGCCTGTACATTGTTGTTTGGCTACCCGGCCGCCCACACAGCGATCCACCTTGTTGGTCAGCCAGTCTTTGGATGCGACCGCTTCCAGTTTGAGCATCTGGCTCAGGTAGTCCGGAATATTTTTGGTTTCATATTGCAGGGCCTGGTATGGATGGCTCACCGTGGTGTCCGTCATAATGGTTTTGGGGGAAGATCCAAAGAAATCGGCCAATGCATAATCCATTGGGGTTTCCCCGGTGGATGCGGAGCGGAAGGTAAAGCGATGGTCACCGGTCACCTTGCCCACGGCATAATAGGGGGCACGTTCGCGTTCAGCGACCGTAGCCAGTGTTTCAAGATTCTCCTCGGCAATCACCAGTCCCATGCGTTCCTGGGATTCGTTGCCGATGATTTCCTTGGCCGAAAGGGTAGGATCTCCCACCGGCAGCTTATCCATATCGATGAGCCCCCCGGTGTCCTCCACCAGTTCGGAAAGGCAGTTGAGGTGTCCGCCCGCTCCATGGTCATGGATGGACACAATTGTATTATTGTCGGATTCCACAAAGGCCCGGATCGCATTGGCCGCCCGCTTTTGCATTTCCGGATTGGAACGCTGGATCGCATTGAGCTCGATTCCTGAACCATAAGCACCGGTGTCTGCCGAGGAAACGGCTGCTCCACCCATGCCGATCCGATAATTTTCACCACCCAGAATCACGATCTGATCGCCTTTTTGGGGCTGTTTCTTTTTGGACTGATCCAATTTTCCATAACCCACTCCTCCGGCTTGCATGATCACTTTATCGTAACCGAGTTTGCGCCCGTTTTCTTCGTGTTCAAAGGTCAGTACCGAACCGGCAATCAGTGGCTGGCCAAATTTATTACCGAAATCGGAAGCTCCGTTGGAGGCCTTGATCAATATATCTACCGGGGTCTGATACAGCCATTTTCGCTCCTGCATAGCGTTTTCCCAGGGCCGCTCCTGCAATAAACGGGAATAGGAAGTCATATAAACGGCGGTGCCTGCCAGTGGCAAAGAACCCTGGCCACCGGCCAGCCGGTCCCGGATTTCCCCACCGGATCCGGTAGCAGCTCCCGAAAAAGGCTCCACAGTGGTCGGGAAATTGTGGGTTTCCGCTTTCAGTGAAAGCACCGACTCAAATTCTTTTTCCGTATAAAAATCCGGTTTGTCAGCAGTTTTGGGGGCAAATTGCACCACTTTGGGACCTTTGATAAAGGCCACATTATCCTTATAGGCCGAAACGATCTCATTCGGATGGGTTTCGGATGTTTTTTTAATCAGTTTGAATAGGGAAGAGGGTTTTTCCTCTCCGTCAATAATGAAGGTACCATTGAAAATCTTGTGCCGGCAATGTTCGGAATTGGCCTGGGAGAAGGCAAAAACCTCTGAATCGGTCAGTTTGCGCCCCAGCCGGCCGGACAGCGCATTCAAGTACCCGATCTCTTCGGAGTTCATTGCCAGCCCTTCCGTGTCGTTGTACGAAGCAATATCCTCTACTTCCCGGATGGGTTCGGGGGCTATATGGATCGTATAAATATCCTGGGTCAATGCTTCATATTTCTGCGAAATCATGGGATCGAAATCCGTGAATCCATCCGCGACCGGCTGGAATTCTTCGATACGCTGAATGCCTTGAATGGCCATGTTCTGGGTGATCTCTACCGCATTGGTACTCCAGGGAGTGACCATCGCTGCCCGGGGCCCCACAAAAGACCGTTCAATGGCCCCGGTATCCAGCAGACTGGCATTCCCGAACAACCAGTTCAGTTTGGCAATATCTTCCTTTGTCAAAGGTTGCGCGGTCTGTACACCATAAACGGTGCGCGCAGGGTTTTCGAAGAAAAAAATCATGATTTTTGCGTGTTTTGGACGTGCTGACATCTGACCACAAAATTACGCAATATTCCCTTAATATTCAATACAGAATATTTGGAGAATTTCGGCGGGATCAATTAACCACGGACTATACGCCCGCAACAGCTCCATCTGTTTCAGAAGGGATGAATTCTTCGAGGTTCAGCAGGCGGAGCGCCCGTCGGAATTCTGGTTGCAATCCGGCCCGGATCACAATCTCCTGTCCGCTCTCCGGATGGATCAATTGCAGCTCTCCGGCATGCAGGAGCATGGTGTCAAAGGCAAAAGTTTCTTTCCAGAGCCGGTTTTGCTTGTTGCATCCATGTGGCCGGTCGGCAATGATGGGATGCAGGATATGGGCAAAATGTCTGCGGATCTGATGCATCCGGCCGGTTTCGGGCCTGATCTCCACCAGGGAGTAGCGGGATGTCTGAAATTTCCCGGAGGGGAGCGGAATCTCGGTCTGCGCCAGCGTCCGGTAATGGGTGATCGCTTCCTGCAAAGGGCCGTCCTCTTTTTGCAGAGGATAATCGATCGTACCTTCGGATTCGGTAAATCCCCGGACCACTGCCCAGTAGGTCTTGCGCGTTTTCTTTTCTGCAAAGAGGTGCTGTACCCGTCCGTCCATCTCCCTGTTGAGGGAAAACAGTAATACGCCTCCGGTCTTGCGGTCGAGGCGATGAGCGGGAAAAACGTTTTGACCGATCTGATCCCTGAGCTTTTGCAGGGCAAACTCATGGGTTTCGGCCGCAATGGAGGAGCGGTGCACCAATAAGCCGTGAGGCTTGTTGATGGCTATGAGATCCTCGTCCCGGTAAATGATTTCGAGCATCAAACGAGTCGGGGTACTGATCAGATCGCCCGGAGGGCCTGATCCAGATCGTCAATAATATCATCCGCACGCTCCACACCCACCGAAAGCCGGATCAGGCTATCGCTGATGCCCGCCTTTGCCTTTTCCTCGTCGGGAATATCGGTATGGGTCATGGTGGCCGGGTGCTCAGCCAGGCTCTCCGTGCTGCCCAGGCTCACCGCAAGGTGGATCAGGCGGAGCTGATTGAGAAAACGGAAGGCTTCCTTTTCACCCCCGTCGATTTCAAAACTGATCATGGCCCCGCTGCCCAGACATTGCTGCTTGTAAATCCGGTATTGGTCCGGATGGTCTTTTTCATTGAGCAGGCCCAGGTAGTAAACTGCCTTGACTTTTGGGTGGTCATTCAGAAAACCGGCTACCTTTTGCGCATTGAGCTGTTGCTGGTCCATTCTTACTTTCAGTGTTTCCAGACTCCTCATCAGCAGCCAACTGGTCTGGGGGCTACACATATTCCCAAGGAATGTCCGCATTGCCTTGACTCGCTGCATTTCGGCTTTGCGGCCCAAAACCGCACCGGCAATCACATCACTGTGCCCGCCTATATACTTGGTAGCCGAATACATGACCAGATCCGCACCATGATCCAATGGTTTTTGCCACAAAGGCCCCATATAAGTATTATCGACCGCAACCAACGTTTTCCGCTGAGGTGTTGAATATTTCTCGGCGAGTTCTGCACACATGCGTATATCGACCAGGGCATTGACCGGGTTGGCCGGGGTTTCGATACAAATCATTGCCAATCGGTCCCCGACACCCTCTTCGGCCAGCAATGATTCAATTTCGGCCCGGCTGCTGTGAACATCGAAGGAAATCGCCCGGACACCGAGTCGGGTCAGTACATGGTTCATAAAGTGATGCGTACCCCCATAAATAGGTGTATTATAAATGACTACATCACCCGGATTCAAAAACTCCAGCAATACAGTGGTGATCGCACTCATTCCGCTTCCGAATACGGCCGCTGCCTCAGCACCATCCCACAGGGTCAGCCGGTCTTCCAGAATCTCCAGATCCGGATTGTTGATGCGGCTGTAAATCAATCCCAGTTCCTCACTTTCACCCAATTGCCTTTTTCCATAGGCCACTTCAAAAAAGGCCTTTCCTTCCTCTGCGGTTTTGAAAACAAAGGTAGAGGTTTGAAAGATAGGGGATTTGATAGATCCCTCACTCAATTCTGGTTTATACCCATAGCTCATCATTAAGCTTTCCGGTGCGTAATTTTTATTTGCCATTTGATAAAACTACTGATTTTCTTTGATTAAATTCGCTGAAAGATAAAATTATTGACAAATTGCAGGGATGAATAAATGGTACTTATGGTTTGCGTTGCTTCTGCTCGCGCAGTATTCTCATTTTGCGGAGGCACAGACCAGGCAGTTTGACCTGCTGATCCGGCAGGCTTATGTTTTTGATGGGAAAGGAGGAGATCCGGTGCTGGCGGATGTAGGGATCCGGGGAGAGCGGATTACTTTTGTGGGCCAATTGAAAGAGCCTTTCCAGGCTGCCCGGCTGGTGGATGGCAGAGGGCTGTACCTTGCTCCCGGATTCATCGATCCACATACCCATTACCTCAATCAGCTCAATCATCCGGATAGTCTGGGGCGCATGGTGCTGCGGGCGCTTGCACAGGGGGTCACGACCGTGTTTGAGGGGAATGACGGATCAGGCCCGCTTCCTGTGGCCGCTACCCTGGCCCAATGGGAACAAACAGGAATCGGGCTCAATGCAGGATTGTTTGTGGGGCATAATACCATCCGGAGGAGAGTGCTTGGATCGGGCGATGTGCAACCGGATGAAGCGGCATTGACCGAAATGAAAGCTCTGGTAGCGGAAGGCATGAAGGAGGGGGCATTTGGCCTTTCCACCGGCCTGTTCTATAATCCGGGCAATTTTGCTAAAACCGAAGAAGTGATCGCACTCGCAAAAGTGGCTGCTGCTTATGGAGGTATCTATGATACGCATCAGCGGGATGAGGGCTCGCAAAATATAGGAGTGATCAATTCTTCAAAAGAGGTGCTGGAAATTGCGGAGAAAGCTGGAATCCCGGTGAATTTTTCTCATATCAAAGTGGCCGGCCCCTGGGCCTGGAATAAAAGTGGAGAAATTATCCGGATGGTGGAAGAGGCGCAGGCAAAGGGGCTGAAGGTGACCGCCAATCAATATCCTTATGTGGCCTCCCAGACCGGGTTGCATTCGGCACTGGTACCCGCCTGGGTACTGGATGGCGGGGTGGCGGCTATGCGCAGCCGTTTCAGACAGCCCGAACTGAGGGATTCCATTATCAAGGGTATCCATCGGAGTATCCAGTCCCGCACGGCCGATCCGGCTAAGCTGGTCCTGTCCAGTCAGGATTCCACCCTGAATGGCCGTTCGCTGGCGGATCTGGCAGAGGAATGGGGTATTTCCCCGGAGGAGGTCGTGATCAAAGTCTGTCTGACCGGTACGCCCGGGGTGCATTCTTTTATGATGCTGGAATCCGATATTGAGAATTTTATGAAACAACCCTGGGTCATGACCGGTTCGGATGGAGGAGGCGGACATCCCCGTGCCTTTGGTTCTTTTGCCCGGGTGATCGAGGAATACACCTTGAAACGGCAGGTGATCTCTGTCTCGGCAGCGATCCACAAATCCACTTTCCTGACCGCTCAAACGTTGCAGATCCGGGACAGGGGATTGATCGCCGAGGGATATTTTGCGGATCTGATCTTGTTCGACCCCGAAACTTTCAAGGCAAAAAGTACCTATGAAGATGGCGAGCAACTGGCTGCCGGCATGCAGTATGTGATTATCAATGGTCAGTTGGCCATCGATCAGGGGGAAATCCAGAAAGGCTTGTATGGGAAGGCTTTGCGGTTGAATTAAATATTGTGGTTGGATTAAGGGTTGGGGCTGAATTAAGTATTGTGATTGAATCCTACTGAAATTAAAAATGATATACAAAATGAAATCTGGAAATGATTGTTTGCAGTTAACGGGGTCGGTGACGCCGGTTCCGACCGAGGCCCCATCCTTGATCAAAACCCCGTCCCTGTTCAAAACTCAGTCCCTGTCCAGGACCCTGTACATGACTATGACTCTATTCCTGGCTGCGACACTGTTACCGTC
>JBEBWT010000002.1:0-124988 GCA_040392005.1 Parapedobacter defluvii
TTTTGGTTTTACGGTCGCGGTAAGCGTACTGTAAACCTTTTTCTACTGTGTTTTTTGCAACGGTATAAACCTTGCTGCGTGATCCGAAATAGCCTTTGGCCATTTTCAAGATCCTCTTCCGTCTTCTTCTCGAAGCTACTGCGTTAACCGAACGTGGCATAATTTTCTAATTTTTGATAGAAGGCGCTGTGTTTCTCAACAGACTTACGACCTCATACCTGGTCAAATAATAATGTAAATTAATGTGTAATCCTTACTTACCGATCGCCAGCATGCGCTTGACATTGCCCATATCCGCATCGGATACCAGGCTGGTCTGGGTAAGGTTACGTTTGCGTTTTGTGCTCTTCTTTGTCAGAATGTGGCTTTTGAACGCATTCTTTCTTGCAATTTTACCTGTTCCAGTAAGCTTGAAACGCTTTTTTGCACTGGAATTGGTTTTCACTTTTGGCATAATCTGCTAAATTTATATATCAATCCTTGTTAGATTCAATTATTTTTTGACAGTCGCTTTCGGGGCCACCGTCAGAAACATCCGTTTCCCCTCCAATTTGGGAAGCAGTTCCACTTTTCCGTAATCTTCAAGAGCCTGGGCAAATTTCAGCAACAGGATTTCACCCTGTTCCTTATAAACAATGGCACGCCCCTTGAAATGGACATAAGCCCTCACCTTCTCTCCGGCCTCCAGAAACTTGATGGCATGCTTGAGCTTGAACTCAAAGTCATGGTCATTGGTATTCGGACCGAAACGGATCTCCTTGATCACAGTCTGCTTGGCATTTGCCTTGATTTCCTTTTGTTTCTTTTTCTGTTCGTAAACAAACTTGCTGTAATCAATGATTTTGCAGACTGGAGGTACGGCATTGGGTGAAATCTCTACCAAATCCAATTCCAGTTCATCCGCCAGCTCCAGGGCTTTCCTGGTTGGGAAAACACCCTGCTCCACATTATCACCGACCAGACGCACCTCTGGTACGCGAATAAATTCATTGATCCGGTGATCCGGCTCTTTCTTTTTAAAGGGTGGCCTCGGCCCCCTTGCTCCTGCTGGTTTCTTTAATGCCAAACGACTCTGATTAAACGGTTATTTCTTTTATTATTAATTCTTTAAACTCCTCAACAGTCATGCTGCCCAAATCTCCGACCCCATGCTTCCTGACAGAAACTGTGCCAGTTTCTTCTTCCTTTTCCCCAAAAATAAGCATGTAGGGAAGTTTTTTGACTTCCGCATCACGTATCTTGCGTCCGACTTTTTCGTCCCGTAAGTCAATAAGGCCACGAATATCGGAATTATTGAGCGATTCTAAAAGTTTTTTTGCAGATTCCTCATATTTTTCGGATACCGGCAGCACGATAAACTGATCCGGAGCGAGCCATAATGGGAACTGACCGGCACAATGTTCAATCAACACGGCGACAAAGCGTTCCATCGATCCGAAGGGTGCCCGGTGGATCATCACAGGCCGGTGTTTGGTATTGTCACTGCCGGTGTATTCCAATTCAAAGCGTTCCGGCAGGTTGTAATCTACCTGGATGGTACCCAATTGCCATTTACGTCCCAGTGCATCCCTGACCATAAAGTCCAGTTTCGGTCCATAGAAAGCAGCCTCTCCCAATTCCACCGTGGTGTTCAGGCCCTTTTCCTGTGCAGCCTCGATAATTGCCTGTTCTGCCAGAGCCCAGTTTTCATCAGACCCTATATATTTTGACTTATTGTCCGGATCACGCAATGAAATCTGTGAGGTATATTCCTCAAAACCGAGCGCTGAAAATACATACAGCACCAGGTCGATCACTTTCTTGAATTCATCCTTGACCTGATCGGGCCGGCAAAACAGATGTGCATCATCCTGGGTAAAGCCGCGGACCCTTGTCAATCCATGCAATTCTCCGCTCTGCTCATAACGATATACAGTGCCAAATTCAGCAAAACGTACCGGCAGATCCTTATAGGACCTGGGCTTGGTCTTGTAAATCTCGCAGTGGTGCGGACAGTTCATTGGTTTGAGGAAAAATTCCTCCCCCTCCTGTGGGGTTTTGATGGGCTGGAATGAATCGCTGCCGTATTTTTCATAATGTCCGGAAGTCACATACAGTGCCTTGTGCCCAATATGCGGAGTGACCACTGGTTCGTAACCCGCAGCCAACTGGGCTTTTTGGAGAAAATCCATCAATTTCTGACGAAGTCTTGCTCCTTTTGGCAGCCATAGGGGCAGTCCCATTCCCACTTTTTCCGAGAAAGCGAATAACTCCAGTTCCCGGCCCAGTTTCCGGTGATCCCGTTTTTTGGCCTCCTCGATCATTTGCAGATATTCGGTCAATTCGCTGGCTTTTGGGAAAGTAACCCCATAAATCCGGGTCAGTTGTTTGCGGGACTCATCCCCCCGCCAATAAGCACCGGCGACATTGGTCAGCTTCACCGCCTTAATAAACCCGGTATTGGGAATATGGGGGCCGCGGCACAGATCCGTAAAATCGCCCTGTGTGTAAAAGGTGATAGTGCCATCGGCCAGATCCTTGATCAGGTCCAGTTTGTACTCATCCCCTTTTTTGGTAAAATAATCCACGGCCTCCGGTTTGGAAACGGGGCGGCGTTCAAAGTTGGATTTCTGACGGGCCAATTCCATTATTTTGTCCTCGATCTGCTTGAAATCGTCCGACGAAAATTCCCTGTCCCCAAAGTCCACATCATAGTAAAATCCGGTTTCTATGGCCGGACCGATCCCGAATTTGATACCCGGATACAAGGCTTCCAGCGCCTCGGCCATTAGGTGGGCGGAAGAATGCCAGAAAGTTGATTTGCCTTCGGTATCGTTCCAGGTCAGCAGGCGCAGCGTTGCATCCTGCTCAATGGGCCGGCTGGCATCCCATACCTCGCCGTTCACTTCGGCTGCCAATACATTTCTTGCTAATCCTTCGGAGATGGAACGGGCGACATCCATCGCAGTGGTTCCCTTGTCGAACTGACGGCTTGATCCGTCAGGTAATGTGATGTTGACAATCATTTACAACTATGATTTAATTTATAAAATAATACTTGAACCCTATTCTGGGTTTTGTAGCCACACTACGAGAGTGACTGATTTTCGGTTGCAAAGATACGAAAAATTATGCAGGATTTCAATTCCGTCTCCCGAATTATGCCAGATTCCGGCCAGCATTTACCACCCCATACACTGTGCGAGCCACCAGTTTCTCGTACACCGCACGTTTTTCTGTACCGATTTCTCCTTTGTTCAATACCCGGATGGCATAATGCTGGATAATCAGCAGTGGTAATATAATCCGTTCGCGCGCAAGTATGGAAGACCGCTCTACCGGATAGTTTTCCATTAACCTGTTCATACCGCTCAATTTGAGCAGGTAACTGTTGGTGAGTTCAAATTCATCCCGGAGCTCTTTCCAGAATGTCCCGAACACCGGATCGTACTGCATGTATGCTGTGATGTCAAAATTCGATTTGGTCATCGACATCATACAGTTGTCAATGATGGTGCTGAACATTCCGGAGGTCTCATACAGATTTTTAATGATGGGCCACAAATGATTGTCCTCCGCCCACTTCAAAGCGGTCCCCACACCATAAAAGCCCGGAATATTCTGCTGCAACTGGCTCCAGGCGGTTACAAAACTGATCGCACGCAAATCTTCCAGGCGGAGCTCCCTGTCCGAATTTCTTTTGACCGGCCGGCTGCTGATATTGATAGAGGACAAAATCCTGAGCGGACTCAAAACCTCCAGGTATTTCAGAAATAAAGGGCCCTGTCTTAACGCCAAAAACTTACGGTAGCTCTCTCTGGCCATCTGATCGATCACTTGCTTTTGCTGAGGCGTCAGGGTATCTCCCTCTTTTTGTTTGAGTTCTGAGATCATACCCGCATGCAGTAATTGCTCAATATTATACCTGGCCGTATCCAGGGAACCATACTGACTGCTGATCGTCTGTCCCTGGATCGTCAATTGGATATGCTTGTTTTCAATCTCTCTCCCCATTGAAGAATAAAAGCGCTGCGTTTTTCCACCGCCCCGTGCCGGAGGCCCCCCACGCCCATCAAAAAACACCAGTGCAACCCCATGTTCGCGCGCGATTGTCGTCAATTCCACTTTTGCCTTATAGATGGACCAGTTGGCCATCAGGTATCCCCCATCTTTTGTACTATCGGAAAAACCGAGCATGATCGTCTGCCGGTTACCTCTGTTCTTTAAGTGGGCCGCATACAACTCATTGGTGTATAAGGATTTCATTACTTCTGCAGCCACCTGCAAATCATCCACTGTCTCAAACAGGGGGACAAAATCCATGCTCAGCGCTCTTTTTGTCCAGCCCTGCCACAGGAAAAGCTGGACAAGCCCCAGTATATCGGATGCTTTCTGGCAATTGCTGATGATAAAACGCTGTACCGCACGTTCGCTGCCGGATTGTTGTATTTCTTTGATGAGCCGGATTACCTCAATGGTGTCTTTGACCAGGGGATCTGTCTCCAGATCTGGATCCAGCAGGTCTTCGGAAAATGCAACTGCTGCCTGTGCGGGGTATTTCCGGGCCAGATGTTCAAGGGTATTGCGTAGAGCGGAACTGTCCTGACGAATATCCAGCGTCGCAAAGTAGCAGCCAAAAGCATTCACTTTGTGGATGAGATCATCGACCAATTCGACAAACAAGCCTTCGTGTTCGGTGTTTAACACCTGTTTTATTGCGTTCAGGTTTTCCAGTATCCGGCTCGTCTCATCCTGTGGTTTTTCCGATGGATTGAAACTGTTCTCATAAAACAGGTCCTGCAATCTGGCCAGATATTCCTCCACTCCACGGAATGTAATTCTGCGTTTGACCACCCGGAAATCCCGGTAATAGCAACGGAACAGGATGGTACGCAGCAAGGAGGAAACTTTTTTGGTACTCTCCCAGGTCACATTGGGATTGCCATCCCGATCCCCTCCCGGCCAGAATCCCAGTTCGATCAGTTTTTTCGCAGTATAACCTTCATCCTCCAATTCGGATTCGATCCGGTGCTGAATATCTGATGCCACTTTGTAAAATACATTTTCCAGATACCATGCCAGACTGGCTGCCTCATCCACGGGGCTGGGTTTCTGCTTATTGATAAACGGAGTTTTCCCCAATTGGTGGAGCAGAAGATTGATATTCGGGATATCATTGATCTTGAAAGCATCGATCAGATCGTTGATGATTCCCAGGACCGCACCGGGATAGAACTGTGTGGGGTGCGCCGTCAGTACCAATCTCACTGAAAAATCCTGTAATTTGCCGGCAATCTGCCTGATAAGCTCCGGATCACCGGAGGCAGACCTGAACAGGGTTTCCAATCCTTCAATACCATCATCCTTCCGGAGTTTTCTGAATGACGAATCTTCAATGGCATCAAATAACACGACCTGACGCTCGATATACTGCACGATCCTGAACAGAAAATCAACCCGGTCTTCTTCCTGCACATATTGTTCATATTGTCCGAAAAAGCTGTCGATAATATCCTCGGGGGTGAGATGCTGCTCTACTCCGCTCTTGCAATGTGTGCTGAAAAACGGAAGAATGGTACCCGTTTGCTGTACCCGCTGGAAAGGCAACGCCAGGAAAAGACTCTTGAACAAGTCAAAGCGAGTCAGTACCTCATTTTCAAAAATGGCCTGTTTCTGTCTTGATTTCATCTATTTATTTTTTTTGTAAATCACATTGAACTTGCGGTATGTTCCATAATTTCAATGGCTGTTCTGATCTCCCGGACGGAGAGGCTCCCAAAACCCATTCTCACCCCGCTGCCAAGCCGGGATTGATAGAGCAGATAAGGAGGGATATGGAGCCCTTCTCTTGCGC
This sequence comes from Parapedobacter defluvii, assembly GCA_040392005.1. GTDB lineage: Bacteria > Bacteroidota > Bacteroidia > Sphingobacteriales > Sphingobacteriaceae > DASRQK01. The sequence continues at coordinate 5,834 of JBEBWT010000002.1, forward strand.
ATGATCTGCTGAACCGCATGAGATTGATCGTCTCCGGCCAATTGGTCCAGATGGCCAATCCACCACTGGGTACCTGAAAATCTATAAGATGGCCCAGTCTGGAAACCAGATCACAGGCCATCTGATCCCTTCTTTTCCGGTATTCAAGGGTGCATTGTCTGAGATAACTGTAAATTTCACCTTCAGCAATCATCTCTCCCATGGCCATTTCCCCCAACACATCCCCGAACCTATCCATCAGGTTCTGCAATTTTTCCATTTCGGAAATCAGGGGATCCGGGGCGACAACAAAGCCTGAACGAAAGGCCGAAGGCAGGGTCTGGCCGAAAGTACCCACATAGACCACCATCCCACGGGTATCAAGGGCAGCCAATGGCAGCAGCGGCCCCTCATCGGTATAATTGAAGTCGTAATCCAGATCGTCTTCCAGAATGATGAAACCGTATTTTTCGGCCAGATTGAGCAAGGCCAACCGCCTTTCCGGACTGAGACTTACCGTGGTGGGATAATGATAATGTGGGGTGAGGTAAACCATGCGAATTTTCTGCTGTCGGCACAACTTTTCCAGCGCACCCACATGGAGCCCCTGTTCATCGGTCGGGACTGTCAATATCCGGGCTCCGGTTTTCTGTAATATCATGTTGGCCGCAAAATATCCGGGATTTCCCACCACTACCTGATCTCCGGCATTGAGCAGTGTTTCAGCCACGATATAGGCCGCCAGTTCCTGATTCCTGGTCACCAGGATCTGTCCGGTACCGGCTCCCAATCCCCGTGTACGGTTGAGATAATTGCAAAGGTTTTCCCGGTAATAACCTCTCGCGGCAGGGCTCCCGGCACTCAGTTTTTGTAGGGTGCCCCTTCGTTTCATGTTGATATGAAAGAGCCTGGCCAGATAGTCCATATGGGTCAGCCGCATATCCGGCAATCCATCATCCATCCGTACCGGAGCCAGGCCGCTCGTATAGGGATTATCCAACATCGCTTTTTTATGGAAATAGAACCCGGCATTTTTGGGAAATCCGCTTCGGGTCTCCGCCTGCTGGTTTTGTGGACTTTTTTGCACGAATGTCCCCTGGCAGGGCCTGGAAACGATCCATCCCTGAGATTCAAGTATCTGGAAGCTGTTGCTGACCGTATTGCGGTGCAGACCGACCAGTTGTGCCAGTTTACGGGCGCCGGGCAGCTTGGTTCCTTCGGGAATATATCCCTTCTGAATGGCATCTGCCAATTGCACGGATACCTGCAGATACACCGGAGAAGAGGATTTGCGGTCTATTTTTATATATGTGTTGTAGGGAATCAACGGATGGCTTTATATGGAATCATAGCGGCAAATTTGTCAAAATCTAAACTGGACTATCTATAAAATTAAAACTGGCACATGATAAATTGAATGCAAGATACGATTTTTGCCATCAATTCATTTTATATTTTGATATGTTCAAATCTTTACACACTTATTTATTTTTCAGTTTTGCCCTCGTCTTCATAAAAGCGAATGGCTATACAAATACAGCAAACACACCCGACCCGGACTCTTTAGCTATGGGTCTGAAGGAAGTGGTGATTACAGAGAATAGATTGACCAATACCTATGCCAAACAGAATAGAAACATCCGCATCGTGGATCAGCAGCAGATCAAATCGCTGCCTGCCCGCTCGCTCAACGAGCTGTTGGGACATATTGCCGGGGTTGATTTGCGTCAGCGGGGCCCATTTGGACTGCAGGCGGATATTTCCATTGATGGTGGTAGTTTTGAGCAAACGCTGATTCTGGTGGATGGGGTAAAGATGCTGGATGCACAGACGGCCCATCATGGGTTGAACCTGCCCATTCCCCTGGAGGCAATCGAGCGTATTGAAATCATACGGGGACCTGCGGCCCGGATCTATGGCATCAACAGCCTGACCGGAGCGATCAATATTGTCACTAAAAACAATCCCGGATCAGCGGTCAGTATCCGGACTTTTGCCGGCAGTAGTTTCAGGACAGATACTTCCTCTGCTAAGAATAAACTGTTTTATAACAATGGGTTACAGGCGTCACTTGCACTGCCAACGAAGCGTGCGGGACATCACGGGATCTCCGTGGGCAGGGCATCGGGCAACGGGCATCGCTACAATACCGCCTTCCGGCAGCATCAGGTGTTTTATAAGGGCAATATTCCGGTAAACGGAGCGGATGCCCTGACATTGATGGGTGGATATGTAAGCAGTGATTTTGGTGCCAATGGATTTTATGCAGCACCGGGGGACAAAGAATCACAGGAAATTGTAAAGACTGGGTTTGCCGCGGTGGGTTATCGCATGAAACTGTCTGACCGTTTTTCTGTCACGCCCCGCCTGAGTTACCGGCACACGAAGGACGATTACCGGTATTTCCGTCATGATCTGGGCAGGGCCAGAAGCCGGCACAGCGGTTATTCTCTGACTCCGGAGGTCAATGCGAGCTGGCAAACGGGTCTGGGCGATCTGGGTCTGGGCCTGGAAATGAGACAAGAGCGTATCCACAGCTCCAATATCGGTGATCATCAGCGGAATAATTACGGCGGCTATGCCGAATTCAAAACAGATTTTCATGAATTATTGTCCGTGAATGCCGGTACCTATCTCAATTATAATTCGGATTATGGATGGCAGGTATTTCCCGGAATCGATCTGGGCCTGCGCTTGACCGAAAACCTGAAATGGACTGCCCATACCGGTACCGGACAGCGTATCCCCTCTTTTACCGATCTGTACCTCGACCAGCGGCCCGGCAATATTGGAAATCCATTGATCCGGCCAGAAGAAGCCTGGCACATGGAAACAGGCTTGAAATATTCGGATCGCCGCATCTATGCGCAGGCCAATTATTTTTACAGGAATATCAATAATTTTATTGATTGGGTCCATCCGGCCGGCGGCACGCCACCCTATCAACCGTTGAATTTTGACCATAACAGGGTACATGGCTTGAGCGTTTCCGCAGATTACTGGCTGTCTTCCCCCGATCGGACCGGACAATGGAGAACGGGCTTGCAATACACCTATCTTCGTCCCTCTTATTCGCTGGGGGAAGCCGGCAACTATCAATCCAAATACAGCACTGAAATATTGAGGCAGCAATTGACCGGTCAGGTTTTCTTTCGGCATCAGGAATTTTCAATGACAGCCACCGCCAGATTTCAGGAGCGTCTGTCCTATAAAAGCTATGTGCTGGCTGATTTAAGGATTGCCCGGCAAATCAATCAGTTTGAAGCGTATCTGGATGTTCAGAATATTTTGGATATTGATTACATTGAGGCTGCCGCCGTACCCATGCCGGGACGCTGGGTCAGTCTGGGGCTCAACTACCAATTAACGGGTTTTCATTGAAAATCTGTCAGATTTAATTGTTTAAGCTTGCTTACCTAATTGATGGATGTGCCGCATATGGGAAGCGAATGCACTTGTCATCGTTCGATGCTCCAGGTAAGTAATATTATATTCTGCACAAGTTGCTTTGACCAACTTGTTGAGTGCCGGATAGTGGACGTGGCTGACCCGGGGAAACAGATGGTGCTCGACCTGAAAATTGAGCCCACCCAGTATCCAGGAAATTACTTTATTGCCAGTGGCAAAGTTGGAGGTTGTACTCAATTGATGTACAGTCCACTCCTGCTCTATTTTTTGTGAGTCCTCATCCGGGACAGGAAATTGGGTATGCTCTACGACATGAGCCAATTGAAAAACTACTGCCAGACAAAAACCACAGGCAATACCCGCAATCAGCCATCCAAGTAGTGCAGGCCCCCAACCCACAAACAGGATCGGAATAATTAGATATATCAATAGGTAGGCAGTTTTGGTGGCCCAAAAGATAAGATGTTCCCGGAGAGGCATTACCTTACGCTCAGCCTTGATTCCCATTTTTCCCGAAAAATATTTTTCATAATCCTGATACATCACCCAGGCAATATACGAAATGCCATATAGGAGAAACCAGTAGGCAAATTGAAAGCGATGGTACCAGTGGTGGGGTTGATCTGCATGCACACGCATGAATTTGATATCGATATCATGATCCAACCCGTCCACATTGGTATAAGTATGGTGGTCAATGTTGTGTTTTTGTTTCCAGAAATAAATGGTGCCACCAAGCATATTGAGTGTGTATCCGGAAATCCTGTTGAGCCAACTGATTTTTGAAAAACTCTGATGGCCACCTTCGTGCATAATATTGAAGCCGATCATGGCCATATTGATACCAAAAAGGACGCATAATAGCAGCGAAATCCAGACCGGAGGTGACAAGAAGACCAGGATCACGTAAATAAGCACAGCAGACAAGGAGATCACCGATCCTTTGATGAACAACTTGCGATTGCCTGTATTTGAGATATTATTGGATTTGAAATAATCATTCACACGTCCCCTCAATGTTGCTGAGAAGGCCTTGTTATTGTTTTTGAAACTGATTTTTGACATAAAATTAAATTATTCCCTAAATATAGCGAGTTTTAAACAATTTTATTGTTATTTTTTGTTATATTTGCAATGTTTGGAAAGGTTGTTCCCCGGTACAGACTATATTGCTGCTATTTAAAAGCTTTTGTCAAAGATAGACTAAAAGAAATGCAGCGCAACTAAATATTTAAATAACTTGCAATTTTCAGACTTAAAACTTTCTTCTCCTATCCTGTCGGTGCTGGAGAAGGCAGGATACCATACCCCCACACCGATCCAACAAAAAGCAATTCCACTTATATTAGAGAAAAAAGATTTATTGGCCTGTGCCCAGACGGGTACCGGAAAAACGGCTGCTTTTTCTTTGCCGATCATTGAATTCCTGATGCGCAATGACGCTGCGCAATCAAGCGGACATCCGCTGGCCCTGATTGTTTGTCCCACCAGAGAATTGGCTATACAGATCGCTGAGAATATTCAAGTCTATACCTCCCGGACCAAGATCCGGCATACAGTCGTATTCGGAGGAGTCTCTCTGAATAAGCAGATTGCAGATCTCCGCAATAAGCCGGAAATCCTGATCGCTACTCCCGGAAGACTATTGGATCTGATCCAGCAAGGCTACATTTCATTGAAAAGAGTGAGTTATCTGGTGCTGGACGAGGCGGATCGCATGCTGGATATGGGTTTTGTAAATGATATCAAAAAAATCATCAAGTTACTGCCCACTCACCGGCAAAATATGTTGTTTTCTGCCACCATGCCCGATTCGATCCGGGGATTGGCAGATTCATTGCTCAACAATCCCGAATATGTGGCGGTAACGCCGGTGTCCTCTACGGTTGAAACGATATCACAGAAAATATTCCCTGTGGAAAAGGCCGATAAGCCGCAATTGCTGGAAGATATTGTGAATAGTGAAAATGTAGCCAATGTGCTGGTTTTCTCCCGGACAAAACATGGTGCGGATAAGATCGTCCGCAAACTGAGAAAAGGCGGAATTTCTGCCGAGGCCATTCATGGAAACAAGTCCCAGCCAGCCCGGCAGAATGCATTGAAGGGATTCAAAGCAGGAAAGGTCAAGGTGCTGGTCGCGACTGATATTGCTGCCAGAGGTATTGATATTGACGCACTTCAGTTGGTGATCAATTTTGATTTGCCGAATGAACCGGAAACTTACGTGCACCGGATCGGCCGTACCGGTCGTGCCGGCGCCAGTGGCAGGGCCTGGTCCTTCTGCAGTCCGGATGAAGTACCCTACCTGAAAGATATTCAGAAGCTGACAGGGCTGATCCTCCCTGTGGAGACATCCCATGCGCAGGTGATCCATGATTTGTCTGTTTTTGAAGATAAACCAATGAAACAGGCCGCACAGAACCAAAAACAATCGTCAGAGAGGGGTGCCAGGAAACCCGCACAGAAATACAGAAGACGGTTCAGGCAATCGGTTTAGCGGATTGAACCGGGGTAAGGACACAAAATCGTTTATTAATTTGTTAATGTTTATAAATGGCAAAATCACAGGAAACGTACAGTAAAAAAGAAAAAACAAAAAAAAGATTACAGAAACGCAAGGAAAAAGAGCAACTGCGTGAAGAAAAGAAACACACCGGTGGTAGCTCGACCAGTTTCGAAGATATGCTGGCTTATGTGGATGAAGATGGCAATCTGACGACCACTCCACCGGATCCAACCCGGAAAAGGAAAGCCATCAAGGCAGAAGATATTGCCGTCAGCGTACCCAAACTGGAGGACATAGAGGAAGATCTGTCTATTCCGAGAACGGGTACGGTCACTTTTTTCAATCATGAAAAGGGATTTGGATTTATCGAAGATGCCGTGACCAAAGAACGGGTTTTTGTGCACATCAATGATCTTTCCGAACCGATTTCCGAGAATGAAAAGGTCTCATTTACTGCTGTAAATTCTCCCCGGGGAAAGCAGGCGGAAAATGTAAAAAAAATCTGATCGGGACCAGGATGATTGGTCGGGAGCATTTTAATCCAGATTCCAGTCCTTCATTGCTTTCTCGTAATACTTCTCTCCAATTTCCAGCATATGGGCTGTTTTGTGAAAATCAAACAGACCGCAGCTTGTGCCGGGAATATTGACTACGATATCTGGTTTATAGGCCTCAATCGTAAGTTCTACCAATTTGTCCTGCGTGAATTCATAGCTGTGGGTCATCAGATCTATCAGGGAAAATCGAGGGCCATGATCGGTTTTTCCTTTGGAATGAGATAGAAACCGGGACAACCAGCTTTTGTTTAGTCTTAATTTCCTCCATATCTGCTGATTTTGATCACTCAAATGTTGTTCAGTTGCAATATCTTTAGATGGAGGAACGTTCTCTACCGGATCATCAGGTCCGTTGAGGCTGACAGCAACGATCAGGGTATCCCGGCTTTTTTCCGCAAGGTTCAGCGGAAGTGGATTGAGCACTCCCCCATCCACTAAAATCGTTCCTTCATGCAACACCGGTGTGAAGATACCGGGAATAGACATGGAGGCCCGCATGGCCGCATAGAGATCCCCTTCGCGGAAATACACCTCCTTTTTATGGATCATGTCTGTAGCCACAGCGACATAAGGGATCGGGAGTTCCTCGATCAACTGATCACCGGTAATTGCGTGCATCTTGCCCAATACCCGTTCCCCCTTTAAAAATCCCATATTGGTCAGGGTAAAGTCCAGCAGATTAAACAACTGGGTACGATTGAGCGTCAGCAGCCAATCTTTATAAACTTCAAGATATCCCGCACAATAAATGCCCCCTACTACCGCTCCCATAGAACTGCCTATAACACGTTCGATCTCAAAGCCATCTCTCCGTAGCAGCTCGATCACTTTAATGTGGGCAATGCCCCTGGCACCCCCACTGCCCAGTACCAATTCTACTTTTTTTGACTTCTTCATTTCAGTTATTTTGTTTATACCAGGGATGTTTTTTCAGGAGTTTCAGGGTTGGAGACAAGAAGATCAGAAAAAACAGCGAGGTCACTGTATTGGACAAAGTAAAGGCGAGTGCCACCTGTACTTCTGGTGAATTTGTCGCACTCCTGACGATATTTTCCAGCAGGCCAAAAAACGGATAGATCAAAAATACACCGATCACATTGAACAGGGATGCCGAAAATGCAGTCAGTCGGGCGATAGGAGACAGTTTGAGGCTGATCAGCAAAGCGGTGGAAGTAGTCCCTATATTGGCCCCGATCACAATGGGAATCGCCGCATCCAGTTGGATAGTCCCCTGGGAAATCAGGACAATGACCAAACCGACCACCACCGAGCTTGATTGGATAATAACGGTAATAATAATACCATAAATGATTCCCAGCATGGGTGAAGAGGCTTTTTCGAGTACCGACAGCAGGATGGGGTCGTTTTTGACGGGTTCCATCGCATGGCTGATCAGTGAGAGAGAGAAAAAGATAAAACCGAAATAAAAAATGGACTTTCCAATAGTTGCATACTTGTCCGGAAACATACTGATCACCGTTCCCAGCACAATAAATACCGGACCAAATACATCAGACTGAAAAGACACGATCCATCCGGTAGCTGTTGTTCCTATATTGGTGCCCAACAGGATAAGAAGGCTGTCCCTGAATGTCAGCACACCCGTATTGATCAGTGATACGGTCAGTGAAGATACCATCGTACTGGACTGAAAAATGGCCGTAGCAGCTCCTCCCAGTAAGAATCCTCCCAAAGGTAGTCTTGTGATTGAGGCGGTGTGTTTTTTGAGCCGGGCAATACCCAGGTTTTCAATTTCCTTACTGAAACTCTGTAATCCATAAATAAATAGGGCAATAGCAGATATGATAACGATGATGGTATGGATTGCCTGCATATTTATATGATTTCCTGGTCTTTATTCTTCGCAAATTTAACCAAAAGACCAGTAGAAACAAGGTAATGTAGATTTATACTCGTACATTTGTCTGCATAGCACACTTTTATGGAAATCATCGGATATATTCTGGCAATTTTTGTTGGGTTGTCCCTGGGACTGGTAGGTAGTGGCGGATCCATTCTGACCGTCCCGTTGCTGGTCTATTTTTTTGGGATCGCCCCGGAAACCGCGACATCCTATTCATTGTTTATCGTGGGGACTGTCAGTGCTTTGGGTGCATTTTTCAAATTCCGGAAGGGTGAGGTCAATTTAAAGATTGCCATTCTATTTGGCCTGACCTCGATCATTACGGTTTTTCTGACCCGCAAATTTATATTTCCCTCCATTCCGGATATCTTAGTGTCCGCAGGGGGATTTCAGCTGACCAAATCTTTTATGCTGATGATGCTGTTTGCGATGCTCATCCTGTTTTCCTCGATCTTTGTATTAAAGGACAAACAGGATCACGGGGCTCCTCTTCCGGCAAAAACATCCCTGCTTATGCTGATCGTCTGGGGTTTGGTGATCGGCTTGATTACCGGCTTTCTGGGAGCGGGCGGAGGGTTTCTGATTGTTCCAGTCCTGATGTTCCTGTTCAATGCACCCATTAAAGTAGCCGCCGGTACATCCCTGACGATTATTGCTGCCAATACCTTATTGGGTGGACTGGGCGATCTGGGGCATATCTCGCTGGATTGGGGGTTGCTGCTGCTGTTGCTGCTGATCACCATAGCCGGGTTGGGCATTGGTATGGCGGTGAGTAAACGCATCAACAGCCAGAAGCTGGGTCGGGGTTTTGGTTGGTTTCTGATGCTGATGGCAGTCACCATTATCCTGCTGGAATTGTTTGGACATTTTGCTTAGACATAGGTCGCTGCTCAGGGGGCCAGCCTGTGGATGCCCCAGCTCCGGTTTTTGGGATCCAGTATATAGACGATGCGGTCATGCATCCTACTGCCCCTGCCCTGCCAGAACTCGATCCGGATAGGATCCAGTACAAAACCGCCCCAATGCGGGGGTTTCGGGATTAGCTCTTCTCCTTCGTACAATTGATTGACTTCTTCCAATTTCTGTTCGAGAAATTCCCGGTCGGGGACAATTTCACTTTGTGGAGAAGCCCAGGCCCCCAACTGACTGCCCCTGGGCCTTGACTGGAAATAAGCCTCCGACTGCTCCGGAGCAATTTTATGCAGATTGCCTTCAATCCGTACCTGCCTTTGCAATTCGGGCCAGAAAAACAATAAGGCTCCATTCGACTGAAGACTCAGCTCCTGGCCCTTTCGGCTTTGATAATTGGTAAAAAATACAAAGCCCGCATCATCGAAACCCTTGAGCAGAACTATTCTGGAGGAGGGACTTCCCGCTTCGGAGACAGTTGATAATACCATGGCATTAGGCTCCATGACTTCCTCCTTCAATGCCTGTCCGAACCAGTGGTCAAACTGAGTGAAGGGGGATGCTGACACCTCTGATTCCAGCAGGGATCCTTTCGTATAATCTTCCCGGATTCCGGATATTTCCTTGTTTTCCATGTTACCTATTGCTGCGGCCGGTAGTAGGTCAATGCTTCCTCCTGCAATTTCTGTATATTCGTGATCCTGCGCGCATCACTTGGGTGGGTACTCAAAAACTCAGGCGGTGCACCACCGCCACTGGTGGATTTTGCTGCCGCCATCCGTTCCCAAAAACTGATCGCCTCCTGGGGATGGTAGCCTGCCATAGCCATAAACACCAGTCCCAGACGATCTGCTTCACTTTCCTGATTGCGGGAATAACTCATTAATGCCAGTTGTCCGCCCAGACCATAAGCGGTGTTGAGCACCGCACGGGTCGTATTGGATTTATCAGCGGTCGCAACATCCACCGCTACCCCACCTACCTGCGCTGCAATGGTCTGTGACATTCTTTCAGAAGAATGCTTGGCAATGGCATGGGCGATCTCATGTCCCATTACCGTAGCCAGGCCGGCTTCATTCTGGGTGACCGGCAACAGTCCTGTATAAACTGCTACTTTTCCTCCCGGCATACACCAGGCATTGATCTGATCTTCCTCGATCAGATTAAATTCCCATTCAAAATTGTATTGGTTGGCATAACCATTCTCATTCAGAAAGGTGGTGACTGCATTGGCGATCCGCTGTCCGACTTTCTGGACCAGTTGGGCCTGACTTGTATTCTTGACTACTTTTGTAGCCGGATCGCCCAAAAACTCCTGATAGGCCATTACGGCTTCCTGCTGCAACGCAGACTCATCGACGAGGCTCAACTGCCTTCTCCCTGTCAGCGGAACCGTGGCACAGGCCTGTACGATCAGTGACAATGTAAGTGCATAAATTATTCTTGAAAACGTTTTCATTGCTGTATGTGTTTTAAGTAACCCCTTATTCCTTTTCTTCCTTATTCCCTTTCTTTCCGAACAAATATACTTTAGATTCTTTTCCTTTCAATAAGCGTTCTATATTTTTCTGATGGGTGACCAGGATCAACGCACAAATACAGATCGCATAGAGCAAAATGGATTTCACCGGTGAATGGAACCAAAGCACAATACTGAAGGGGAACGTAAACCCGGCCAGTATTGAACTCAGTGAAACGTAATGTGTCAGTAAAAGCACCAGCAGAAACACACTTACACATGCCATTGCGGCCGGAAAATGTACAGCAAGTACCATTCCAAATAAGGTAGCCACCCCCTTTCCTCCCCTGAATCCGGCAAAGACTGGAAAAAGGTGTCCCACAACGGCGATGACCCCCAGGGCCAGCTTATAATTGACAAACTGGGCTGCATCCTGCGGACCGGTGACGGATGCTCCTATAAAATAGGCCAGATTGGTAGCAGTAAATCCTTTGAGAATGTCAATGATCATGACAATCACGCCTGCACGGGTCCCCAGTACTCTGAATGTATTGGTCGCACCGGCATTTCCACTCCCGTATTCCCGTACATCCACCCCATAAAATGCCTGACCGATCCAGACCGCCGTCGGAATCGAACCAAACAGATAAGCGAAAATAACAGCCCCTATCAGATAAATAGAAATCATGTACTCTTGCTTTAGTTAAAAGTTAAACTGCTTTGGCTTTCAGACTTATATCCAAACTCTTTACCGAATGGGTCAAGCCCCCGATAGAGATATAATCCACTCCTGCCAGTGCATAACTGCGGGCAGTTTCAAGTGTAATACCACCGGATGCCTCCGTAATATACCGGCCGTTGATTTCGTCCACGGCTTCGCGCACCAGTTCCGGACTGAAATTGTCCAGCATGATGCGTTCCACCTGGCCGGTAACCAGCACTTGCCGCAATTCCAGCAGATTTCTAACTTCAATCTCTATATCCAGTCGTTTTCCTGCGGAACGGCGATAAGCATTGGCAGCAAGAATGGCATTTTCTATTCCCCCGGCATAATCCACATGATTATCCTTGATCAGGATCATATCATACAATCCGAAACGGTGATTGACCCCTCCCCCTATGCGAACTGCTTTTTTCTCCAGAAATCGCAGCAAGGGAGTCGTTTTCCGGGTGTCGAGCACTTTAGTCCCTGTGCCCTCCAGTTGCTCCGTGATCCGGGAAGTGACGGTTGCAATTCCACTCATCCGCTGCATGATATTCAAAACCAGCCGTTCGGCCACTAAAATGCTGTGGATATCGCCCCGGACGGTAAGACCGACATCACCGGGTTTGACGGGATCACCATCTTTCAGATAGGTTTCGATCCGGAGATCCGGGTCCACGGTCCGGAATACCATCAGCCCTTCTTCCATCCCGGCCAGCACTCCCTGATCCTTGATCAGTAATTCAGCTATTCCCTGGCGCCCTCTCGGCACGGTGGCCAGTGAAGTATGGTCACCATCGCCCACATCTTCCCGCAGGGCCTGTTCTATAAATGAAACTAATTCTTCTTTCTCTTCCTGGTTCATATGGTCAAAAGTAATAAAATACTTCCAAGAAGAGCTACCTGAGTTTATAAAATTGTCTGTAATTCCTGCGGGGGTTCCGGCTATTCGATCCTGAGTTCGGTCATTTTGAATGCGGTATTCTCAGCGACCAATTTGAAGGACACCCTGTAATTATGCCTTTCAGTACTCATATTAAACACCACGTAACGAAAATTGGGATTGGAATCGAGACGGTGTATGATGCTGATATCTTTCGGGGAATTCCGGTTGAAAAAGTCCTTCAGGATAATTTCGGTCTGCACTTTTGAGTAAACCCCTTCTTCATTCCGGAGGGACATACTGACCGTGGAGGCAAAATACCTGGATAAGGTTTTGGTGTCCGCATTTTCAAAGCATACCAGTACATCATCCACCACGTCTGCCGGGAGCGCTCCCGCAAAATTGAACTGTATGTTTACAGTCATGAGAAAGAGTACCAGGAAGCCGCCAACTTTTTTCATTTCTGGGGATCGGATGAACTTGATTTGCATTTTTACAGCCAAAAACATGCCATTTTTTATTTTATAAATGCCGATATTTGTTTTGTGGGAAAAAAAGTAGCATTAATCATTCTGGATGGCCTGGGGATCGGCCAGCACAATGACTCAAACGCCGTTTTTGTGGCAAGGACACCTGTATTGGATAACCTGCTGGAATCAAATCCAACGGCTACGCTGGAAGCATCCGGCGAGGCGGTGGGTTTACCGGCCGGCCAAATGGGCAATTCTGAGGTTGGTCACATGAATCTGGGCGCTGGCCGGATTGTTTATCAGGAACTGGGGCGCATCAATAAAGCAGTAAGAGATGGTGAACTGAATCATAACCCGGCACTGAATGAGGCCTTTGAATATGCAAAATCGCAGGGTCGGAAAGTCCATTTTATCGGATTGCTTTCCGATGGTGGGGTCCATTCGCATATTGACCATCTCAAAGGTCTCTGCGAAGCTGCAGAATCCAGCGGACTGCATGACGATCAGGTATTTATACATGCTTTTCTGGATGGCAGGGATACGGATCCAAAGGAAGGGCTGGAATATGTGAGGGATCTGGAACAGTTTCTGGATACCAGCGTGGGCCGGATCGCCTCCCTGATCGGCCGGTACTATGCGATGGACCGGGATCACCGCTGGGAACGGATCCGCCAGGCTTACGACCTGCTGGTGCGTGGCATGGGGCAGGCCTCTGACAATTTGCAACAAAGTATCCTGGATTCGTATGCAGCGGGAGTGACCGATGAATTCCTGAAACCAGTAGTGCATGTGGATTCAGCCGGCCATCCACTGGCCCTGATCCAGCCCGGTGATGTGGTGATCTGCTTCAATTTCAGGACGGATCGTGGAAGGGAAATCACCCTGGCGCTCTCACAGCAGGATTTTCCGGAATGGAATATGCAGGCCCTGCCGCTCCGTTACCTGACCATGACTTCTTATGATGACACGTTCAGCGTGGCGGGCATTCTGTTTGAAAAGGAAAACCTGACCCATACCCTGGGTGAGGTACTGGCGGATGCAGGCAAAACCCAGCTTCGCATTGCCGAAACCGAAAAATATCCGCATGTCACCTTCTTTTTTTCAGGAGGCCGGGAGACACCGTTTGAGGGAGAACAGCGGATATTGATTCCCTCTCCCAAAGTTGCCACCTATGATTTACAGCCCGAAATGAGCGCACAGGGGATTGTGGATGCGATACTTGCCCACTTGGCAGGGCAGCAACCGGATTTTATCTGCCTGAATTTTGCCAATCCGGATATGGTGGGCCATACCGGGGTTTTCGGTGCGGTGGTCCGGGCGGTGGAAACGGTCGATGACTGTCTGGGACAATTGGTCAGCGCATTGGAGAAGTTGCAGTATTCGATCATTATTCTGGCGGATCACGGCAATGCCGAATACATGGCCAATGCGGACGGATCCCCGAATACCGCACACACTACCAGTCTGGTACCGCTGATCATACTGGATCCGGACTGCCGGAAGATAGCATCCGGTAAACTGGGGGATGTCGCTACCACTGTGCTGCGATTGATGGAAGTAGAGATACCCCTGCAAATGACCGGAGAAGTATTAGTTTCATGATTTTAAAATTTGCCAGTTATTTATGCACAAAAGAGTATTGACCGGAATCATTGGCAGCATCACGCTGATCTCCTTGTTTGCTGCCTGTTCCGGGCAGGAAAAATCTCCGGATGCACAACAGATCGATCTGCAGCCCTACTTTAGTTTAAGTCGTTATTTCAATGAGGAAATCAAGCGGCTGCAATCCGATTCAGCCGAAGTGTTCAAAACGGTTGAGATCAATGGATCAACCGAATCCAAAACGATCCTGATCCGGAATTGGCAGGATGAACTGGCACCCTTCACAGAAGCGGATATCAATAAATCCGCATGGGTAAATAGTTATATGGTGGATAGCACATCGACCTTCCTCCATTACACAGCCAAAGAGTCCGGTTTAAAGACCCGGCAAATCAGGATTGAGCTTGCTGCAAATGGAAGTGTAAAAGCGATCACGATCGAAAACCAGGTCAGCAATTGGATCTATACCGCAAAGGAAAAACTGCGTTATTATCCGGATTCCTGTTATGAAATTATCAAGGAGCAGGATATACGCATTGTGGGGCACAATCAATACCGGATCAGAGGTGAATGGAATCCCACCGATCAACAATAGCGGCTTCCGGGTTTCCCCATTTCGGCCGGATACCCGTTTCAGATTGTCCCGGTACCTATTTCAGATTGTCCCTGTAAATACGGGCCTTCTTGATTTCCGTCTCTATATCCTTCCGGTCCGGTGAAAAAGTCAAAACCCTTTCGAAATCCTCAATGGAATTATTATAAGCCGCTATCGCCGACTCCTTGTCGTAGTTTGCGGTCCCGGTGGTCCCCAGAAGAATACCCATATCCCGATATGAAATCGCCCTGTTCTGGAACAATTTGACATCCTGGTCATTCAATTCGATTCCCTTACTATAATCGGCAATCGACTCCCTGAGCAATTCCTCCCGCCGGGCAGTACTCAATTTAGTATTGGTCTGTACGGCCAACATATTGTTGAGCCTGCCTTTATAATAATAGGGACGTTCATCTTCCGGGCGGAGTTCTACCACTTTCCCGAAAGAAGCCAGCGCCTTTTCATAATTTCCACTATGATATTGTGCATAACCCAGCATATACATCACGTTGGGGTCCTTTGCTTCTGCAGGCATCGCCTTTTCCAGATAGTCTGCGGCCGCTTTGAAATCTCCATCGAGGAGTGCTTTCTGGCCCAGGCGGACATTTGGATTGCTTGGCGCGGTCTCCGACGATTGCGCCAGCACACTGAGGGTGCCAACGGTCAATATTGCCGAGATCGTCAATAATCTGAAAAAAGCGAAGGATTTCATAAAACTCAAATTTAATTTTTTCAATTTTTACTTGTGGTTTCTAATGCAATAATTAGGCTGATCAAATTTCATGCTAAAAAATTTAAAGAAAACTGGCATATAGCTTGCACTATTCAATACAGATCAATATTATGCAGGTTTTTGATGGTTTACGGCCATTTGGCACTGTCAAAATGTCTGATCGCATCCCAAATTGACGTTAATTTATTAATATAATTGCAAAAAGAATATACATGAGTAGTTTTGACACATTTGATTTTCATCACGCCATACCCATTATCAACGAAGATACCGAATTTTTTCCACTTCTCAATCAGCAGGATGAAGAAGAATTGAATGATTCTGATATTCCGGACGAACTCCCCATCCTGCCCCTGCGGAATACGGTACTGTACCCAGGGGTGGTCATTCCTATTACGGTCGGTCGTGACAAATCAATCAAACTGATCAAAGAAGCATACAAACGCAGCAAGATCATCGGGGTGGTGGCCCAGAAAGAAATGAATGTAGAGGATCCCGATTTTGAAGAACTGTACAGGGTCGGGACGGCAGCGGTCATCCTTAAGGTATTGCAGATGCCTGACGGAAATACAACCGTGATTCTGCAAGGCAAGCAGCGCTTCAGATTGGAGAGTCTGGTAAGGAATGAGCCCTACATTACGGCCCGGGCGACTTTCATCAGTGAAAAGAAACAAAAATCCGGCAAAGAATTTAACGTACTGATTTCTTCTGTCAAGGAGATGGCACTTCAGATCATCCAGTTGTCCCCACAGATCCCCAGTGAGGCAGGGCTGGCCATCCGGAATATTGAAAGTCCCGGCTTTCTGATCAATTTCATTTCTTCCAATCTGAATGCGGACCTTTCACTGAAACAGGAGATCCTGGAACTGACCGATATCAAGAAGAAAGCATCGAAAGTATTGGAGCAACTGACCAGGGAACTCCAGATTCTGGAGCTGAAAGCACAGATTCAGAATAAAGTCCGGGGAGATCTGGACAAGCAGCAGCGGGATTACTTCCTCAATCAGCAGTTGAAAACCATTCAGGAAGAGTTGGGGGGCAATACCCCCGATCTGGAAATCGAGGATCTGCGCAAGCGGGCCAAAGTCAAAAAATGGGGTATTGAGATAAAAAACCACTTCAATAAGGAGGCGGATAAACTGGCCAGGATCAATCCGGCAGCGGCCGATTATTCGGTACAGCTCAATTACCTGGAATTGCTGCTGGACCTTCCCTGGGATGAAACCAGCAAGGATAATTTTGATCTGAAACGGGCAAAGAAAATCCTGGACAGAGATCACTTTGGTCTGGAAAAGGTGAAAAAACGGATCATCGAATACCTGGCGGTTTTGAAACTGAAGAATAATATGAAGGCTCCGATCATTTGTCTGGTCGGCCCTCCGGGTGTGGGTAAGACCTCTCTGGGGAAATCCATTGCTTCTGCGCTGGGGCGGAAATATACCCGGATGGCACTGGGAGGCATCAGGGATGAGGCGGAGATCCGGGGCCACCGGAAAACCTATATAGGGGCCATGCCAGGCAGGATTATCCAATCCATAAACAAAGCGGGTACCTCCAATCCAGTGTTTGTCCTGGATGAGATCGATAAGGTGGGCAGTGATTTCCGGGGCGATCCTTCTTCGGCCCTGCTGGAAGTGCTGGATCCGGAACAGAACAATGCGTTTTATGATCATTACCTTGAGTTGGATTACGATCTCTCAAAAGTAATGTTCATCGCGACGGCCAATTCATTGGGCTCCATCCAGCCTGCCTTGCTGGACCGGATGGAAATCATAGAAGTCAATGGCTATACGGTGGAGGAAAAGATTGAGATTGCAAAGCACCATCTCATTCCAAAACAACGTGAAATGCACGGTCTGACTGCAAAAGATGTCGCGATCCGGCCCAGACTGATTGAAAAGATCATTGAAGAATATACCCGTGAATCGGGTGTGAGAGGACTGGATAAAAAATTGGGATCCATCGTCCGGGGCCATGCGACCAAAATCGTCATGGAAGAAGAATTTACCGCACAAGTGACCGAATCACAGATAGAAGAGATTCTGGGTGCTCCGATCTTTGATAAGGATATGTATGAGGACAATGCGACCGCCGGCGTGGTAACCGGACTTGCCTGGACCCAGGTCGGAGGTGATATCCTGTATATAGAATCCAGTATCAGCCCTGGAAAAGGAAAACTTACACTGACCGGTAATCTGGGCGATGTAATGAAGGAATCAGCCAGTATTGCGATGGCCTACCTGCGTGCGCATGCTGCTGAATTGAGCATTGATCCACAGGTTTTCGATCATTGGGATGTACACATTCACGTACCTGCCGGGGCTACTCCCAAAGACGGGCCCTCTGCCGGGGTTACCATGCTGACCGCACTGGCATCTCTGTTCACCCAACGCAAAGTCAAGGACAAGCTGGCGATGACCGGCGAAATAACCCTGCGCGGAAAAGTATTGCCGGTAGGTGGAATACAGGAAAAAATTCTCGCGGCAAAACGGGCGAATATTAAGGAAATCGTGTTGTCCGAGGCCAACCGCAAGGATATTATGGAAATTAAGGCCGATTATATCAAAGACCTCAACTTCCATTATGTCAAAGAAATGATGGAGGTGGTTAAAATTGCATTGCTGGATGAAAAGGTGAAAAATGCAAAGGTACTCTCTGATTATAAAATGAATCCGTGATCATACAATTTACTTAATTTTGATTGGTAATTGGCTTTTTTTATAATACATTTGAGAAGTAATAGCCTTAAACGAACACCATGCTGACCGAATCGCTGATTATTTTAGCGTTGATATTGTTAAATGGAATTTTCTCTGCTGCGGAAATTTCAATCGTTTCCAGTCGCAAAACCCGCCTTCAGGTACTTGCTGACAAGAAAAATATCGCAGCAAAACAGGTACTCAAACTAAAAGATTCACCCAATCGTTTTTTGTCCACGGTGCAGATCGGAATTACACTGATCGGAATTCTGACAGGTCTGTTCGGAGGCTCCACCCTTGCTCTCCGTCTGGATACGGTGCTCAGCGAGATCGAATGGCTGAGCCCATATAGCAGCCAACTTTCAATCTTTCTGGTGGTCATGGCGATCACCTTTCTGACACTGGTTTTAGGAGAACTGGTGCCAAAAAGGATTGGTTTGGCGATTCCTGAGAAATATGCCATGCTGGTGGCCTACCCCATGGAGCTGCTCAGCCGGATTGCCGCCCCTTTTGTCTGGTCACTGAGCGCGACTACCGAGGCAATCGTCCGGCTGCTCAATATCAAAACTACCAAAAATGCCGTGACCGAAGAAGAGATCAAGGCCATGGTGGATGAAGGAGCGGACAGCGGTGCCATTGAGGACATCGAACATGAAATTGTGGACCGGGTATTCAGCCTGGGTGACAAAAGAGCCATTAATCTGATGACACACCGCAGTAATATTGTCTGGCTGGATCTCACCGATGATTATCAGGAGCATAAAGCTACCATTCTGGAAAGCGGACATACCGTTTATCCGGTTTGTGAAGACGGACTTGACCATATTGCCGGCATTGTCCATATCAAGACCCTGCTCAATGAATATCTGGTGGACCGACCCATTGAATTGAGGTCGCTGGTCCAACCACTCAATTATGTGCATGAAAACAGTTCGGCATATAGTATCCTGAATAAATTCAAAACTTCCAAAATCCATCAGGCCATTGTGCTGGATGAATATGGTGCTATCCAGGGAATTGTGACCCTGAACGATATCCTGAGCGGTCTGGTGGGCAATATTTCCGAAGGAGAGGATCACGATGGCCCGGAAATCATCACCCGTGAAGACGGAAGTATGCTGATCGACGGACAGTACCAGATCGATGAATTGCTGGATAAGCTGGGCATAGAAGTCAATGAGGATGAAGAAGAACAGGATGGACTGGGTACGATCAATACCATTGCCGGCCTGATCCTGTTAAAACTGGGCCATGTGCCCACTGCCGGTGAGCACTTTCACTGGAAAGAATATGATTTTGAAGTCGTGGATATGGATGGAAACCGGATCGACAAGGTGTTGGTGACCCTGAATCCCCGCGATTAAACAATCCCGTTTTCGATCAGGATCTGCTCCATTTCCTGTTGTAGTGCCAGTGCCTCTTCCCTCGCTTTTTCTGCAAAATCCCGACCGTTGGACGCATAGATAATGGACCGGGTCGCATTGACCAGCAAACCAATATCCTGATTCATTCCATAGCGGCAAACCTCTTCCAGGCTTCCCCCCTGCGCTCCCACCCCCGGCACCAGCAAAAAGTGATCGGCTGCAAACCGGCGGATTTCCCGAAAAAGTTCCCCCCTTGTCGCTCCAACTACATACATGGTGTTGTCCGGAGAACCCCAGGTATTGACCTTACTGATCACCTGCTGATAGAGTTGCAATCCGCTCTGGCTGTCCTGGCTCAACTGAAAATCCAAACCTCCCTGATTGGAAGTCAGGGCCAGCACGATTGTCCATTTCCCGGGGTAAGCCAGAAAGGGGCTGACCGAATCATTGCCCATATAGGGCGCAACCGTGAGGGCGTCAAATCCCATCCCGGAGGCTTTTTCATCAAAAAATGCTTTGGCGTACATATTGGAAGTGTTGCCAATATCTCCTCTTTTCGCATCGGCTATGCTCAGGCAGTCCTCTGGCAGGTAAGCCCAGGTTTTGCGAAGCGATTCCCAGCCGACCACTCCCCTGCTTTCATAAAACGCCGTATTGGGTTTATAAGCTACACACAGATCGGATGTAGCATCGATGATCGCCTGATTGAAAGCAAAAACGGGATCTTCCTGATCCAGTAAATGGGTGGGGATTTTTTCAATATCGGTATCCAGACCCACACAAAGGAATGATTTCTTTTCTTTGATGGTCCGGATCAATTGTTCTCTGTTCATCCTTCGAAAATATTGATTATTTTCGGTTCAGCAAAGATTACTCTGCAATTAGTTCGTTGATGAAATCAAAGACTTCCTGACGGCTATAATCTGCCATTCCCTCATGTCTGGCAGCGATCATCCCTTTCTTGTCCAGGATCACCGTGGTGGGGATCGAATTGCCCAGCCAATGTCCGGGAATCTCTCCCACCGGCACATGCACGGGAAGGTTCAGTTTTCTCTTGTGCATAAAAGCTTCGGACTTGACGATCTGATTGTCCACATCCACCATCAGAAATACCACCTGGTCATTGTCCCGGAAACGTTGGTGGAGCTTGTCAATGGAAGGCATTTCGGCAATACAGGGAGGGCACCAGGTCGCCCAGAAATTGATAAAAACAACTTTTCCTTTCAGGTTGGCCGCATCAATCTGCTTGCCGCTGCTATCCATGAACAATACCGGGTTCTGTCCGTTGCCGGGCGTTGCAGTTGTATTTTCAGCAGTCGGTGCCACCGGCTCAGTACCCGCTTTTGGTGCAGACAGGTTCGGCCTGAATAATCCGATTTTCATCAATCCCTGACTCACCAGGGCTTTTGTCCCCGGACTGAAGATCATCAGCAGGGCAAATACCAGTAATATACCGTTGAAAATATGGGATCTTTTGATTTTTTTGAACATATCCGGGTTTTTTGGTGATTCAACTCCAGTCACTATTTCTGCAAAGATAA
Organism: Parapedobacter defluvii; assembly: GCA_040392005.1. GTDB lineage: Bacteria > Bacteroidota > Bacteroidia > Sphingobacteriales > Sphingobacteriaceae > DASRQK01. The sequence continues at coordinate 27,106 of JBEBWT010000002.1, forward strand.
GGAATGAAAACAGCTTCTTTGGTAACTTCTATCACAGACTTGCCTTCCGGTATCACAGATCTCCTGTCACCCCCATTCCGAAAAGAGCAAAATCATACTTAACAGGGTCTTTGGGATCAAATTCCCTTAGCCGGGCAGTCAGTTGCAGGGTCGTCTGCCAATCCCGTTGTTTCCGTTCAATAAGCCCCAGACCCCGTGCCACCCGATCCACATGGACATCATAGGGGCAGATCAACTGCGATGGATTCAGCCTACGCCAGATTCCGAAATCCACTCCCCTGTCATCTCGTCTTACCATCCATCTCAGAAACATATTCAGTCGCTTGCAGGTGGCTTTTTGCATAGGCGAGCTAATGTGTTTGGTAGTTCTTGCAGGAAAGTCGGGCAATGAAAAAAAATACGACCTGAAATTGATGAGGGATTTCTCAATATTAAAAGCATTATCCTCAGTCTGGTGATTCACCAATTCATTTAAATAACAGGCGGAAGAAGCACTAAAAGAGGTGTTTATTTCAGTATCAGTATCAGCGGACATTTGATTGGCCCTTCCTCCATCCATATAATCGTCCCGGAAAACCTGTTGTTGCAAGCCGATCAGAAAAGCATCTTCCAGCGAATCAAACTCCCGGTAATGCCGGTGCAGAAAAGCCACAAAATACAGTAGATCAGTATCATTGAAGGTCCGGTGTTTGAAGCCCAGCAAATCTTTCAGATCCCCCTCAGAATGATTGAGTATAAAATCTGCCGGTTGATCGCCCATCCGGGCCATGAGTTCCCGGCATTTGTTGATAATGGTTTTCCGTTGCCCCCAGGCCAGCAGGGCGGCAAAAAATCCGGCAATTTCAATATCCTGACGGGCACTGAACGAATGAGGAATACATACCGGGTCGTTTTCTATAAAATCCGGCCGGTTGTACTCGTCGGTCTTTCTGTCCAGTAACGATTTGAGTTCCTGTGTATGCATTCTCTATAAGCCCCCCCTTCTCTGACAACCTTTATTTCAGTGCCTGCTCCAGGTCGGCCAGCAGATCTTCCGGATCTTCAATACCCACACTGATCCGCAGCAGATTATCGACCACACCGGCCGCCTCGCGTACAGGTTTGGGGATGGATGCATGGGTCATGGTGGCCGGATGATTGATCAATGATTCCACCCCGCCCAGCGATTCGGCCAGGGTAAACACTTCAAAGCCGGAAGATATCCGGTAAGTTTCTTCCAGATCAGCCCCTTTCAGCACGATCGATACCATACCCCCGAAACCGCGCATCTGCTTTTTGGCTATCTCATGTCCGGGATGATCCTCAAAGCCGGGCCAATAGATTTTTTCGACCCGGGGATGCTTTTTCAAATAAGCAGCTACAAGGGCAGCATTTTCACAATGGGCCTTCATCCGCAGGTGCAGGGTCTTGATGCCGCGCAACACTAAAAAGCAATCCTGGGGTCCGGGCGTGCCCCCGCAGGCATTATAGTAAAAGAACAGTCGGTCATACAACTCCCTGTCATTGACAATCAGGGCACCCATGACCACATCCGAATGCCCGGAAATATACTTGGTGACCGAATGCATGACGATATCTGCTCCCAGATCCAGCGGATTTTGCAGATATGGTGATGCAAAGGTATTATCGACCGCAACTAATACGCCCCGTGCTTTGGCAATTTCCGAAATAGCCGCAATATCCACCATTTGCAGGGTAGGGTTCGTCGGGGTTTCCAGCCAGACCAGACGGGTCCGGTCGTTGATTTTTTCAGCCACCTGCCGGGGATCGGCCGGGTCCACAAAGTGAAACCTGATCCCATAATTCTCAAAAACACGGGTAAACAACCGGTAGGATCCGCCATACAAATCATTGCCCGTAATGACTTCATCGCCCGGCTGGAGGAGTTTGATCACGGTTTCGGTAGCTGCCATTCCACTGGAAAAAGCCAGCCCATATTGTCCGTTTTCCAAAGCCGCCAGACAATCCTCCAGTGCCTTCCGGGTAGGATTATTGCCACGGGAATAGCCGTAGCCCTTGTGCTGCCCGGGAGAAGCCTGCTTGTAAGTGGAAGTCTGATAGATGGGAGTCATCACCGCACCGGTCGTGGGATCTGCCTCCTGTCCGGCGTGGATGGCCCTGGTTGCAAATTTATACTTCATTTTGCTTAATATTTTAATTGATGACAGCGCACAATTTCAATACGCTGGCGGACGATCTTAATACGCCCTGGCAAACAATACCCTTCTGGACGAGGGTTTGCCGGTCAGGATACAGTTGCCAACCTCCTCTTTCGCATCCAATGGAATGCAGCGGATCGTAGCTTTGGTTTCTTCCTTTATCCGTTTCTCAGTCTCCACGGTTCCATCCCAATGCGCCGACACAAAGCCCGTTTTCTCGTCCAGCACCCGTTTGAATTCTTCATAGTCATTGACTTGGGTAGTATGCTCCGCACGGAAATCGTAGGCTTTCTGATAGATGGAAGCCTGGATATCGTCCAGCAAGCCGATCACTCTGTCCGAAAGCCCTGCCTGCGGCACTGTTTCTTTGGTCTGGTTGTCCCTTCGGGAAATCTCCACCGTGCCATTCTGCATATCCCTGGCCCCTACTGCAATCCGCAGCGGCACCCCCTTCAATTCCCATTCTGCAAATTTGAAGCCTGGCCGGTGCGTATCCCGGGCATCAAACTTGACCGTAATCTGGTGCGGTTTGAGGGCTGCGATCAACTGATTGGCCAGCTCTCCGATTTTTTCAAGTTCTTCCGCTGTTTTATAGATGGGCACGATCACCACATGGATGGGGGCCAGTTTTGGTGGCAGCACCAGACCCTGATCGTCCGAGTGGGCCATGATCAACGCCCCGATCAATCGGGTGGATACGCCCCAGGAAGTAGCCCAGACGTGATCCAATTTTCCTTCTTTGCTAGTAAACTTCACATCAAAGGCTTTCGCAAAATTCTGTCCCAGAAAATGGGAAGTTCCGGCTTGCAGCGCCTTGCCATCCTGCATTAATGCCTCAATGCACAGCGTATCCAAAGCTCCGGCAAAACGTTCGTTTTCGGATTTCCGCCCCCGTACCACCGGTACCGCCATCCAGTTCTCTGCGAAATCCGCATAGACTTCCAGCATCTGGTTGGCTTCTGCAACTGCTTCCTCCGCAGTTGCATGGGCCGTATGGCCTTCCTGCCACAAAAATTCGGCTGTCCGCAGGAACAGGCGGGTACGCATCTCCCAGCGCACTACATTGGCCCATTGATTGACCAGGATAGGCAGGTCGCGATAGGATTCGATCCAGCCCTTATAGGTATTCCAGATAATGGTCTCGGAAGTTGGACGTACAATGAGTTCTTCCTCTAGTTTGGCATCTTCATCGACCACAATCTGTCCGTTTCCATCATTTTTCAAACGGTAATGCGTGACCACGGCACATTCAGTCGCAAATCCTTCCACATGGGAGGCTTCCTTTGAAAAGAACGATTTTGGAATAAAGAGCGGGAAATACGCATTGCTGTGTCCGGTATCCTTAAACATCTGGTCCAAAACGGCTTGCATCTTTTCCCAGATCGCATATCCATAAGGTTTGATGACCATGCAACCCCTCACGGCAGAATGTTCTGCCAGATCCGCCTTCACCACCAATTCATTGTACCATTGGGAATAATCTTCCGCTCTGCTTGTAATTCCTTTGCTCATTTTCTTAAAATCCTGTTTTTTTGGAAAACAAATATACACTGGATTTGCCGAAAAGGGGAATAATTTTTGTTTTCACATTAAACCAAAGTGATGTCTTTTTGTCTAAAACACAAAGGGTCTTTTGATTTCAATTACGAAAGGATAATAAAATGAAAAGCAATCTGTTGATAGTAAGTGCGATAGCCGTTTCGAGTTTCTTTTTGCTCAACTCCTGTGCTTCGTATAATTCAGGAACTTTCCGGGACGATGTTTATCATTCCAGGGCTCAGGCTGAGGAAAAAGCCTATCAGAGTCCGGATTATTATTATGATTCGGAAGCATATGCGGACAATCAGGATGACGGGTATTATGCCGATGAATATTCGGATGAGGAATACCTTGACGGGGGTTATTATGCGGATGAATATTCCGACAGCGAATATGCCAGGCGGATCAATCGTTTTTATTATTCAACTCCCGGCATGGCCTATTATGATCCGTTCTATGACCCGATCTATTATGGTTTTGGTTACAACTATTATGACCCCTGGTATTCTGGTTATGGTATGAGCTGGGGAATGGGATTCCATTCATCTTTCTATAATCCCTATTATTCCTGGGGATGGGGAGGTTATCCCTATTATGGAAGGCCTTACTGGGGCCCCTATTCCTACAATCGCTGGGGATATACACCCTATTATTATGGTTGGGGGAATCATTATTACGGAGATTACGGATATGGCTACCCCGGTTATTCGATGGGTTCGCCCCGCACCATGTCTGTACGCTCCAGGGCCAGGGATCAGGTTAATATCCGTACTTCACAATCTCCTTCCAGGGTATCAAATAATGCGGTGGTCCGCTCCATTGAGGGTCGGATTGCCAATCGCCCTACCGTTTCGGGAACAAGGGGAAGAGAAGATGCATCCGGTGCTATTCGTCCTGGAGTCAGAACGGGTACCCGGGGTGAAGGTACCGGCTCGGGGACTACTGTGACTGGCCGTAATCCGGTAACGGGTCGTGTGCAACCGGGAACATCGGTCAGAGGTACCGGTACAAATACCAGGGTGGTCAGACCTTCCGGAACGAGCGGACAAAGTGGAACAAACAGGTCGGGAACAGGTACTGTCCGCCCTACTACTACAAGACCTACGGGAACAGGTACTGTCCGTCCTACTACTACGAGACCTACGGGGACTACCAGGCCATCCGGTACCGCCACCAGACCTTCGGGGACAACAAGGCCTTCGGGTACCACTACTACGACAACGACCAGGTCGTCGTCCTCATCGTCCGGATCAGGTTCAAGGGGCGGCTCCGTTTCGACAGCCCCTCCCCGTTCTTCGGGTTCTTCTTCCGGCAGCAGTTCTTCATCAGGCAGTAGCAGTTCTTCTTCCAGCAGCACCCGTGCTTCGGGAAGCCGCGGTGGAAATTAATGTGTATATTTAACTAAGACAGACGACCCATGCATAAATTCATTTTCAGGAGCGGAGCACTTGTGCTGACCATGCTTGTTTTTTCGGTGATTAACTTTGAAGCCAGAGCTCAATATATGAATGAATTACTGAAAGTATCCCAGGCAGATTATGGATCCACTGCCCGTTTCAAGGCAATGGGAAATGCCCAGACTGCTTTGGGGGGGGATCTCAGTTCATTGGGAGGAAATCCTGCCGGTCTCGGTTTTTTCAATCAGTCGGATTTCAGCTTTTCATTTGATTTTCTGGCCGACCGCAATGATGCCCGGTATTTTGGTTCGGCCAATCAATATACATTGGACAAATTGGGAATCAATCAGGTTGGTGTGGTGATCAACATTCCATCAAGGAGGGCGAAAGGAAGTGATCTGGAAACCGGCTGGCTCAATTTCAATGTGGGGCTTGGTTATCACAAAACAAATGATTTTAACACTTCAATGGGTTATTCCGGTATCAATAGCAGTTCTACCTTTGCCCATTTCCTTGCGGACCAGCGCGATATCAACAACAGTATTGAGGGTGATTTCGGCTGGGATTCGTACCTGCTTGATTTCAACGAATCCAATCCGCTGAATACTTACCATTACCCCGCTGTATTGGAAAGCAATAATGCCCAGAAGAATATTCTGAATGATAAAGGACAGCAATCCTCCACCAATCTTTCCTTCGGTTCCAATTATAGCAACAAACTATATGTGGGAATGTCGCTGGGTATGACCTCTTTCCGTTATTCGACCAAACAGTTGTTCGGGGAAGAAGGTTACACCAAAAGCTACGATGATATTTACAGGGAAAATCCGAATTCGGAATTTCTGGACAGCAGCCAGGACGCCTTCCAGTTTCTGGAAGCAGAGTATGCGCTGGAATATAATTACAGACAGAAAACACAGGGAGTCGGTGTCAATGCAACGCTTGGAATGATCTATAAGGTTACACCAAGTATAAACATTGGATTATCTGCATCCACGCCTACCTGGAATTGGATCAGTGATGAGGGTTTTACCTATATGGATGTTTGGTATTATGACAATGCGCAGACTGCGGACCCATTTTATACCTATAACTCTGATGAGGTGAGCGACTATATAGAATATACCATCCGCTCTCCTTACCGCATCAGCGGCGGGGTTTCAAGTATCTTTGACCGGGGCTTGATTTCGGTAGATCTGGAATATATAGATTACAGCAGTATGCGTTTTTCTGCAAGTGAAGAGATCGGTCTGAGTACCAAACAATCGGTGGACAGGGTGATGAACGATGAAATAAAAGCCAATTATACCAGTGCCACCAATCTGAGGATGGGTGCTGAATATAGGTTTACGGATCAATTGCTCGGACGGGTCGGATATGCCCATAAGGGTTCCCCGTATAAAAACAGTGATTTGAAAACAGAAACTGTTTCCGGTGGATTGGGATACCGGATGGGGAATATGTATATTGATTTGACCTATCAGCATTTTAACCAATCCTACGAGAGCAAACCCTATCAGTTCGATTCCAATTTCTGGACCGGCTATGAGAATCCGGAAGCGACAGTCAGTAATACCAGACATCACGCTTACCTGACGGTTGGATTTAAGTTTTAGCCATGCCTGCCGTAGGAAATCTGTTGTTATCGGAGCCCTTTATGCTCGATCCCAGTTTTCAGCGCTCAGTGGTCCTGCTCTGTGAACACGATCCTTCCCGTGGTACACTGGGTTATGTGCTAAATCAGGCGACTGATCTGAAGGTCAGTGATCTGCTGACTGAATTTCCCAAATCTGATTTTCCGATCTTCATTGGTGGTCCGGTGGGGCATGATGCCATTCATTTTATACATTGTTGCGGAGATCGTTTGCCGGATGGTACCGATCTGGGGAACGGCCTTTTCTGGGGCGGAAATTTTGAAACCTTGAAAGTGTTGCTGGAAACCGGTGCGATCGCTGCCGGTGAAATCAAATTTTTCCTGGGTTATTCCGGATGGGATCCGGGACAATTGGATAGGGAAATGACAGAAAACTCCTGGATGGTCTGCACCCATTACAATCCCGAACTGCCCTTTGTGAATCAGGCGGAGGACCTTTGGAAGGAAGCCCTGATCGCCATGGGGCCGAAATATGCCCATGTGGCGAATTTTCCGATTGATCCACGATTAAACTAAATCTTCAATCCCACCAAAAGAAAAAGCCTTCCCCGTAAAAGAGAAGGCTTTGTTTGTAAACAAGGGTGAGTAATGGGGCTCGAACCCACGACCCCCAGAACCACAATCTGGTGCTCTAACCAACTGAGCTATACCCACCGTGTTTTGGTTTGCGAAAGTAGCAAGATTCTTTATTATTTGCAAGCAATTTATACAAATAATTTTATCCTATCATGCTTGCGCTCCGGCGGATGAATTGGGTCAGTTCCTGACCGGAAAGCAGTCCGCGGGACAACAGGGCCAGGTCAAAGGCCTGTTTGGCAATCGCTTTGCCTTCCTCTCCTTCCCCATCGCCTTCCAGTAAACGGCTGACCAGCGGGTGGCTGGCATTGACCGTGACTTTGTATTGATCCGGAATATTACCATAAAAACCCATTCCACCGCCACCTGTCTGCGCCATTTCCTTCATGCGGCGCATAAACTCATCTGCTGTGACGGTTACCGGCAATTCATCCGTCCCCAGGGCCTCCACAGAGACCTGCATATTTTCCTTATTGATAGCCTGTTCAAAAATCGCAGAGACTTTTTTGATCTCCTCCTCATTCAGCTTCAATTCATTTGCTTCACCTTTGTCTATCAATTTGTCGATCACATCCGCATCCACCCTTTTTAACTGGGTTTTCTCATTTTTCTGCTCCAGATAAGCTACAAAATGCGGATCAATCGGTGAATCCAGGACCAGCACATCATAGCCTTTGGATCTGGACGATGCAATATAGGTGTCCTGCCTGGATGCGTCCTGGGTATAAAGCCAGATTAGATTACCCTCCTTATCGGTTTGGATGTCCTTTGTTTTTTCCCTGTATTCGGTCAGCGTCAGAATTTCCCCTTCCGTATTTTTCAAGAGGCAGAAATCATTGGCTTTTTCAGCAAATTTCTCATCACTCAGCATACCATACTTGACGAACAGTCCGATATCGTTCCATTTTTCCTCAAAACCTTTGCGGTCGGCCTTGAAAATTTCGGCCAGCTTGTCGGCTACCTTTTTGGTGATATGGGCATTGATCTTTTTGACATTACTGTCCGATTGCAGGAAACTGCGGGACACATTGAGGGGAATATCCGGTGAGTCGATCACTCCGTGCAGCAGCATCAGAAACTCCGGCACCACATCTTTGACCTCATCAGTGATAAATACCTGACGGGAATACAGTTTGATCTTGTTTTTCTGAATTTCAAAATCATTTTTCAGTTTCGGAAAATACAGAATCCCGGTCAGATTGAATGGATAATCTACATTGAGGTGGATCCAGAACAGGGGCTCATCCAGTGTATAGGGATATAATTCCCGGTAAAAGGCCAGGTAATCTTCATCTTTCAGCTCGGAAGGTTGCTTGACCCAGGCCGGGCGGGTAATATTGATTATGTTATCTGTTTCAACATGCTTGTACTTGGGCTTGCCATCTGCATCTTCCCCATCCGGTTCAGAGCTGCTTTTGGTGCCAAAACGGATAGGTACCGGCAGGAATTTGCCGTATTTTTCCAGAATTTCACCCAAACGGCTCTTATTCAAAAATTCTTCCGAATCGGTATTGATGTGCAGGATGATATCCGTACCCCGCTCGGCCCTGTTGCCTTCTGAGATTTCATAACTGGTGGAGCCGTCGCAGGTCCATTTGACCGGCTCTGCTCCATCCTGATAGGACAAGGTCTGGATTTCCACGAGATCGGCCACCATAAAGGCTGAATAAAATCCCAGACCAAATCGTCCGATGATCTCATTGGCATCCTTTGCTTCCTTAAATTTTTCCACAAACTCGGTCGCCCCGGAAAAAGCAATCTGGTTGATGTATTTCTTGACCTCTTCGGCAGTCATGCCGATCCCACGGTCCGAAATGGTAATGGTTTTGGCTTTTTCATCAAATGCGACATCAATGGTCGTATCACCGACCTCTCCTTTAAACTGGCCCAGAGAGGAAAGCCGGTTGATTTTTTGGGTTGCATCCACCGCATTTGAAACCAATTCCCGCAGGAAGATTTCATTGTCGGAATAAAGGAATTTTTTGATTACCGGAAATATATTCTCGGTATGAATGGAAATATTGCCTTTCTCGTTCACACTCATTTTTTTGTTTTTTATTGTTGAATTGTTTTGTTGATTTATTGTTAATCATTAACTGTGAATTACTATACAAGAGCCGTTCCAAGCCTGTTTACGGTCAGCTTGGCAGGACAATCTGACATTTTCCGGATTGGAGACCTGTGATGCAGTGTTGAATTCCGGATTCAGAGTCGGGTGATCAGCTTTTGGAATTGTTTGGACCAATGATTGAAATAGCGTTTCTGCCGGTAGCCCATCACCCATTGTACACCCTGGATGGCATTGGTCAGAAACACCTCATCGGCTTCCTCCAGTATCTGCGGATCGATTTTGGCTTCGGTAATCCCGATCCCTTCCTTTTTTGCCAATTCCAATATGGCCCTGCGCATGGTGCCGGCTACACAGCCCTCACCCAGGGCAGGTGTATAAAGTTGCTGTTGATAACTCACAAAAATGTTGGAACTGAGGGATTCGCAGAGATGACCTTCCTGATTGAGAAGGATGACCTCATCCAGCCCCTGCTGCTTGCGGTACAGACCGGCAAGGACGAACAGGAGACCATTGATGGATTTCAGGCCGGAAAGGCCGCTAAAAGGCTTGAATTGTTCGGTGTAGAGATCCACAATCAAACCATTGCTTTGAGCCGGTGTTCCTGTATTCGGTGAAGACAGTCCGCCGGCAGGCTGTGGGGGAAAATGATCAGTGTGATCCACCGGTGAGGCCTGCAACACAAACTCAGCCCGGTTGCTGACCGGACTATACAATCCGGATCCCGACCGGTAAACCTGCAGCCTCAGGCGGCAGTCCCGGTCCAGCCATTCATTTTTGGCCAGCAGTACGGTGCACATTTGCTGGATGTCAGATGGAGCAAAGCGGCTCCGGCCTTCCAGTTGCAGGGTTTTCATTCCCGCCTGTAATCGCTCCACATGATAATCCAGCAGGCGGATCCTCCCTTTTGTCCACAGCATAGTTTCAAACAGCCCATCCCCATAGCGGAAAGCCCGGTTGTCGGCCGGCAGGATGGCCTTGCTGTCCACGGTCAGCTTGCCATTATGATTGATGTAATTAACCAGCATGGGTATAACTCCTCCATTTATTCAGACATCCGGTAAAATCTTCCGGCGGCGGACATTCAAATTCCATTCGTGTTTTTTTGACCGGATGGACAAAACCCAGACTTTGGGCATGCAAGGCCTGACGGGACAGTATTTCAAAGCAGTTTTCCACAAACTGCCGGTACTTGCTGAAAGTAGCTCCTTTGAGAATCTGATCACCACCATAGACCGCATCATTGAACAGGGGATGTCCGATGGACTTCATATGCGCCCGGATCTGGTGGGTACGGCCGGTTTCCAATTGGCATTCCACCAAAGTAACATAGCGCAAACGCTCCAGTACCCGGTAATGAGTGACCGACCATTTCCCTTTTTCCGGATCGTCATAGACTGACATGACTTTCCGGTCTTTGATACTCCGGCCTATATATCCGGTGATGGTCCCGTCTTCCTCCAGATCTCCCCAGACCAGAGCCAGGTATTTGCGGCTGATGCTGTGGTCAAAAAACTGCTTGGCCAGATAGGTGATGGCCCATTCATTTTTTGCAACGACCAGCAGACCGCTGGTGTCCTTGTCGATGCGGTGTACCAATCCAGGCCGACCTTCATTTCCAGGTAATTGTGGTAATTGATTGAAGTAATACACAAGGGCATTGACCAGCGTGCCGGTATAATTGTTGAAGCCCGGATGGACGACCATGCCTGCAGCCTTATTGACAATCAGCAAGTCGTCATCCTCATAATGTATGTCCAGTGGAATATTTTCAGGATATACTTCCGTGTCCCTGGGTGGATGCGGTAATACCACAGAGATCTCATCCAGCGGTTTTACCTTATAGCTGGCCTTGATTTCCTTGTCATTGACCAATACGGAACCGGCCTCTATTGCGTTCTGGATCCGGTTGCGTGAAGCATTTTCAATGCGATTCATCAGGAACTTGTCCAGACGGAGCAGGGATTGCCCCTTATCGACAATGATCCTGAAATGTTCAAATAACTCCTGATCTTCTGATTCCGGATAGTGGGTCGCTTCTTGCCTGGCCATGCCGCAAACTTAGATAAATTCGGTTTCAAATACAATTTCGGGTTTAGTTTATTATGTTTGCCGGTATGATCGGATTGAATTTACCGACTCCGGTGACACCGCTGACTTCACTGAGAGGCTTTGGACTGGAAGAATACGGGGTGTCACTTGATATGAAAAGGGACGACCTGATCCATCCTTTTATTTCCGGGAACAAGTGGCGAAAACTCAAGTACTTGCTGGATGATGCCCGTTCGCAGCAGAAACGGGTGCTGGTGACTTTCGGGGGAGCCTGGTCCAACCACTTGCTGGCGACTGCCTGTGCCGGGGCCCTGTTTGGTTTTGGTACCATCGGTTTTGTGCGGGGAGATGAAAAGGTATCCAATCCGCTGCTGGCCATGTGCCGCATGTATGGAATGGAATTGCGTTTTGTGGATCGCGGGCGGTACAGGAATAAACGGATGCTGTTTGATGAACTGACCGCAGAGGAGCTGTATTTTGTAGATGAAGGAGGGTACGCTGCCGGGGCTTTGGCAGGTTGTGCGGAAGTTGTACAGGAATTGACCACGGAGTACGACCATATCTTTTGTGCCTGTGGCACCGGTACAACGCTTGCCGGGCTTTCACTGGGATTGCAACGGGCAGGTTGCTCTACTCAATTGCACGGAGTACCGGTACTGGCTGGCGGTGAATTTATTGCGGAGAATATCCGGGAGCTTTACACGGATGCTGTTTTCCAATTGCATACGGATTATCATTTCGGAGGATATGCCAAAACCAAACCGGAACTACTGCAATTTATACGTACGTTTTGCTCGCAGACCGGCATCCTGATCGAACCGGTATATACCGGCAAACTCTGTTATGCGGTTTTAGATCTGATCCGGGCGGGGAATTTTGAGAGAGGAAGCAAAATACTGATCCTTCACACCGGTGGGATGACCGGTATCATGGGGATGCACGAATTGTTTTGCAATTGAAGCTATATTTTGTTAATTTTGGGGATGATAATTCCGGAATTCCGGGGGTATAAAATCCGGGTTCAATAAAATATTCATCATCAGACACGTACAATTACAATCATTTAATTTAAATTTTAACACAGTATGTATTCTATCAAAGTAGATCCGAAAAAAGTTCATGAAACATTAAGCAAGCATATTCTGGCAGATGGTTACGATCTGACCTTCGATCTGGAAAAAAGCCGGGGTTCGGTGATTTATGACTCAAAATATGAGCGTGAACTGCTCGATCTATTTACCTGTTTTGCATCCGTGCCTTTGGGATATAACCACCCGAAAATGATGAAGGATGAAAAATTCAGGGAGAGCCTGTTGAAAGCAGCCGTCAATAATCCTTCCAATTCGGATGTTTATACTGTGGAATATGCACAATTTGTGGATACCTTTCACCGGGTGGCCATGCCGGATTACCTGCATCATGCCTTTTTTATTGCCGGTGGTGCACTGGCAGTGGAGAATGCGTTGAAGGTGGCCATGGACTGGAAGGTCCAGAAAAATTTCCAGAAGGGATATAAGGAAGAAAAAGGAACAAAAGTCATCCATTTTGAGCAGGCTTTTCACGGTCGTACGGGATATACCCTGAGTCTGACCAATACTTTGCCGGACAAAACCAAGTGGTTTGCCAAATTTGACTGGCCCCGGGTCAGCAATCCCATGATCAAATTTCCGCTGACCGAAGAAAATATGCCCGACCTGATTGCCCGTGAAGAAAAGGCTGTGACTGAGATTAAGCGGGCTTTTGCAGATAATAAGGATGAGATCTGTGCGATTATCCTGGAGCCGGTGCAGGCAGAGGGCGGTGATCATCATTTCCGCACGGAGTTTATGGAGCAATTGCGCAAACTGGCCGATGAAAACGAGGCATTACTGATTTTTGACGAGGTTCAGACCGGGGTCGGCCTGTCCGGCAAGTTCTGGCACCATGAGCATTTCGGAGAGAACGCCAGACCGGATATTATTGCCTTTGGCAAGAAAATGCAGATTTGCGGGATCCTGGCAGGTCCGAAAGTGGATGAGGTAGAAACCAATGTATTCCATGTCTCTTCCCGGATCAATTCGACCTGGGGCGGAAATCTGGTGGATATGGTGCGGGCGACAAAGATTCTGGAAATTATTGAGGAGGAGAATCTGGTGGAGCATGTGGCGGATCTGGGCGAATTTTTGCTGGATCAGTTGAATGCGATACAAAGTGAATATGGGTTGATTTCAAATATACGTGGAAAGGGACTGTTGGTGGCTTTTGATTTTGAAAATGCCGATATCAGGAATAAATTTGTCCAGGAAGGATTGAAGAACGGGGCGATGTTCCTGGGCTGTGGCAACCGGAGTGTGCGTTTCCGGCCGGCACTCAATATACAAAAGGAGGAGCTGGAGAAAGGGTTGGATATTCTGGCACAGACCCTGAAGGGATTGTAATCCCAGCGGGATCACCGGGTTGTGCAAGGCGGTGACTCACCTACGGGCGGATGATCTTCTGGCCCGGAAGGACAAAAAAAAGCCGGCCCATGAATTTTTTTCAAATTTATTCATGGGCCGGCTTTTTTTGATCGAGCTACTTCAGACTTTTTCTTTCTGATGCAATTGTTCGTACAATTCGATCACTTTCTTTTGTAACTCAATGACATCGGAATCTCTGTCTTGTAACTTCTTGGTCGCTTCCGCCAGTTCAGAAGTATATTTTTTCTCTTCCTCCGGATCATTGATGGCAAGAAGCTGAACGATCGACATTTCAAACAATTTTGAAATTTGATCCAGACGGGAAAGATTGACGTCTGTGATGCCCGTTTCAATTTTAGAAAATGCTGGAATTGAGATATCCAGTCGTTTTGCTACGTCTTCCTGACTCCAGCCTCTCTGATGCCTGAGCAGCCGGATTTTTTTTCCTAAAGTGTTCATTGGTGGGTAGGGTTATTATAAACGTTTAATAAAAGATAATTAACTATTCTGATCGCCATATTCACAAATAGGCGTATCAAAGATAATTAATAATTTATTACAAAACAATTGTTTCAAAAAAATTAACATTTAGAACAGCCTTATTCTTTTACAAAGCAGGCGGCGGCCCACAGGGTATCGGTCCGATGATTGAGATATTTTAACCCTTTTTCCAATGCCCTATTTCTGATTACATCCAGGTCCCCGGATTCGTAAAATCCACTCAGAAATAACATAGCCCCCTTATTCAGGGCTTTTTGATAAAACTCCAGATGGTCAAGCAAAATGTTTCTGTTGATGTTGGCAAAGATAAAATCGAAAATCCTGTCTCCGATCAATTCAGTGGAACCCGCCTTTGTAATGATATTGTTAATGTTGTTTAACTGCGCGTTCTCCAAAGTACTTTCCACACAAACCGGATCGTTGTCAATGGCAAGGATCGGATCCGCTCCCAATTTTCCAGCTAGAATGGCGAGTATTCCGGTTCCGCAACCCATGTCAAGGACTGATTTACCACTGATCTCTTCACTCAGGCCCAATAGGTAGTGCATCATCATAGAAGTGGTCTGGTGATGTCCGGTACCGAAAGCCATTTTGGGATCGATCACGATTTCTATCGGGTAATCCGGCCGCGATTCATGAAAAGTAGCCCTAACGTGGCAACGATCAGCAATGGTAATAGGATTAAAATTACTTTCCCAGACTGCATTCCAGTTTTCCGGCTTGATCTCCCGGTATTCGTAGTCCACCAGGAAACCAACCGGTTGCCCGATCAGTAACTGATCAAGGGTTGCAGGATCAAACTGCGCTGCAGGTATATATCCGGCGAATCCGTGCGCACGATCTTCGAAAGAATCAAAGCCGAGGCCGGCAAGATCCTGGATCAAGAGATCTTTCTGCCAATCCTCTCCTCCCTTGCACGTAAATAAAACTTCACTGTAACGCATAGAATATAGATAAAAGAATCTGTTTATTCAATTGAATACTTTTGCTATATCAATAAAGTCCCTTGATTTTAATGAGGCTCCACCGATCAGTCCGCCATCAATATCCGGCTGGGCAAACAGTGCCGGTGCATTAGCGGGATTACAACTGCCACCATACAGAATGCTGGTGTTTTCCGCCAGCCGATAGTCAAAAAGCCTGGCAATTTTCTCTCGTAAATGGGCATGAACTTCTTGTGCCTGCTCCGGACTGGCCGTCAATCCGGTACCAATGGCCCAGACCGGTTCATAGGCAATGGTCACCTGCTCGAACTCCGAAGGGGAAAGGTGCCCGAGCACTTCCTCCAGTTGCTTGTCAAGGACCTTGAAATAGTCCCCGAACTCCCGTTCTTCCAGTGTTTCACCCACACAATAGATTACTTTCAGACCGTTTGCCAGGGCCAGGTCCAGTTTCTTGGAAAGCTCAAACGAATCTTCCTGGAAGTAGGTTCTTCTTTCGGAATGGCCAATGATGATATACCCGGTGCCGGTGGAGGCAATCTGGCCGGCCGATATTTCACCGGTATAGGCCCCCGATTTTTCGTGATGGCAATTTTGCGCACCTACCGAAACCTTGTGCTGGTGTTTTGCCAACTGGCTGAGACTGTGAAGGTGGATGGCGGGAGCGCAGACAATCAGTTGCTGATCCCCCCAAATCTCATCATTCGCCATATTTATAATTTCGGAAAACAGGGAATGGCCTTCCTGAAGGTCCAGATTCATTTTCCAGTTTCCTGCAACGATTTTTCTTCTCATGTTGTTCGTTTATTCCTTGTCACTTCAAAAACACGTTTCAAAATGGCTTGCTCTTTTTCGTCAAAGATACGGTTTCGTCGCTCATATACCAAAGAGGCCGTTTCAAACATACGTTCCAGATTATATTCTTCGAAACCCGCTGAACCGCCCCAGGAAAAATCGGGAATAAAGGTGGGCGGAAATCCGGAACCGAAAATGCTGGCCCCCACACCGACCACCGTACCCGTATTGAATGCCGTGTTGATGGAACATTTGGAATGATCACCCATGATCAGGCCATAGAATTGCAAACCAGTATCTCTATAAGAATCTGAAAGATAGTTATATACATTCACATTCTTGTAATTATTCTTTAGGTTGGAATTATTGGTGTCCGCCCCCCAGTTGCACCATTCTCCCATGACTGCACTACCCAGATAACCATCGTGCCCTTTAGAAGAATAACCCAGTATCACACAGGTATTCAGTTCGCCGCCTATCCTGGATTCCGGACCAATGGTTACATTGCTGTATATACGGGTGCCCATTTTGACCTGGGAACCCTCACAGAGGGCAAAAGCCCCGCGGATGGCACAATTTTCCCAGACTTCACTGTTTTTCCCCAGATAGATCGGCCCTTTCAGGCTGTTGAGAACGGAGCATTCCACTCCGGCCCCTTCTTCGGCAAAAATCTGTTCACCCAGCAATTGGTTGGTGGAGGAAAGCCTCGCAGAAACACGATCCTTGGTCACCAGTTCAAAATCTGACTGGATCTCCCGGCCATTGTTCAGAAACAGATCTTCGGGATAGACAATCTGCAAATAGGGGTATTGACAGGGTATGGAATGAAATGGAACCAGGCCACGGTTCCGGTAATCCTCCAGACCGGTCCTGTCCGTTTTGAGCAACATCATGCCCATTGCATCGGTCAGGGCTTCTCCCGACTTTAATTGATCAGCGGATTCAAGTAAACGGTCATTCGGGCATATATTTCCCCTGATCAGCAAAAACTCGTTTCCAGAGATCGGATCGAACGGATATTTTTCACCCAGATATTCCTCAGTCAGGTAGCTATGGGAACAACCCAAACGTCTGCTCCATTTTTCTTCTATGGTCAGGATACCGATTCTCAGGGCACTTGCCGGCCGGATAAAAGTAAGTGGCAGCAAATTTCTCCTCCAGTCGGAATTATCAACAAATACGATATGCATAATACAGGTACATGTAATCCACTCAGGGGTTTATTTTGCTAAAATAAAAAAGTCCCGGGATATCCGGGACTTTATAATAGGATTTAACAAATCTTATTTGCTTATTTCTTTCCGTAGCGGCTGCGGAACTTGTCAATACGTCCAGCAGTATCCACCAACTTCATTTTACCAGTATAGAACGGGTGGGAAGTGTGGGAAATTTCCAATTTTACCAAAGGATACTCGTTACCGTCTTCCCAGGCAATGGTTTCTTTTGTTTCGATGCAGGATCTGGTCACAAAAGCATAGTCATTGGACATATCTTTGAAAACAACAGCCCGGTAATTTGATGGATGCAATTCTTTTTTCATGTTTAATTTTATTTTGCGGTGATCCGGGACGCTATCAGGCGTACACAGATCCCCTCCTAATCGTTTAATTTCTACTTTTCAGGTTGCAAAGATAGGATTTTTATAAATAAAAAGCAATAAAGTGTATTTTTTTTATCTGTTTTTCTTCCTGTTCCCCAGGCCGGAAGCTACCCGTTTGATGATATTCTCCAGAAGCTCCTGACTGGCCTCCAGTTCCTCCACCAATTTCATTTGTGCCCGGGTCCTTTGCAGATTATGTCCTGGATGCTGGATTTTGTAATAATGATCTCCTTCCAGATAGTCTGTGAAAAAGCGGACAGCCTGCATATAAGGGAGCAGCAATACACCCGGCAGCAGCGATTCCATCTCCTCCTGGTACATTAAATCCGCAGAACCCTCAAAATAACCCTGTGTATAGGCTTCGAATAAAGGAATATTGAGCGTAATGCGATCCAACTCGGCTTCGTCTTCCGGGGCATTGTTGATAATGGTGCGGATGGCATCTCCAAAATCATAGGCCAGATAACCGGGCATTACTGTATCCAGATCTATGATACACAGAATATTGTCCTGATCATCCAAAAGCACATTATTGAATTTCGTATCGTAATGGAGGATCCGCCGCGGCAATTTTTCCGACTCCCCCATCTCCAGAATGCGGAGCATTTGCTTTTTCCGCTGCCGGATCCAGTTGATTTCTGCCGGGAAATTACCTGCCCTGCCTTCACTGTCATCGGACACGGCTTGTTCAAAGCGGTCGAGGCGCTTGCCAATGTGATGGAAATCAGGAATTATTTCATGTACCAGACGGGCGTCCAGATCGGATAATAATAGGTGGAATCTGCCAAATGCCCAGCCGGCAGCGTGCGCCTGTCCGGTGGTCTGGACCATATCATAGCTTTTGGATCCCCTGATAAATTCTGAAACACGCCAGTAATGCCCCTCCCCATCCAGATAATACGCTGCCCCTTCTTTCGTGGGGACTATCTTCAGGACCTGCTGAAAACCAACACTTTCAGTATTCTCCCTGATTTTTCTCCTCAGATGATCGGTCACCATCCTCGTATTTTCCATCAGGGCAGCCACATTTTTGAAAATTCCGTGATTGATTTTTTGCAGGACAAATCCATTATCCGGGCTCCCTTCCACCCTGATCCGATAGGTATCATTGATGAGGCCGGATCCAAAAGCCCCGATCTCCCGGATACTTCCGTTTATTGCAAACTGCTGCGCAATGGTAATCAGGTGTGAATTTTTCATTGTGGGCTAAATTAATAAAAAATACCCTGTATTGGGCCAATTAAACCCAGATTCCGCATTAGGATTTTGCGTAAAATGATTATCTTGCCATCCATAAGAAACATAATAATCCTATATTGATCAAAAACAAAATTTTGATGGACAGAAGAAACTTTATCAAAATAGGCTCTCTGGCTGCTGCGGGCCTGGCAACTGCAAATGGGACGGCCTTCGGAGCTGCAAAAGTAAAACAAGAAAAAATCAGGCTTGGCTTTATAGGGGTCGGTATGAGGGGAAGAAATCACCTTGCACTTGCCCTGCGGCGGGATGATATTGAGGTGACCGCCATCTGCGATATTCAGGAAGAATCCTTGCAGCGCAGCCGTGAAATGATTACGAAAGCGGGAAAAAAAATGCCAATTGAATATAAGGAAGGTGGGATTGAGGCCTATAAACACCTGCTGGAAAAGGAAAAACTGGATGCGGTGATTATCTCCACACCCTGGGAATTCCACAAGGATCAATCGGTGGATGCCATGAAAGCCGGCTTATATGTGGGTTGTGAGGTGATCGCCGGTCTGACGCTGGAGGATCATTGGGAAATCGTGGACGTATCCGAAAGTACAGGCATGCCTTATATGATGCTGGAGAATGTATGCTATCGCCGGGATGTCATGGCCATGCTCAATATACACCGTCAGGGTTTGTTTGGAGAATTGGTCCATGTGGAAGGTGGTTATCAGCACGATCTGCGGGAAGTGCTGTTCAATAATGGCAAACAAGCCTATGGCGGTGGTGTGGAATTCGGACCAAATGCCTTTAGTGAGGCCCAATGGCGCACCCAGCACAATATAGACCGGGACGGAGACCTGTACCCTACCCACGGCCTGGGTCCGGTCATGCCGTTTATTAATATCAACAAAGGGAACCGGATCACCGAGCTGGTCAGTTATTCGAGTAAGGCCAGGGGGCTGGCTGCTTATGTGGAAAGCAAATCTCCCGGCCACCCCAATGCAAAAATCAATTATAAAAACGGGGACGTGACCCAGACCATGATGAACTGTGCCAACGGAGAGACTATTCTCCTGACCCATGATACCCACCTGCCCCGCCCCTATTCCATTGGGTTCAGGGTTCAGGGCACCAACGGAATCTGGATGGATGTGGCCAAAGGTGTCCATATTGAGGGGCATTCAAAACCCCATCAATGGGATCCGGTGGATGAATGGGTCACAAAATATGATCACCCCCTTTGGGCAAAATATGCCAGTGATGCCAGCGGTGCGGGACACGGAGGAATGGACTGGTTTGTGTTCAATGCCTTTGTGGAATCAGTCAAACAAAAAAGGCAAACCCCGATTGATGTGTATGACTCAGTCATTATGAGCGTAGTATTCCCGCTCTCTACCCAGTCCATTGCCGAGGGAAATAAGACACTGGAAGTGCCGGATTTCACCCGTGGAAAATGGAAAACGGCTAAGAATACTTTCGTGCTGGACGACAGCGGGTTTTAAGAAACAGTGTCCACTGGATGACAGTAGGTTTTAAGAAATACTGTTTTCATAAACACGGGGCGCTGCCTTCAGCACGTCCTCACTGACACCGCTTTCAAACTTTTTGAAGTTCTCGACAAAAAGCTGGGCAAGCTGATTGGCCTGTGCGTAGTATGCTTCTTCATTATTCCACATGACAACCGGATCCAGCACATTGTCAGGAACACCGGGGCAGGAAGTAGGATACTCCAGTCCAAAAACAGGATGGGTATTGAAACTGGACTCTTTCAGGGTATCGTCCAGTGCTGCTTTGATGATCGCCCGGGTATAGGCCAATTTGATCCTTCTACCCACTCCGTAAGGACCGGCAATCCATCCGGTATTGATCAGCCAGACATTGATCGCAGAATCATGGAGTTTTTCCCGCAATAATTCCGCATATCTGGATGGATGCAACGGCAGGAAAGCTTCCCCAAAACAGGCCGAAAACACAGCTTTTGGTTCGGTAATACCCACTTCGGTACCCGCTACCTTCGCTGTATAACCGGAGATAAAATGGTACATGGCCTGTGTAATGGTTAGCCTGGAAACCGGGGGCAAAACACCAAAGGCATCTGCTGTCAGGAAAAATATATTTTTCGGGGCCCCGCCTATACTTCCCTCGGCAATATTTTCGATATGATCGATCGGATAGGCCACCCGGGTATTTTCGGTTTTTTCAATATTATCATAATCTGGCACCCTGGTTCCTGGAAAGAAATTGGTATTCTCCAGTAAAGCTCCGAATTTGACGGCATTGAAGATTTCGGGTTCTTTCCGGGGATCGAGACCAACACATTTGGCATAGCACCCCCCCTCAAAATTGAACACTCCCCTGTCATCCCATCCATGTTCATCATCCCCGATCAGTTTCCGCTCATTATCTGCCGAAAGGGTCGTTTTTCCGGTGCCGGAAAGTCCGAAATAGAGAGCCGATTCATTGTTGGCGTCCGTATTGGCCGAACAATGCATGGAAAGTACCTGTTTCTGTTGGGGCAAGATAAAATTCAGCACCGAAAAAATTCCCTTTTTGATCTCTCCGGTATAACCCGTCCCGGCAATCAGGATGATTTTGGCCGTAAAGTTGAGAATGACAAAATTGGGATTGTGGATACCATGGCTTGCCGGATCGGGGCAGGTATATCCGGATGCCGCCAGGATCGTCCACTCAGGTTGCTCCTTCGGATCTACACGTTGCGGCCGGATAAACATATTGTTTACAAATATACTTTGGTAGGCAGACTCTGTAATGGCCCGCAGGCTCAGCCGATGATGCGGATCGGCACATGCTGCGGCATCCCGTACAAACAACTCCTTTTCACTCAGGTAATCGCTGACCATGGCGTATAGCCGGTCAAAATTCTCGGGTGAAATGGCCTGATTGATTTTTCCCCACCAAACATTTTCCTGTGTCAGTTCATCTGCTACGATAAACCGGTCAAAAGGCGCACGGCCGGTAAATTTTCCGGTATCGGCGGCCAGCGCACCGGTATCCGCCAGGACGCCCTCACCCACCGAAATGGCGTGTTCAACCAGTTCCGCAATTGATTTTTGATAATGTATTTTCTCTCTGGGACTGATACCCAAATAATTAAGATCTGGAATGATATGATTGCCTTGCATCGGATATTAAAATTAATAAATGATGCGGGCAAATTTAACCATTAATTTTAACCCAACACGCACAAAAGCTGCTGAAAATCAACTTATTGTAAAATGTACACTAAGTCAATCGCTTGATACTCATTATATTTTATCGTTTTAGCAAAGTTCCGCTTAAATTGGTAATTTTGGTTCAAAATTAGAATAGGATGCAACTTTATACAATCGATACCGGCTTTTTTAAATTGGATGGTGGAGCCATGTTTGGAGTAGTACCCAAATCCCTCTGGCAGCGTACCAATCCGGCAGATGAGAACAATCTGTGTACCTGGGCTACCCGTTTGCTATTGATTGAAGAAGGAGACAGACTGATCCTGATCGATACAGGCTTGGGCGACAAGCAGGATGAAAATTTTTTCCGACATTATTACCGGCATGGACACGATACGCTGGACCATTCCCTGGCCAGGCACGGCTTTCATCCGGATGATATCACGGATGTCATCCTGACCCATCTGCATTTTGATCATGTGGGCGGAGCGGTTTCAAGGATCAATGGAGTATTGGTGCCCACCTTTAGGAATGCGGTTTATTGGAGTAATGAAAGGCACTGGGATTGGGCCATCCACCCGAACCCCAGGGAAAAAGCTTCTTTTCTGACAGAGAATATACTACCGCTTGAAGAAAGCGGCCAACTCAGGTTTGTAGGAGATGATGGGCTGATTCCCTTCTCGGAACACATCCGGATGCGTTTCGTAAACGGGCATACCGAAGCCATGATGTTGCCCCAAATCTCAGTCCGGGGAAAAACCCTGTTATATATGGCCGATCTGCTGCCCTCCGTGGGCCATATTCCTGTTCCCTATGTGATGGGTTATGATGTCAGGCCGCTGGAAACGATGCAGGAGAGGATACAATACTGGCAGGAAATCGTGGATGGCGAATATGTCCTGTTTCTGGAGCATGATCCGGTCAATGAGTGTTGTACCTTACAGATGACCGAAAAAGGAATCAGGCTGAAAGATGCCTTCTCCTTAAAAGAATGGGCCTGAGAATCATCCCAGGCCCTTCTTACAATTATGATTATGAATACTTAAAATTAAGTTCTTTGTTTTTTAAGCCCAGGCCTTATCCCCTTTTTTATAGGGAATATCTCCATCGAAGCGTCCGGGAATCTGTACATACCGCAGGGCCTTTGTAGCCCCCAGTTCCGAACTAAAAAACCCAAGCAAGGTCAATTGCTTGAATAGATTGAAATAATGATTGGGCTGCTCGTCTGTTTTATTCCGGTGATATTCCTTTGCCTCCCGGTCCAGACCGTTCACCACCGTGAGACGCTCCTCCGCACTCAGTTCCTGAAATTTCTTCCCAAACTGATTTTCTGAGGTTTGATCAATTTCTTTCAATCCATCCATGAAGACCTGCTGATCCTCTGGCGTATAGCAATCTTTGACCATCACCGGAATAAAGCTGCCCACCCCGGCTTCTTTGGCTCCCGGACTGGATGTCGGGGGCAGAATGGCATCGGCCACATCTCCTATAAAATCAATGGTGCCGGGCTCGAACAAATTTTCCACCGTTCCGGTGGCCGGCCGGGTACAACCTTCCAGGAACAGATTGGCTCCCACGACAGCTCCCCCCATGATCCAGGCCACTCTGGTTAATGCTTCTCTCCTATTCATCTTTCTTGTCTGTGTTTAAAATGAATAATATTTAAAATGAATAATTCAGTTCCCAGCCTTTGCGGTAATTGCGCTTCACAAATTGATTGACCTCCTCAAAATTGCTCACTTTCATATTGTCATTATCCCACAGCAATTTCAGGTTCCGTCCCGGATATTTGTTCTCAATACGCATATCCGAACCACGGATGGCCAAATTGGACATCAGCAGGGCTTCGGTGAGCGGTCCCGCAATCCCAAATGGAGAGCTGACTTCCATATTTCCATACCCTGCAATACAGGCCTCTACCCATTGAGCATAATGCCCACCGGCTCCGCCCGGTACCCGCTCATATTTTTCCGGTACCGAAACGATTTCGGACAATGAAGTTGGCAGCAGGCGTGGATTGGCTGCGTAGCAATCGGCCAGTACCTTGCCCTTTGTACCCACAAACAGGATTCCGTTGCCTCCATCACCAAAAATTTCATTGGCTCCCAGTTCTTCGGGGCGTTGCGGCTGGATACCGCCATCCATCCAATGGATCTTGACATCACCTTGCGTTTTTTCGGTTTTCGGGAAGGTCATCACCGCATAGCTGGATGGTGGGCAGCTTTCCGGGAAATATCCTCTTTTGAATTCATCCACATATACACTGCCCACGCTGGCCTGCACATCTTTGACATACTGGAGACCCAGAATACTGAACGGGGCTTCCATAATGTGGCAACCCATGTCTCCCAGTGCTCCTGTGCCGTAATCCCACCAGCCGCGCCAGTTGAAAGGCACCAGTTTGTCCACATAATCCACTTTGGGGGCGGTGCCCAGCCACAGATCCCAATCCAGGGTCGCTGGTATTTCTGTTTTCTGTGCAGGCCACTGGATCCCCTGTGGCCATACGGGACGGTCGGTCCAGCAATAAATGGTGTGTACATCTCCGATCAGACCCGCATCAATCCATTCCCGCATTTGCCTGACCCCATCTCCGGAGGCACCCTGGTTGCCCATTTGGGTGACTACCTTGTATTTTTTGGCAGCATGCGTCAGTACCCTGGCTTCCCATACATCGTGTGTCAGCGGTTTCTGTACATAGACATGCTTGCCCAGTTGCATGGCAGGCAGGGCGTGCGCAGCGTGGTTATGATCCGGACTGGACACCGATACCGCATCGATATGTTTGTGTTCCTTATCCAGCATTTCCCGGAAATCCCGGTAATATTTTGCTTTAGGAAAGCGATTGATGGAGTTGGCCGCCCGTTTGTCGTCCACATCACAGAGATAGGCAATTTCTGCCTTACCACTTTCGTGGAATGAACGTAGATCTGAATCTCCTTTTCCCCCTACGCCGATACCGGCCACGATCAATTTGTCACTGGGGGCCGTATAACCCACACCACCCAATACATGACGTGGCAGAATCATAAATCCTGCGGCGGCAGCACCACCGGTTTTCAGAAAATCCCTTCTTGAGGTTCCTTCATTGTTATTATTCGTAGTTTTATTGTCCATGTGTTTTAATTTAATGTGTTTTAAAAGGCGTTGTTTAAAAACGATTTACGAGTAAAGTCCAATATTGTAGTGATATTACAATTACAGATTTCCTTTTTTCAGTTCTTCGACTGCGAAATTAACGGCACGGGCCGTCAGGGCCATATAGGTCAGTGACGGATTGACACATCCGGCCGAAGTCATGGATGCCCCATCGGTTACAAAAACATTGAGTGCATCCCAGACCTGATTATTGCCATTCAGTACGGAAGTTTTGGGATCCCGTCCCATCCGGGCCGTCCCCATTTCATGGATACCCTGACCAAAACCATAACCATTGTCATAGGTGCTGACATCTTTTACCCCGATAGTTTCCAGGATTTCCTTGCAATCCTCGGTCATGTCCTTGCGCATCTTGATCTCGTTCTCCTTGATTTCCATATCCATAGCCAGTACCGGCAGGCCCCACTTGTCCTTGGTGTCCCTGTCGAGGAAGATCCGGTTTTCATGATAAGGCAGGATTTCGCCGAATGCACCAAATCCAATGGTCCAGTTACCCGGTTCGCACAAAGCATCTTTCCAGTCTCCACCCACACTCATTTCGGCGATTTCGCCGGTCCAGCGGCCCCGTCCGGCCGAGCCCTGATACCCGAAACCACGAACATAATCCCGTTTGTCATCTCCAATATTCCGGAAACGGGGAATATAGAGTCCGGTAGGCCTGCGCCCATAGAAATACCGGTCTTCATAGCCTTCTACCCGGCCCCTGGCTCCCAGACGGAAGTGGTGATCCATCGCATTGTGTCCCAATTCTCCACTACTGCTACCCAGACCGCCTTCCCAGACATCGGTAGCCGAATTCATCAGCACCCAGGTAGAATTGAAGGACGAGGCACATACAAATACTATTTTCGCAAAATATTCATAAGTCTGATGGGTTTCAGCATCGATAATTTCTACTCCTTTTGCACGTTTGGTGTCCTTGTCATACAGGATCCGTGTGACAATGGAAAAAGGACGGAGGGTCAGGTTCCCGGTTGCTACTGCCGGAGGCAGTGTGGACGATTGCGTGCTGAAATAAGCACCGAAATTACATCCCAACCAGCACTGGTTCTGAAACTGGCAGTTCATCCGGCCCTCGTGCGGTACGCTCAGATTGGCCACCCTGCCCATAATAAAATGACGTTTGCCCCCATAGGCTTTTTTCACCCTTTCCACCAGATCTTTTTCTACCACATTGAACGGCATGGGCGGCAAAAAGTCACCGTCGGGCAGCACGTCCAGGCCATCCCGGTTGCCACTGATCCCAGCCCAGCGTTCGGCGTAGCTGTACCAGGGTGCAATATCCTTATAGCGGATGGGCCAGTCCACCCCATGTCCGTCTTTCAGGTTTGCCTCAAAATCATGATCACCGAGCCGGTAACTCTGGCGGCCCCACATCAGTGAACGGCCACCCACATGATACCCGCGATACCAGTCAAAACGCTTGATTTCGGTATAGGGACTCTCTTTTTCATTGACCCAGAAGTCCAGATTTTTTTCATTCAGGGGGTAATCCCGTTTCAAAACCGGATAATCTTCGATCATCTGTTGGGTACGGCCTCCCCGATGCGGAAAGTCCCACGGATGCTTGGTGGCAGCAGGGTAATCTTTCACATGTTCCACATTGCGCCCCCGCTCCAGCATGATTGTCTTCAGTCCTTTTTGGGTCAGTTCTTTGGCTGCCCATCCCCCACTGATTCCCGAACCAATGACAATCGCATCATAAACATTATCTGCCATCTTGTATAGTTAAATTAGTTTTAGTTATTAGTAGTTTAAATAGTTAAAGATATTGTTGTCTGAAAATTAGTTATGCGTTTCCAAAATCAGCTTTTTGCCGTCTGTTTTTCATCTTTGAACAACAAAGCAAAAATCAGCATGACCACCAGCGCAATGCCTGCCGGGACCAGCCATACATTCTGCCACAGGAGCTGGGCATCATCATTATAAATACTTCTGAAATGTTCCAGGACATATCCAGCCACCCAGAAGCCGATCAACTGGCCAACACCATAGGTAGCAAGCGTGATCAGCCCCTGTGCCGAGCTCTTATACTTTTCCCCGGCTTTGGAATCTGTGTAAATTTGTCCGGACACAAAGAAAAAGTCATAACAGATGCCGTGTAATGCAATGCCTATCAACAGCATATACGTCAATTCACCGGCATTACCATAAGCAAACAGCACATAGCGCAGTGACCAGGCCAGCATCCCGACCAGAATGGTTTTTTTAAATCCATATCTTGCAAAGAAAACAGGCAATAACAACAAAAAGAGTACTTCGGAAACTTGTCCGATCGTCATTTTTGCAGTAGGGTTCGCCATACCGATCTCCGTGAGAAAAAGGTTTGCATTCTGGTAATAGAATCCGAGCGGAATACAGATCAGGATCGAAGAGATAAAAAACACCAGAAAATTGCGGTCGCTCAATAATTTAATGGCATCCAGTCCAAGTATTTCCGAAATACCCGCCTTCGACTGGCTTTCCTTTTTGACTGGAGGAGTTTTGGGAAGAAAAAAGGAATGTAAGCCCTGAACCAGCGAAGCGATAGCAGCCAGCAAGAAAGTGTTTTTGAGTAAACCGTTTTCTCCCGAATCCCACATAAACAAATAACTGATCGCCAGACCGGCTACAATCCAGCCGATGGTCCCCCAGATCCGGATCGCCGAGAATTGCTTTTCAGGATTGTGCATCTGTCTGAAAGATACCGAGTTGATCAATGCCAGCGTAGGCATAAATAAAATCATATATGCAAGTACGTACGGATAAAACAGTTGTATATCCGGCGCCCGGTACATTTGATACATCAATATGGCCCCCGCCAGATGCAGGGCACCGAGGATTTTTTCAGCATTGAAATACCGGTCTGCAATCAATCCTATGATAAATGGTGCAATGATCGCACCCCAGGATTGGGTAGAATACACATTGGACATTTGTAGTCCCGATGCATTCAGGTCCAGGGTCAGAAAGGTACCCAGCGTCACGAACCATGCACCCCAAATAAAGAAATTGAGGAACATCATCAATGACAATTGAAACTTAGTAGTCAAGTTCATAATCGGTTATATTTTTAGGGTTAGAATAACTGAAACGAATATGCAGTATATTTGTTAAAATGCCAAGTAATCATTCCAAAAAGTTATCCACTTTCCGGTACGCTGCGATCAATTTCTCTTCTCCTTCGATCCCCTGTGTGGATTTCCCGTGTTCCATCCCTACGATGCCCCGGTAACCTTTGTGATACAGATGTTTGAATAAATTATTGTAGTTGATCTCACCTGTTGTGGGTTCCCGGCGGCCCGGATTGTCCCCCACCTGAAAATAAGCAATTTCATCCCAGCAGCGCTCAATGGTATTGATCAGGTCTCCTTCATTACGCTGGAGATGATAGGCATCATACAGGATTTTACAGGATGGGCTGCTGACCGCCTTGCAGATCATATAGGTTTGGGCCGCAGTACGCAGGAACAGATCCGGGGTGTCACTCAGGGGTTCCAGCACCATGATGATCCCGTGCGGTTCCAGCAGTTCTGCTCCCCGTCTCAGGGCCTCAATGACATTGGCGGTCTGTATATCCAGTGGCAATCGTCTGTGAAAATCTCCGGGTACTACCGTCGTAAATTTACCCCCGCTCCGTTTCGATAATTCGATGGCTTCCCGGCAACCCTTCAGGAAAATATCCAGGTGTTCCTGACTGCCTGCGGCAAGGGTATTGGCAGCATTCCCTCCTTTATCCAGAACGAATACGCCCATTTCCATTTTCAGGCCGGCCAGCAGTTCCCCGATTTTCGTTTGCTCCTCCCGGGATCTTTTTGAATAACCATTGTCTTCGATCGCCCGGAATCCCTGATCATACGCAAAGCGGATCTGATCCAGAAAATCCTTCCCGGCATGGTTTTCAAACTGGCCCTGATGGGGAGCATATTTCAGATTGAATGGTTCTCCGGATTTACTATTTGGTGATGATGGGGCGGTTCGTTCCGGGGTATTGCCCAAAACCTGACTGCCGACAACTGTACCAGTGACCAGCAGGGATTTTTTGATAAATTGACTTCTGTCCATAAATTTAGTTTTATTGTAACATCTGGCGGAATCCACTGCTCATAACGTCCCTTAATTTGCCTCCTTCTTCCCGGAAGGTAATCAGGAATTCCACATTTGGAAAATTAACCAATAATTTGTTTGCCTCCTCTTCGTCCATCACAATCAGCACATTATCCAGGGCGTCGGCAGTCATGGCATCCCGGGCAAATACGGTGGCCTGCCACGCACTTTCTGCAAAGGGATATCCGGTCCTGGGGTCGATGTGATGGGAAATCCGGGAACCCAAAGGGATACGTCCAGAACTGGTAAGTGCCCCGTTGGGCAGGGAAATTACATAGGGTGAAGATTGGTCAGGTCTTTCTACGCCGATCCGGAAAGGCTGATCCACTGATTTTTTTCCCGAAACCCGTAATTCACCTCCCAACTCAACCAGATAATTGAAAATACCATAATCCTCCAGATACGCAGCGATAAAATCCACGGTATATCCCTGTGCGATCCCGTTCAGATCAATCTGGATTCCCGGACAACATTTCTTTAGTCTGGAATCCTGGACGGATAATTTTTCCATTCCTACCATCACCAAAGCTTCCCTGATCTGATCTTCGGTGGGTTTATCCGATACTTCAGTGACGCCAAACCCCCATAGAGACACAAGGGGTGCAACCGTGATATCAAAAATTCCACCACTCCAGCGATTGATTTCAAATGATTTTTCGATCACTTTTTGAAAATGTTCATCCATTTCTATTTCCAGAGTCGTTTCCTGATTGAACTGCCGGATGAGGGAGCCGGGTCTATAAAGTGACATGGAAAGATCGATGATCTCCAGCAGACTGTCAATCTGGCCTTTATCAATCGCCGCGACCATCGAATAATAATGGATGTCATAAGTCGTACCCTGTGCTGTTCCCTGGATCCGATAATGATTCAGTTCCGTAGTTGGTGGAGTAGTTGATGGAGCTGTACGGCCCCCTGCCTGTACCGGAAGCCCGATAATGCACAGCATGGCACAGAAAAATATGGGCTTAATCAGCAGGCGCATGATGATCAAATGACAACTGTTTTTCCCGGAATAGCATAGGGATAGTACCCGTTTTCATCCGGTAATACTTTGGGCAGGGCATCCCAGGCCAGCCTTTCGGGCATGAGGTCTATTTCTGAAAGGAGGGCCTCCTCCCATTGGATCACCTGACCCGAATAAGTAGCCATGCGCCCAATAATGCCTGTTAATGTACTATAAGCCCCGTTTTCAGCATCCATGTGACGATATTCGCCTTTGACGATCGCATCAAACAGCTCGACATGCTCCTGCTGATAGGGATTGGCATTGCCCGTTTTCGGATGTTGGAACAGGACGTTACCTTTATGATCCCATATCGTGGCATCATGGCCTGCGGAAAGGAAAATTCTCCCTTTTGTACCTTGAAAAGTCTCATTGACCCTGCTTGCGGTGCCTTCAAAATGCCGGCACTGACTGTATATGACCGATCCATCTGCATAAGTCAATTCTACGGCATGATTATCATATATTTCTCCAAATTCTTTTCCAGTACGCCATGCCCTGCTACCTGTACCCTGCACAGAAACCGGATATGCACCTTTTATCCAATTGGCTACATCAATATTATGGACGTGTTGTTCCACAATATGATCTCCGCACAGCCAATTGAAGTAAAACCAATTGCGCATTTGATACTCCATTTCGGTCTGGCCCTCTTGCCGCGGCCGGACCCACACCCCACCTCCATTCCAATAAACCTGTCCCGAAAACACATCCCCGATCATGCCATCGTGAATACGTTTGATTGCTTCCTGATAGCTTTTTTGGTAATGTCGCTGCAATCCCACCACCACGTTCAGTTTTTTCTGTTTGGCAATTTTTGCTGCTTCCAGCACTTTTCTGATCCCCGGCACGTCCACTGCGACCGGTTTTTCCATAAAGACATGTTTTCCCAACCGGACTGCTTCTTCAAAATGCATGGGCCGGAAGCCCGGAGAGCTGGCCAGAATCACGACATCTGCAAGCGGAATAGCATGCTTATATGCATCAAATCCTACAAATTTTTCATTTTCGGTGACTGATATCTTATCCGGATGACGTTCCAGGATTTTGCTATAAGACTCTTCAAGACGATCCAGGAAAGCATCAGCCATCGCTACGATTTTGATGTTTGCTCCAGTGGCAATCGCATCAAATGCTGCACCGGTTCCCCGGCCCCCACAGCCTATTACGGCCACTTTAATTGTATCCGTACCTGCTGCGTATGCACCTGCAAGCGGTAAACTGCCGATCAGTGCCCCACCGGCCAGCGCTGCTGTGGACTTGATAAATTCTCTGCGGCCCCATACATGGTTTGAGTTGTTCATATTTTCAATAGTCTGAAATTGGTTTTTTATCATAATAAGCCATAATTTCTCCCTGAGAAGGCGGATTGACCGGCCTTACCAACCGAATTCCCACAAAGGGAGCATCCGTAAACCACCAATTGCTTTTTGGGATTTGTGGGTCCAGTTGCTTCCAATAGGGATCTGAGGCCATCCGGGCTGCTGAACGCAGTTGCACTGGCTGATCCAGATAGGAACCTCCCCTTACTGAAATGGGGTATAGCTTTACGGGAGGATTGACCGGATTCTTGACAGGGGCCGTTTGATGCTGATTGTAATATCCGGCATCATATTGGTCATAGGTCCATTCTGCCACATTTCCATGCATGTCATACAGGCCCCAGGCGTTTGGTTTGCGGGTACCGATTAATTGGCTCTTTCCATCACTGTTTGCCGCAAACCAGGCATATTCACCTAATAACTCTTCCTGATCACCAAAACCATAGTTGCTGGTACTTCCCGCCCGGCAGGCATATTCCCATTCGGCCTCCGTTGGCAACCGGTAAAACTCACCGGTTTTCAAATAAAGCCATTTACAAAATTGGATTGCGTTGTATTGAGTCATGCCCAGCGCAGGTTTATTGATTTTGCCCATTCCAAAAGTCATATCGATATAGGGCCGGGTCGGCCGGGTCATCGCATCCAGATCGGGCGGCAGTTCATTGTTCAGGTCTCTGGCCTCAAAATCCTTGTAAAGGAATAATTCATACAATTCCCAGGTAATTTCATGTGCAGACATCCAGAATGCGTCCAACTGGACCGGATGAGTGGGTTTTTCGTCCGCCTGACCTTGCAGACTACCCATAGTGAATGTGCCAGAAGGAATGGCCGCCATTTCAAAACGGAGGTTTGAACCGGGAATGGCTTGTTGATACGATTGCACAGGTGTCTGGCAATAGAGCTGTCCGGATAAAAATATACCGACTGAAAATAAGGTTAAACGTTTCAAAACAAGAAAATTGGCAGGGTCAATTTTGGTTCCTGGAATCTGGACAACCATATTCCGGGTACAAATCCGCATTATGCGGGTTCAAATTACCTTATTCCTCAGAATAATCAAAATTTAGGAATGAAAAAGTATAAAAAAAGGCCACCGGTAAGGGCAGCCTGATGCTTTATTTAAAATTCTGTTAGAAATCAGCCTTTTCGTTTGACTTCAACCTGTTCGTAAGCCTCCACAATATCCCCTACCTTGATGTCATTGAAATTATAAATATTCAACCCACATTCGTAGCCAGTAGAAACCTCTTTCACATCATCCTTGAATCGTTTCAGGGAGGCCAGTTTACCGGTATGGACTACTACCCCGTCACGGATAACGCGGATATCATGGTTTCTGTTGATTTTACCATCCAGCACCATACATCCGGCGATAGTACCCACTTTGCTGATCTTGAAGGTCTCCCTGATTTCCACATTTGCCACGATCTTTTCTTCGAATTTCGGTGCATGCATTCCTTCAATAGCTGATTTCAACTCCTCGATCGCATCGTAAATAATTGAATATAGACGGATATCGATTTGTTCCTGTTCAGCCAGTTTGCGTGCGCTCACCGAAGGCCGAACCTGGAAACCAATAATAATGGCATCGGAAGCGGAGGCCAATAAAACATCCGATTCAGAAATCTGTCCTACGGACTTGTGGATCACATTGACCTGGATTTCTTCGGTGGACATTTTGAGCAGGGAATCGGAAAGTGCTTCAATGGAACCATCCACATCCCCCTTGACGATGATATTCAACTCCTTGAAGTTTCCAATGGCCAACCTGCGGCCGATTTCATCCAGGGTAATGTGTTTTTGGGTACGCATGCCCTGTTCACGCTGGAGTTGCAAACGTTTGTTGGCCATTGCCCGGGCGTCACTCTCACTTTCCATGACATAAAACTTGTCACCGGCAGTCGGAGCGCCGGACATTCCCAATAACTGCACCGGAGCGGAAGGTCCTGCCTCCTGTACACGCTGCCCCCGTTCGTTGGTCAGGGCCTTTACTTTTCCACTATATGAACCCGCAAGAATAGGATCTCCCACACGCAACGTGCCTGACTGAATCAGTACAGTCGTGACGATGCCCTTTCCTTTGTCCAGTGAAGCTTCAATGACCGAACCTACTGCACGTTTTTTTGGATCTGCTTTCAAATCCAGCAATTCGGCTTCCAGCAGTACTTTTTCCAATAACAGATCCACATTCAGACCTGTTTTACCTGAAATTTCCTGACTTTGGTATTTTCCTCCCCAATCTTCTACCAGAATATTCATGGCTGATAATTGCTCGCGCACCTTATCGGCATTGGCGGAGGGTTTATCAATTTTCGTAAATGCAAAAACAAGGGGGACACCGGCAGCCTGGGCGTGATTGATCGCTTCCCTGGTCTGGGGCATCACACTATCGTCCGCAGCAATAACAATGATTGCTATATCCGTCACACTGGCTCCCCTTGCCCTCATCGCCGTAAAGGCTTCGTGACCCGGGGTATCGAGGAAGGTGATTTTGCGATCATCATCCAGTTTCACCTCATATGCCCCGATATGCTGGGTGATCCCACCCGCTTCTCCCGCAAGCACATTGGCTTTTCGTATATAATCGAGCAGTGAAGTTTTACCGTGATCCACGTGGCCCATCACGGTCACAATCGGTGAACGCGGAACCATATTGTCCGGATTGTCAGGCTCTTCCAATGCGGTTGAAGCCTCATCTTCCGGTTTGATAAATTCGACTTCATAGCCAAATTCATCGGCCAGGATCGCAATGGTTTCTGCGTCCAGCCGCTGATTGATGGACACAAACAGCCCCAGGCTCATACAGGTTGATATAATCTGGGTGACGGGGACGTCCATCAGGTTGGCCAGGTCATTTGCAGTTACAAATTCAGTAACCTGCAATACTTTGGACAGCAGTTCCTGTTCCATTGCAGCCTCTTCTGCTGACAATGCTACATCGTCCCGCTTCTGTCTTCTGAGTTTTGCCCTTTGGGCAAACTTACCAGACTTACCGGCTCCGCTCAGGCGGGCCAGTGTTGCCTTGATCTGATCCTGGATTTCTTTATCTGTAAGCTCTTCCCGGTTCGGTGTACCGGTCGTGCCTCTGGCACGATTCCCTCCCCGGTGGAAGTCCGGTTTTGATCCTCCTCGTCCTGCATCCTGACCGGTACCCGGCGCAGGGCTGCCCGGACGGACGGGTCTGTTATCTTTTCTTTTTCTTTTCCGCTTATTGTCGGATGCGGGTGAAGAAATGCCCGTACCGGATGATGAAGCGACCGGAACATCCTTATTGCGCTGAGGTTTGGAAGGCAATTCAATCTTCCCGACCACATTGGGTCCTGACAAACGTTCGGCTTTGGCGCGGATGACCTGATCCCTCTTTTTTTCGGGTATTTCTGTGGCAGGAGCAACTGATTCGGCCGGCTTTTCAGGGGCAACTGCTTTTTCAGTTTCTTTTTCAGTGATAGCGGATACTGTTTCAACCGGATCGGCAGCTTGAGCTGCTTTCTCGGGTTCAGGCTCTTTACTGGCCACTTTATCCTCATCAGCAGATACGGATTCGGCTTCTTTCACCGGTGCAGTGGGAGCAGCAGGTTCAGGAGCGGGAGCTGTTGGCTTTGCTTCCTGCTCTTCTTTCTCGGAAACTGCCGGCTTGGATTCCTTTTTCAGGTTGTCCAGATCGATTTTACCGACCACTTTCATTCCCGGTACTGCTG
The DNA here is from genome assembly GCA_040392005.1 of Parapedobacter defluvii. Taxonomy (GTDB): domain Bacteria; phylum Bacteroidota; class Bacteroidia; order Sphingobacteriales; family Sphingobacteriaceae; genus DASRQK01. The sequence goes on from JBEBWT010000002.1 coordinate 62,461, forward strand.
GTTTCGGAGCGGGTTCAGGTTTTTGAACTTCCTCCTTTGGTTCCTCCGAACGAACAGGTTCAGTTTCTACCTCTGGTGTCATCTGGGCACTTTTGATCAGGATTTCTTCTACATCCTGGTCAGCTCTTTGCCTGGAGGCAGGGACAGCAGATGCAGGCTCCAGAGGGGTCTCATCCCTGCGGATCCGGCCAATATTGATCTGATTGGCTTCCTCCTTGATGATTTTATCGCCCTGGAATTCCCTTAAAAGAACCTGATACAACTCACCACTCAATTTGGTTGCCGGCTTTGCTTCTACATCATGGCCGTTTTTATGCAAAAAATCCACAGCGGTTGCAATACCAATATTCAGTTCCTTTGCTGCCTTCAGCAGTGTTATGCTCTTTCCTTCTGACATCTATTATATCTACTCCTAATTTATTCGTTCTTTACAAAAGTAGGCTTTTTTGTCACTTTATTGCTAATTTTTTCAAAAAGCCACGCTATCTGCCCATATACCGCATCTGATTATTCAAATTCGGCCTGCAGCACCTGGACGACTTCGCGGATCGTGTCTTCTTCCAGGTCGGTACGGCGTACCAATTCATCCACAGTCAGTGCCAATACAGACTTGGCAGTGTCCAATCCGACCCGTTTCAATTCATCGATGATCCAGCCATCGATTTCATCTGCGAATTCTTCAATATCCACATCCTCCTCGATTTCATCCGTCGTCTCTCTGTAAACATCAATTTCGTATCCGGTCAGTTTACCGGCCAGTTTGATATTGTGCCCACCCCGGCCGATCGCCAGGGAAACCTGATCGGATTTCAGGTAAACTGCTGCTGTCATATTCTCATCATCCAGTTTAATGGAACTGATTTTGGCAGGGCTCAGTGCACGCTGGATATACAAGAGGTTGTTGTTGGTAAAGTTGATGACGTCAATATTTTCATTTCTCAATTCACGCACTATACCATGGATACGGGAACCTTTCATCCCCACACATGCGCCCACAGGGTCAATCCTATCATCATAGGATTCAACAGCTACTTTGGCGCGCTCACCTGGTTCGCGGACAATTTTCTTAATGGTAATGAGGCCATCGAATATTTCAGGAACTTCCAATTCAAAAAGCCTTTGCAGAAACTCTGGAGCCGTCCGCGAAATAATAATCCGGGGATTACTGTTGAGCATCTCTACTTTGTGCACAACCGCACGGATGGAATCCCCTTTCTTGAAATAATCAGCCGGAATCTGCTCTGTTTTTGGCAGGATCAGCTCATTGCCATCATCATCCAGCACCAGGGTTTCTTTTTTCCAGATCTGATAGACTTCTCCGGTCACCAGTTCACCTTCCCGATCCTTATATTTCTTGAATACCTCGTCTTTTTCCAGTTCGAGAATTTTTGAAACCAGGGTCTGACGGGCGGCCAGAATGGCTCTGCGGCCAAAACTTTCCAGAGTGATCTGTTCAATGTAGTCATCCCCTACCTCCAGATCAGGGTCAAATTTCTGGGCTTCCGCCAGTTCGATTTCCAGATCATCATCTTCTGAAAATTCATCTTCAACCACCACGCGGGTCCGCCATATTTCCAGGTCACCGTTGTCAGGATTGACAATGACGTCCACATTTTCATCCGTACCGTAACGCCTGCGGATCATACTCCTGAATACTTCCTCCAATACGCTGATCACGGTCGGCCGGTCAATATTCTTAAACTCCTTAAACTCCTGAAAGGAGTCGATCAAATTGATATTACTGCTCATTTTACTTAAATGAAATTAACACCTTGGTTGTAATTATGGTTTCGAACGGAATTTCGGCTATTTGCACGGCCGGTTTTCTTCCCTTCGGTAATTTCTTGTCCCGGATCACTTCTTCCAGCGTGACCGCTGAATCCGTCACTTCCAATAGTTTTCCTTCACGGATGACGTTTTTACCTTCCTGCTCCATCGTGATCTGCACGGAGCGTCCCATATTTTTATGGTACTGTCTCCGTTGGGTCAATGGTGTATCAATGCCCGGTGAAGATACTTCCAGATGATAGGCGTGTTCTATGACGCTTTCCTCCTCAAGATGAAACCCTACATGCCGGCTGATAGCTGCGCAATCCTGAATGCTGACTCCCTGATCTCCATCGATCAGGACTTCAAGACGCCCGTTCGGATACATATGGACTGCAACGAGGAAGAGATCTTCCCGATCCGCAATCTTGTCCAGTACCAGCTCTTTTACGCGCTCTTCAATCAACATACTATTCAAACTAATTGTCCCGGATTCCTTATTAAACCCAAATTCCGCATTAAACTTCTATGGCAATTTTGCTTTTCATCACAAACCCTAATGCGGAATCCGGGTTAAACCGGGATTATCAAATCATTAAAAAAGGGGACAATGCTGTCCCCTCTCTTCAAATATGGTGCAAATATAAGTAATCTTTTTTGTTTATTAAAATTTCCCCTACTGTTATTTTCCCGCCGTATTCCAACTCTTATTTTCCTACCACATTATTGATGGTCTTCTGCATCTGTGCAATCATGGAAGTCAGTGATTCCATAGAGGGTTCCGGACCCGGTTCAGGGAGATCCGTACTGATAAAAGCTTTTGCCTTCCATACCTCCAGTACATCTCCGGCAGCTATCCAGTATGGATCATAAACCTTATTGTCCGATACCAATTGCAGACCCTTGTCTTCCTTATATTTCTGACCAATACGTTTATATACCACTCCTTCATTACCGGATACCACCACATAGGTCTGTCCCGGTTTGATCGCATTCCAGTCTTCTACATATTCGCCGATGATAACACTGCCCTGGGTAAGCGGCAGCATGGAATCCCCCTGGATTTCAAATGCACGGTAAGTCCCCTGACGAAACATGGGCAGACTGAATTTGGGCAATTCTGCCACGTACTCCGGATCACCATAGCCATTCAGATATCCAGCGCTGGCTTTTACCGGCACCAGTTCAATGTTTTCCCGGTCCTCACTATCTACGGTGATGCTCAGCACCCGCACGTTGGAAGCGTTGGACCTGGGGACCGGTTTCCAGTCTGCGTCAATCGTGTCATTGACCAGTTCGTCCATGGTCAGTTCATAATAATGGGCGATTTTGTCCAGCAATTCGTATTTTGGTTCTGCCCTGCCTTCTTCATAGGCTCCGACCGAGGCTCTTTTTATCTCCATGATATCCGCAAACTCCTGTTGCGTCAGTCCATTCTTTTTTCTGAGAAATTTAAGATTATTAGCAATTTCTGCCATAAATTTTAAAATAAATTTGTTTTGACTAAAATTATTAGTAATATTGTGCCAATAAAGTTAGTAACAATTTATGAAATAGCCAAATTTATTAGTTAAAATTTTTTGAAACCATGAAGTACCATATCTTGATTCTTACGGACAACAACAGAAATACACTGAATATCAGCATGATAGAAGGTGATGAATTTGTAACGGATTCATTGTGCCATTCAGGCACCCACCGCTTGATCTATCAGGAAATCCATGAATCACAGGAGCAGGCAGTGATCAGGCTCAGGGAATTGCAAAGCTATACACGGATGCAGAAAGAGCGCATCATCAGAAGGTCGAACCCCAATTGGATCAACCTGCTGCGTCCCTCCCTGCGCAATGATTACCAGCCCGGTGTGAAGTTCAGGCCAAATGTTCCCAATTTGATATCTTTACGCTGAAACGGAATGGCATAAAAAGGTTCCAGGATCATGGCGCCAAATAAATTGACCCGCAGGGAAACACCGGCACTATATACGGGAATATGGATGTCCTCATAAATGGGCACCACCCGGTTTCCGTCCGAATCGATCACTTCCCAGCCTGTCTGCTCTATACTGCCTTTGAACTTCACATCTGTCCCGCTGCTCCAGGCCAGTCCGGCATCAAAAAAGAGGTTCAGATCTGTAAACAGCATATTCGATTTGAAAAGGGCCAGCTTTTCGGGTCCGGTAAAAGGTACCCTGAATTCAAAGTTGAATACCGCAATGCGGGAACCCATTAACTTTTGTATGCTGAGTCCATCAACATTGCTGCGCAACCCCGCACTTTCATAACCGCGGACCAGATAGGGATATCCCAGGAACATGGGATAAAGTACATTCTCATGTTTCCCTGCCCGTATATAGGTATAAGCCCTCGCAGCCAGCGTGATGGGCTTGTAACGATTGTATTTGCGCAAGTCAATGGTATAGGCGGTGAAATTATAATCTCCAAAATATTGTTCGGCCCCTATCCTGTAACGGTATCCCTGCAATGGAGAAGTAATACCGAATACGGCGTTGTCCCCCACAAAGGAAGCACTGGTTTGCTGGATCGTAAATGCATTAAGATTGCCAAAGCCCATTTGTGAAGCCTGTTCATTGGATATCCGGTCCCGTCCGGTATATCCTGTATAATAGCTCTGCCACCAGCGGTCCACCCGATAGCTGTATCTGGCCAGAGCTGCCCCCAATTCAAAACGGTGATGCCTGGAGAAAGGATAGGAACCAAAGCCCTCAATCTGTTGCTGGAAAGTCCGGATCATATAAGTGTCCAGTACGGGCTCTGTGATACCGGTCCCGATATCCCTGGTATCATAAGTTGAAAAGCCTGATACATAAGGAATATGCGAAACCGCCCCACCCCAGTTGATCCGGCTTTTCTGATTGATATACGCGACTTGTCCCCCGAAATCATAGATCTCCCCATTCACGTTCAGGGCAGCAAAAATCTGATTGTGGCCCAGAATATCGGAAAACATACCCTGAATCCCGCTGGATATACCTGCACCATAGCGACTGCCCACACTCATTCCAACCCCGCTGTTGGCCAGATAATCCAGCTTGAAGCCCGGTTTATAAGCCACCGACTGGATCTGGGAACCATCGATCCTGCTGAACCGGTTGAAATTCCGGAGATTCGCATTGACCACGTCCACCCCGAGACTCTGAGGGGGTGGCAGGAGCGCCGCATCAAAATTGACCACAAGGGGATCCACCTCTACCGCTTCAAACTCATCCGCACGGGCATTGTAAATCGTATAGGCATTGGACCGGTAATGTGAATAGACAATTTCATCCCTGGCAGACAGACTCAATGCCGGTGAGTATTCGGTAATGCCGCTGATCCCCGTAAAATATTGGGTCATCCGTTCGACCTTGCCCGAACCCAGTGTATAGCGGTACATATTCCTGAAGCCATCGCCATTGGAAAGAAAATAGATTTGACTGTCATCTCCGGAAAACTGGGGGTTGAGATTATTGGCTCCTTCAAAAATGGGAATATTGGTAATTGCACGGGTTTGCAGATCGATGATGGCTATATTCATCGGGATTTCAACGCCATGCAAATCGCCCTGCAAAGCGACCCGATCCGTGCTGAACACGATTTTGCGGCCATCCCTGGAGAAACTGGGCTGAAAATCGGAGTACCAGTCTTCCGTAAGCGGAGTCAGTATCTTCGTTTCTAAATTATACAGGTATATATCACTGTGTCCGTTTTTGAGACCCGAAAAGGCAACGTGCTTTCCGTCCGGTCCCCAGGTGATATTGGTAAATTCAGAAATATCCCCCATTTCCTCTACCGAAAGTGTTTTTCCATTCCCCACATCCACGATCATCAGCTTGCTCTTGCCCTTGCTGAATACGCTGAAGGCAAATTTCCGGCTGTCCGGGGAAAACGTGCCAGCGGATTCGAGAAAACTGAATTCGTCAATATCTGAATTGGTCAGGCGGCTGGCCAGCTTTCGGATGACCCGCCCGGTCCGGGCATCTGCGAGAAAGAGATCGATGCTGAACAAATCCTTTTCAGAAAGAAATGCCACATAATTTCCGTCGGGGGAAATGGCCGGAGAAACATTCATCCTGCCGGCATTAGTCTGATTGAGAATCTGCCGTCCGATCGGAGCCTTGCTTGTATCAATGGGTATATTCCGGTAGGCCTGGATCAGACTGTTGCGCCACAGATTGGAAAGTGTCTGCGCATCATAACCAAAGACCCTCCGTACCGCAAATTCATAACCGTACATGGCCGTGTTCTTGAACAGGGGCATGATCACCGTGTCGCCATAAGTGGAACCTATATAGGACCAGAACGCCTGCCCGAAACGATAGGGAAAATACCGGTTCATATTGTCCGTCATATCACGGAGAGAGGGAAGATCATTGTTGAGGTAAGCGTCCCGCATCCACATGGCTGTAAATGCATCTTTTTTGCCAATTGAAAAGTACTCGGCCATTCCTTCCACCATCCAGAGCGGAATGTTCGCCACACTTTCCAAACGTGTAGAATCACCTCCTTCTATCAGTATCCGGTACTGGAATGCATGCACCAATTCGTGGCCCAGCACGTGCCTTGTCTGGTGGTTGATCTGGGCGATCGGCATCACTACCCGGGTTTTGAAGGCTTCGGTCACCCCGCCGGTACCTACGCCAATTTCTCCCTGTACCGTGGTCGTCTGCTGGAATTCGGGGCTATTATTATAGAGGATAATCGGATTTTTCCGGAGGAAGGTGTCCTGGAATACCTGCTGGTGCAGTTCATACCATACTTCACTTTCTTTGGCGAACCACCGGACCATGCTGTCATTTTCAAGATAATAATGCAATTTGAAATGTGGAGTTTCATAGACCTTGAAATCCAGCTTCTTATATCTCATCTTGCTTTGACCAAAATATTGCGCCTGCACCGGGTATGTAGAAAGCAGTCCACTGAGGATCAGTAAGATCAGCGGCACAATACGTTGGACAGTCAGGTATGTGGTGAAGTATCTCATTTGTATAGTCAATTGTGAAAACAATATTACATGAACACGAATATAGATGAATTTGTTTGAATCCTGTGCAAAAGCAAGGAAGATTGTAAAAATTTAACAATTTTCAGGCATGCCAGCCCAGGCAGACAGTGGCTTTTGTGTCCGCTCCCCCAAAAGGAAGCTTGCTTTTTCGGATGCAGATTTCTATACTTTCCGCAAAGGAGAATTCAGCCAGCATTTTTTGTATCATGTTCTGACAGACGGTTTCCAGCAGTTTTCGGGGCATGGCCATTTCGGATTCGGCAATCTGATAAATTGTTTCATAATTGATGGTGGTGGAAAGATCTTCCTGACTTTCGGGATTCAGGAATTCCGTTAGGAGAAAAGTCACCGTAATATTTACAAAGAACTCATTCCCCTCGACTTGTTCTTCCGGATAAAAACCGTGGTAAGCAAAAAAACGGAGATCATTTAACGTTATTTTTTGGAACAGCAGGCCTGGATTTTTCTTTTCGGACATAGGAAACAATTTACATAAAACAAACCTATGATAATTTTTGGCCCTTCACAAATATTATGAGTATAATTGCAACTCCGCTGAGAAGGTGGATTTCAAACAAGTTTTAGATATTTAGTTAGATTTTTAGTATATGAGCCAGTACAAAGCACCGGATTATTATTTGATCGATGAGTTGATCAGTGAAGAGCACCTGATGATACGGGACAGTGTCAGACAGTGGGTCAATAAGGAACTTTCCCCCATCATTGAAGATTATGCGCAGCGGGCGGAATTCCCCAGACATCTTGTCAAGGAAATGGCCCAATTAGGCATGTTTGGCCCGACTGTACCGGTGCAATACGGAGGTGCCGGACTGGATTACCTGGCTTATGGCATCATGATGCAGGAATTGGAACGGGGCGATTCGGGCCTGCGTTCCACCGCTTCGGTACAGGGATCGTTGGTGATGTATCCGATTTACGCATTCGGCAGCGAAGAGCAAAAGCAAAAGTATCTGCCAAAACTGGCTTCAGGGGAATGGCTGGGCTGTTTTGGTCTGACCGAACCGGATCATGGTTCCAATCCGGGGGGAATGATCACCCGCTTTGAGGATGATGGTGACCATGTAATCCTGAACGGAGCCAAAATGTGGATTTCAAATGCACCATTTGCGGATATTGCCGTGGTTTGGGCGAAAAATCCGGAAGGCAAGATACATGGATTGATTCTGGAGCGGGGAATGGAGGGATTTTCTACTCCTGAAACACACAATAAATGGAGTTTGCGGGCCTCGGCTACCGGTGAGCTGGTCTTTGACAATGTCCGGGTACCGAAGGCGAATATTCTTCCGGGGGTCGCCAGCATGAGAGGGCCGCTGAGTTGCCTCAACCAGGCCCGCTACGGGATCGCCTGGGGCGCACTGGGTGCCGCTATGGATTGTTATGATACAGCGGTCCGTTATTCAAAAGAGCGGGAGCAATTTGGCCGTCCGATCGGTGGATTCCAGTTGCAGCAAAAGAAACTGGCCGAAATGCTGACCGAAATCACCAAGGGCCAATTGCTGGTCTGGCGGTTGGCGACTCTGAAAAATGAAGACCGTGCGACCCCGGCCCAGATTTCCATGGCCAAAAGGAACAGCGTAGCGACCGCCCTGAATGTGGCCCGTGAAGCACGTCAGATCTTAGGAGGAATGGGCATCACGGGAGAATATCCGATTATGAGGCACATGATGAACCTCGAATCAGTGGTGACTTACGAGGGCACCCATGATATCCACCTGCTGATTACCGGTCAGGATATTACGGGTTTGAATGCTTTTGTTTGATTTCTGAGGCTCAGACTGTCCCTCACTCACTGAAATATATTCAGAGTGGGTTCTGTCTTTTTTTAGACCTAAGCGAGCGAACGCCCGGAAAAAAAGCAAGAAAAGCGTCAAAAACACACACTGTCTGAACCAGCAAAGCTGGTGAGTTTGGGTGTTTTTGACGCTTTTCTTGCTTTTTTTCAGTGAGCGAGGTTCAGTCTAAAAAAAGACAGAACCCACTCCCTTAAATATCTTTCAGAAGCTCCTCAACTGCCTTCTCCAACTGTTGATCCTTGCCGGCAGCGATCAGTTCCGGTAAATTCTTCACCTGGAACATTGGCTTGGTTTCATTGTTTTCCAGCCACTCCCCTGCTTTATTCCGCACACTCACCGGCACCGCTCCCCAGCGGACTCCATTCGGCAGCACTTCCCAACCCGCAAAGCTGCAGGTACCCGGCACCGGCATTCCCACGGTTTTTCCAATATTCAAATCCGTATAACCACAGGAGAAACAATGTCCGTCACTATAATTCGACTCGTTGAACATGGCCAATGTAGGTTTGGTCCACCGGAAGGTCGGCTCGTAGCCCACGGAACGGTCTGCGGTCGCATAATCCAGGAATTTTTCTCCTGTAAAGAACATCGCCAGATCCGCTACCAAGTCACCACCCCCATTGAAGCGGGTATCCACAATCACAGCTTCCCTGTCTGCATATTTACCCATCATTTCATCGTACATATTGCGGTACTGCCCATCACTCATCCCCGAAATATGGACATAACCTAATTTACCTCCACTCAGCCGATCCACTTCTTCCTGGTTCTTTTTGACCCAGCGGCGATAGAGCAACTGATTCTCTGCGCCCAAACTGATGGGTTTGATGGTAATCTGGCTTCTGCCCCCATTCTCAGGGTCAAGGATCTCCAGCAACACGAATTTATCGGCCTTCCGGTTGAAATAATAGGCCACATCCTGATTGCGGGAGACCAATTCACCATCAATCTTTTCAATGACCGACCCCACCTTCACATGCAGGGATGCCTTATCCAAAGGCCCGCCGGTAATAATTTCGGCAATCCTGATACCATCACCCGGATGCGCATAGTCAATAAAGATTCCCAGGGAAGCGGTCTGATCCCCGTCCGGCATAGATGATGAATAGCGGGCACCCGCATGAGAAACGTTCAATTCTCCCAATAATTCAGAAAGCATTTCGGCAAATTCATAATTGTTGCCAATGTGGGAAACGTATTTGCTGTATTGTGTGTTTAGCAAATCCCAATCCGCTCCATGCATATCCGGCGTATAGAACATTTTTTTGGTACGGAGCCAGACGTGCTCAAAGGCATGCTGCCTTTCAGCGACTTCATCCATAAATAGGTCACCGGCGATCTGCACCGCATCCCGCTTGTTGTTGTCTGGATTGATTTTGGTAATCCGTCCCCCGCTCACCAGGAAGAGATTCTTTTGCTCATGATCCCATTCCAGACTTCCTCCGGATGCATCCAGCGCGATCTCCATTTTGGTTTCCTTGGTACGCAGATTGGTACTCCACAGGTTGGCCCCTTTTTCAAAGCGGGTCAGATAATAAAGTTTTTCCCCATCTTTGGATAAAACCGCATCTCCCAGGGATGAAGAATGGATGGTCAGCCTTGCCTTTCTGTCATCCAGCCCCTCCCAGTCTATTTTTATGGGTTCCACTACCGCACCGGCAGCAGCCGTTTTCGCGCCCTCACTCCCAGCCTTTTCATCCTTTTTGTCAGCCGCGGCCGGAGAAGAAGCCGGTTTGTTGATTTTTTCCAACTCTTTCAGCAGATCAAAATCATCCTTGTCCAGATTATAGCGATCCCAGCCATCTTTTGTCAAAAACAATGTATAAACATCCATTTGGGATCCTCCACTATTGGCATGGCTCTTCATTCCATGGCGGTCACTGAACCACAGGATCTGCTTGCCGCCATTCACCCATTTGGGCGACCGGTCGTTGTATCCACTCTTTGTCAGATTGACCATTTTTTGCTGACCTTCCGCATCCAGTAGTACTGCTTCTGCATTGGACATCGTCGGCCTGTAAGTGGCCAGTAACCATTTGCTGTCCGGACTCCATGAAAAATACTGATCGCCGTCCTGCATATGAAACAGATGCTCCGGTGTCAGCAAGGTGGTCAGCTTGCCCGTGCCCAGATCCTGCACATTCAGCGTACGCCTGTCCTCGATAAAGGCCAGTTTTTTGCCATCAGGTGACAATTGAGGCATGTAATTGTCCTTCTCGTTATTGATCAGCGGCTTCTCCGCAATCAGGGTAGCCGCAAAGAAAAACGGTTCTTCACTCCTGACTTTTTCGGCTTTGAAAATCTGCCAGCGGCCGTTCCGCTCACTTGCATAGACAATGGATTTGCCGTCAGGCGCAAATTGCACAAAGCGTTCCTGCTCCGGGCTGTTGGTGATCCTTTTGGTAAATTTGCCGTCCACTGAGGTGACAAACACCTCTCCCCTGGTAATAAAAGCAATTTCCTTGCCGTTTGGGGAAATCGACATTTCCCGCACTCCTCCATTGATGGCCACATAAGAATCCGCATTGCTCACTGCCTGTGTCCGCAGTTCAATGGCGACTTTCTGAGGTTCAGCCCCTTCTTTCACCGTATAAATCTCTCCATCATAGGAGAAACACAGTACCCCCTCACCGGATGTGCTCAGTGACCGCACCGGAAAATCAGCAAAATGTGTGATCTGCGTAGCAGCAGCACTTTCGAGGGACCGCTTGTGGATATTAAAGGTCCCGCTTTCTTCACTCAGGTAATAGATGGATTGATCGCCCCCGGCAAAAATGGGGTGCCGGTCTTCTCCGTAAAAGGTCGTAATCTGCCGGTGCTTTCCGGTTTCGCTGTCATACAACCAGATATCCCGGGCGATCGAAGACTGATGGTGCTTGCGCCATTCATTCTCGCCCCCCTTCTTATCATGATATACCATGCGTTTTCCATCCGTACTGAAATTGACATATTCTGCGGGTACGGTCAGCAACTGATCCACGCGGCCGCCTGTGACGGGCACCTGATAGAGTTCAGGCTGCGAGGCCGTGGGGTATTGACGGTGGGTGACGAGGTCCTGCCGGTTACCACCAAAAACTACCTGATTTCCATCTGCTGAAAAGGAATAGGGGAATTCATCATTGGAGTGATAGGTCAGCCGTTTGGCCTCTCCGCCGGCTGCATCCATGACAAACACATCAAAATTGCCATAACGATCCGATGCAAAAGCAATCTGTTTGCTGTCCCTGCTCCAGACAGGCATAAAATCATGCGCATTATGGAAAGTGAGCCGGGTCGCACTGCCTCCCTGCGTAGCCACCCTATACAGGTCTCCCTTATAGGTAAACACGATTTGCTTCCCGTCGGGAGAAATGGCAGGATACCGGGCCCATCCGGGTGAATGATCAGCCGGCAAAACCGAACTGATCCGGAATAATGAAAATGAGTGGGCAAAGGCAACTTGCCCCGCACCTGCAAAGGCCAGGCAGAGCGCAGACAGGAGTACTATTTTTCTGATCATGGAATATTGGAATAAAAATGAAAGTATAATTTATAAAAAGCAGGACAAGATAGCAAAGATTCATGCAATCATGCAATTATTACCATGAAATATTGAATAATTACCATATTACTATTGATTTTAATATGTAATTTTGCACCATTCATGGAGACACCAATCCCCGTATTTGACAATTGTAGTATTTCCGATTCAGCGCAGGAAAACTTCCTGGTGATGGATTTGGAGCAATATATCCTCAAACACCCGGATATAGTGTTCCCCCACCGTCATAGTTTTTACCATTTGGTTCTGTTTACCGGAGGGCACGGTGGTTTCACAATAGATTTTACAGATTTTACCATAGAACCCCACCAGGTCTATTTTATGTCCCCTGGCCAGGTCCATACCTGGGATTTCGAAGGGGTCCCTCAGGGATATGTGATCAATTTCAGCTATGATTTTTTCCATTCCCTGCTGCTAAATCCCGATTATATCCAGCAGTTTAGTTTTTTTGGCGGCACAGCCAGTGAAAATGTAATCATCGTTCCGGAAATGTACAGAAAACAGATAATTGCCTTACTCGATGAACTATTGGGGGAATCTACCCGCAAGTGTAGGGACGATAGAGATCTGCTGCGGATTATTTTGCTCCATTTTTTCCATTTGGCGGACATCCAGCGGGAAGGAACCGGTCCTTCCGGAGTAAACACCGCAGGACAGGCGCTGCTGGAGCAATTCAAAAACCTGGTGGAACTCCATTTCAAACAGGAAAAATTCCCCAGTTTCTATGCTGATAAACTTCATATCAGCTCCAATCACTTAAACAATATCTGTAAATCCCATCTGGGCAAACAGGCCGGTGAATTTATCAGGGAGCGCATTGTTCTTGAGGCCAAACGCCTGTTGATCAATCCGGGCAGCAGCATTTCCTCATTATCCTACGAGTTGAACTTCAACGACAATTCCTATTTTACCAAGTTTTTTAAAAAATCGACAGGAATGACCCCGGAAGAATTCCGCAGAAAACATATCCATCACCGTTCATATCCAAAACCAAACATTCACATTCTTTAAGACAATCAACATGAAAGCTACCGACCGTAACCGGCAACCGGAGACGTCCTCCCCGAATTTATATCTGACCAAGAATCAGGCAGCGATGAAAGCGCGTTGTCCCAGATGCCGGACGGGATCCCTGTTTATCGGTAGTACCTATGGGAAAGGTTCACAGAAAATGCACAAAAACTGTCCACACTGCAATCTGAGGTATGAAAGGGAACCGGGATATTTCTATGTGGCCATGTTTGTCAGCTATGCATTCAGTGTGGCAGAAATGGTGATAGCCTGTATGGTGACCTATTTTATCACGGGTATCGCTGATTCTTTCTGGCTTTATCTGGCCGTGGTGATCGCCGTGGTGATTGGGTTGGCACCTTTTAATTTCCGGTATTCCCGTGTCGTGCTGATGTACTGGCTCACGCCCGGATTGAAATTTGTGCCGGAAACTGCGGTCCCGAAGCCTGTCAATCCACAATCGTAATCTCTACCCTTCTGTTTTTGAGACGGCCTTCCTGCGTGTCGTTGGATGCGACCGGTCTGGTCTGACCGTAACCATTTGTCCGGATACGGCTTGCCTGCATCCCCCTGGAAACCAGGTGCGCTTTGACGGATTGGGCCCTTTTTTCCGACAGAGTCTGATTGAATGCAGCGGGACCGGTCGCATCCGTATGCCCGTCCACTACCAGCCGGGCCTGGGGACGATCCTCCAGTAAGGCGACCAGTTTGTTCAACTCGGATTTGGCCCGGCTGCTCAGATCCGCTGAATTGAGTGCGAACAATACGTCCGAATCAAAGGTAACCAGAATCCCTTCGTTGGTCTTTGTGGCCCCCTGAAAATCTTTTTGTATATGCTGCAACCCGTCATTTGTCCCGTCAATGGTGACATAAGCCCCGGAATTGGCCTGGATCTGCTTGCTTTTGCAGGCTGCAGCCAGCAGTATAGTGCACAACAATATGATTATAACCAGATGAGAAGGGAGAAGTTCTTTCACAATGCGCATATCTCAGTAATATAATGATTATTTTTGAGATATGCAAAATTCAGACCGTTTTTATCAGAAGTTTAGGGCCGCTAAGCACAGACCAAATTACCATCCTCTAATCTTTTAACAGTCAATAAAAAGAAATTAACTGTTTTTTTTGTTTATTGGGATAAGCGTCTTATTTTTGGCATCGCTTAATAGTAAACCTAAAATCATAATTGGGTTGCGAACAAAAAGTATTAATTAATTTATAATTTACGGATAATGGAATTTTTAGAACAGAATCTTATTTATTTGATTCCGGTGCTGGGACTGGTAGGGATCATTGTAATGATTGTCAAATCTGCCTGGATCAACAAACAGGATGCCGGGGATGACAACATGAAGACCCTTGCAGGCTATATTGCAGAAGGTGCGATGGCTTTTCTGAAGGCAGAGTGGAAAATCCTCTCTTATTTTGTGGTGATCGCAGCATTGTTGCTGGCCTGGTCCGGCACTTTGGTCGAAACTTCCAGTTGGATTATCGCCATTTCCTTTGTGATTGGCGCCTTTACTTCTGCGCTGGCAGGTTATATCGGCATGAATGTAGCCACGAAAGCCAATGTCCGCACTACGCAGGCAGCCCGAAAGAGCCTGGCACAGGCGCTGAAAGTTTCTTTTACGGGTGGTACTGTCATGGGATTGGGCGTTGCCGGATTGGCAGTGCTGGTGATGGGGACTCTGTTTATTGTGCTTTATCAGCTATTTGTGGTGAGTACAGGTGCCAGTGTCGATGGCATTGAGATGGTAAAAGCCATTGAGGTACTGGCCGGTTTCTCTCTCGGGGCTGAATCCATTGCACTTTTTGCCCGTGTCGGAGGTGGTATTTATACCAAAGCGGCCGATGTGGGTGCGGATCTTGTGGGCAAAGTGGAAGCTGGTATTCCGGAGGACGATGTCAGGAACCCGGCAACCATTGCCGATAATGTCGGGGACAACGTGGGGGACGTAGCCGGAATGGGTGCCGATTTGTTCGGTTCCTATGTAGCAACTATTCTTGCCACGATGGTATTGGGACAGGAAATTATTTCAGCAGACAATTTTGGAGGTATTGCTCCTATTTTGCTGCCGATCCTGATCGCTGGTATCGGTCTGATATTTTCCATTGCCGGCACCACCCTCGTCAAAATTAAAAATGATCAGGGAAATGTACAGAATGCATTGAATATCGGCAACTGGACCTCGATTGGCCTGACAGCGATCGCATCTTATTTTGTGGTAATCTGGTTACTACCTTCCGAATTAGTGTTGAGAGGGTATGCCTTTACCTCGCTGGATGTATTTATTGCGATTATAGTCGGTTTAGTCGTTGGCACCCTGATGAGCATGGTGACCGAGTATTATACGGCTATTGGCAAAAGACCTGTAAACTCCATTATCAAGCAGTCTTCAACCGGTCATGCCACCAACATCATCGGAGGTCTGTCGGTAGGTATGGAATCGACCATGGTCCCGACCCTCATCCTTGCAGCAGGTATTATTACCTCTTATTCTTATGCAGGATTGTACGGAGTGGCTATTGCGGCAACCGGAATGATGGCCACCACAGCAATGCAGCTGGCCATCGACGCCTTCGGTCCCATTGCCGATAATGCAGGTGGTATTGCGGAAATGAGCGGTCTGCCAAAAGAGGTCCGTGAACGCACCGACAAGCTGGATGCTGTGGGGAATACCACGGCAGCGACCGGCAAGGGATTTGCCATAGCCTCTGCTGCGCTGACAGCCCTGGCGCTTTTTGCTGCATTTGTGGGTATTTCAGGTATTGATTCCATTGATATTTACAAGGCACCCGTACTGGCGGCTTTGCTGGTAGGAGCCATGATTCCTTTTATTTTCTCTTCTCTGGCAATTGCTGCGGTAGGTCGTGCGGCCATGGCCATGGTAGAAGAAGTACGCCGCCAGTTCAGGGAAATTCCGGGTATCATGGAATACAAAGCAACCCCTGAGTATGACAAATGCGTGGCCATTTCCACCAAAGCATCCCTGAGAGAAATGATCCTGCCGGGTGCAATTGCACTGATCGTGCCGATTCTGGTTGGTTTCGGATTCAAGGGGGTATTCCCGGAGACTTCTTCGGCAGAAATGCTGGGTGGTCTTTTGGCTGGAGTCACCGTTTCGGGCGTGTTGCTGGGTATGTTCCAGAACAATGCCGGTGGTGCCTGGGATAATGCCAAAAAATCTTTTGAAGCCGGTGTGGAAATCAACGGTAAGATGGAATATAAAGGTTCGGATGCGCACAAGGCTTCCGTCACCGGAGATACGGTGGGTGATCCGTTTAAAGATACTTCAGGGCCTTCCATGAACATTCTGATCAAGTTGATGTCCATTATCTCATTGATCATTGCTCCACACATCAGTGTGGGCGGTGGCGGACTGCATGCTGAGGTGGCGGAAACTACGGAAAAAACAATCCTGGTGGAAGTGAATGACCATGAGCAGATCCAGGCAGATTACAGTTTTAGACATAAAAACTGATCTGAAATATTATTTTATAAAATAAAAAAGCCGGTTCATGATTCGAACCGGCTTTTTTGTATCTTAGCCTCCGACTTTCCAATAAACAACATATAAATTATTTGAAGACCGCCATAAACCACGGTATAAAACAATATGAAAAGGCAATTCAGGCTGAGTTTTTCCGGTTTTAAAAATCTGAAACAATATGTTTTGGAATTTTTAATGATATTTCTTGCGGTCACGCTGGGTTTTTTCGCTGACAGCCTGAGAGAATATTATTCAGACCGAAAGAAAGAAAGTGAATACATGCAGTTTATGGTCAAAGAAATGAGGACGGATTCTCTTCAACTCGATAGAGTGTTGTCGGATACTGCATCAGCCACAAATCTGCAAAGGCTCAGCATCTTAATTTTAAATGGAGATTATTCGCAGGAAAAAATGAGGGAAATGTATTTTCTCAGCCTTTCTGCCACAAGGTTCAGTGGCGTCATCTTCAACCGGAATACGCTGGGCCAGCTTAAAAACACGGGAGCCATGCGGCTGATCCATAATCGCGAGGTGGTGGATAGCTTAAATAAACTGGACAATTTAATCTCTGCGGCTGAAATCCAGATGTCCGAAATGTTCAAGCAATCTCACAATTATGTATCGGAACTGGGCTCCTTTTTTGACCACAGTTATTACTTCTCAGAAGGGGAAGCGCTGAATAATTTTGAGGAGGCGATGTCCCGGCAACCGTCCATTGAATTTTTGACAAAGGACAAAGCCCGGCTTATGAATTTTGGATTTCAGATAGGCTTGCAGGCAGGCGCTGCATACCAATATCATATGATGTTGCGGGAAATCTATACGTACCAAAATAATTTGATCCCATTTCTCGAAGAGAAATACAATTTATAACAGTTTCAACCCCGATAAAACAATATCTCATGGCATTAAATTACGTTTGGGTTTCATTTTTTCTGATTGCGTTTGCAGTTGCGCTCATTAAACTGATTTTTTTTGGAGATTATGATGTTTTCCAGCGCATTGTCAACTCTCTTTTTGACAGTGCCGCGACGGCTGCCACGATCTCACTGGGATTGATCGGGATGATGACCTTTGCCCTGGGAATCATGAAAATCGGTGAACGAGGTGGAATGATCGCCATATTTGCGCGGATCGTGGGGCCTTTTTTCAATAAATTATTTCCAGAGGTACCCAAAAACCACCCGGCCCTGGGTTCGATCCTGATGAATTTTTCGGCCAATGCCCTGGGCCTGGACAATGCTGCCACTCCATTGGGCCTGAAAGCCATGAAAGAGTTGCAGGAAATCAATCCCAGTAAGGATACGGCTTCCAATGCACAGATCATGTTTATTGTGCTCAATGCCTCCAGCCTGACCCTGCTGCCGATCACGATCATGGCTTACCGGCAGGAAGCCGGGGCCGCCGATCCCTCCGATGTTTTTCTGCCGATCCTGCTGGCCACTTTCTTCTCTACACTGGTGGCACTCGTTATGGTGTCCATTTATCAGAAAATCAACCTTTTTGACAAAACCATCCTCCTTTATCTGGGAGGTCTGACCGCACTGGTGGGAGGTGCTTTGTATTTTTTCTCTACGCTTCCACAGGAAGAGATCGGTCTGATCTCAAAAGTAGTCAGTAATGTGATCTTGTTTGGATTATTTGTTTCCTTTATTGCGCTAGCCCTGATTCGGCGGATAAATGTCTATGAAAACTTTATTGAGGGGGCCAAAGAGGGTTTCGATGTGGCCGTCAAGATTATTCCCTATCTGGTGGGGATATTGGTTGCCATTGCGGTGTTCCGGGCTTCCGGAACGATGGATTTCCTGGTCGGTGGCGTCAGCACCGCTATTGCCTGGTTTGGTATCGATACCTCATTTGTGGAAGCGCTGCCAGTGGCCTTTATGAAACCGCTGAGCGGAAGTGGTGCCAGGGGATTGATGGTGGAACTGATGCACACCAATGGTGCGGATGATTTTGCGGCAAGGGTAGGCTGTGTAGTCCAGGGATCAACTGAAACTACTTTTTATGTGCTGGCGGTTTATTTCGGATCAGTAGCCATCAAAAAGACCAGGCATGCCCTGCCCTGTGCCCTGATTTCTGAATTGGCCGGTGTGGTGGCCGCGATTATCGTAGCCTATATCTTTTTTGGATGAGGGTTATCCGGAATGGATCTTTAGCCTTTTTGTAAATAAAGCTGAATTTAGCTAAGTTTGCACCGTCAAACAAAAGCAACCGAATTGCATGGCCGATCAACATGGAAGCACTGCCCACTCCCCTTTCCGGAGTATAGACAGAGACGAATGGAAGCAACTCAACGGGCACCCTTCCTATTCCCTGACAGAAAAAGATCTGAGGAAACTCCGTGCGCTCAACGAGCCCCTGACCGTACAGGAAATCGAGGAAATCTATTATCCATTGGGTCAGTTGCTGCAGATCCACATGAAACATTATTGGGAACTTCATCAGGATGTGGATTATTTTTTGAAAAACCGGACCAAAAAACTGCCCTTCATTATCGGGATCGCAGGAAGCGTAGCAGCCGGAAAAAGCACCACGGCACGGGTACTCCAGCGGGTATTGTCCCTGAGCAAACAAAACCTGAAAGTAGAATTGGTGACTACCGATGGATTTCTCTATCCGAATAAAACTCTGATCGAACGCGGCATCCTCAACCGTAAGGGGTTTCCGGAGAGCTATGATACCAAAAGACTGCTATCATTCCTGGCTGCGATCAAATCCGGACAGGAAAAACTGACTGCCCCGGTTTATTCCCATCTGGGCTATGATGTGGTGCAGGGAGAATTGCACTCGATCGAGCAGCCAGATGTGGTGATCCTCGAAGGCATCAATGTCCTCCAGGTCAATATGCAGGGAAAGAAAAAAGAAGCACGGGTCTTTGTGTCGGACTATTTTGATTTTTCCATTTATGTGGATGCCAAAGGTAAACACCTGAGCAGGTGGTATATTGATCGCTTCGAATCGTTGAGGCAAACTGCTTTTCAGGACCCTCAGTCCTATTTTCACAAATTTGCAGATCTGAAGATAGAAGAAAGCCAGGCGATGGCACTGGGCATCTGGAATGAGATCAATAAACCCAATCTGATCACTAACATTGAACCCACCAAATACAGGGCCGACCTCATTCTGGAGAAGGGGAAAAACCATCAGGTAAAGCATATACAGCTCCGGATGAAGTGATCCCGTGCTTTTTATGCCCAGTAATCGAATTCAGGTCAATAGCTTCATCATTCGCATTAACCCGGAATCCGCACTAATTGACTTTGGCAATACCGGCATCAAAGGCCAGCACTTCTCTGAATATGGCATCCCTGATCTGACTTTTCCGGGATTTATTCTTGGTGTGCAGCATAAAACTCAATTTGAAATGCACTTCATTGTGATGGACTGAGACGATCCGGAATTGCACACTGTCCGTCAGCACTTGTTCTTTCATGGTCTGAATGGCGGAGAGCAGCCTTTTCTGCAAACCTTCATAATCATGGGCGCTTTGAAAAGGTAAATTGAAGTCAATCACCATTTTTCGTGTATTCTCAATAGTCTGATTGATAATATTGGAAGTAAAGGCCGTATTATTGGGAATCAGAACCGCATCATCATCTTCGTTACGGATGACAATATTGGACAGGGTGATGTCAATGATCTTGCCGTGATCCTCTCCGATTTTAATAAAATCCCCCATAGAGAAACGATCCGAAAACATAATCAGCAGGCCGCTGATCATATTGGTGATATAATCCCTGAAAAGCAGGGCAATGGCCATCGCTACCAACGTAATACTGGTCAGGAACTCTTTTGGGTTGATATTGAGGGCCAGCATAATTCCCAATATCACAAATACGACATTCAGAATACCCGCAAACTGATTGATACCCATGAGCACATTACTGCGCATACGTGCATTGCTATGGTTTTTCCGGCTATACCATGAAATTAGCAAAAATCTGCCCACCGAGATCAGTACACTGGCGGTCAGAAACGTGTTGAGTCCATAGGCCAGATGGGACAGCACCGGGTATTCCTTGTAAAATTCCTCATACCGGGATAATGAAAATCCGATCAGCAGGATCAAAATTAGTTTGATGACAAACACGAGTTTGGCCCTCAGTGTGATTGTGTTTGTATAATTTGTATTTTTTTGATTTGAATTCATTTTCCTGAAAATGTATAGACTAAAGAAAGCTTCATCCCTTACGCAAACATAGGAAAATTACTTCATTTCCGGTTAAAGGGAAAAAATCAAAGTTACCTGTGATTTTAATGTCAAACTATTCGTATCTCCGTTAAAAAATTGTTATTTTCGCATGCGCACAGTATGCATGGAATAGTGCTGTGGCGTTATTGGTTGAATTTTAGAGCATATGGCAGAAGGAACAGAAAACGACAACGAATTAGTACCGGCAAACGATCGGATCATCCCGATCAATCTTGAGCATCAGATGAAATCCGCATACATAGATTATTCTATGTCGGTGATTGTCTCGCGCGCACTTCCTGATGTCAGGGACGGATTGAAACCGGTGCATAGAAGGGTATTGTACGGGATGCTTGATCTGGGAGTGACCAGTGGCAAACCCTATAAAAAATCGGCTCGTATCGTGGGAGATGTACTGGGTAAGTATCACCCGCACGGAGACTCTTCCGTGTATGATACAATGGTGCGCATGGCCCAGGAATGGAGTTTGCGCTATCCGCTGGTGGATGGCCAGGGCAATTATGGCTCTGTGGATGGTGACCCTCCTGCCGCTATGCGTTATACCGAAGCCAGGCTCAACAAAATTGCCGAAGAACTGCTGGCAGATATCAACAAGAATACCATTGACTATCAATTGAATTTCGATGACTCGCTGGAGGAACCAACGGTACTTCCAGCACGGATTCCCAATCTGCTGGTCAATGGGGCCTCCGGTATTGCCGTCGGTATGGCGACCAACATGGCCCCGCACAATCTGACGGAGGTCGTGGATGGCATCATCGCTTACATTGATCATAATGACATAGAAATTCCGGAGCTGATGAAGTACATAAAAGCGCCGGATTTTCCAACGGGCGGTATTATATACGGGTATTCAGGTGTCCAGGAAGCCTTTCTGACCGGTCGTGGACGGATCGTGATGCGTGCAAAGGCAGAGATCGAAGTGACCAAAAATGACAGGGAACAGATTATTGTGACCGAAATCCCCTTTCAGGTCAACAAATCGACCATGATCGAACGTACAGCCGAGCTGGTCAATGAAAAGAAACTGGAAGGTATTTCCGCGATCCGGGATGAATCCGACCGTAACGGAATGCGGATCGTCTATGAGATCAAGCGGGATGCCAATGCCTCGATAGTACTGAACAATCTATTTAAATACACTGCATTACAAACCTCATTCAGTGTCAATAATATCGCTTTGGTACAGGGCAGACCTATCCTGTTGAACCTGAAGGATATGATCCGGCATTTTGTGGACCACCGGCACGAGGTTGTCGTCAGGCGCACCCGTTTTGAACTGGCGGAAGCGGAAAAAAGGGCCCATATCCTGGAAGGATACCTGATCGCACTGGATCATCTGGATGAAGTGATCAAACTGATCCGTGCTTCCGCAACACCGGAAGATGCCCGTGTAGGATTGATGGAGCGTTTCCAATTATCAGATATACAGGCAAAAGCCATTCTGGAAATGACCCTGCGCCGCCTGACCGGTCTGGAACGTGATAAAATCAAGGAGGAATATGCTGAATTGATGAAAACCATCGAGTATCTGAAATCAATCCTTGAAGATGAGGAATTGAGAATGCAGATCATCAAGGATGAACTGATCGAAATCCGGGAAAAATACGGAGACGAGCGGAGATCGGAAATCGTCCATTCTGCTGAGGATATGAAGATGGAAGATTTCATTGAAGATGAAGAAATCGTCATCACCATTTCCCACGAAAGTTATGTAAAACGTACCCCGCTCAGTGATTACAGAATACAGGGGCGGGGCGGAAAAGGATCCCTGGGCAGCAATACCCGGGAAGAAGACTTTACCGAACACATTATTACGGCCACCGCGCACAATTACATGCTCTTTTTCACGGAGAGCGGTCGCTGCTACTGGCTCAGGGCGTTCGAAATTCCAGAGGGAAGCCGGACCTCCCGCGGCCGTGCTATCCAGAACATTATCAACATTCCGAAAGAAGAAAAAATCAAGGCCTATATCAAGGTGAAGAACCTCAAGGACCAGGAATATCTTGAAAACAACTTCATTATTATGTGTACCAAAAAGGGTACCATCAAGAAAACCTCGCTGGAAGCGTATTCCAGACCCAGAGCCAACGGGATCAATGCCATCAATATCAACGAAGGGGATCAATTGCTGGAAGCCTGTCTGACCAGCGGCACAAGCGAGATCGTGATGGCCTTACGTTCCGGCAGAGCGATCCGTTTCAATGAATCGACCGTACGGCCTATGGGGCGTACTGCTACGGGTGTCCGGGGGATCACGCTGGATGGTCCGGAGGATGAGGTTGTTGGCATGATTAGTGTGGATAATCCGGAAGTGACGGTGCTGGTGGTATCTGAAAAAGGATATGGAAAAAGGACGGATATTGACGATTACCGGATTACCAACCGGGGAGGAAAAGGAGTCAAAACCATCAACATCACTGATAAAACCGGCAACCTGGTTGCAATAAAAGGTGTCACGGATAATGATGACCTGATGATTATCAACAAATCGGGTATTGTAATCCGTATTGCGGTCAGCGAACTCAGGGTAATGGGAAGGGCCACACAGGGAGTACGCCTGATCAGCCTGAAAAACGAGGATGAGATCGCTTCGGTAGCCAAGGTTGAGCATGAAGATGAAGCAGAAGAACTGCATGAAGAACAGAACGAAATATAAATTATCGGTTTATCTTTTGTTATTCGCTGTTTGTGTTACAAATAGTCTGTCCGCTGTTGCCCAGTCCAATCTGAAGGAAGGCAATAATCAATATGCTTTGTATTCAAAATCCGGGGACCGGAAACAATTGGAAGCTGCCCGAAAATATGCGGACGAGGCTTTCAAAACAAGGAGAGATACCCTCGGTTTCCGGAATAATCTGTTACGGGCATTGGTTTACAGTACCCTGTCTGTCGTGGATTCCAACCGGACCCTGAAATACACCGAAGATCCGCTTGTCATTACCCAGCGTTCCCTGAATAAATTGAAAGACCGGCAATTGGTGTTTGAGAATGAGCCGGAAATCAACCATATTGTACGCAATCTGGCAAACGGTCATTTGATAAAGGCAAATAAGGCTCTAAAAAAGAATGATTTTGAAGAGGCTTATGCCCAATTCAGAAAGGTGGATTCGATTGACGGCAGGACCTATAATGTCCGCCATAATCTGGCCGTACTCAGTGACCGCCTGGCTAATGTGGATGAGGCAGCAAACCGCTATGAGGCACTGACCGCCAATCCGAAAAACTCCAACCCGGCCTATATTCATGCACTGGCTGATATCTATGAGAAAAAGGATAGCAAAAGCCTTTTGTTGAAAGTTCTGGAGCGGGGTTACGAGCAGTTTCCCGATAATTCCGGAATTTTATTCCGGCTGATCAACACCCTGAAAAAAGGACAGGCCTATGAAGCCATTGTGCCCCTTCTGGACAATGCATTGAAACTGGGCCCTGACGACATCAATCTGCAATACATTGCTGCCTACACTTATGATGTCACGGGAAATACCGAACGGGCAAAACAATGCTATGAAAGAGTAATTGCACTTGACAGAAACAATTATAATGGTAATTTTGGGATCGGATTGATATATCTGGGAGAATATGTCAAAAATCCAAAAAACCGTACATTACAAAGTAAAGCGCAGGATTATTTATTAAAAGCAAATCAAATTAACCCGACGGGGATCAACGCCCTCCGATCACTTGCGGTTTTGTATCAGACCAAAGGTGATTTTATTCAGTTGGAAAGAGTAAACAACATATTAGATCAACTTACATTAAATTAGTCATGAAATTGAAATCAATTTTATCATTGGCACTGCTTTTATTGACCACAGTCGCCTTTTCACAAATCAGCAATTTGCGCAAAGCCAAAACGAGCTATATCAAATTTAGTGACGTCAAGTCCATGGGTAGCCCACAACTTGGCAGGGCCGACCTGAAAGCAGCCCATGACGCCCTATTGAAAGCCATCGAGCATGATAAGACAAAGGAGGAGGCCGAGACCTGGGTTTATTATGGTCTGGTGAATGCTGACCTCTCCCTGTTGGAAGATAATCAAAGCAAAGCAGACGAGTATTATCGTATAGCCAGTGAAGCCCGTGAAAAGGCAGTGGCATTGGACAGCGAAAAAGCACATGCAGATAATTTGCTGGTGCTTGATTATTCGCTCGCGCAATACGAATTGAATCAGGGAATTAAAGCCTGGGATGCGGAGGATTTTCTGTCGGCCTACAAAAACTTTGACCGGGCCGAGGCTTTTATTCCGGGTGACACCACGCTCCTGTATTATGCCGGTGCTGCGGCCGTTCAGGGCAAGGATTACACGGCTGCTCTGGAAAAATACACACAACTGGTAGATAACGAGGACTTTTCCTTTCATAAACAAATCCTTTTGGATATTCCGCGCATCTATATAATGCAGGGTGACACCGTGCAGGCAACCAAATACGGGAATCTGGCTATGGAGAAATATCCGGAAGATTCGGAAATCGCCACGCAATACATTGAATACAATCTGATGGCCGGTAACGAAGAAGAAGTCGTAGGAGCCATCAAGGCTGAATCCGCCAAAAACCCGGGCAACAAAACCCTGTACTATTATCTGGGGCTTGCTTACAATGCCTTGCAGGATGAGGCCAGTGCAGAGGAAGAATATAAAAAAGCGCTGGCCATCGATCCGGATTATGTGGATGCCAACATCAATTTAGGTGGTTTGATCCTGAACCGGGGCATTGATCACTGGAATCACGTAAACAACCAGCGGGATCTTAGCCAGCAACAATATGAAACAGAGATCAAGAAAGCGCATGAAATTTTCGATATAGCTTTCCCTTATCTTCAAAAGGCAGTAGATAATGATGATAAGAATCTGATTGCATTGAGCAATCTCCAGAAATACTATCAGATTAAGGATAATCAGGCCAAAGCAGATGAGCTTCAGGCGAAGATTGATGCCTTGAACTGACCGGAAATTTTAGCTGACTTTCATCAAAAAACCGCCTCAAAAATTACTTTTGAGGCGGTTTTTTATATAAGTCCGGAATCAATTGCCAGCACTCAATCGCTGTCGCACCACTTCATACAGGACGATTCCCGAAGCCACCGAAACGTTCAGGGAACCGATCTCCCCGAACATGGGTATTTTCGCCAGATCATCTGCAATCCGGATCAGATCATCGGAAACACCGTGTTCCTCAGACCCCATAATCAGGGCAGTAGGCCCCGAAAAATCTCCGGAATAAATATTTGTTTCCGTTTTTTCTGTACAGACCACCACGTTGATGCCGGATTCCTGAAGAAACCGGACCGTTTTGCCGAGACTCTCCTCCCGGCATACGTCAATTTTATACAAAGCCCCTGCGGATGTTTTGATGGCATCCGGATTGATCTCGGCCGAACCCTTCCGGGGTACGATCAGTGCGTGTACTCCGGCACATTCGGCACTGCGTGCAATGGCGCCAAGATTCCTGACATCGGTAATACCATCCAGAATCAATAAGAGAGGTACCTCTCCCCTTTCGTATATCGCAGGAATAATATGTTCAATCTGCTGATAGGTAATCGGAGAAATCACACCGATCACGCCCTGATGGTTCTTTCGGGTGATTCTGTTCAGTTTTTCCACAGGCACCTGCTGAAAACTGATGCCATATTGTTTGAGCAGTTGTTTGAGCTCATTCAGCAAGCTACCTCCCAGACCCCGCTGGATAAACAGGGATTCAATCTCCTTGCCACTTTCAATGGCCTCCATAACAGCCCGGATACCAAAAACATGTTGGTTCGACTCTTTTTTTTCCTGACGATTTTCCCGGTGCTCGTATTGATGATGATGCATAATATAGAATTTGGACGAAATTACAGATTTATCCCGGATAATCCCAGATTCCTAATGCGGATTCTGGGATAATACGCAATTTGTATTTAGACAACAATTGCTTAGTTTTGTAGTATAGACTCATGATCCTTCCAGAACGCATATTCCAACTCAACGAAGACCATTTCGATACCCTGTGCCTGGAAGTGTTTCGGTTTCAGGCCCTGAACTGTTCCATCTATTCCTCCTTTATCAAACAATTGGGTATGGAACCTGCCAGGATCGACCGGGTGGATGCCATTCCTTTCCTGCCGGTCGAATTTTTCAAATCCCACCGGATTGTCAGCCGGCAAGGAATCCCGGAGCTCATATTTACAAGCTCAGGCACCACCGGTATGCAGCAAAGCACACACCTGATCATGGATCCGGACCTTTATCAAAAAAGTTTTTCCAAAGCGTTTGAGCAATTTTATGGGAACCCCAAAGATGTGGCCATACTTGCCTTATTACCATCCTATCTGGAAAGGGAGGGTTCATCGCTGATCTATATGGTCGATCAGTTGATTGACCGGAGCGATTATGGAGAGAGCGGCTATTTTCTGTACGACCACGACTTGTTGTTTCAAACCCTGCAACACCTTCGCCAGCGTCAGGTCCCCACTCTGCTGATCGGAGTGACCTATGCCCTGCTGGACTTTGCAGATGAACATACGATCCGGGATTTTCCGGAATTGATCGTCATGGAAACCGGTGGAATGAAGGGGCGCAGAAAGGAAATGATACGGGAAGAGCTACACGACCGGCTTTCGGCCGCTTTTGGTGTCGCAAAGATTCACTCGGAATACGGGATGACTGAGTTGTTGTCACAGGCCTATTCCACCGGCGATGGTCTGTTTTCCTGTCCTCCCTGGATGAGAATCAAAATCAGGGACACCAATGATCCCTTAACCTTGCTGGAGAATGGGCAGTCGGGCGGCATCTGTGTGATTGATCTCGCCAACCTCTATTCCTGTTCATTCCTCGCTACACAGGATCTGGGAAAAATACATGACAACGGTCAATTTGAAGTGTTGGGCCGGTTTGACCACAGTGACATCCGGGGATGCAATCTGCTGGTGGGTTGATGGTATTGTATATTGACCCAGATTCCGCTTGGGGATTCCACAAAATTTATCCTTCCTTTTCCTTCAGTAGCATCCGGAAAAGAAACAGAATGCCGATCAGGAAAAATATTGCCAGGCTGAGGGCCGAATTGCGGATATTCCCCGTGATCTGTTCAATGGCTGCAAAAGAAAACAGGCCACAGACGATGGCAATTTTTTCGGTCACCTCATAAAAACTGAAAAACGAGGCGGTATCCTCTTCATCTTCCGGGATCAGTTTGGAATAAGTCGAACGGGACAGGGACTGGATGCCTCCCATGACCAACCCGACAAAAGCAGCAATAAAGTAAAACTGGATTTCATTGTTGATAAAATAGGCCATCACACAAATGCCCATCCAGATGCTGACCACCAGGATCAGTACCCTGACATTCCCGATCAGCATAGCCAGACGGGACATCAGATAGGCACCCAGGATGGCGACCAACTGGATGATCAGGATGGTACCGATTAATTTCGTGGCCCCAAGATGCAGCACCTTTTGACCAAAAGCAGCGGCCACGACCATTAGGGTCTGTACACCAATGGAATAGAAAAAATAGGCCGGGAGAAAGCGGCGGATACCCATGATTTGCCGGACCTTGCCATATACTACTTTCAATTCCGTAAATCCTTTTTTCAGAATGCCGCTATTCAGTTTTTTACCGTTGGAAGCATCTTTGGGTAATTTCCTGAAAGGAATCTGCGAAAAACCGATCCACCACAAGCCGACCAACAAAAATGATAATCGTGCAGGCAAACTGGGATCCGTAATGCCGAACCAGTCTGGTTTGAGGATAATGACAAAACTGATAATCTGCAGGGTCACACACCCCACATATCCGTAGGTAAAACCCAACGCACTGACCCGGTCCTGCTGATCAATGGTCGCGATCTGTGGCAAATAGGAATTATTAAATAAAAGCCCCCCGATATATCCCACTGCAGCCAGTGCAAAACAGATAATGCCCCATTCCAGGGTTTCCAGCTTGAAAAAGAACAAACCGATGCAGGCGACTCCTCCGAGATAAGTAAAAGCTTTCATGAAAGCCATTTTATTCTGCTTGTAATCGGCGATCGAGGATAATATCGGCAGAATGAGAGCCATGACCAGATAAGCACAACCGAGTGCAAAATTGGAAAGAGCCGTGTTCACTACCGGAATCCCAAAGAAATGTACCACATCCCCATATTGTTCCGTCACTGTAATGGCGGTATAATAAGCTGGAAATATGGTGGAGGTAATGACCAGATTATAGGCCGAATTGGACCAATCGAACATAGCCCAGCCCCGGATGGTCGGCTTGTGGTTTTTAATGGCTGTTTCCATATAGTTGTGTTAAATAGCTTTTGCAATCGTGTATCCGCTGGCCCAGGCCCATTGGAAATTATATCCTCCCAGCCAGCCGGTCATATCGACCGCTTCACCCCCGAAATACAGGCCAGGAACTTTTTTGGCCATCAGTGTATCCGGATCCAGCTCATCCGTACTCACGCCTCCCCGCATGACTTCTGCCTTGTCATAACCCTTGTCCGTTGCCGGCTTTACTTCAAAACGATGAATCTTTTCAGCAATTAATTTTGCATCGGATTTACCGAGGGATGCGATCTTAATATCCAGCGGCAAGAATTGCCCCAAAGCATCCAGCAATCGTTTTGAGAAAAATTCCTGAAAAAGCTGTGACACCAGCCGTCTGCCCCCGGCAGCTCTTTCTGCCTGAATGAGTGCCTGCACATCCTGCCCCGGCAACAAATCGAGGGTTATGCCTTCCCCGGGCCGCCAGTAAGATGAAAGCTGAAGGATGGCCGGCCCGCTCAGACCCCAGTGCGTGAACAGCACTTGTTCCTCAAAGGTGATCCGTTGGTTGCTGGCTCTCACCCATACCGTATTGCCAGACAAAGCAGCATACCAGTCCGCATCCTTGCCGGTGATCACCAGGGGGACCAGTGCCGGGGCGGTCGGGATGATCGCCATTCCCATCTCCCTGGCGGTCCGGAGCGCAAAATCCGAAGCCCCCAGTTTGACCACAGGCAAACCTCCCGAAGCCATTACGATCTTTGGAGCCTCGAATACCCGTATTTTTTCACCGGTCACGGCCCGCACAGCAAAGCCGGCCGGTGATTTTTCGATCCCGGTGACCAAAGTCCCCAGATGCACTTCTTGCTTTGTGTTTCGGATAATGCCGGAAAACACTTCCACCACATCTTTTGCTTTATTGGAGACGGGGAATAATTGCCCCAGTGTTTTTTCCTGGCCAAAGATGCCGTGGGATTCAAAAAAATCAATGGTATCCTGCACGGACCACTTTTGGAATACTGCCGCCGCAAATCCGGGGTCTTCAGAAATAAAATTGGCCGTTGTGGTATGCAGATTGGTATAATTGCATCTTCCCCCTCCGGAAATCAGGATTTTTGCACCCGGCTTGTCATTGCGTTCCAGCAGCAATGTCTTTTTCCCCAGCAAACCGGCTTGTGCGGCGCACATTAAACCGCAGGCACCTCCACCCACAATAATGGCATCATACATTTGTGGTTTGGCGATCATTACATGCGTTCAGGTACCTGAATACCCAAAAGGGCCATGCTTCGGGCAATGATCCGGGCAGTCGCAGCCGACACATGCAGCCGGAAATTACGGATCACCGGATCTTCGGTCTTCAGGATAGACTCCTCATGGTAAAATTTATTATAACACTTGGCCAACTCATAGGCGTAATTGGCAATCATGGCCGGACTGAACTCCCTGGCGGCCGCAGCGACCGCTGCCGGGTAATTGCTCAGGTGATGGATCAGCTCCAATTCGGTAGAAGCCAACGTAGCAGGAGTAGCCAACCGGATCGTATCATCCCCGACGTTCAAGGGAGCTGCTGCTCCCGGGTCGGTTCCCTTGCTCAGCACGGATTTGATCCTTGCATGGGTGTATTGTATAAATGGCCCGGTATGCCCCTGAAAATCGATGGATTCTTTGGGATCAAACAAAAGCCGTTTTTTGGGTTCTACTTTCAGCAGAAAATATTTCAATGCGCCCATACCCACCATCTCATAGAGTTCATTTTTCTGCGCTTCTTCCAGTCCCTGAGTCTTACCCAATTCCTCTGTGCGCTGTTTGGCAGTAGCGAACATTTCGTCCATCAGATCGTCCGCATCCACTACCGTGCCTTCCCTGGACTTCATTTTACCCGAAGGGAGATCCACCATGCCATAAGACAAATGGTAAAGGCCTTCCGCCCAGCTCTTGCCCAGTTTTTTCAGGATCAGAAAAAGAACTTTGAAATGGTAATCCTGCTCATTGCCCACCACATAGATGGATTCGTCCACCTGATAATCATTGTACTTCAATTGTGCGGTACCCAGATCCTGGGTGATATACACCGAAGTGCCATCTCCCCTCAATACCAGTTTTTCATCCAGTCCGTCGGCAGTCAGATCAATCCAGACTGAACCATCTTCTTTCCTGAAAAACACCCCTTTATCCAACCCTTCCTCAATAATATCTTTACCTAAAAGATAGGTATCGGATTCATAATAATACTGGTCAAAATCCACGCCGAGCCGCTGGTAACTCTGTTCAAATCCGGCATACACCCAGGAATTCATGGTTTTCCAAAGTTCAATGGTTTCCGGATCTCCGGCTTCCCATTTCTGCAGCATCTCCTGAGCTGCGCGGATTAATGGAGCTTCTTTTTTGGCCGCTTCTTCCGTGAGCCCGCTGCTCTTCAATTCTTCAATCTCTTTTTTATAGGCCTGATCAAATAGTACATAATACTTTCCGACCAGGTGGTCTCCTTTCATTCCGGATGTTTCCGGCGTTTCCCCATCGCCCCAGCGTTGCCAGGCCAGCATAGATTTGCAGATATGGATACCCCGGTCATTGACCAGATTGGCCTTGATCACTTTATATCCGTAGGCCTTCAGGATCTCAGATACCGAATAACCCAATAGATTGTTGCGTATATGCCCCAGGTGCAGGGGTTTGTTGGTATTTGGCGAAGAATATTCGACCATCAGACGCCGTCCGTTGGATGGGAATTCCCCAAAATCGGGTTTAGCGATCGCCTCCTGAAACAAGCGGAGCCAATATTCGTCCGATAGCACTAGATTGAGGAAACCCTTGACTACATTGAAAGCACTGATTTCCGGAATGCGTTCCTGCAAAAATTCACCCATCGCCTGGGCCGTTGCCTCCGGGGATTTTTTGGAGTAGCGGGTGACCGGAAATACCACCACCGTCAGTTGTCCCTCAAATTCCTTGCGGGTTTCCTGCAAGGTCAGGCTCTCCGCTGTAATATTTTCGCCATATAATTTTTGTACACCCTCAATCAGTGTTGAAATCAGTTTTTCCTGTAATTGATCTAACATAAACGCTTTATCTATTTAGGAATTCATTCCTAAAACATATCTTTGCCAAACTTAGATAAATTTATTTAAAAAGGAAATTTGACAATCGAAAATGCAAAGCTATCAGGAATTCCTTGACCTCAGTGTGGGCTTCCCACAAGAAGGGTTCGACATCATCGAAGATGAACTTTATTTTCATGACCTGAATCTGATGGAGATGATAGAGACCTACGGTACTCCCCTGCGTTTCACCTATATTCCGCTGATCAGTAAAAAGATACAGCAGGCCAAAATTTTATTCCAGACAGCGATCCTCAAACACAATTACAGAGGCAGCTATATGTATTGCTATTGCACCAAAAGCTCGCATTTCAGACATATAGTGGAAGAAGCATTGAAAAACGATATCCATCTGGAAACCTCGTCTGCATTTGATATGCCGATGATCGATGCCCTGGAAAAAAAGGGGGTGGTCACCAAAGACATCACCGTCATCTGCAATGGCTTCAAAACCTACCAGTACAAGCAATATATCGTGGATATGCTACACGATGGCTTCAAAAACATCATCCCAGTGCTTGACAACAAGGAGGAATTTAATATTTATGACGATGAGGTGGAGTTGGATGAACCCTGCAACCTGGGGATCCGTATCGCAGCGGAAGAACAACCCGATTCCCAGTTTTACACCTCCCGTCTGGGTATCCGGATGGAGGATATTCTGGATTTTTACAACAATAAAATTTCCCAGAACCCCAATTTCAAGGTCAAAATGCTGCATTTTTTTATAAATTCAGGTATTTCCGACACCCCTTATTATTGGAACGAGCTGGAAAAATACGTGACCCTGTATTGCAAATTCAAAAAAATCAATCCGGATCTGGACACCCTGGATATTGGAGGCGGCATGCCATTCAAAGATTCCTTGGTACATGATTTTGACTATGAATACATGGTGAATGAAATTGTGAACCGGATCAAGCAGATCTGTGCGGTACACGAAGTCATGGAGCCGGATATCGTCACCGAATTCGGAAAATACACCGTGGCAGAGGCTTCCGGTATCCTATACAAAGTATTGGGCCGCAAGCAGCAGAACGACCGGGAAAAATGGTTGATGCTGGATGGTTCCTTCATTACCAATCTGCCGGACGTTTGGGCCTTGAACCAAAAATACATTTTGCTGCCTGTCAATAACTGGGATTCGGAATATGAGCGGGTCAATCTGGGAGGCATCACCTGCGACGGACAGGACTATTACAGTCAGGAGGCCCATATGAACAACGTTTTCATGCCCAAAACCCGAAAAGTTCAGTATCTTGGCTTTTTCCATACCGGCGCCTATCAGGAAGTATTGAGCGGATATGGCGGCATCCACCACTGCCTCCTGCCCTCTCCGAAACATGTATTGGTACGCAGAAACCGGGACGAAACTTTTAACTTTGAAGTATTCGGTGAGGAACAGAACAGCAAACAGGTGCTGCGCCTGCTGGGATATTAAGGATTTCGAAGTGTGCGGGGTACCTGGTCTGGTGGAAATCGAATGACTTATTGTATATTCGTTTTATAATTATAATTGCAATATGATTCATCTTAAAACACCCAGCCCCTGCTGTCTCGTGATACTGGGCCTGATTGCGCTCTCTCTCGCGGGGTGCAGTGATAAACGTGTGATCAATGAGCGGATCGCTCTCAATGAGATCAAATATTTTCTGGAAAACAATCCTGTTTACGAAACCGAGGAGATTGCTTACGGAGAAATCCGTTTCAGCAAGAAATCGGATTCGGTGCTGATGGATGCCTATGAACATCTGGACACTTACGGGTATGTCCGCATGGAACTGGTCAAAGAAAGGAAACGTTTTTTGTCAAAGGATAGCGTATTTACCTATGTTGTACATTTGACCGACAAATCCATCCCCTATGTCCTGAGCAAAACACCCGACCGTGCGACCGTCAAAACCTATTATTACGAGTTGGATGAATCGGAATCTGCCCATCTGGAACAAAGCGGGAAAAACAGGGCAAAGGCGACAGTGACCCTGAAACGGCAGGAAACGGACTTTGCTATGTTCGCCAAAAAAAACCGGGCCTCAAACGCTTCATTTATCAAAAAAACCTACAATTTCCGTTTTGACGAAAATTCAGGATGGAGAATTGCCAGGTAGAGAACCCGGAATGATGAAGGGTCTGAGCACATTGATCACCTTGCAAGCCTTGCTGGCTACGATTTCCGGGATCATGATGGCCAATATGTCCCTGATGGGAAAAGTTGGTATATTTTTCTTTTACCGGGATTATGCCATACTGAAAGTCTGGTGGAAGACCGCTCTGTTACTCTTCGGTCTGCAATTGCTGCTGATATTCGTGCTGTGGCTCAGCAAACGCCTGCTTTCAAAAATAGGGGGCCTGCTGGTTGCCCTACTATTTCTGGCATTGATCATTGTGGGTGCGTATTTCACCTATCTGGATTTTACGACGACATCCCACCGTTACCTCCGGTCTGAATTTCATATAGGTGGATATTTGTTCTGGGCAGCGGGTGCAATCACCTGCCTTTATTTTCTTTTTGTCAAAATAAAACGTAATTTGACCCCAATTAAACGGGTTGATTCACCTGATATGACAAATGAGAAAAATGAAAACCACTGAAAGAATTATCAAAAAACTAATCCTTGCCATCCTCGTTTTGGGGTGTGCTGCTCCACAAATTGTTAAGTCCCAATCTATTGACAGCCTTCAGTTGCTGAATGACATCAAAATCCTATCTTCCGTGGAATTTGCCGGGCGCAGGCCGGGCTCACCGGAACATCAGAAATCCGTGGATTATATCACGGACCGCTTTGCGTCATTGGGCCTGAAAAAGGTGAATGGTTCATACATTTCCGAATTTCCCATCAATGATACCCTGACCGGCAAGAATTTATTGGCAGTAGTGCCGGGTAAGAGCAATAAAACCATTGTCATTTCCGGACATTATGATCACCTGGGTTTACGCAGGGGTGCACTTCATTTAGGTGCAGACGATAATGCGAGCGGTGCTTCTGGGTTATTGGCCATGGCCGCCTGGTTTGCAGGTAAAACCCCTCAGCACACCTTAATTTTTGCTGCCTTTGATGCAGAGGAAATGGGGCTGAGAGGCGCCCGTTATTTTGTGGAACATCCACCGGTGCCATTAGAGCAGATTATCCTCAATATTAACATGGACATGATCAGCCGGAATGATCAGAACCGGTTGATTGCCAGTGGCACACACCACACGCCTTATCTGCTTCCGTTTATTGAAAGGGGTAGCTCGGATGCGATAAAACTGATCGCCGGTTATGATGTGCCCGGCTCCGGCCGCGATGACTGGACCATGCAGAGTGATCAGGGAGCCTTTTTCCGCAAGGAAATCCCTTTTATCTATTTTGGTGTGGAAGACCATCCGGATTACCACACACCCAGAGATACCTTTGAAAATATTCAACCACGGTTTTTTTATGAGGCTGCCAAAGCCATTTTAAATGTCATTATTGATATTGATACAAACCTTCCTGCAAACTGATTCCAATGAGTAAATTCTTTAAAGCAGCAAGGGAATTCTTTCAATCTGGCTCAGTAGGTGGTGTGATTCTCCTTGGATGTGTTGTCTTGTCCCTGTTCATTGCCAATTCCCCGCTGGGACCGGCTTTTGAAAGATTGCTTTCCCTGGAACTGGGCATTCATACTGAACAAATCCATTTGAGATATCCTGTACTTCTCTGGATCAATGACGGATTGATGGCCGTTTTTTTTCTGATGGTAGGACTGGAAATCAAACGGGAACTGGTCAATGGCCAGCTTTCCTCTCCGAAAAGAGCGATATTGCCTATTCTGGCAGCAGTCGGAGGCGTATTGGTACCGGCAACTATTTATAGTTTATTTAATTATCATGAGGAAACCGCCGTGGGCTGGGGGATTCCGATGGCCACCGATATTGCCTTTGCCCTGGCCATTATTACCATGCTGGGAAACCGGGTGCCCCTCTCCCTCAAAATTTTCCTTGCAGCCTTAGCCATTGTCGATGATCTGATCGCCATTCTTGTCATTGCTGTCTTTTATAATTCCGATCTGCAATTCATCAATTTATTGCTGGCGGGTCTGATTCTGGCTGTATTGTTTTTATTCAATCGTCTGGGCGTCCGTAAGCTGTATATGTATCTGATTCCGGGTCTGTTTATCTGGTACCTGATCCATCATTCCGGCATTCATGCCACCATTGCCGGTGTGCTGGTGGCTATGACCATTCCTTCCAAATCTTTTGAAGGGAGAGATTCGCCATTGATCCGGCTGGAGCACCTGCTGGTCCGGCCCGTAAACTTTCTGATCATGCCCCTGTTTGCGCTGGTTAATACCAATATACAGGTCGAGCAGGAAATGTTTGCCGGATTGTTCACGCCTCTGGGATTGGGGATCATTTTCGGTTTGGTAGTGGGCAAACCCATAGGCATCAGCCTGATCTGCTGGCTATCGGTGAAACTCGGCATCAGTGAATTGCCCGATAAAGCAAGCTGGTTACAGATTATCGGGGTGGGTATGCTGGCCGGTATCGGATTTACCATGTCCATATTCATTGCTATTTTATCCTTTAGCGGAATGGAACATGTGCTGGCCGAGGCAAAGCTGTCCATCTTGATTGCTTCGCTGATATCCGGGATCCTGGGCTCTGTTTTCCTGATCCTGCTTTCCAACAGACAAAAAACAGCAGAATTATAGATTGAATTTTTGTATTATTAGTATAAATCCCTACATTTGAGATATAATACCAAATTATTATTACTCATCACGATTAGTATATCTGACTCATGAAAATTACTAATAGAAGAAAATTCCTCAAAACATCCCTGGGTATATCTGCGGCAACGGTTGCATCCACTGCATTGGGTCTCAATCCCTTGAATGCTTTTGTAGGTTGCAGTTCACCGGGTGGCGGACAGGCCACCGGCGATGTGCTTGTATTTGAGCAGGAACCCCTGCCATACGAATACAACGCACTCGAGCCCTTTATTGATGCCCGGACGATGGAGATCCATTACAGCAAACATCATGCGGCCTATATCACCAATGCAAATGCAGCCATCACGGAAGAAAACATCCCATATTCGAATGTGAATGATTTTTTTGGTAATATTTCCAAACTATCGGCTAAGGCCAGAAACAATGGCGGTGGCGCATGGAACCATTCTTTCTTCTGGAAGTCTATGCAGGCCCCGGTAGAAAACAATGCCCCTACCGGTGATTTACTGGCCGCAATTGAATCATCCTTTGGCTCCTTTGATCAGTTTAAAGAAGCCTTTGCTGCTGCCGGAGCGAGTCGCTTCGGCTCCGGTTGGGCCTGGCTGGTGAAGGATGGCAATACCCTGAAAGTGGGTTCCACTCCCAATCAGGACAATCCATTAATGGATGATGTGGAGATCAAGGGTCAGCCCCTGCTGGGTATCGATGTCTGGGAACACGCCTATTATCTCCATTACCAGAATAAACGCGGGGATTATATCGCAAACTGGTGGAATCTCGTAAACTGGGATTTTGTCGCGGCTCAATTCGGATCATAGCGCTTACGTATTTACTATTTGGTTTAACTTTTTTGGAAAAGAGTGATCGGAAGATCACTCTTTTTTTATCCATATAAAGCGTATATCCTGTCACGATGATCATCCGTCCTGCTGCCCCTACTGGCAAAGACATTTTGACATAACGATTCCAAAATTTATGTCAAATTTTCCGGGATATGGTCCGGCTCTTAAATGGTATTTGTTTTGTGTCTATATGGGAGTAGCATATAGAAGATTACAAAAATACTGAAGAATGAATTTTAATAATTATACCATAAAAGCACAGGAAGCCATCCAGAAAGCCACTGAGATAGTCACCGGGAACCAACAGCAGGCTATTGAACCTGCACACGTACTGAAAGGGTTGTTGCTGGAAGATGAACACGTGGTCACTCATCTACTCAAAAAACTGGGGGTAAATATCAGCCACCTGAATGAAGAACTGGACAACCTGATTAACGGATTACCGAAAGTGAGTGGTGGTCAGATTTATTTATCATCCGCTGCCAACAACCTGTTTCAAAAGGCGCAGGGCTATCTGAAGGAGTTTAAAGACGAGTTTGTATCGGTGGAACACTTGCTGCTGGGTCTGTTGCAGACAGGGGATCAGACTGCTGCTCTCTTGAAAAACCAGGGCGTGACCGAAAAAAATCTGAAAAAGGCCATTACGGAATTGAGAGGCAACAGCCGGGTCACTAACCAGAATGCGGAAGCAACCTATAATGCACTCAATAAATATGCACGTAATCTCAATGACTTTGCTGAATCAGGCAAACTGGACCCGGTTATTGGCCGGGACGAGGAAATCCGCCGGGTGATCCAGATTCTTTCGCGCCGGACCAAGAATAATCCTATCCTGGTGGGTGAGCCTGGAGTGGGTAAAACAGCCATTGCCGAGGGAATTGCACACCGGATCATCAAGGGAGATGTTCCTGAAAATCTCAAATCAAAAACCGTTTTTTCACTGGATATGGGAGCGCTGGTTGCCGGAGCAAAATATAAGGGGGAATTTGAGGAAAGGTTGAAATCGGTGGTGAAAGAAGTCGCAGAAAGCGACGGCGAAATCATTTTGTTCATTGATGAGATTCATACATTGGTCGGGGCCGGAGGAGGCGAAGGTGCAATGGATGCGGCCAATATACTCAAACCGGCTTTGGCCCGCGGGGAATTGCGTGCGATCGGGGCTACTACCCTCAATGAATTTCAGAAATTCTTTGAAAAAGACAAGGCACTGGAACGCCGGTTCCAGAAAGTCATGGTGGAAGAACCCGATACACAGGATGCGATTTCCATCCTGCGGGGTTTGAAAGAACGCTATGAAACCCATCATAAGGTGCGCATCCTGGATGAAGCCATTATTGCCTCCGTCGAACTCTCCCAACGTTATATTGCCGATCGCTTTTTACCGGATAAGGCCATCGACCTCATGGATGAGGCGGCTTCCAAGCTCCGTCTGGAAATGGATTCCGTGCCGGAAGCAGTGGATGAAATTGAACGCCGGATCATGCAGTTGGAGATTGAGAGGGAAGCCATCAAGCGGGAAAACGATGAACGCAAGGTCCGTGAACTCAGTGAGGAAATAGCCAATCTGAGCGGTGAACGGGATTCCCTGCGGGCCGAGTGGCAGAGCGAAAAAACACTGGTGGATGCGATCAACGCAGAGATTGAGCAGATTGAAAATTATAAAATTGAGGCTGACCAGGCGGAACGTGCAGGTGATTATGGCCGTGTAGCCGAAATCCGCTACGGCCGGATCAAGGAATCACAGGATAAGGTAGAGGCTCTCAAAAAGGAATTGACCGAAAAGCAGACCGACAACCGTATGCTGAAAGAAGAAGTGACTGCCGAGGATATTGCGGGTGTTGTTTCCAGATGGACGGGTATCCCTGTCACCAAAATGGTGCAGAGTGAGCGTGAAAAGTTGTTGAATCTGGAAGCCGAGCTACATAATAGGGTTGCCGGTCAGGATGAAGCGATTGAAGCAGTTTCAGATGCGATCCGCCGGTCCCGTGCTGGCCTGAGTGACAAGCGCCGCCCGATCGGATCCTTTATTTTCCTGGGTACTACCGGGGTGGGAAAAACCGAATTGGCCAAAGCACTGGCTGAGTTTCTGTTCGATGATGAAGGATCAATGGTCCGTATCGATATGAGTGAATATCAGGAGCGGCATTCAGTCTCCCGTCTGATCGGTGCGCCTCCGGGCTATGTGGGATACGATGAAGGTGGACAACTGACCGAAGCTGTCCGTCGTCGTCCCTATGCAGTGGTGTTGCTGGATGAGATCGAAAAGGCGCACCCGGATGTATTCAACATCCTCTTGCAGGTGCTGGATGATGGGCACCTGACCGACAACAAAGGCCGTGTGGTGAACTTCAAAAACACGATTATCATCATGACTTCCAATATCGGTTCACACTTGATCCAGGAGAATTTCAGTGAATATAATGAGAACAATAAAGACGAGATCATCGCAAAGACCCAATATGAAGTTTTTGAACTGTTGAAAAAATCCATACGTCCTGAATTCCTGAACCGGATCGATGAGGTGATTATGTTTACCCCGCTCAGCAGGGATGAAATCGGTAAAATTGTACACCTCCAATTTGAAGGAGTCAGAAAGCAATTGGAGGATATGGGTATTGAACTGACAGCCAGTGAAGAAGCACTGGATTGGCTGGCCCAACTGGGTTATGATCCACAATTCGGTGCAAGACCTTTGAAACGTGTACTACAAAAACGGGTATTGAACGAGCTTTCAAAAGAAATCCTAGCCGGAAAGGTGGATAAAGACAGTAGGATAAAGCTGGATATGTTTGACGGGAAGTTTGTTTTCCTCAATGAAAACAGCGCACAGGAAAGCTGATCGGTGACCGGAATCTCAAGCCCGTCCCATTAACAGTGTAAGTGAATGGGACGGGCTTGTAAGCTTCAGAGGGATCTGATTTGATGCTCTGCTCTCAGCATCATCCCGACCGGACAGTCAGCGTCATGCGCACCGGGCAGATACCCGATACTCATCAGAAATTCACCAACAATCTCACCTCCAGTGAATTTAAAGGTTTTTTTGAATAATTTCACCCATTCTACCTTTGTCTTTGGATGATGGTGGGCAATCCATGCAGCAAAGGAGCCATATTCTGTTTGCAGTCGCAACGTGGTGTTGGCATTTTCAATGGCTGCATTGACTTTGAGTCGGTTGCGGATGATACCTGCGTCTGAAAGCAGTCGCTGCCGGTCATCTTCTGAATAGTGGGCAATCTTTGCAATATCAAAATTGTCGTAAGCTTTCCTGAAGCCTGTTTCCTTGCGGAGAATAGTCTCCCAGCTTAGGCCCGCCTGATTAATTTCCATGATCAGCCGGCCGAAGAGCTCATTATCGTCGGTCAATGGGAAACCATAATGCAGGTCATGGTAACGCTGGTGCAGCTCCCGCTTTTCACCGGGGGGCATTTGTAAAATAGCTTTGCAATAAGACATAATTTCAATAATTTTCCTGGAGCAGGCGTTCCAGATCATTTGCCTGAAAAACACCGGATTGCCTCCACTTCACTTCTCCCTGTTTGAAAATGATCAGTGTGGGTACGCCCCTGATCTGATATTGGGCAGCAACCTGCGGATTTTTGTCCACATCGATTTTGACAATAGTGGCCGCCTCTCCCACCCTTTGCTTGACATCTTCCAGAATCGGTGCCTGCATATGACAGGGACCGCACCAGGTGGCATGAAAATCAACCAGCACGGGTTTGTCACTATTTATTAATTCTTCAAATTTACTCATTACTTAGTCTTTAATCCTTTGTTGCTGACCATTTATTTCACCTCTTCGTAGGTCACCTCTTCCAGTTTATCCGTTTTCCGGTAATCTGTCCGGGTATAGGTATTGCACGCTCCGGTGGCCGCACAACATCCGATATTGAATAGGGCCGTACTGGCAAATAAAGCCCCAAGGCCGGCAATCAGATAGTCACCGGCATGAATCCCCTGCCCTACTACGACTACACCCAGGATCAGCCGGATCGTCCGCATAAAATTCCACCCCATCAAATAGTTTCTCATGGTACACTCTTCTATTTTTATACGTTATCTTTCTTGGTTTTTTTCAGCTTTCACCACCGGATTTTCCTTTGAGAGCCATTCATTCATTCCACCTGAATAGACCTTTACATCTTTAAAGCCGTTTGCTGACAATACCGAATTGGCGATTGCCGCCCGGTGGCCACTCTGACAATGGATCACCAACTGCTTATTGGGATCGATCTTGTCCAGATTGGATGACAGCGTGCCTACGAACAAATGTTCAGCTCCGGCAATATGGCCTTCCTCGTACTCGCCCTGGTTCCGCACATCCAATACCTGGACTTCCGGTTTCCCCAGATAGGATTTGAATTCATCTATATCAATGACCTGGGTTTTCTCCAGGGACAGGCCCAGGGATTCCACATCGCTGAAATAACCGATTACCCGATCAAGACCAATGCTCATCAGTTTGGTTGTCAGATCTTTGATTTTGGTACTGTCGGTGATCAGAATGATATCTTCATCATAATTGACCAGCCAACCGGCCCAGGTCGCGAATGTATTATTATCCGGAATGATCAGACTACCGGGGATTGCACCCTGTTCGGAGATATTCCGGCTGCGGGCATCGATCACCGTGGCGCCCGCATGATATGCTTTCAGGAATGTATGTTTATCCAGCAAAGGATGATCGGGAACGGTGGTCAACAAGGACCGGTCCACTTTGTTCAGCTTTTTCATCATGGCAAAATAGCTGGGAGGTTCAGGCTGTCCGGAGAGTAGGGTATTGACAAACCCCTGTCTGTCCTCCCCAAACCGGAAGGCCCAATTGTGGATCAGTTCATAACCTACCGTGGAACTCGGCACTGCTCCCAAAGCCTTGCCACAGGCCGAACCTGCCCCATGTCCGGGCCAGACCTGCACATGGGCCGGCAATGCACTGAAATTTTTTAAGGCTTCATACATTTGAGTGGCTCCTGTTTCCTGGGTACCAACAAGACCGGCAGCTTTTTCCAGTAAATCCGGCCGGCCGATGTCGCCTACAAAAACGAAATCCCCAGTAAACAGCATGACGGGTTCATCCGTGGCTGGATGGTCACGCAACAGGAAACTGATGCTTTCGGGGGTATGTCCCGGCGTGTGAATTACTTCCAGCGATAGGTTTCCTACGCGAATGATATCTCCGTTTTTCACACCTTCGTGTGCAAATTCGTATTGCCAATCAGGCCCACCTTCATCGGAAAGGTACATCCTGGCTCCGGTCACGGCAGCCAATTCTCGGGTGCCGGTCAAAAAATCAGCATGTATATGTGTTTCTGTGAGGTGTGTGATTTTTAAACTATTCTGTCTGGCAATATCCAGATAGGTCCCGATATCTCTTTTGGCATCAATGACAATGGATTCACCCGTTGCCTGGCATCCGACCACAAAACTTCCCTGAGCAAGGGTTTTATCATAAACGTGTTGAAAAAACATAGCAAAACCGGTTTGATTGAATGAAATTAGTAAAAAAAATCCAATTACTATAACTTTCATTTGTACATTTTATTTAATTCGACTATTCAGACTGGCCCATCCACCGCCATTATGGACTTCCAGACCCTCTGCCTTCAGTATATTCATGGCAGCGCCGCTTCGTCCACCGCTCAGACAACAGGTGATGATGGGCTTGTTCATTTTTTTCAGGTCTTTCACTTTGTTTTTTACTTTGTCAAGCGGGATGTTGATACTGCCGTCAATATGTCCCGAAGCGAACTCACCGGATGAGCGAACATCAACAATGACTGCACCTTCTTCAAACAATTGTTTGAAATCTGTTTTTGGCCCCATTCCAAATAGTGAAGATAATAAATTCATGTCTTTTATTTGTTTATATTTTGAATAATCGATACAAAGATGCGGTAATTTTCTGTTTAGTTTGGTGACATGGGTTACAGATTGTGATGAGTGGCCAAAATTGCAACACCTGTACATTTGAAAAAAATAAAATAAAATTAATAGTTTTCAAATTGAAAACTATTATATTTGTACAATGAATATCATAGTTAAAAGAGCAATACTGTATTATGTGGATCGCTATCCAAATGCAAAAAATGCTTTATTAATATGGTATAATGAATTTATAAAGCAAGATTTTATCAGTTTCAACGAATTGAAAGCTACGTATGGAAATGCAAGTATTGTAGCTAATAACAGGGTAATTTTTAATATCAAGGGAAATGAATACCGTCTAATCGTTTCTGTAAATTTTTCCAGGAGTGCAGCTTATATTATTTGGTTCGGCACACATAACGAGTATGACAAAATAAATTCAGAAACTGTTGCATTTGACACAAAGATATTAATGTACAAATCTTAAAGATATGGATTGGAAAGTATTAAACAAGGAAGAGCAGTATCAAACTGCAATAGCCCGGACGTTGGAGATATTTCATGTGGAAGAAGGTACACCGGAAGCCGACGAACTCGCTTTATTGTTGGTGCTGGTAAAGGATTATGAAGACAAACATATTCACCTGCCAGCGGTGGATCCTATTGAGGCCGTTAAGCTCAAAATGGATGAACAGGGAATAAAGGCCAAAGACCTGGAGCCTATTATCGGGAGCAAGGGACACGTATCATCCGTATTGTCTGGCCGCCGGGATTTGACCCTGAAAACTGCCAAACGCTTAAAAGAGTTTTTTAATCTTCCAGCAGAGGTATTTATGTAGGCTCATTAAGTGTGATCATAAGTAAGAGTGGAACCAAAGGGATTGGCTGCGGCGCGCAAGGCCACAGCCTCCTTTGATAAAGGATTGGCTGCGTCGTAATACCACAGCCAACCAGTCTAAATGGGATTGGCTGCGGCGCGCAAGGTCCCGCACTCAGGGCCGCAGCCATCCTGGAGGGGGGAGTCAATACAAATAAATGCCTTTCGCTTGCGCTCAGGTTTAT
The DNA here is from genome assembly GCA_040392005.1 of Parapedobacter defluvii. Taxonomy (GTDB): domain Bacteria; phylum Bacteroidota; class Bacteroidia; order Sphingobacteriales; family Sphingobacteriaceae; genus DASRQK01. Next base: position 107,109 of record JBEBWT010000002.1, read on the forward strand.
TTTTATTTCCCTCAGTCTCGCTCAAGCAAGCTTGGCTCACCCGTTGGAAATAAAAATACCCCGACCTGTTGGCCGGGGCATTTATTTGTATTGTGGAGCCGAAGGGATTCGAACCCTTGTCCAGCGAAGGTACTGTGTATGCCTTCTACATGCTTAGCTGCTGTTTGATTGTCGGGAAAGGGAAGGTCAGCCGCTTACCTGTACCGTTTTCCGTAGCTGCTGTTTCTCATTGAAGTGGCGCAACGACACATCAACCAGTTTTGTATTTCGATGCCCCTGATGCTCAAGCTACAAAACAGGACCTGAGCGGGACAAAAGCTATGCTAATTCTAAATTAGGCAGCTAAGGCGTAGTTATTTTCGCCATTTAGAAAGTTGAAAGTTCAGATTAAAGTGCTATACTCACAACGCACTGCATGCTTACATCACCGTCTCCAACCTGTCAATTCCGGTCGGCCCCAATTTTTCGCTATTACAAAGATACAAAAAGAATGCCTGACTTTCAAAAAACATCAAAAATCAGATCATGTCTGTGCCTGATCGGCTAAACGAATGGAAACAGCACGTTTGTGGGCTTCAAGATCTTCCATCCCGGCCATTATTTCTACGATAGGCCCCAGTTGTTCCAGACCGGTCTTGCTGATATGCTGAAAAGTGATTTTTTTTAGAAAACTATCCACTGACACACCTGAATAGGCCCTGGCATAACCGCTGGTGGGGAGTGTATGATTGGTTCCTGAAGCGTAATCCCCAAAGCTTTCGGCACTTAATGGTCCCAAAAAGACTGATCCGGCATTGGATATCTGAGAAATAAGGCTTTGGTAATCTTCAACTGCAATAATCAAGTGTTCAGGAGCGTATTGATTTGAAAAACGTATCGCTTCCGTCAGATCCCGACAAAGAACCGTATAAGAAATAGCCAACGCTTTCCGGGCGATATCAGCCCGGGGCAATGCACTCAGGTGCTTTTCCAGTTGTACATTGACCTCTCCGATCAATGCCTGGTCGGTCGAAACCAACACAACCTGGCTGTCCGGACCGTGTTCCGCCTGAGCCAGCAAGTCTGCCGCAATATAGACCGGGTTTGAACCAGAATCTGCGATTATCAAAACTTCCGAAGGTCCGGCAGGTAAATCTATGGCCACCTGAGTTGTTGTTTGCACAATTGATTTTGCTTTGGTGACATACTGATTTCCAGGCCCAAATATCTTATCTACTTTGGGAATGGTTTCGGTGCCGTAAGCCATCGCTGCAATGGCCTGTGCCCCACCTGTCAGGTATATTTTATCAATTTTCAACAGATACAGACAATAAGCGATGTAAGGATTGATCTTTCCGTCTTTTTGGGGAGGGCTACACACCACAATCTCCTTGCAACCTGCGATTCTGGCCGGCACACCAAGCATCAATAAAGTACTGGGCAGTACCGCACTACCCCCGGGAACATACAACCCAACCTTTTCAATCGGACGGTTTTCACGCCAGCACTTGACGCCTGGCATGGTTTCAAGCGTGCGTTCCCTCCTGTTCTGGATAGAGTGAAATTTATGAATATTGGCAAAAGCAATTTCCAACGCCCGCTGCTCATTTCTGCCTATGCGCATGGCTATATTCTGTATTTCATCCTGTCCCATCACGAGATCCGACAATTCAACCTGATCAAACTGTCTGCTGAAAGACTTCAGCGCATCATCTCCCCTGTCCCTCACTTCCTCCATGATCACCGTGACCTGATCATGGATTGAATTGGAAGGGTCAGTATTCCGGGCCAACATTTGCCCGGTCTCCTGTTGATCGATCTCCGATAATAAATATGTTTTCAATATGGACATAACTTCTACAATATGATTTTTTCTACCGGCATGACAATAATACCCTGGGCACCGGCCATTTTCAATTTATTGATTTTCTCCCAAAAATCCTGTTCGGAAATGGCTGTATGTACTGCTACCCAATCCGTTTCGGCCAAAGGCATAATGGTAGGACTTTTGATTCCTGGTAAAAGGGCAACAATCTTATCCAGATTCTTGCGTTCTACATTCAGGACCACATATTTTGTTTCCCTTGCCCTGAGGACGGACCGGATCCTCAACAACAATTCACCAATATTCTTATCCGATGGGTTGTTTTTGCCTGTAATGAGGATGGCTTCCGATTCCATAATGTCAGCAAATGGAACAAGACCATTACTTTTCAGGGTACCACCTGTGGAAACGATATCGCAAATGGCATCGGAAAGACCCAAATTTGGTGAAATTTCCACTGATCCGGAAATAGTCCGGATTTCCGCATTGATTTGATGCTGGGAAAGAAAATTCCGGAGAATATTAGGATAGGAAGTCGCAATCGATCTGCCTTCCAGATCTTGCAGGGAAGTCACATGACTATGGCCGGGAACCGCAATTTTCAAACTGCACTTGCCGAAGCCCAGACGTTGAAGGTAATTGACATCAACCATTTTCTCCTGGATCACATTTTCACCGGCAATCCCCAGATCAGCGATCCCATCCTGCACGTATTTTGGAATATCATCATCCCGAAGAAACAATATTTCGATCGGAAAATTAAAAGCCGAAGTAATTAATGAGCTCTTGTAATTTTCAAAACTAAGTCCGCAATTGCGCAGGAGCTCAATGGATTTTTCGTTCAGACGACCCGATTTTTGAATAGCTATTTTTATTTTTTTCACTTTATGACGTTATTTATATGTAAAATAATATGGATGAACTCAACCCTATTATGCTTTGGTGGATTCATGTTAAATGTAAAAAAGAAATTCGGGGAATTTTGTTTCAAGTAGAAACAAATTAAGATACATCGCCACTTGGGCGATGGAAAAAATGGGCGGTATGAATGAAAAACATCATCATGCTAATGGCACAAAGGTAAACATTCCCTTCAAATCTTTCCAAAAAATTCAAATCAGAAATCAACGCTATTTTTTTATATATACCTTGCCCGGCAGAGACACGACCAATTCTTTCAATTCCATCCTCAGCAACAATAAAGATAAAGCACTTACTGTCATACCCGTTTCTTCGATCAGGCGATCAATATTTGCAGGGCCGTTTGTATGAAGGAAGTCCACAATATTTCTTTCTTCCGCATTGCAGGTAACCTTATTTTGTTTTACCGGCTTGAACCTTTTCCCAACTGGCTCCCAACCCATTAAGTATTCAAGATCCTCCACAGTTGTAATCGGAAAAGCCCGGTTCGTTTTGATCAGATAATTACAGCCTTCAGAATACTCCTGATAGATATTACCCGGGAAGGCACAAACATCCCGATTATATCCATTCGCACATTCAGCAGTAATAAGAGCTCCGCCCCTTTTAGCCGCCTCGACTACGATAGTTACATCTGCCATTCCTGCAATAATTCGGTTCCTCATGGGAAAGTTAAAGCGATCAGGAATCGTTTGGGATGGATATTCTGTCAATAACCCACCCTGTTCCAGCATTTCGTTGGCCATCTTTCTATGGGCTTCCGGGTAAATCATGTCCAGACCATGACCAAGCACTGCAACGGTCGGGATTTTATTATTTAATGCCTCCTGATGCGCATATGCATCTATCCCATATGCAATACCACTTACGATCAGTGGATCAAGATCTTTTAACTCTTTCAAAAGATCACGACAAATATTGCGACCATAACTGGAAGCATTTCTGGACCCAACCATACTTATAATTCGCACAGAATCAAGAACATTTTGTCCTTTATAATATAGAATCAAAGGCGCGTCCGGACAATGCCCCAGACGCTTCGGGTAATTTGCTTCATCCCAAACCAAAACCTGAATATTATTTTTTGCAATAAATTCCAGCTCCTTCTCTACTCTGAGCAATAGAGATTTACTTTCCATCGCTTTGAGCAATGCCATTGTATCGTTCTTCTTATTGCCCAACTCTTGTTTACCCATCTTAAACAGATTTTCAGCACTGCCAAAATAATCCAGCAACTTCCTGGCAGTCTTCACTCCCACGCCTTCCACAAAAGTCAGTGCTATCCGATAGAACACTTCGTTTTCCATGATTTTTACATTCCCCATATCAACAGTCATTACAAGAAAATTAATATCTCAAAAATAAAAATTTATTTTATTGGATCAAAATAATTGTGAAATTAAATTTCAAAAAATATCTTTTAATGACACTGTATGTGAAATTTTATTGCATAATTGTATTTTGATTTCTACACAGTATTAGCCCTTCTGATAAATAGAAGGAAAACATTAACTTTGTCTCATCAATTAATGATAGTATATGAAAGAACCGTTTGATATAGAATTACTCGACCGGAGCTATGCTGTATTTCCGGAAGAAAATGACACCTACACTATATTTAAAGAAGGTATCGAATACCTTCAGATCCAGAAAGATACCGAAACAACCTGGCTGAAACTGGATCCTGAAACAGGAGTACCCTTATTCGGTCTGGATGAAGAAGTAAACTTGATCGGAAAGGCAATCAGTGAGCATGAAGGTTAAAAACAAAAATATTTGCTTGGAACTTCATTAATTCCTACATTTGCATTCCCAAACGGAGAGGTGTCAGAGTGGTCGATCGAGCACGCTTGGAAAGCGTGTGTACTTAACGGTACCGCGGGTTCGAATCCCGCCCTCTCCGCCACCAAATGAGAAGCCCGACGAAAGTCGGGTTTTTTTGTTTTCTCCCGGGCGAACCAAGCCCGCTTGAGTGGGTCCGGGAGAAAACAAAAAAGAAATGAGTGAAGCGAAAGATCCCGTAAGGATCGAGCGAAGCGAATGGCTTCTCATTTGGTGAAGCCTACCCCTTTTAGGGATGGCTGCAGGAATGTGTTTGGGGATTGCGGGCCGCAGCCAATCCCTGAGGGGGGAGCGAAGCGAAGCCATGAAGGGAGATAATCTCACAACACCTTCCTACCGCCCCTCCAAATGCGTCAAAGTAAAAACACTTAAATCAGCATTATCTTCATCCACTTCCGATGATCTTATAAAATTGAATTTTGTCAGCAGTTTACCTGAACTCAAATTTTCATGATGGGTATAGGCAACAATATATTGAAACTTCAACGTCTGAAAGGCATAATCAATGACTGTTGCTATCGCTTCTTTCATGATCCCCTGCCCTTGAAACCTGGTCAGCAGCTCATACCCGATTTCACAACTCTTTTTTTCACTGGAAAAATTAAACAAACAAATAGTTCCTACCAGAACACCGGTCTCTTTCAGGGTAATTACCCAATAAAGAGAATTTTTGTTTCTGATATTATCAGTAACCTTATTGATAAAGTTCAGCGAATCTTCAATTGTCTGATCCGGTTGTCTGTCAAGATATCTGTTGATTTCCGGATCAGACCGCAAAGCAAAAATGTCTTGCTGGTCATTTACTGACAATTGTCTGAGAGTCAATCTTTCAGTATTCAAATCCGGAAACCCCGTAAACGCTATACTCGTCATTCTGATCTATTTTCTTACCCAAAGGTTAGAGCCGATATTGCTTAACCTGACAGCCATCCTCCGGTAAATTGAAAATGAAAGTATCACCTTCTCTTAATCGGAGCCAGCAATAGATAAAAAATCCAGGCAAACCATGAAATGAAAATCACGGCCAGTATCCAGGCCAACTTTTCATTGCCGCTCGTTCTGTTGGATGCAGCTATCAGTATAATAGGTAATATCCATATAAAACCCATCAACATAATCAGTGCAAATACACCAAGACCTAAAAATTCCATAGATTTAAAATTAGTTAGTCAAATAATTACCAACAGTAAAGTTATAAAAAATTTACAGGATGGAAGTAGTGTTTTGTAAAAACACAATTCCCGGAAAAACCCGGATTTTCCCGGGAGTAGAGAAATTGGAAAAGCCAGTGTATATCATACGGGCAAATCTCACCATAAAAGTTACTTGCCCCTATAATGCCAATGAAAAAAGCCCCATACATGCTATGTACGAGGCTTTTTGTAAGTGGGAAATACTGGGCTCGAACCAGTGACCCCTACCTTGTCGAGGTAGTGCTCTAAACCAACTGAGCTAATTTCCCAATAAATTAAAACCCTCAAAAAACCAAGGGTCAGTGATAAAAAAAGCTCCGGCGTACCCGAAGCTTTCTGTGGTACCAGCTGGATTCGAACCAGCGACACAAGGATTTTCAGTCCTTTGCTCTACCAACTGAGCTATGGTACCCTTTTCCTATCGACAAAAGCAAACGCTTATTGTTTCGGGAATGCAAATGTAGTCCCTTTTTTGGAGTTTTAAAACTTTTTTTCAAGTTTTTTCAACTCCCATTACAAACTGCCTGATTATCTTGACAATTAATAAAAACATCAGAAGCCAGCAATGTCCTGATGCAAACCGAAACCTAATAGACCAGCACCGGCTCCACATTCACATCTCCTGTCTCTGCAATATCCTGCAATCTTACCGACAACAATTCATTCACGAGCAAAGGATCATAAGGAGTACGCACCTTCACATAATTACGGCTGAATCCATGCATATACCCATCCTTGATGTCACTTTCAAACAAGACGTCTTCCGTCCTGCCCAATTGGCTCTCATAAAAAGCCCGGCGTTTCTTATCCGAAAGGATATGCAGCATTTTACTGCGGTCACTTCGCTGCGCACCGGGAATCGCGCCTTCCATCTGTGCCGCAATCGTGTTTTCCCGTTCCGAATAGGTAAATACGTGCAGATAGGAAATATCCAGCTCATTTAGGAACTGATAAGTATCCAGAAAATCCTCCCTGGTTTCTCCCGGAAATCCCACGATCACATCTACACCGATGCAGCAATCGGGCACCAAAGCCTTGATTTTCTCCACACGCTGCGCATACAACTCCCGCTTATAGCGTCTCCGCATCAGCCCCAGGATCTTATTGGAGCCGGATTGCAGGGGCATATGGAAATGGGGCACAAAACGCTGCGAAGAAGTCACAAACTCAATAATCTCATCGTTCAGCAAATTCGGTTCGATGGAAGAAATCCGGAAACGATCGATCCCTTCTACCTCATCCAAAGCCCGGATCAGGTCAAAAAACCGATCCTGCCTCACCCCTTCCCGGATACCAAAATCCCCTATATTCACTCCTGTCAGTACAATTTCCCGTACACCCGAATCTGCAATTTCTTCTGCCTGGCGGACAATCTCCTGAATTTCCCCACTCCTGCTCGCTCCCCTGGCCTGCGGAATTGTACAAAAAGTACAGGAATAATCGCAACCATCCTGTACTTTCAAAAAAGTCCGGGTGCGGTCACCCAAAGAATAGGCCGGCACAAATACATTGGTTTGTTCGATCGGTGCATTGTGGATAACTGCCTTCGGTTGCTTGGTCAGATCATCGATATGCTCAATGATATTGAACTTTTCGGCAGCCCCGAGCACCATATCGACCCCCGGAATCTCTGCAATCTCCCGCGGTTTCAATTGCGCATAGCAGCCTACGATCGTGATATACGCCTCCGGTGAATACTTTAAAGCTTCCTTCACCACCTTCCGGCACTTGCGGTCCGCATGCTCGGTCACCGAACAGGTATTGATCACATACACATCCGCCTGTTCATTGAAAGAAACAGTCTGATAGCCCGCCTGTTGAAACTGGCGGCCAATGGAAGAGGTCTCTGAAAAATTCAGTTTGCACCCCAGTGTATAAAACGCTACTTTTTTATTCATCATGATCCGGGCAAAATTACACAAAAAAATTATGTATCTTTACCTCCATACAAAGCAATTATCCTATGCAGCAATACCTTGATCTCATGCGCCATGTTTACGAGCATGGTGTGGACAAGCAGGACCGCACCGGTACCGGTACCCGTAGCGTGTTTGGCTACCAGATGCGTTTTGACCTCAACCAGGGATTTCCGTTGGTCACGACCAAAAAACTGCACCTGCGCTCCATTATCCATGAATTGATCTGGTTCCTGAAAGGCGACACCAACATTGCCTACCTCAAGGAGAATGGAGTCAGCATATGGGATGAATGGGCGGATGAAAATGGGGATCTGGGGCCGGTTTATGGCTCCCAATGGCGTTCCTGGCCCGCACCGGATGGCCGGCACATCGATCAGGTCAAGGCCGTATTGCATCAGTTGCAAAACAATCCCGATTCGCGTCGGATGATTGTTTCGGCCTGGAATGTAGCCGAGATCGAAAAAATGGCCCTTCCACCCTGTCATGCATTCTTCCAATTTTATGTAGCTCCGGCAGATCCGGAAAGGGGGATCGAAAAACCACGATTGTCCTGCCAGCTCTATCAGCGCAGTGCAGATATATTTCTCGGAGTCCCCTTTAATATTGCCTCTTACGCCCTGCTGACCATGATGGTCGCCCAGGTATGTGGTTTTGATCCGGGCGATTTCGTGCACACCCTGGGAGATGCCCATTTGTACAGCAACCACTTTGAGCAGACGGAATTGCAGCTCAGCCGCACACCCGGCAAGCTGCCCGGGATGAAACTGAATCCGGAAATCAGGGATATTTTTGACTTCACTTTTGAAGATTTTGAATTGATCGGTTACGAACCGCAGGCCCACATCAAAGCCCCGGTAGCCGTATGATATCCATCATCGTTGCTACCTGTGAAAATCAGGGTATAGGCAAAGGCAATCAGTTGCTGTGGCATCTCCCCAATGATTTGAAATTCTTCAAAAGAATCACGTCCGGGCATACTGTGATTATGGGGAGAAAAACGTTTGAATCCATCGGACGCCCCCTGCCCAACAGGCGCAACATTATCATCACCAGACAAAAAGACTTTGAAGCCGATGGTGTCATAAAGGCGGCTTCCATTTCCGAAGCCCTCCGCCTGACCGCTGATGAATCCGAAGTATTCATTATCGGAGGAGCTGAAATATATAGGCAAACCCTGCCGCTGGCCAATCGCATTTATCTGACAAAGGTGTCCGCTCAACTGGACGCAGATGCTTTCTTCCCTGTACTATCCCCCGATGAATGGGAAATAAAAACCACAGAAGATCACCCCGCAGATGAAAAGCACACCTATGCCTACTCTTTTGTCATCATGGACCGCATTAGACAATAAGAGCCCCCTCTCGTTATAAGGAATCACATCGTAACAAATGCGAAACACCTGCGCATTGTATCCGGATATTAGTACCTTTGAAGAATAGCAAACAACCAATTTTAATCAAGAAAAAGAGAAATATGAAACAGCCAAATCGCTTATTAAGCCTTTGTTTTATGTTCCTGATTGTGGCTACGCCGGCAAGGATACTGGCACAATCAAACATTCCCACACCCAAGTCCCATTTTGGATTTGATATTGGTGACAATTACCACTTAGCCAATTTTACTCAGACCGAAGCCTACTTCAAAAAACTGGATGCTGCCTCCGATCGGTTGAAACTGGTCGATATGGGTGAAACCGAAGAAGGAAGGCGACAATACATGTTTGTGGTTTCTTCTTCTGAAAACATGAAAAAACTGGATCACTACCGGGAGATTTCCCAAAAAATGGCCCGTGCGGAAATTTCTGAGCAAGAAGCCCGGAAACTATCCAAAGAAGGGAAGGCGGTGGTCTGGATCGATGGCGGATTGCACTCTACCGAAACCGTAGGGATGCAACAATTGATCGAAATGGCTTACCAACTGGCCAGCAGGAATGATGAAGAAACCCTGAATATCCTTGATAAAACATTTATTTTGCTGGTTCACGCCAACCCGGATGGACAGGAACTGGTCAGCAACTGGTATATGCGGGAGAGTGATCCCGAGAAACGTTCTCTTTCGGGAATACCGACCATGTACCACAAATATATAGGCCACGACAACAACCGGGACTTTTTCATGCTCAACATGAAAGAATCCCAGAACATCGCCCGTCAATTGTTTGTAGAGTGGGTTCCGCAGATTATGTACAACCACCATCAGACAGCTCCAGCGGGTGCCGTAGTGGCCGGCGCACCTTACCGGGATCCGCACAACTATGTCTTCGATCCGATCCTGATGACCAGTCTGGACGCACTGGGTGCCGCCATGCATACCCGTCTCAACAGCGAAGGAAAACCTGGTTATACCCAAAGGGGCGGTTCGGTCTTTTCGACCTGGTACAACGGCGGCTTGCGGACCACAACCTATTTTCACAATATAGCCGGTCTGCTGACCGAAATCATCGGAGGGCCAAATCCTTTTGAAATTCCTTTGGTGCCTTCCCGCTTATTGCCAAACGGGGATACACCCAATCCGGTCCTCCCCCAAACCTGGTATTTCAGGCAATCAATCGACTATTCGGTTTCCCTGAATTATGCCGTTATGAATTTTGCTGCGCGCAATAGTGACCAGGTGTTGTACAATATTTATAGAATGGGGCGAAACTCTATTGAAAAAGGCAGTAAGGATACCTGGTCATTCTCCCCTACCAAAATCGATGCGATCAACCAGTCTTATGCAGATGCACAGGCGAGCGCCAGACAACAGGGTGGACAACAAGGAAGTGGGCAACGTTTCGGAGGCCGGATGCCCATCAAACATTTGGAGGATGTCATTCATAATGCTGAATACAGAGATCCGAGAGGATACATTATCCCTTCGGATCAGATTGACTTCCCGACAGCGGTCAAGTTTCTCAACTCACTGATCCGTACCGGTGTACTGGTACAAAAAGCAACCGCTGATTTTACCGTAGCCGGAAAATCCTATAAAAAAGGAAGCTATATTGTCAAAACAGATCAGGCTTTCCGCCCCCATGTACTGGATATGTTTGAGCCGCAGGATCACCCCAATGACTTTCAGTATGAAGGTGGCCCTCCAATCCCTCCGTATGATGCAGCCGGATGGACCCCTGCTTTCCTGATGAATGTCAAATTTGACCGTTTCCAGGATGATTTTTCCGGACCATTTGAAAAACTGCCCCACGGTCAGTTGCTGTCCGTACCGGACTCGCAGTTGCCGAATGGTCGCTATTACGTGCTTTCGGCCAAAGCAAATGACAGTTACACGGTGGCGAATGCTTTATTAAAAGCAGGGATACCGGTCCAGAGAGCGGCCAGCAACGGTGATTTTATTGTAGATGCGAATGCAAAAAGCAAAACTGCCCTGACAAACCTGATACAACAGACCGGGATCCAGGTGACTACCACCGGCAACCGTCCGGCTACCGTGCCGGTCAAGGCAAGCCGGATCGCACTTTGGGACACTTACGGAGGTTCAATGCCTTCAGGTTGGGTACGCTGGATAGGAGAACAATACGGGTTTGACATGCAATTGATTTTTGCCCCTGAAATAGATAAGGGCAACCTGAATGATAAATACGATGTGATTGTCTTTGTAGGCGGCGCCATCCCCGGAGTCAGTCAGGGCGGCGGCGGTTTTTCCGGTGGCGGTGGTGGCTCACAGATGTCCAATATTCCTGCTGAGCATCAGTTCAGAGTGGGGAGAATCACGGCCGAAAACTCGATTCCCGCCCTCAGGGAATTCATGGAAAAAGGAGGCAAGATCGTCACCATTGGCAGCAGTGCAAACCTGGCCTTCCATCTGGATCTGCCCGTCAGGAATGCCCTGGTAGAAATGGTCAATGGCAAAGAGGTATCGCTGCCGAATGAGAAGTATTATACTCCGGGCAGTGTACTGAGAACCAAAACCGCACTCGATCAGTCTGCCAACTGGGGAATGGAAGAATATACTGATATTTACTTTGCCAGAAGCCCGGTATTCCATCTGACCGCAGAAGGCACTGCCAATGGCCTTATCAAACCCCTGATGTGGTTTGATACCGCTACTCCGCTGCGCAGTGGCTGGGCATGGGGGCAATCTTATCTCCAGGACGGAGTCAATGCGTTTGAAGCATCGGTGGGACAGGGTAAGCTACTTGTGTTCGGTCCGGAAATTACTTTCCGTGCCCAGGCACACGGAACCTTCAAACTTTTGTTCAATCAATTGTATAAATAAAGGAAGGATTGCAGGCCCTGTTTAAATTTGTAGGATAAAATTTAAACAGGGCCTAACCATTTAATTGTCCAAGTGAAAATAGGTTCTGACCGTACGGTCAATATCCTCATGGGACATCAATAAATTCCAGATCAATCCAGAGCGGCCATTTTCGATCATAACGGGAATGGCCGCCTGGTTTAAGGCCCTGAACGAATCGGACACCTGGTGATCGTGAATGCTGATCCAGCTCCTGAAACCAAATTCGGTAAACAAAACCGCTCCGTAGTCTTCATACATTCTCCGGATGGAGCGAATGGCCAATTCAGGCGTATAGGCAAAGCTGGAGGCCGAAATGGCCGGGACGATCACCGGCAAATGGGCCGCTTCAAGTTCATTCTGGGCCGTACCCCATATATCGGAAGAAACATTTCCAGCATTCATCTCATTGTCCCTTCTTTTATATGCCTGGGTCAATCGTGTCAGGCTCAATCCATAATCGGCATATTGATCCCGCTTGTCCATTGGATCAAAGGCAAGAAAAGGCGAATAAGATTCCAATAAATTCTGATTGATCCGTCCCACATCCAGATAATAGCCGTAAATCAGGGTGTCGGTCCGGAACGGCTCCTCCAGGTACACCGGATGCTGATCCACTGAATCCCGGCCGATCAGTGTCCTTCTGACACCAAATCCCTTTTCATAAGCTTCTCTCCCGATGGCATGTGTGGGCGATGAAAGCGCCAACACATAACTCAGCAGATCTCCGCCAAATCCACCCATTGGCCGGGCATATTCAAAGCCTGTTTGCGGCGACCAGGAGTCATAAAGCACCGTATCCCCCGCTGCAAATTCATCCCACCGGACCCTGCTCCACAACTCATCGATTCCTTTGATGGTAGCGGCGAGGCGCTCTTCCACATTTCCGGCCTGGTTCCCTTCCTCACCGCGCATGACAAGTCGTTCCCTCAGGTAATTGCGGGCAACGATCAGACCCTGCATCAGGGCCGCCGTCGCCTGCACACTGACAAAGGAAGCCGTATCCTGCGCAAATACTCCCTTGCCGGAGCGGCCATCCAGCATGAAGGGGTACACACCATAATATTGTTCTGCTGATTGCGTTAAAAAATCAACGATATTGCTCACCCGACGGAGATACAGGCGATTTGAAATCAACCCATTTGATGCGCCCACCGTCGTTGCCAGCAAACTGTAACCCGTCTCCTCCACATTCACTACGGCATCCTCATCCTGGAAATTGACCTTATGCATTCCACTGTTAAATTCGATCAGTTTGTCAAAATAATTGATGTGTGCTGCCTGTACAGCATCCAATAAGGCATCATTGGATATAGGGGCTGCGCTTGCGGACATCACCACGGAGAATGGCGATTCCAGGTAGCGATGGTCGAGCCAGGTGATCTTATAATAATAAGTGCGATTGGTGACAGGCACCATATCCGTATATTTTGATGAGAGAATGGGCCGGATCGCAACCGCTTCGAAATTTTTACCATCTACTGAACGGTAAATTTTGACGTAACGGATACCCGGGTCAAGGGGCAATTGCCATTCCACATCCACATGTTTTTCATATGCCCGCACACTATTGAGTACAGCGGGATAGCTCAGGTCGGTCTCAGGCAAATTTGCAGGAATAAATTCAATCTGATCGATCAGCAGTTGATTAACCACTTCCAGGCCGGTAGCTCCCCCCTGGTAAAACACGATACCTGATACACTGCTGCCGTGATTCAATCCCTTAAAATGCCGGATCGGGATACGCACATGGAGCCATTCTCCGGGCAGTAATTGGCCGGTATATGAATTTTGAATGGTGATTTTATCGGTACAGGAGTCTCCCTGCAAAACCGCTATTTTGGGTAATGCCTGCAAATCGAACCCTTCCATCAGGTAGATCCGGAAGGACAGTACCTCATCATTTTCACGTAGTTTATAACTCCTGTTTTCGGGAAAATAAATAGCCGATTCCCAACTTCCCCTGATCGAAGAGGTATATTTAAGCGATAAGGCATTGCGGGGCGTAAAGGAAATAGTATCTATAAGCGGGATTTTACCCTTTACATTTTCAACCCAACTAAAGCCGCTATAAGAAACCAGGCTATATCCATAGTTGCCCGGAAGCACGCTATTGGCAAACAGCACCTGGGAATAATCCTGGCCAAAAGCGAAAGAATTGCCCAGGAAAATGATTATTGCAACTAAAGTTCTGTATTTTGGCATTACTTTTTGCTACAAAGATAGCAAAAATTAAGCCATCCGGTTTTTTCCGATAAATCATAAAATTTTTGAAAAGCCATACAATTTCATACCTTAGCCGGATGAAGACAACGTTTGATTTCGAAAAACCGATTGCTGATCTGGTTGGTCAGATCGAGAAAGTGCAGCAGGTTGCAGAAAAAACAAAAGTGGATATGAGTGCCACCATTGCTGAATTGGAGGCCAAGCTTGAATCGACCAAAAAAGAAGTCTATCATCATATGACCGGCTGGCAGAAAGTGCAGATGTCCCGCCACCCGGACCGGCCACAGACACTGGATTATATCGCCATGATATGCAAGGATTTCATTGAGCTGCACGGCGACCGGAATGTCAGGGACGACAAAGCCATTATTGGCGGATTTGCCTTTATCGGGGATCAATCGGTTATGGTGATCGGTCATCAAAAGGGAAAAAACACAAAAGAGAGGCAGTACAGAAATTTCGGAATGGCCAATCCGGAAGGATACCGGAAGGCATTGCGCCTGATGAAACTGGCCGAGAAATTCAACAGGCCGATCATCACGCTGATCGATACGATGGGAGCCTATCCCGGACTGGAAGCCGAAGAAAGAGGTCAGGGTGAGGCCATTGCCCGCAATCTGCTGGAAATGTCGGTTTTGAAAGTACCGGTCATCTGTGTGATCATCGGAGAAGGTGCTTCGGGCGGTGCGCTTGGTATTGGCATCGGTGACCGGGTTTATATGCTTGAAAACACCTGGTATTCCGTCATTTCTCCGGAATCCTGTTCATCCATACTCTGGAGAAGCTGGGATTATAAGGAAAGAGCCGCGGAAGCACTCAAACTGACCTCGGCAGATATGTTGAAAAACAGATTGATCGATGGCATTATCAGGGAACCACTCGGTGGCGCACACCACGATCCGGCCACTACGGCGGAAACATTGAAAAAGCAACTGCTGGATGATCTGCAAAAGCTGGGCAAAAAATCTCCTGCGGCCCTGGTCAATGAGCGGATTGAAAAGTTCAGTAAAATGGGTGTGGTTGAGGAGGTTTAAAATAAACGTCCACCGCTTCCACCCCTGTCATTTGGGCTGAAAATCCGGGGTTATTTCAGAAATTCCAGCAGTACTCATGGTTTATTTCAGGAGTTCCAGCACTGCTCCGGGCACAAAGGGGGTTGCATTTCCATTGTTGGACAGGATTTCCCGTATAATCGTGGAAGAAATATGGCTGTACCGGCCAGGGCTCACCAGAAATACCGTCTGAATGTCCGGAGCCATTTCGCTGTTATGCTGGGCAATTGCCCTTTCCGATTCAAAATCCTGTACATTGCGCATTCCCCTCAGGATAAAACCAGCACCCACCGACCGGCAATAATCCACGGTCAGCCCCTCAAAGAACACGGCAGAAACCCGATCACCGGGATAATCACGAAAAGTATGCCGGATCATTTCCAGACGCTTTTCAGGGGTGAACATTCCCTTTTTGACAGAATTGACTCCGATGGCAATAATGACCTCATCAAACAGGGTCAGGCCCCTGTCCACAATATCCACATGGGCCAGGGTCAGGGGATCAAAAGAACCGGGAAAAACAGCTATCCTTTTCAAATTCAGTTACTTTATTGCATTTATAATCCACATCACGAATCCCAACATACAATCCGGGTTCTTCAAAGGTAGGTTAAAATTTATAGATCGCAAAAGATGAATTGCCATACTTCCTTATTTCGGCAGGTGCAGGTGTGTCGGGCAATTTTCGGGTAGCTGGAAACTCGAGTACCAGGATTCCGTCCGGTTTCAGCAGGTTTTTGTCCAGAATCAATCGGGGTATCTGGGTCAATTGATCAAGGTCATAGGGCGGATCGGCGAAAATAAAATCGAATTGCTTGGTACAGCGGTCCAGATAGGTAAATACGTCCGCCTTTACCGTTCTGATGGAGGTAATACCCAGTTTTTTACTGCTTTCGTTTAGAAATTGTACACATTTGTGGTGGCGATCCACGGATTCAATGCTGGCCGCTCCCCGGGAAGCCAATTCCAGTGAAATTCCACCTGTACCTGTAAACAGGTCCAGTGCCTCCATTCCTTCAAAATCCAACCGGTTCTGCAATATATTGAACAGGGCTTCCTTTGCCATATCAGTGGTGGGCCTGACCGGCAGATCTCTTGGAGGTGTGAATCTCAGGCCCCGATACCGGCCACCAATGATACGCATGCTAATCTATGGGCAAAATGAATATTCCGGCTGTACTTTGCGATCCGCTGATAAAAAGGGTCGTCCCGGCTGATATCCCCGGAAAGAAGCACCCTTGTATCCGTTATGTCAGTTTTGATCAAACCCAGCACCTCTATCAAGTGATAGTTAAAATCATCAATATTATTTATTTGGAAATCACGATAATATGAAAAAATATTTTGCCGACATAAGCATATAGCAACAAAATCATGAGCGACATGCACTCCCAGTACAGAAGTCTCGGAAACAGACTGTCCGTTCAGAATACTTTTGATAAATGCGAGAGGAAAAGCCACTCTTTCCGCTTTCGGGAACAACCTGATCAGGGAACTGACCACCGGCAGGTATTCTCTGTAAAGCAGGACTGCGCCGCCTGCTGGAAAATCAGCGGTCAGCATAGGAGAAACTCCATCATCCAGCAACAACTTTTCATAATGATCCTTCAGCGACGGATCATATAAATCCTGAGGAATAAATTGGCTGTCAATAGCAGGAATCAGGAATTTCACACTTTTTGGATCCAACGCCTCCAGTTTGCCTGCACCATAATCCAACTCAAACTGCGAAAAGCCGGACAGATGAGCCAAACCCAATTGCTCATCGAAAAAAGCCAGCGTCGGTTCATGGCTCATGGTGCCGTCTATCACCAGGTGGTATGGAGCGGCTCCGGACAAATCAAAATCTGCCGTCGTAAAATTTGTGGTTTCCTTCACTGTATCCATACCCACAAAAGTAACTTTTAGATTCGACTTGACAAATGTTTTTGGATATCTTTGGCTCTTTCTGAAAGTAAAAGCGGAGCATGATTGCAGATCGACTGATCAAAAATTTCCCCTGGTCCCCGACCGGGCAGCAGTTGGAGGCACTAGCCCTCCTGGCTCGGTTTATTGAGGGCAGAACACAGGTTGATTGTTTTGTGTTGAGGGGTTATGCCGGCACCGGTAAAACAACGATTATAAGTACACTGGTGCAATCCCTTTCCTCCTTGCAGGTACAGACCGTTTTGCTTGCCCCCACCGGCAGGGCGGCCAAGGTCATGAGCCAGTATTCCGGAAAAAAGGCCCAGACTATCCACAAAAAGATTTATCGGAAAAAACAAAGTGTCTCGCCGGAGATGAGTTTTGAACTTGCGCCGAATTTCCACGAGCATACCCTTTTCATTGTGGACGAGTCCTCCATGATCAGTAATGAATCGGCTGGTTTCCAGCGTAAGAGCCTACTGGAAGAATTGATTCAGTATGTCCGGCAGGGAAAATCATGTCGCCTGCTCTTTGTGGGTGACACAGCCCAATTGCCCCCTATTGGCCTGCCGGACAGTCCTGCGCTGGACTCCACAGTCCTGGAATCTTCTTTCGGCCTGCATACCCTGAGTTATGAGCTCCGGGAAGTGGTGCGTCAGGCGCAGGATTCGGGCATATTGTACAACGCCACCCGGATCAGGGAGCAGATCCATCTCCTTTCCGAAACCCCGACTCCGCGGCATAAGCCCCAGACTCGACAGGGAGAAACCCGGACAGCACTATCC
>JBEBWT010000003.1:0-123343 GCA_040392005.1 Parapedobacter defluvii
GGATTTTATAGAAGCCCCCGTTGGAAACAGCGGGGGCTTTCTTTGTTTTCAGGGAGTTTGATAGGACTATCCTAATAGGACTATTCCAGGAAGGATCCCCTGCCCCGGAGGGATCTCTCCCCCCTGCCAGAAAATAAGCATTTGTTTTCCGGGCCTTTGCATCTCCGATGCTATTTCCGGAAGGGTTACAGAACCCCAGTCTTGGAAAGATCAAAAAAACCCACCTTAAAATAAGTATTTGTTTTCCGGGCCTTTGCATCTCCGATGCTAGACCGGAAAACAAATACTTATTTTACATAATCATAAACATGCCGCGAAACCCTCGACAGGACATCCTTGGCCTCCTTTGCTTCCAGGTCCTGGGACAACAGAACCAGCACGTATTTCCGGCCATCCGGCAGATAGACGATGCCGGAGTCGTGGTTGATACCGGTGATCCAGCCGGTTTTGTGGGCCACCGTGACCCCGGCAGGCAATCGACCAGGAATGATATCCCGGTGACGTTGATCGCTGAGTATCTCCACCATTTCACCGGTGGTGTATTTATCCCCGAATTTTCCTGAAGCCAGAGCTTCAAAAAACGAAGCCAGGCCATCGGCGGTGACCGCATTGTTCATGCCTTTTTCATATGCCGGGATATCCTCCACGCCCCGCAGTACCTGTACGCCATCGGCCCCAACGGAGCGCAGCATTGCCATAATGTTTTTTGCACCCAACTTGTCGATCAGGATATTGGTAGCCAGATTACTGCTTTCAGTGATCATGCGGTAAATCAGATCGCGCCAGGTCGTTTTCTGGCCGATCAGGTCATATAATCCCTGTTCAGCATCATCGGCGGGATCCAGGGAATAGACTACTTTGCGGTCTGCGATACTTACGAAGCGATTATACACTTCCAATTCATTATCCAGTGAAAATTTGCCGGAGGCTGCCTGCCTGTAAGCCTCCACCATTACCGGCGTTTTCATGGTGCTGGCCGAATGATAGCTCCGATCACCCTGATGGGATAGTCGTTCGCCAGTCTGCAAATCTATAAATGCATAAGCAAAATTGCCTTTGGGCTGCTTTGCAAATTCCTGTTCGATCTTTTTATGAAGAGCCATACCATCTAAAATTGCTTGTTTGTCGGGGGTCAGAACGATTCCTCCGAATGAATTGCTGCCTCCTGATTTTTCACTGACAAAACGGGCTTCCCGGATTGATTTATCGGCATTGAGGGTGAAGGAAAGGAAGGGACCATCGCCTCTGTTCGGGTCGTCATAGACCAGACGGAATAAATCTCCGTGGAAATGTTGTAATACCCCATTGTAGAACCTTGCTTTGGCAAAAGAGAGGTGCAATGCATTTGAATCTCTTTCAGTAATCACCATCCGGCCGATAAAGGAATCGTTATAAGCGCCCGCATATGCGCTGATTGGCAGGGAACGCGGCATGTTGGGGTCAGGCTGGACTGCCTGATAAGCCTTTGCAATGGAGTCCTGCCGGGTATTTGAGCGATCCCATTCCTTTTTATACCCCGCAAGCCAGTCAAAAGATTCTGCACCCATATAGTAATCCAGGATCTCATGGATAATGGACCAGTAGGCCCCCGAAGAGAGTTGATTGGTCAGGACGACCACACCCAGATCCAATTGGGGAACCAGGGCGATCTGGGAGACGAATCCGGTCAGCAAACCCCCGTGGCCAACAATCTGATAACCCCGGTAATCATAGGTGCGGAAACCCAAAGCATAGCCATAAAAGTGTTTCTGAGCAGGCTTTAACCATTCGGGTTCCTGACTGATGGGCATGGGAATGACGGTTTGCCAGAGTTCGCGGGTCGTCCCCGGTTTGAACAACCGGCGGTTGTCATCGATTCTGCCTGAATCCAGGTGCATTTTGATCCACCTGGCCATGTCGGCGGCCGAAGTGACAACGCCACCAGCGGGATTGCCCGGATCACCGATATTCAGATCAAAGAAGGTATCCATGACCTTGACAGCACCCCCCCGGCGGGCATGGGCCCAGGCAATATTGGGTTGATCCCGCATGGTCGAAAAGCGACTGATGCTATTCTTCATCCCCAGCGGGCCGAAGATTCGCTTTTTGACAAAGTCTTCCCATTCCATTCCGGAAACGGCTTCTACCACCTCTCCGGCAGCCAGATACAATATATTGTCATAGGCATACACAGATCTGAAATCATGGACCAGCGGTACATCTTTCAGTTTCAGCAGCAGTTCCTTGCGGGTCATTTGAGCGGGAGGAAAGTTCAGCATGTCATTGGCATAAGCCGGCAGCCCACTGTGGTGCACCAGTAAATCCCTGACTGTCAGGTTCTGGGTGACATAATCATCCGACAGGGCGAACCAGGGCAGGTGTTTGATCACCCGGTCTTCCCAGTTCAATTTGCCCTGCTCCACCAGCAAAGCCAGCGAAGTCGCTGTAAAGGCCTTGCTATTGGAGGCAATGCTGAATAAGGTGTTTTCGTCCACCGGAGCAGGATCACCCAGGCGTTTGACACCATAGCCTCTGCTCAGTAATATTTCACCATCCTTGACAATAGCCACGCCGACACCCGGGACGTCAAATGCCTCCAGCACTTTGGCGATATGGGCATCCAGACCGGGAGGAAGATCATTTTTTTTCTCCGCTACTGCCTGCTTTACCAGGAGCATGTTCACCGCTGCCGCCTTTGCCGGGACAATGTTCGTCGCAGCCACCTTTGCCGGGACCGGATTTGCCGTTGCTCGTTCAGGGGCCATACCGGACTGTGCCGGTACTGTAAAAGGAAGCAACATTGCCAGCATCAGTACAACCACTGGCAGTTTTGATTTTTTATTCAGGTTACCTTTCATCCGTTTATCATTTAGGATTTAATTACTTTCATTGCCAAAACGATCCACCGCTGCGACCCGGACGGCCTGCAACTGTTCCTCACTTCCCACCTTTTGCAGCGGTATTTCGACCGTGCGCTGATTTTTGGGCAGAATCTGGTAATCCCATCGATTACCGTATTGGGTGTAAACAACCCAATTGAAAATGGCCTGCTCGTTCGGATGGGTCCACTTGACCTCCACATGGGTGCGGTTCCGGCTTTCGGTCACCTTTGGTGCAGTTGGCAGGACATCACTCAGCCAGGGACTCGCAGGAACCAGGGCCTGATCCCGGTAAGGTCCTTTCAGCAATCCTTCCGGAACCCGCGGATTTCTGGTCAGTGAAGAGATGCTCCAATGGACCGCACCTTTGCTTTTTGGCACAATGCCCCTGGTGATCATGATCTGATTGAACACCTCTGTCAGATTGGCTTCATCGCCTCCTCGGCCCACATTCATGCCCGGCCAGAGATGCCTGCCCATCGTATTTTCTTCCTGCCACCAGCCCAGTAATACGGGAAAGCTTTGTGCCAATTGAGAGATGGGCCAGTAAAGCTGAGGAGTGAAATAATCGATCCAACCCTTGTTCAGCCACAATTTTGCGTCTGCGTAGAGACTTGCATACTGATCAAAACCCGAAATGCTTTCTGGGTAACCGGGCCGCCAGATACCAAATGGGCTCAGGCCAAATTTGACATGCTTTTTCTCGGCCTTGATCTCCCGATAGACCCGCTCGATGAATTTATTGACACTCTCCCGGCGCCAGTCACCGCGGGAAAGCTGTCCGCCCGACTGCTGATATGCCGCCCAGCTTTTGTCATCCGGGAAATCTTTGCCCAGATTATAAGATTCGTAGGGATAAAAATAATCATCAAAATGCACTCCGTCAATGTCGTAGCGCTTTACCAAATCCCTTACCACGGCTGCCGAATGATCCTGTGTGCTTTGCAGAGCAGGGTCAAACCACCAGTACCCTTCTTCCAGATACACTACGGATTCGGGCATTTTTTTGACCAGGGAATGCTCGGTAATATCACTGCCGGCAATGTGGTGCGCACGGTATGGATTGAGCCATACATGGAGTTCCAGTCCTCTGTTATGCGCTTCGTCCACCCAGAACTCAAGTGGATCATAAAAGGGTTTGGGCGCTTCTCCCTGTCTGCCGGTTAGATAATAGGACCAGGGTTCCAGTTCGCTGGCATACAAGGCATCCGCTTGGGGGCGTACCTGGAAGATCACCGCATTGAAGTGATGGTCTTTCAGAAAATCAAGTAGTACGAGGGCTTCCTTTTTCTGTTCTTCTGTACTCAGGCCGGGTTTGCTCGGCCAGTTGATATTGGCCACGGTGGCTACCCAGGCTGCCCTGAATTCGCGCATGGCAGTTTCTTTCTGCGGGACGGACACATCGCTGCCCGCCATTTTTTTGGTTCCCCCGCAGGACCACAGGATCAGGGGAAGACATGCGATCAATAGCATGTAGATTCTTGTTTTGAGCTGTTTCATCATTCTGATTTTTTGTACTTAATGAACTGTTACTATATTTTAATCTCTATCTGTCTTTTAAAAATTTTTCGAGACCCCGGACGATACTTTCTGCCACTTCATCATGGAAAGCAGGATCCAGCAGCCGCTCTTCATCCGCCGGATTGGACATAAAGGCCACCTCTACCAGTACTGATGGGAATTCGGTAGGGGAGTTAAGGGTAAAATTGAACCCGCCCACATTACCGAAATCTGCCAGTCCCAGTTTCAGCATTTCATCGTAAATATATTGGGTCAGGGGCCGGAAGGCCTGGTGGCGGTAATAGGTGGAAGCGCCCTGCACCATCGGATTGCCTCCTGCATTGCAATGAATACTGATCAGCAGATCCGGATCATGTTCTTTCAGGACACTCAAGCGGGCTGTATTGGTAGTATAGCTGTCATTGCTCCGGGTCATGATGACACTGGCCCCACGTTTGATCAGCAGATTTTCTACCTTTTTGGCCATGGACAGATTCAGGTCTTTTTCCAGTACGCCTGTCATGCCCACGGCTCCCCGGTTGCTCCCTCCGTGTCCTGCGTCCACAGCGATGGTCAGGTTCCGGAGGCTCACATCTTTTGGTTTTGGCTTGACCCGGATGGTGAGGGAATTGCCACGATAACTGATTTCATGACCCCAGTGTTCGTTGTCATTGAGTTCAATCGTGGCCCGGAACAGATCCTTGCTCAATTGTTCGTACCACACATTTTTGATGGCCACCAACCCTTCCCTCTGGGTGATCCAGTTGCTATTGGAAACGGCCCCATAGATATCCACCACGATCCGGGCCGGATTCTCCTCCATGATCGAAACGTAGGGGAGCCGCTGGCTCAGACCGATCGATACCCGATCATGCTTTCCATCGGAAGTCACGCTCCAGCTACCCGTCAGGGAACGCGGACTGAATTGGATACCTGATAAGAGATCCAGGTCATTTTCATCCACATAAGCCTCTGCCTGATCCGACAGCCTGACCCGGTACATACCCTGCATTTTGCCAGTGACTTCAAACCGCACCAGGCTATCCACAAATCCCATTTTGGCACCACCTAAGCGGTCAGCACCCAACCCATAGGAGAGTCCGGTGCGGCTCTTGTTTGATACCCCAACCAGCGTATGCTGGCCGGTCAGCAGAGTCAGAAGCTGTTCGCTGCTCTTCTGAGTGGTTTTTTTGCTCTGCTCATCCTGAATGGAAAAAGTGAGTTTTTCATTCCGGGCCTGATCAGTGGATCTGATCCGGTATTCTCCCCGGTAAATCCCGGCCACCCCTGTCTGTGCAGGATCCATTTCGACCATGGGCAGATCCCGGAAAAAGCGGGCTTTCATTCCCGGGGTTGCTTTCATCTCGACTTCGAGCCGG
This sequence comes from Parapedobacter defluvii, assembly GCA_040392005.1. Lineage (GTDB taxonomy): Bacteria > Bacteroidota > Bacteroidia > Sphingobacteriales > Sphingobacteriaceae > DASRQK01. The sequence goes on from JBEBWT010000003.1 coordinate 5,738, forward strand.
TCACCTTCCTGCAACCAGATTTGCTTGCCTTCGGGCAATACTCTGACGTATTCAATAGCAAATCCCTCGGTTGGTTTTGGTTTTTCGGGATCGACACGGGTGATGACCAGCATCCGGGTCAGGGTATCTCTGCCGGTACCATAGCGCAAGATAATATCGTTCTGTCCGTACTGCAAGGAGATGGGCGCTGCGAATACCCCGGTAGAATAGATTTTGACTGGTGTTTCCCCCAGGAACAGAAAACCGGAAGGTTCGACCGTTCCCCTGAGATAAATGGTGGATTGGGTGACCGTACTGATGTCGTCTTTGGGAGCAATAATGTTCAGCGGTCGCTGGGCTCTGGCCGGAAGGGTCAGGCCGACCTGGGCCAAAAGCAGTAAAAACAGCATCTGTCTGAATGGATGTCTTTTCATGATGGGAGTCTTTCTATCTTTCATTTTATGTATGTTTAAATCTATCTGTTTCAGACCTTGATCCTGATTCCTTTTTTTTCCATCCATCCGGCAATCTGTACAATCAAAAATGCGACGAGCAGTGAACGCAGCACACCACCGGCACCACTATTAAAAATCCCCGGCCACCCCAGACCCGCCATTTTCCAGATGGCGTACCAGACATAGGGCAGAAGATAACAGGTCAGTGTATTGGTTCCCGCCGCTGAAATCCATAAAAATGGGTTCTCTTTTTGTTTCTGATCCATCCACCAGACACACAATCCATAGCAGATCGCACTGATCCCCATGCTGATGTGTACCCATCCCGGGGTCGCCCTGATTTTATTGATGCCATCACTCAGCTCCGCAATGACCAGTCCGAATCCGATCAGTATCAGCCCGGAGAGTACCAGTACCCCCCAGATATACCGGTTCTTTTCCCGGGCCTGCAGATAAAAAACAGTGCAGAGCATTCCTCCTGCCACCAGAACGGCATGTGCAGTATCTCCGACAAAAATCGCCGGCAATGCAAAAAAATCCAGATGGATGGCGATGTTGATCAGGCACAAGGTCAAAAAGAATCCGATCAGCCAGGTTGTTTTTTCTCTCAGGAACAGATAAGTGAGCCCAACCAGCCAATAGGCCCAACCGATCAACCCGAGAATACCCCACCAGCGGATTTGCATCCAGCCGGGTTGTTCCGGGGTCCCGCTCCGGAAAATGGCGGCCATTGCCAATAATAGTATAATGCCTGCGGTTTGTAGAGCGATGCGCCGTTTTTTGCTGGTGTTTTTCCCATAGGCCAGCCAGATAAGAAAGAAAGAAAGCGTGGTGAGAATGATATACACGGAGCGAGGAAGCAGAGACAGACTTTCGTTATAATACGAAAAATTGACATGGAATAGTCCCATGATGATCAGGGCAATCGCCCGTATGCTGGTGTATCGGGTCAGGTAAGCAGTGGTATAGCCCTGCTGCAATTTTCCCCGGACGGCCAGCGGGAGCGAGAGGCCCACGATGAAAAGGAAAGCCGGGAAGATTACATCCGCGAACCCCAATCCGCTCTGATCAATGGACACATGTTTGATCCAGCCTGGGATCTGCCGGACCCCATCCACATCATTGACAAAAATCATCAGGAACATGGTCACGGCCCGGAATACATCAATGGAAGCCAATCGCTGGATGGGCTTGCCGAAAGGCTGTTTCCAAGTGGCTGAAGGTGTCATAGTTGTTTTTTCCCATGCAGGAAGACCTGCCTGATCTGATATTGGTGGTCAAAGACATTGAGATCTGCCCGTTTCCCTGTGGCGATATCGCCCCGGTCCGTAGCTCCGAACAACCGGGCCGGATAGAGGGAAGCCATTCGCAGGGCTTCATCCAGCGGAATCCCCGCATGACGGACACAGTTGGCTACCGCTTGCATCAGGGTCAGTGCCGACCCGGAAAGAGTGCCATCGGGCAGGGTGAAGTGATCCCCGTTTCGCTGATGCTTGTAAACCCCGTTGAGAGACTCCTCGACCGCATCGGTGATCAGGAAAAGGCGTTCTCCCAATAGTTTTTTACTCATCGCCACGGCTTCATAGGCGACATGGATCCCATCGGCTATGATACTGGCATGTACGTCTTCTGCCAGAAATGTGGCGCCGGGAAGCCCCGTCTGGCGATGGTGCAGGGGGGACATGGCGTTGAACAGATGGGTGACGGCGCGGATACCCTGCCGGAATCCGGTAGTACTCTCCTCAAAAGTCGCATTGCTGTGGCCCGCAGACAAAAGTACTCCCTGTCCGGTCAGTATTCCGGTCAGGGAAGCATCAAATAATTCGGGTGCGATGGTCATCATCCGGACGGTACCCTCTGCCTGATCCAGAAGCTCCTTCAACTCAGCAGCGCTCGGATGGCGCAGGCATGCTGTGGGATGGGCACCACGCTTGTCCGGATGCAGATAAGGCCCCTCAAAGTGCAGTCCCATAAAGGCCGGATGTCCGAATTCCTTTGCCACAGCTATGGATTGCCGGAAAATTTCCAGGGTATTGGTGGCAAGCGTCAGCAAAAATCCGGTAGTACCGCTTTTTGCCAGTGCATCCGCCATCGTTTGTAAACTCGCTTTCTCCGGTTTTTCGGCAAACAGCACACCACCACCACCATAAATCTGCAGATCAATAAAGCCGGGTGATATATGGCAACCTCCCACATCGATGATCTCATACCCTGGGGGTATATCCGCAGCCTCCACAAGGGAATGGATATATTCGTTTTCTATTAATATGGCCTTGCCCTGTACCGTAGCATATCCGGTATGAATGATCCCATTGGTGATGGCTAATTGGTCCATTGTTTTTTCTAATCGGTTATTGAATCCCGAACGTCAATGTATCATCCGGGATCATGCAAGTATAAACATTTATACCAATAAAAATGCGTTTTTATGCGTTTTTATCTTCAGTTCCCGGTAAAACGGGCGTAACCTCGATTTCAACGCATAAAAACGCATCGGACAGAACGATCTGTCAGTGTTTTATCTCATGGATCAGAATCCTCCCAGACGTCTTGGCTGGCGGATCTGAGGCCAGACACCTGGTCTGCCGTCACGGCCGGCAGGTAAGACCCGTTGTTCACGATTGACCAGTTCTGGCTCCTCACTGGCTTGATAAGCCAGGGTCGCGATCAGGATCACATTATTTTTCAGATCATCAAAAACCAATTTATCATAGGTGTCCAGATTGGTGTGCCAGGTGATGGTACCATAGCCCCATGACAAGGCACTCAGCATAAAGGCAGGGATTCCGGCTGCGACAAAAGAGGCATGATCCGAGCTTCCACCGGCTGGTGATCCTGGAAAAGTGGTCTCGATATGGCGTTGTACATCCTGTGGAGCGGCAGCCAGCCAGCGTCCCATGAAATCATAGGAATGCAAGAATCCGGATCCGTTGATTTCACTTACCCGGCCGGTTCCATTGTCCTGATTGAGTACTACCTGTGTTTTGGCGACAATATCCGGATTATCGATCACAAATGCGCGGGAACCATTCAATCCCTGCTCCTCGCTTCCCCACAAACCGACCAGGATCGTCCTTTTTGGGTTTGGATACAATTTTTTCAAAATCCGGGCAACTTCCATCATGGTCACTGTACCAGTACCATTGTCAGTGGCTCCGGAGCCGCCTTCCCAGGAATCAAGGTGGGCAGACAGGATCACATATTCATCCGGGAATTCAGTCCCTTTGATCTCCGCAATGGTATTGAAAATAGGCACTTTACCCAGTTCTTTTGATTCAGTCTCCACCCGCAGGCGTGGCTTCTGGCCACTCTCGGCAAGTCTGAAAATCACCCCATAGTCCTCCACAGAAAGATCAATGGTCGGTACTTTGACGGTGTTGGCACCGAAAATTTTGTTGGAACCAAATTCATTGGACCAGTAAGACATGACGATACCTGCTGCACCCGCATCTTCCAGCACTCCTGGAAGGGAAGCCGTGGTGACTCCGGTATTGCGTACCCGTTCAGCCCATTCTCTGCTGGCCGCAATACGGGATTCCTGCATTCTTTTGAGTGAAGCCTCGGTAGCGAATTCTTTCCAGTTGTATTCCGGACGACCGGTGGGCTGTTGCATGGAGACCATGACAAATTTGCCTTTCACGCTGGGTAGCCAGGCCTGGAACTCAACAGAATCCTTGACATTTGGCAGAACCACCACTTCTCCTTCGACCGGTTTGCCACCAGTGGTCGGGCTCCATGCCAGTTGGGTACCATACAAAGTTTTGACCCGTGGATGGATGAGGTCGATATGTGAAATACCGCGTTCCCAGCCACGCCATTCGCCAAATTGCTGGTTGCTGGCGCTGATCCCCCATTTTTTGAAGGTGTTTACGGCCCAGTCATTGGCATTCTGCATCTGTGGCGTACCCACCAGACGTGGTCCCACAATATCCAGCAGTTCGTGTGCCAGTTGCTCCAGTTGCGAATTTTCATTGACTTCTTTCACGATTTGTTCGACCACCGGATCCAACGGGGGTGGTTGGAACATCCCTCCCCTGAATTGGGCCATGCCCGTAGTACTGATCAGCAATAAGGCGACCAGCGTAAACATCATGTGGGTTTTTCGGCCCATTTGCTTAAAATAAATTGTAAAATTCTCCATAATTGTAATTGGCTTTAATGATAATAACGGCTAAACTCGGATTTTTATTTGGAGTTTGCCAGTTTATCGCATAAAAATTACCTTAATTTGTTCATTTCCAGCGCATTTAATGCAACTTTGTGGCGTTTTAAAGACTGCTTCCGAATATATTCCACTGAAATATTCAAGGCAATCCCTTATCTTTGCTGTCTTAAACCCGCAATAGAAGTGCTAACGCATAATCCGGGTTAAAATAGTTTTGAAATTAAAAAAGCGACATGATGAGCGATCATTCTCCATTGAATGAATATGAGGCGGCAAGATACCCGGAAAAAGACCGGTACCATCCGGACCGTATTGCCAAGATAGCATCGAGTTACCCCGGGATTCTGGAGGCAATCGGAGAGGATCCCGCACGGGAAGGCCTGCTGAAAACCCCGGAACGGGTAGCCAAAGCCCTGCAATTCCTGACCCACGGTTATGATCTGGATCCGGCAGAAGTGCTGAAATCAGCCATGTTTGAGGAGGATTACAGCCAGATGGTGGTAGTCAAGGACATCGAGGTATTTTCTATGTGCGAGCATCATATGCTGCCTTTTTTTGGTAAAGCACATATCGCCTATATTCCCAATGGGCGTATTGTAGGTTTGAGCAAAATCCCGAGGGTGGTGGATATTTTTGCCCGGCGGCTGCAGGTGCAGGAACGTTTGACCAATGAGATCAAGGACTGCATCCAGAATACGCTGGAACCTGCGGGAGTGGCGGTGGTGATCGAATGCAAACACCTGTGTATGGCCATGCGGGGGGTACAGAAGCAGAATTCGGTCACTACGACTTCGGCTTTTACAGGCAAATTTGTCAATGACCGGACCCGTTCCGAGTTTCTGAGGCTGATCAGTGCCGATTTGTCCTGATTTAATTTCTGAGTATTCTAAATAAAATGGCAAGACGCAGGATTCCGGAGGAAAAACGGCAGATAGAGCAGGTGCAGGTGATCGATATTGCCGAAGATGGTAAGGGCGTAGGCCGGTCGGAAGACCTGGTGGTCTTTATCGAAAAAGCAGTACCGGGAGATCTGGTTGACATTGAACTATTCCGCAGGAAAAAGAATTTTGCGGAAGCCCGAATCAGCCGCCTGATCAAACCCTCCCCCCATAGGACCGAGCCTTTTTGCAGTCATTTCGGAGTTTGTGGGGGTTGCAAGTGGCAGCACATGGAGTACAGTGCCCAACTGGAATACAAACAGCAGTCCGTCAGGAATGCGTTGGCCCGGATCGGAAAGGTGGATGTGACAGGAATGGAGGAGATATTGCCCTCCGGGGCGACCCGCTATTATCGCAATAAGCTCGAATTTACATTTTCGAACAAACGTTGGCTGACCTCCCCGGATGAGCAGGCCGATGCAGCAGCGGCCATGGATATGGATGCCCTGGGATTCCACGTTCCCGGTCGTTTTGACAAGATTTTACAGATCGATCATTGTTATTTGCAGGGCGGACTTTCCAATGAGATCCGCAATGCACTTTTCGGATTTGCCAAAAAAGAACAGATTTCCTTCTATGATCTGAAACAGCACGAAGGTGCTTTGCGCAATCTGGTGATCCGTACGGCATCCACCGGCGAATTGATGGTGATCGTGGTATTTGCATATTTAGAGCCGGAAACTCTGGAGAAAACCATGTCCTTCCTGCACGCAGCCTTTCCACAGATCGATGCGTTGCTCTATGTGGTAAACCAGAAAAAGAACGATACGATTTTTGACCAGGACATCCATTGCTATGCGGGCAGGGATCATATTTTCGAGGAAATGGAAGGATTGCGCTTCAAGGTGGGTGCCAAATCCTTTTACCAGACCAATTCGGCCCAGGCGTATGAACTGTATAAAATAACCAGGGAGTTTGCGGAGCTCAGAGGGGATGAACGGGTGTACGACCTCTACACCGGTGCGGGGACGATTGCCAATTTTGTGGCCCGTCACGCCCGGGAGGTGATCGGCATCGAGTACGTCCCCAGTGCTATTGAAGATGCGAAGATCAATGCCGCACTGAATGGGATCACCAATACAAAATTTTTTGCCGGTGACATGAAAGATGTACTTACCGCAGATTTTATGGCCGAACACGGCCGCCCGGATATTGTGATCACGGATCCGCCCCGGGCAGGCATGCACGGAGATGTGGTGGCCCGTCTGCTGGAGATGGAAGCCCCCCGGATTGTGTATGTAAGCTGCAATGCGGCTACCCAGGCCCGGGATCTGGCTTTGCTGAGTGAGAAGTACCGGGTCGAGCGGATCCGGCCGGTCGATATGTTCCCACAGACCCAACATGTGGAGAATGTCGTATCTTTGGTATTAAATTCGTAGTATGGATCGGATTAATGCATCATAGAAATGGAAATAAGTGACTTGCTATTTTCCGCCGAGGCTGGGGATGATGGCCAACAAAACAAACCGAGTCCTTTGATCAGTTTGAAAAAGGATCTGGATTTTTACAGAGATGCCATCCGGGAGGTTTCCGCAGAAATTATTGGAGAGGGCCTTTCCGATTACCCGATTTTTATTGCCCACCAGCACGAGGTCAGTATCGGTGAATTGATATTGGATAAGAATGAACTGGGGACAAACTGGACGATTCAGGCGGCGACTTTTGAGGAATTTGTGGAGCGGGAAATTATCAAGCCGGACCGGAAGGACCGCTTTGTCAAGTATTTTAAAAATCCCGAAGAATTTATGTGCCTGTTTGTAGTGGTTCCGGAAGGTGCGAATTTTGTTTTTTACCCCTATAAAGACGAGAATCAGGATTGAATAACCTGCTGTCATACCGTTATTTCAGTGTCGGAATGCTATATTCCGTACTGATAGGCTGCTGCCTGATCTGGGGCGGTAAGGGGATTGCACATGCCCAGGAATCCGGCTTGGTCGGGAGACCGGTTACAGAGACCGGAATGGTCGGAGGTGTCGTGCTGGAGACCGGCACCAGTAATCGGGTAGCTCAGGTGAATGTCAGAAATATGCGGAATCGGACCACGGTGACCACTGATCTGAAGGGTGAATTTAGTATCCGGGCCCAGGTCGGGGATACACTAATGTTTTCCAAAATCGGCTATGAAAGCCATACCACTGTGCTGAACACATTGAGCGATATACTGATTGACCTCAAACCCGGTACCATCCGGATTGATGCGGTCACCATCGAGGGCAAAACACGGGAACAGGAGCTGAGGGAAAGTATGGATAGTTACCGCAGACAAGGTGTATATAGCGAAGGGAAACCCTCTGTGCTATCCTATGTTTTCAATCCGCTGACTGCACTGTACGAGCGTTTTAGCAGGAGTGGCCGGCAGGCCAGGCGTTTCCGCAACTATATGGAAAACGAAATGGAAGCCTTGCAGGTGGACCGTATCTTCAGCAAATATCGTATTGTGGAGCTGACGGGCCTGGCAGGGGAGGACCTGAATAATTTTGCCCAGTTATACCGCCCGACTTTTGACAGGGCGCAGCAGTGGAATGAATACGATGTCACCCATTATATACTTACTTCCTTCAGGCAATTTGAGTCTGATGGCCGACCGGCCGTACCAAAACTTCCCAAACTGGAAATTCCACCCCAGAAGAAATGAAGTTGCCCGGGCGGGACGGGCCGATATAAAACGGGGATAGGCCGATTAACAAACAGAAGCCTACAAATTGACAATGCGGCTGTCCTTTGGATAGTAATTATTGATCCGCCCCGGCATGATTTTGACCCAACCCAGCACGGCTGTCCCATACGTCGCCAGGGTCCATCCCAGTGCCTGACCGGCCGGCAGATCGTTTGATAAACCTTGTTTCCGTAAGTAATCCAGGGCTGTTTCATAATCCAGCGCCAGTTTCGGCAGATCAGCATTTTGGATCGTACTCAGGGCCAATGCATGATCGGGAATCAGAATTTCTCCCTTATGGGCCTTGCCAATACGGAGACCGGCATTTTTCAGATATAAAACTTTCTGAACAGCAAAAAAATCCGCTTTCAGTCTTTCATCGATCACATGCAATTGATCCCCGATCATAAAATTATAATAGTTGTCCGGCTCCATCACCCATCGTTCCAGTGCCTTTGGAGCCAGATGGTTTTTGTCCGAATAATTGGATTTATCTGGTTTACCGGATTTGCCCGATTTACCGGGACTGCGAGAAGGCCCCGGCTTCCTGAAAACAGCCAGAAAAAATCCTTCACCCTGCAATTTGTGGGGATAAAACCGATAACCGGCGCAGGCATGTTTTGGTGAAGGGCTCTCTACGATTCCCCATTCGGGGGAATAAGGAACACGGACGGATTCCAACCCAAAGGTATCCACCAGCCAATCGGCGATATGCTCATTTTCCTCCTCCGAATAGGAGCAGGTCGAATAGATCAGGGTACCGCCACTTTTCAGGCAATCCAGACTGCTGGCCAGAATGCGCTGCTGCCTTTCACTGCAAAGCCGGACGGCCGCTTCCGACCATTCGTCCAGGGCCTGCTGATCCTTGCGGAACATGCCGGATCCCGAACAGGGGGCATCCACCAGCAACAGATCCGCAAAACCGGGTAACCGGGCAAAAGCCGAAGGGTCACTGTGGGCAATAATGGTATTGGGATATCCCCATCGGGTGAGGTTTTCCTCTAAGATCCCGACCCTGGATTTGATAAGTTCATTGGCAATAAGCAAACTGTCCGGATGCAGGTACGACTGGAGCAGGGTGCTTTTCCCGCCGGGGGCTGCACACAGATCCACCGCCGTACAGGGTTCCGCATCCAGCCCGAGCTCAGTAATGACCTGGGCGACAAATAGGGAAGAAGCCTCCTGCACATAATAGCAACCGGCATGGAAAAAAGGATCCAGGGTAAAAACAGGCCGTTCAGGCAGGTAAAATCCGGTGTCGCACCAGGGTACCGGCGACAAGCCCCCCGTAGCCAGGAGTGGCCGGGTTTTCCGGGGATTGATCCGCACAGAGGTGACGGATGCCGCAGCTTCATGTGTTTCCAGAAAAGATTGCGCATCGAAAAGAGGGTCAGTGCCCAATTTTCTTACCAATTCAGGAGGAAACTTATTACTCATTCTCACAAAAGTATAGGATTTTGTTGTATGTTTGATGCTGGAATTTAATTTTTTTTGATCGTGGTATTAGTCACTGGTGGTACCGGTTTTCTTGGGTCGATCCTGATCGATCAGCTTCTGCGCCAGGGTATCCCGGTGCGGGCTATCAGGCGGACCACTTCCCGTATGCCGTCTTTGCTGGAAAACCGGTCTGATCTGGAATGGGTGGAGGGCGATGTACTGGACTATCTTTCCCTGGAAGAAGCCTTCCGGGGGGTAAAGCAGGTCTATCACTGTGCCGCCAAAGTCTCTTACCATCCGGCCCACCGCAAATCTATGCAGCGAATCAATGTGGAGGGGACGGCCCATATCGTAGATCTGTGCCTGCTCCATGGGGCAAGACTGGTGCATGTCAGTTCCATTGCGGCTTTGGGTGAAGGAAAAAACGGATTGGATACTACGGAAGATGATGTCTGGGAATATGACCGGGATCAGTCCGGCTATTCCATCGCCAAGTATGAATCCGAAATGGAGGTATGGCGCGGATTTTCCGAAGGTTTGCAGGGCGTGATCGTCAATCCTTCACTGATCATCGGCCAGTCGGCAGGTCGCCGGGGTAGCGGAGCCATTTTTTACCTCCTGTATAAGGGCCTGAAATTCTATCCGGGCGGCTCGGTCGGGCTGGTGGATGTGGAAGACGTGGCCGGGGCCATGATCCGGTTGATGGCCCGTACGGAATTGAGTGAACAGCGTTATATTGTGAGCAATGTCAATATGCCCCATCAGGAAATGCTGGCCCGCTGCAGCCATTATCTGGGCCGGCCGGCTCCGAAAAGCAAAGCAACGCCCCTGATGTTGGAAATGGCCTGGCGGCTGTCCTCCCTGTCAGCCTGGTTCAAAGGCAAGAAGTCGGCCCTGACCAAAGAATCGGCACGGGTTTCCAGCAAAAAACTCCGCTTCTCCAATCAGAAGCTCCTGCAAGCCATCGATATGGAATTCAAGCCGATTGACAGGACATTGGAGGAGATCTGTGAGCGTGTGCTAAACACTTATTCAAGCTGATTTAAAATTTAGAAATCGTATTCTTATCAAGTGAAATTTCGTATTCTTATCAAGTGAAATACTATTACATTATTGATTTTGACAGCACCTTTACCCAGGTAGAGGCTTTGGACGAATTGGCCCGGATTTCCCTGCAGGACCATCCGGACCGGCAATCCATCTACGAGGAGATTGACCGGCTGACCAATCTGGCTATGAACGGACAGATTTCCTTCCGGGAAAGCCTGAGTGGCCGGGTGCGGCTTTTGGGTGCGAACCGCAGTCACCTGACCCAACTGGTGGGTATTCTCAAAAAAAAGGTTTCCTCCTCCTTTCTTCGCAACAGGGACTTTTTTCGGCAGAATAAGGAGCAGGTGCTGATCGTTTCGGGGGGATTCAAAGAATTCATTACCCCGGTCGTCAGTCCGTATTATATTTCCAAAGAGCAGATCTATGCCAATGAATTCCGCTTTGATGAGGCCGGTAATATTGTGGGTTATGACGAAGGAAACCCCCTCTCCGAAGAAGCAGGGAAGGTCAAACTGCTCAAACAACTGGATTTGCCGGGCAAGCTATATGGCATCGGGGATGGATATTCCGACTTTCAACTCAAAGAATCGGGCCTGATCGAGCGGTTTTATGCATTCACCGAAAATATTGAACGGAAAAGTGTGTCGGAAAAAGCAGATCATATTACGCCCAGTTTTGATGAATTCCTGTATGTCAATGACCTGCCCCGTGCGATTTCCTACCCAAAGAACAGGATTCTCTGCCTGATCGTGGGGGATGTGCCCAAAATTGCCGCTGAAATACTGAAAAAAGACGGATTTTCGATCCGGATCAAGGAAACCCTGGAAGAAAAATATGTGAAGGATGTGGGCATGCTGCTACTGGCCGGTGATCAGGTATTGGACGAAGACCAGTTGAGGCGGGCCGACAAGCTCAAAACTATTGGCTATCTGGGAGAAAGTAAGGGCAGGGTGGACCGGGTGCTCTGCAATGAAAAGGGAATCGTCATTTTTGATGACAAGAAAAATAAGAAAAGGAATGCTGAATTTATCCCCCGGCGGATGGCGGCCTTTATCAATAATGGGGATACCGACATGAGCCGCAATTTCCCGAACCTGCTGCTGCCCAAAGTCAATCGCTCGCACCGTCTGCTGCATATACACCGAAATGTGCCGGGCATTATGGCACAGATCAACCGTGTATTTGCGGATAATGAGATCAATATCCTCGCCCAGTTTCTGATGACCAAAGGCGGTCTGGGTTATGTGGTGACGGATATTGATGCCCGTTACGATGCCCGCCTGCTTTCCAAACTCAAAAAGATCGATAATACCATCAAGTTCCGGACTTTGTATTGAGATTTCGGGGTTTTGCTATTCCCCAAACCAATAGGTCGCCTGCGGGGTAATACAGGCATTCAGCGGAATGTCGGTGGGGCCGGGATCCGCAATGCGCTCCACGGGCTCAAAAAGGGAAATCCCGATTTTCAGGGCGTCGGGCCGGCATTTCGCCAGGAAACGGTCATAGTAACCCTTGCCATAACCGATGCGGTGACCGGAACGGTCAATGACCAGCAGCGGCACAAAAATCAGGTCGATCTCTTTTTCGTCCACCCGGACGCCGCCCAGCGGCTCGGGAATACCCCATTTGTTTTCCCGGATCAGACTGCTTTCATTCCACTCAAAGTGATACATGCCGCAGGTCCTCCGCTCGGTCCTGCCGACTGCCCAGCGCACTGTTGGGTATTGCTGATTGATCCATTCGACGAGTCTATAAGTGTCCGGCTCGGCCTGTCTTCGGATGGAGAGGAAGATATGCAAAGTAACGATGTTCGTCCCTTTATGACGTGCGGTCAGGTCCAGTTTTTTCAATTGCGCGAGCAGACCCTGATTCATTTTTTCCAACTCGTCTTCCGTCAGAGTCTGGCGTTTTGCCAGATAAATGGAGCGAAGGGATTCTTTTGTATTTTTTTGAGGAGTCTGGGCGGCCATAAGCAACTGGGTACTTTTGACAAATATATTCAATATTGTCCCAAATCCGTCTTTTCTCCTGCCTGTGAGAATTGGTAGCTGGTCATTTTGTGGAATATTCGATGTTTGTGGAAAACTAATTCTGTCAGAATCGTCCGCCTCAACGGCAATTTTGCTAAATTTACGGTGTAAAGGTTAAAAAAGTACTTTTGTATTTTAATTGTTAATTTTTGAAAGACCATGCCGGGTATCAGGTGTGGTCTTTTATTTTAAAAGGAAATTTATCTAAGTTTGGAACATGAGATGTTGGCCTTTATTACTACTATTTATTTGTTTGAGCTGGTCGGGACTGCCGGCACAGGCCCAATTGCGGCAGCCGGCCGTTACTTCCGCTGAAATTTTGTCCGACCTGCAAAAACTCAATGTGCTGGGTTCAGTACTGTATTTTGCTGCACATCCGGATGATGAGAATACCCGTCTGATTGCCTGGTCGGCCAGGGAAATGAAGTACAGGACGGCTTATCTTTCATTGACCAGAGGGGATGGTGGGCAGAACCTGATCGGTACCGAGCTGGCCGAAGAATTGGGGCTGATACGGACCCAGGAATTGCTGGCCGCCCGCCGGATTGACGGGGGAACACAATATTTTTCAAGAGCCAATGACTTTGGTTTTTCCAAAACCCCGGAGGAGACGCTGGAATTCTGGGGCCGGGAGGCCATCCTGGCGGATGCGGTCTGGGTGATCCGCAAGCACCGGCCGGATGTGATCATTACCCGCTTTCCGCCCGATCCGCGGGGCGGCCACGGCCATCACCAGGCAGCGACCATTCTGGCCATTGAAGCCTTCCGGGCGGCGGCCGATCCATCACGTTTCCCGGAGCAGTTGGAGTTTGTGGAACCCTGGCAGGCCCGGCGTCTGCTTTGGAATGCAGCCAATTTTGGTGGGCAGAACAATACTACTGCTTCCCAGTTTACAGTGGATATCGGTGCGTTTAATCCCCTGATCGGTCAGTCCTATGGGGAAGTTGCCGCCGAAAGCCGGTCCAGCCACAAGAGCCAGGGCTTTGGTGCCGCCCGCCAGCGGGGTACTTCAAGAGAGTTTTTTGAGGTATTGGATGGGGATGCGCCAGAGACAGACCTCATGGATGGAGTGGATGTTTCCTGGAATAGGGTGGAAGGAGCCACACGCCTGGAATCAATCATCAATGGAATCATCGAACGCTACGATGTCCGGTACCCCGAACGTTCACTGAATGACCTGCTGGCCTTGCTGACGGAGATGGAGGGATTGAAAGCAGGGTATTGGAAAGAGCAAAAGATAGCCGAACTGAAGAATATTATACTGGCCTGTGCCGGGATCTGGTTTGAGAGTTATGCAGATGCAGCCAAAGTGTCTGTTGGCCAGCAGGCACAGGTGCGGACGGATTTTATTGTCCGCAGACCGGGTGTGGAAGTCAGTGTGGAGGGTGCCGGGCCGGAAACACAGGCACACAAGTGGGGACAGGCGCAATCGCAGGAGCCGGAACAGCAGCAGGCACAAACTCAGGCACAATCGCAAGAGCCGGAACAGCAGCAATCGCAGATGCAACAACAGACACCTGCTACCTCCCTCAGATTCAACGAGCTTGCTCAGGTACGGTCTATTTTCGTCCCCGGACAGACTACCCAGCCCTATTGGTTGCGCCGTGAGCGTATCCAGGAACGCTTTGCAGTGGATGATCTGGCAGATGTCGGACAGCCCGGGAATCAGGACGACCCTAAAATGAAAATCATCCTGCGCATCAATGGTAAAACGCTTGAATACGAACGCCCGGTCGCCTTTAAATATACTCATCCGGTGCATGGGGAAATCCATCAGCCTTTGGTGGTGGCGCCAGCAGTCACGGCCAATCTGAACCAATCTGCATTGGCCTTTGCCAGTGGGAACGGTGATAAGATCATCGATGTGGTATTCACTGCACATGCAAGCAGACCGTTCCGGGTTGCTGCCACTCCACAGGTGCCCGAAGGCTGGTCGGTAAGTCCGGCGAACCTTGAATTGGATTTTGAAAGAAAGGATCAGGAGATCACCGGCCGTTTTACCCTGACACCGGATGCAGGCAGGATCGCGGCACGATCGGGAATGACAGGAAGGTCAAGCAAAGATTTACTCACCTTTGAACTGCAATACACAAACCCTGAAAACGGAAGCAATACAAAGGAACTGGCCAGTATGATCAAAACCATCGACTACCAGCACATTCCATTGATCACGTATTTTCCGCCTGCCAATATCCGTCTGAGCTATATCAATACCGGCATTTCAGCCCGGCATATCGGTTATATTACGGGTGCGGGTGACCTGGTCCCCGATGCCCTCCGGCAGATCGGCATGACCGTAGATATACTGGAAGAGCAGGATATCCTCGATCAGGATTTGTCCCGCTATGATGCGATTATTTCCGGAATAAGGGCCTATAATGTCAATCGGAGAATGGGTTTTATCCACTCCAAACTCATGGAATACGTGCAGAACGGCGGCACTTATCTGATGCAGTATAATGTCAGTTCAGGCCTTTCCACTGCTGACTTCGGGCCTTATCCTTTCAAGCTGTCCCGCCTGCGGGTGACGGATGAGCTTTCGGAGGTGCGCACGCTCCTGCCGGAAAATCAGGTGCTGAACCACCCCAACAAGATTGATCCGGCCGACTTTGATGGCTGGATCCAGGAACGGGGTCTGTATTTTGCTGCTGATATTGACCCCCGGTATGAAACACCCCTGTCCATGAATGATGCAGGGGAACAGGCACTGGACGGATCTGTGGTGGTGGGCCGGTATGGAAAAGGCAAGTTTGTCTATACCTCGCTGGCCTTTTTCAGGCAATTGCCGGCTGGTGTGCCGGGGGCGTATCGTTTATTTGTCAATTTGCTGGCTAAATCCACCGAATAATTTTGCATATTAGCAAAGGCTAATTATAAATGAATGAAGACAGATAAAGGTTTGCCCCCATTCATCCGGACCTGGAAACGGTTTTACTGGCTGGTCATAATCTGGCTGGTAGTGCTGATCCTATTGTTTTACTGGTTTACAAATCACTTCGGATGAGCATAGTCGATTGGGTCGTTTTGGCGATCACCCTGTTGGCCATTGTGTCCTATGGGGTTTACAGAAGCCGGGGAATCCGGAACATTGATGGCTACCTGCTGGGCAACCGTTCCCTTTCCTGGTATCATATCGGGTTTTCGGTCATGGCCACCCAGGCCAGTGCCATCACCTTTTTGTCGGCACCGGGCCTGGCCTATTCCTCCGGAATGAGTTTTGTACAGTTTTATTTCGGACTCCCATTGGCCATGATTGTGCTGAGCATCACCTTTGTGCCAATCTTTCATCGCCTCAAAGTATTCACGGCCTATGAATTTCTGGAAAAGCGCTTTGATGTACGTACCCGGGTCTTTACGGCCTTTCTGTTCCTGATCCAGCGAGGGGTGTCCACCGGCATTACGATCTATGCTCCGGCCATTATTCTGTCCAGTATTTTGCAGATCAATGTGACTTATACCACCCTGTTTATCGGTTCACTGGTCGTAATCTATACCGCTTATGGGGGGACCAAAGCGGTGTCCTATACGCAATTGCTGCAAATGAGCATTATTTTTGGAGGCTTGCTGGCTGCCGGATATATGGTCGTGCATTTATTGCCGCAAGGGATCGGATTTAAGGAAGCGTTGCACATTGCTGGTAAATCCGGCAAGACCAATGCTATTGATTTTACCCTCGACCTCAACAATCAATACACGGTATGGACCGGGATCATCGGTGGATTTTTTCTGCAATTATCGTATTTTGGGACCGACCAGAGCCAGGTGGGACGTTATCTGACCGGATCCTCCATCCGGGAGAGCCGGATCGGCCTGTTGATGAATGGCCTGCTTAAAGTGCCCATGCAATTTTCCATCCTCCTGATCGGTATCCTGGTCTTTTCTTTCTATCAATACAATACGCCTCCGATTTTCTTCAATAAACTGGAGCTGAATAAAATTGAAAACAGTTCTTATCAGCCGGAAGTGGAAGTCTTGCGGGAAAAACATATTGCAGTCTTTGAAAATAAAAAAGCCGACATTGACCGCCTGACCGAAGCGTTGGCGGCCGATGATGAGCAGCAGATCGACGAATTGAGGCTGCGCTTGCAGGATGCGGATCACCAGGCCAAAGAAATCAGGGCCGATCTGGTTTCCCTGATGAAGGAAAATGACAGCAAGGCCGATACCAATGACAATAATTATATTTTCCTGTCCTTTGTGACTGAAAGTTTTCCGAAAGGGCTGATCGGTTTGCTGATCGCCATTGTATTTATGGCGTCTATGGGAGCCACGGCTTCTGCCATCAATTCCCTGGCCTCCACCACCTCCATCGATATCTACAAACGGTTTATCAGTAAGAAAGGAAGTGAGAAGAGTGATCTGTCGGCCTCCCGGATCTTTACGCTGGTCTGGGGTGTTTTCTGTATGATCATTGCCCTGTATGCCAACCGGCTGGGCAATTTGCTGGAAGCAGTCAATATCCTGGGGTCACTTTTTTACGGCACAATCCTGGGAATTTTTGTGGTGGCCTTCTATGTCCGGCGTGCCGGAGGTAGGGCCGTGCTGTGGGCCGCTATTGTCACGGAAATCACGGTGGTGACCATCTGGCAACTGGATCTGATGGCTTTTCTCTGGCTCAATCTGGTAGGTTGTGCGGGAGTGGTCTTCTTTTCATTGCTGTTCCAGCAGTTGTTCGGGGATAAAGCGAAACCGATCAAGTAGCCAGGAAACTGCGGAAGTGGTATTTTTACCGGAACACTACTTCAGGTTTTGCTTCTTTTGCTTTAGATTTTCAGATAGAGGTTGTACAGGACCTGCAAATCTTCCACGGTCAGTTGCGGACTGAGGTCATGCTGGATATAACGGCGCTTGAAGGCGACAATCGCCGCCTGAAGATTGCTGATGTCATAACCAATGATCCGCAAGGCATCGTAAGGGTTGAAACTGTCCGGTGGATTGACCATTTCTTCGTCCGGCCAGAGACCGAAACCGTGCACGGCCAGTTTTTCCCAGGGGAAAAGTGCACTGGGATCCTGTTTGCGGGTCGGGGCCGTGTCCGAATGGGCCAGGAAATTGGCCGTCGGGATCCGGTGCCGCTGTTTCAATGTATCCAGTAGCACGATCAGACTATTGATCTGCTCATCCGGGAAGGGCTCGCTCCCATTATTGTCCAGCTCAATGCCAATGGTCACCGAATTCAGATCCGTCAGACTACCCCATTTGCCGGCTCCGGCATGCCAGCTCCGCAGGTAATCATTGACCATTTGGACCACCGTCCCGTCCCGTCCGATCACATAATGCGAACTGACCTGGGCATGGGGTACTGTAAAGGTGCGCAGGGTTTGCTCCAGGCTATTCTGAGCCGTATGATGGATCATCACATAATTGGGTTTCCGCAGATTGAAATGGATGGCGCCTGCCCAATCCCCCAGTGCGGGTTCCTGTCCGGCATTGGGCTGGTAGGGCCTGTCCAGCGGTTCCCTCAATGTTTTGGCCATCTCCTTTGCATTGGCCTTATAGAGCTTGTTGGTTTTGCGGTAGGGATTGGTGCTGCAGGCAGCGGTACATATTAGTATCGCAAAGGCTGCCACCCAAAGGGTCAATGGGTATCTAATGCGTTTAAATCGTGTGTTCATCTTTCAGGGAAAAAGCGCTTTATTATATGTTTTGCTTTGAATATTACCACGGCATTTTTATTACCGCGGTATTTTGTACAACAGGCCGAGCGCCAGGGTCTGGCTGGACTGCATTTTGACATCCACAGTGGTGTCATAGATCAATATCCCATTGATCGTTACATTGATCAGGCGGGTGACCCTGGCCGTCAGGGTCGCATCCAGGCGGTGGGCCGGATCGCCGAATTTTTTATAATTCGCAAACAGGTTGTACCGGCTCTTGATGTTGAGGGTCTCCGTGATGTTTTTATCCAGATTGGCCGTCAATTGAAAAGCGAGGTCATTTTTGAAATTATACCCCGGCGATACCCCAAAGCGGGGACCGGTAGCTTCCGTAGGGACCAGACGCTGGTCCAGGATGAAAGTCTGTCTGGCCGTTCCGGTACCGATTCGCAGCGAAAAGGTTTTGTCCCGCTTATACTCCAGACCAAAAGATTCAGTCAGGTAGCCGGGAGCCATAAAATTGGAAATCCGGATCAGTGAATCCGATCCATCCGCAGCTTTGTCGTATTTGAAGCCCTTATCAAACTGGCTCTCAAAGGTCAGAGAGGTAAACAGTGACCAGTTTTTTGAAACTTTAAGGGAAAGTTTGTTATCCCAGAAAAGGCGATCATTACTTTTCCGGGCAGACTGATCCTTGTTTTTGATGCGGCCATACTGAAACATCAGTTCGGTCACAAAGCTGGCGTTGTTTTTTGTGTAATCCGATTTATGATTGATCAATCCCCCTACCGAAATGGAATTGACTCCACCTGCATTCCAGTTGTCACTGAAAGAGGCCTGATTGGCATTGACTCCGAAGGAAGACCAGTGCCGCCAGTAAATGACCCGGAGATCCAGTGAGGATGCAGCCAATGCAATGGGCTCCGCCAACAATTGTGGTTTGTTGATTTTCAATTCAATGCTATCCGGCTTTTGCCTCAGCGCATCCAGATCAACGGTTTGTGCATAGAGTCCCGGGCTGTGGAAAAGGACCATGACAAAGAAAATTAAATAAGCCGCCTGTTTCATATAGGTCGCTAAATTAGTAAAATTTTCAGATACAACTTGGATTAGAACATATTAATACCTTAATTTACTCCACCCAAAAAGAGGGCCACAGAACCAATTATTTTAGATTAAATCGGATATATTACTATGTACGGAAGATTAGTTTTGCTTTTATGCTTTATGCTCACCGGTTTTTCGGCACTGCCGCAAAACAATACAAAGAGTCCCAAAGAGTTTTTTGGCTATGAACTTGGGCAACGCTTCACACCTCATCACCGGTTGGTGGCTTATGCCGAGCATGTGGCTGCGACGAGTGACCGGGTGGCGCTCCAATATTATGGAGAATCCTATGAGCACCGTCCCCTGCTGGCTCTTTTTGTGTCCTCGCCGGCCAATATCGGGCGTCTGGAACAAATCCGTACCGACAATCTGAAACGTGCAGGTATCCTGGACGGCTCCCCGGTCACAGAAGTCCCCATCATCTGGATGAGCTATAATGTACACGGGAATGAAGCGGTCGCATCCGAAACGGCACTGATGACGCTGTGGGCACTGATCGACCCGGCCAATCAGGAGAGTAAGCAATGGCTGGAAGGCTCGCTGGTGGTGATCGATCCCTGTCTCAACCCGGATGGTCACAGCCGCTATGTCAATTGGTACTACCAGAAGGCAAATAATAAGGTGCAGCCAGACCCACAATCCACCGAGCATTATGAGCCCTGGCCGGGAGGACGTCCCAATCATTACCTGTATGACCTCAACCGGGATTGGGCCTGGCAGGTACAAAAGGAATCTCAGGAAAGAAATCACCTGTACAATCAATGGTTGCCGCAGGTGCATGTGGATTTCCATGAGCAGGGGGTGAATTCACCTTACTTTTTTGCGCCTGCCGCAGAACCGGTGCATGAGTATGTAACCCCTTTCCAACGGGAATTTCAGGGAATTATCGGTCGCAATAATGCCCGTTATTTTGACAGCGAAGCCTGGCTGTATTTTACCAGAGAGGTGTTTGATTTGTTTTATCCAAGCTATGGAGATACCTGGCCCACCTTCAACGGAGCGATCGGAATGACCTATGAGCAGGGAGGATCCGGACGGGCCGGACTGGGGATTCTGACGGCATTGGGTGACACCCTGACCCTCTATGACCGGATCATCCATCACCATACTTCCGGTATGTCCACTATTGAAATGACCCAGCAGCATGGCAAACGTCTGCTGGAGGAATTTGAGAAGTTTTTCAAGGGCCATGCGGCCAATCCGAAAGGAAAATATAAAACCTTTGTGGTCCGGGCGGGGCATAGTGCCGCCCGGCTGGAATCGCTCAAAACGCTGCTGGATCGCAATGGCATCCGGTACGAACAGGCCAGGGCCCGCTCCGGCCTGCAGGGCTATGCCTATTTTTCCGGCAAGAATGAGTCTTTTGCGGTCACTGAAAACGATCTGGTGATCAGTGCGTATCAGCCCAAATCGGTGCTGGTACAGACCTTGTTCGATCCGGACCCGGCCCTGTCCGATAGCATGACTTATGATATTACCAGTTGGGCACTTCCCTATGCCTATGGTCTGGAAGGTTATGCGCTGGAAACCAGACTGGAAACGACCGCAGCCGGCAGACCTGCTACGGTACGGAACCAATTGAACAAGGAGGCACTGGCCTATGTATCCCCCTGGAATACAACGCAGCATGCCCGCTTTCTGGCGGACCTGCTGCGGGAAAAGGTACGGGTGCGCTTTGCCACCAAAGATTTTGTGGTGTCGGGCAAAGAATTCAAGGCAGGGTCACTGATCATTGGCCGGGAGGGCAACCACCAGCACAAAGATTTTGCGGCACTGCTGACCCGGATCGGGGATAAGCACGGGGTGCAGCTCGAATCCGTCACCACCGGTTATATGGACCGGGGTAATGATTTTGGGTCTTCCGGGGTACGGGCAATAACAGCACCCAAAGTCGCCCTGATCGGCGGCAGTGGAGTAGCCTCCCTGAATTTTGGTGAATTGTGGCATTACTTTGAACAGGAGCTGGACTATCCGCTTACTGTGCTCGAACAACAACAGTTCAACAGTGCGGATCTGGGACAGTATAACGTGATCATCCTACCCTCGGGAGGCTACCAGTCATTGGGTGAAAGCGGCTTTCAGAAGCTAAGTTCCTGGGTGGCATCGGGAGGTAAACTCATCGCATTTGAATCAGCGGTCTCCTCTCTGGTCGGAAAGACTGGATTCGGCATAGCCCGCTTTCTCACGGATGATGAAAAGAAAGCTGCGGATCGCCAGAATGAGAAAGAATCATTGGAGGGGTTGCTGGCTGCTTATGGTGAAAGGGACCGGGAACGGATCTCAAATACGGTATCTGGAGCTATTTTTGAAGTGAAAATCGATGCGAGCCATCCGCTTGGCTTTGGCACGGAAGGCCATTATTATACACTTAAAAATAGTGCGGGCCGGTATTCCTATCTCAAAAACGGGGTAAACGTCGGGGTCATTCCGTCGGCGGACTATCATCGCAGTGGATTTATCGGTTTCAGGGCCAAACGCTCCGTACGGGAATCGCTGGTATTCGGTGTGGAACAGAGGGGCCGGGGCCAGGTGATTTATTTTGTGGACAATCCGATTTTCAGAGGCTTCTGGGAGAGTGGTAAACAATTAATAAACAACGCATTGTTTTTAGTTGGCCAATAATTGGGTTTTATTAATCGGAAGAAATTGTGTATCTTTACGGCTGGATTAATCATCGCATTTGGTATGAGTTTAAAGGAAAGAGTAGAACAGGCATTGGATACGATCAGGCCCTATCTGGAAGCAGACGGGGGCGATGTGCATATAGATGAGATCACTTCGGATAATGTGGTCAGACTTCGTTTGCTGGGATCCTGCGCTTCCTGTGCCATGAGCATTATGACTTTCAAGGCAGGACTGGAGCAGGCGATCAAAAAGGCGGTACCTGAAATCACTTCCGTGGAGGCGATCAATATTACGGATATCAACGACCCCAAAGCCACTATGCCTTACTGAGCGGCGTCCCCGGCTGACCGGTGCAATACAACATCGGGAGAGTCGTTTCAGGATGGCCCGGAACGTTATTTTAAATGTTTTAACACAATTTAACGGCTTCTGTAAGCGAGATTGTGTATTTTTGTGTTATGAGATCCACGATTGTCATTTTTGTTTCTGCGCTTCTGCTGGTGTTGCCCTGCTGGATGAGTGAAGGGTTTGCACAGCAAAAAACACTGGTACAATTCAGTGGGGTCATCCGAAATACCAATTCAGATGCAGTCGTACCCTATGTGACCATCAGGAATCAGTCCTTTCAATCTCAGACTTTTTCAGCCAATCACCAGGGATACTTCTCTTTTGTGGCCCACGAAGGGGATACCATCCTGTTCACGTCTATGGGTTATTCTCCGGTAGAGCTGGTGATTCCCCGCGGGATCGGTGAAAGTAAATATACAGCCGATGTACGCATGACAACGGATGTCATCGAACTGGAAGTGGTTGAACCTTATCCCTGGGCCAGTGTGGACGAATTTAACACCGCATTTATGTCACTGGAGATTGCCGATGACAATATTATGGTCGCCAAGAGGAATCTCTCTCCTGAATCCCTGGCGGCTATGTCTGCCGTGACGCCCCGCAATGCGCAGGAAATGCAGACCTACAATGCCAATCAGAACCATATCAATCTCTCTAACCGGGCCATCAACCAGCGCATGGCCAACCCGCTGCTGAACCCCTTTGCCTGGGGCAATTTTATCCGTCAGATTACCGAGGGGAATAAGAGCCGCAGCAAGAATAATTGGTAATCTGAAAAAATATCAATTAAATGTGTTGCGGAATCAAAAAGTATTTCGGATATTTGCAGACTCTTTGAGAAAAGACGAATAGTAGTATAAAAAATAGCATAATCATGTCAAGAATTTGTGATTTAACCGGAAAGGCTGCGATGAACGGATACAACGTTTCCAACTCCAACAGGAAAACGAAACGTAAGTTCTATCCAAACTTGCAGACAAAGCGTTTCTTTATCCCGGAGGAAAACCGTTGGATTACGCTGAAAGTCAGCACATCGGCTATCAAAACCATCAACAAGCTGGGAATTACAGCTGTTATCGACAGGTTCATTGAAAAGGGCCGTATTTAATCAGGTAACAGCTTTTAAATAAAGAAGAAAATGGCAAAAAAAGGAAATAGGGTGCAGGTGATCCTCGAATGTACAGAGCATAAGGAAAGCGGAATGCCAGGAATGTCCCGTTATATCACCACCAAGAATAAGAAAAATACCACTGAGCGTCTGGAGTTGAAGAAATTCAACCCGGTACTGCGCAAAGTGACTGTTCACAAAGAAATTAAATAATTGAGACATGGCAAAGAAAGCAGTTGCATCATTGAAGACCGGTAAGGGTAAGGATTATACCAAAGTGATCACGGCGGTAAGATCTCCGAAAACAGGTGCTTATACCTTCAAGGAAATCATTGCCCACAATGACCACATTAAAGAAGCTGTCGAAGCGGCAAAAACCGCTGTCGAAGAAGGAGTATAAGTTTTCCTTTCGCTGAAAATAGATAAGCCGTTTCGGAGTCGTCCGGAAGGGCTTTTTTTTTGAACCCGCATGATGTATTAAATTTTCTATTACGGGCTACGGGTTGAACTGAATTTTTAGTAATTTTACACGAATGGGATTATTTGATTTTTTCAAGAAAAAGACCGCATCACCCGAAGAGCAGGAGGCACTGGACAAAGGATTGGAGAGAACCAAAACGGATTTTTTCTCCAAGATTACCAAAGCCGTTGTCGGGAAATCGACTGTGGACGAAGAAGTGCTGGATGAATTGGAAGAAATCCTGGTCACCTCGGATGTGGGCGTTAGTACCACGCTGAAAATCATCGAACGGATCGAAGAACGGGTGGCACGGGACAAATACCTCAATGCCTCCGAACTGAATAGGCTGTTGAAGGAAGAGATCCAGGCCTTACTGGCGGAAAATAACAGTGCTGATTTTGAGAGTTTTGAATATGGCGATCACAAACCTTATGTGATCATGGTGGTGGGTGTGAATGGAGTGGGCAAGACGACCACCATCGGAAAACTGGCGCACCAGCTCAAACAGGCAGGCAATAAAGTAGTGCTGGGAGCGGCGGATACGTTCCGGGCCGCGGCGGTCGATCAGATCAAACTTTGGGGAGAACGGGTCGGTGTACGGGTCGTAGCGCAGGCCATGGGTTCGGATCCTGCATCAGTGGCCTTTGATACCGTACAATCAGCCGTGGCCAATGGCGATGATGTCGCCATTATTGATACCGCCGGGCGCCTCCACAACAAGGTGGCCCTGATGAATGAGCTGACCAAGATCAAGAAGGTCATGGATAAGGTGGTGCCGGGTGCGCCGCATGAGATCCTGCTGGTCCTGGATGCTTCCACCGGGCAGAATGCCATCGAGCAGTGTACCCAGTTTACCCAGGCCACCGATGTGAACGCATTGGCCCTGACCAAGCTGGATGGTACTGCCAAAGGAGGGGTGGTCATCGGGATTTCGGATCAATTCAAGATCCCGGTCAAATACATTGGCATCGGAGAGAAGATCGGGGACCTGCAATTGTTCAACAAGAAAGAATTTGTTGATTCTCTTTTCAAATCCTGAGGCGACAGCACCTCTGTGCAGCGTGATTCCGCTGTATATCCATGCTATTTTATAAAGCCCTTCTGCTTGATTTTAATGTACAGATGAAGACTAAAACAACAACAACAATCCCCCAGGAAAAGATCCGCCGGCCCAGAGTCAATGTGGTCACCCTGGGCTGCTCAAAAAATATTCATGACAGTGAAGTGCTGATGGGCCAGCTCCGGGGCAATGCTATGGAAGTAGTGCACGAGGCTGGGGCTGTACGCGAGGATGATATTGTGGTGATCAATACCTGTGGCTTCATTGACAATGCCAAGCAGGAATCCATCGATACCATTTTGCAATACAGCGCTCTGAAAGACGAAGGCAAGGTCGGCAAGGTGATTGTCACCGGTTGTTTGTCCGAGCGATACAAACCGGAGCTGGCTGCCGAGATCAGCAATGTGGATGCCTATTTTGGCACCAATGACTTGCAGGCCCTGCTCTCCACCGTGGGAGCAGACTATAAATACGAATTGCTGGGAGAACGGATGCTGACGACCCCCTCGCACTTTGCTTACTTCAAGATTGCCGAAGGCTGCAACCGGCCCTGCTCCTTCTGCGCCATTCCACTGATGCGGGGCAAGCACCAGTCCAAAAGCATGGAAGATCTGGAGAAAGAGGCCCGTTTCCTGGCTGCACAGGGCACCAAGGAACTGATCCTGATCGCCCAGGACCTGACCTATTACGGCCTGGACCTATACGGAAAAAGAAATCTGGCGGACTTGCTCCGGCGACTCTCGGATATTGATGGGATAGACTGGATCCGCATGCAGTATGCCTATCCATCCGGTTTCCCGATGGAAATCCTGGATGTGATGAATGAGCGGGAGAACATTTGCAAGTACCTGGATATGCCCTTGCAGCATATCAGCGACCGTATGCTGCAATCCATGCGCAGGGGAATCACCCGGCAAAAAACCCTGGATCTGGTGGATGCTATCCGTGACAAGGTGCCGGAGATTGCGCTGCGGACCACCCTGATCTGCGGCTATCCCGGTGAAACGGAGGCCGATTTTGAAGAGATGAAGAACTGGGTGGAGACGACCCGCTTCGATCGCCTGGGTTGCTTTACCTATTCGCACGAAGAAAATACCCATGCCCACAGCTTGCAAGATAATGTGCCGGCGGAAGTCAAAGAGGCGCGGGTGGAAGCAATTATGGGCATTCAGCAGCAGGTGTCCTATGAGATCAATCAGGGTAAGGTCGGCAAGCATTATAAGGTACTGATCGACCGTACCGATAATGGATATTTTGTGGGGCGGACCGAATATGATTCACCGGAGGTGGATAATGAGGTACTGATCCCCATGGAAAGTGGTGATTTTGCTTCAGTCGGTCGTTTTGTGGAGGTACGCATTGACCGGGCGGAGGAATTTGATCTGTACGGTACGATTACCAAAAAATGTCATGTATAAGCGGTATATTTGTATAGATACCGCTTATACATGAAGATAATCTGTTGCTTCATATCGTTTTTTTGGGCGTCATGGGGTTGTGCGCAAGGTCTCTTCACGCTGACCGGGGATAAGCCATTGTCCTTTAAATTCGAAATGGTCAATAATCTGGTATTGGTGCCTGTGACGATTAATGGGATCAAGTTTTCTTTCCTGATGGATACAGGGGTCAGGGAAACGATCTTGTTTGCCAATACCGAAGACTCACTCTACCTTCACAATCAGAAAAAGATAAAGTTTGAGGGTATAGGCATCGGGGAAGGCGTGGACGGTGTTATTTCCACTGGCAATATCGTAGATGTAGGTGGTGTAGCCGTGGATTCCCTGCATTGGTTGTATGTTGTGCAGGGCGAAGACCTGGACATGTCGAGCAGTGTGGGCGTAGGTATTAATGGCATATTGGGATCAAGGTTTTTCAATAGTTTCCCCATCAGGATAGATTATATCCGATCACGTCTCACAATCTATCCGCCCGGGTATGATTATAGCAGAGAGGTGCAGCGGTATGAGGCGATTCCGATCGAACTATATAATTATAGGCCTTATATTCAGGGAAATATACAAGTGGACGATCAATGGATCAGGGGCAAAATGCTGATCGACATGGGCAATACAGATGCTTTTATGCTGCTTGCATTTCTGCTACCGGACTTTATTGTCAGGGAACCCTATGTAGAAGAGTATATCGGACGGGGTTTTAATGGTGTGATCTATGGTAAGCGGAATAGAATACAGAAGGCCTCCGTACAAGGGATAGAATTTGATTATCCCATTGTGGCTTACCCGGATTCCAATGCGGTGTATATGGCCAGATTGGTCAGTGGGCGTATAGGTTCCATCGGTAACCAGAGCCTTCAACGCTTCCATGTGTTGATGGATTACAAGGATAAACGGTTTTATCTCCGAAAGAACAAATGGTTTGGGAAACCTTTCCTGTTGAATATGGCTGGTATAGACGTAAAGCATGACGGCATGATCTGGATAAAAGAGATAATCAATGTAGAAGTACCTAAGCCAGAGCCCCTGGGAATGCTCGGAGAAGATCAGGGGATGACCATCAATTTGACAAATAGTCAAGTTCAGTATATATTTGCACTGAAGCCGAGTTATAAAATAGAAGGGGTGCGAAAAGATTCCCCGGCAGCACTTGCCGGAGCACAGGAAGGGGATACGCTATTAAAAATAAACGGTACCCATACGGGTAATCTCACATTGGCAAAAATCCTGAGTAAATTGCAGACAAAACCAGGTGATGGGGTACAATTGCTGCTGCAAAGAGGAGATGAAAAAATTCGTGTCCGTTTTCGTTTGACGGATCCCATTCCGTATAATCCTTAGAATATCAAATGAATGAAAGCCACCTATATAGATTACAGTGATACAAACAGTTTTTCCAGGACCTTATTGGCATATATAGCAGGGGACGAAAGTTTAACCTCTTTTTATGGCAATAAGCCGACTTTGGAAGGATTCGGGAAACAGATACAGGACAAATCGTCCTTTCCCGAAAGTACGAGACAGATCTTGGCCGCAACACTCAAAACCCAATATGGGAGCCTGCTCGATGATGCACCGGCTGTACTGGCCAATATCGGGTCGTTGCAACAACCCAATACCTTTACCGTCACCACAGGCCACCAGTTAAATGTCTTCACCGGGCCATTGTACTTTATTTTCAAGATTGCGACCGCCATCCGGCTCGCAAGGGACCTGAAAGCGGCCTATCCGGAGTATCACTTTGTGCCGGTTTACTGGATGGCGACCGAGGACCATGATTTTGCCGAGATCAATCATACCTGGCTGCACGGGCAGAAAATCTCCTGGGATGTACCCGCGTTGTCGGCCACCGGCAGGATGGCGACCCAGCATATTGCTGACATGGTCCGTACCTATCAGGGGGCATTGGGCTTGTCCGGCGACCATGCGGCCGGATTGGCACAATTGGTAGAAGAGGCTTATCTGGGTCAATCCAATCTGGCGGATGCCACCCGTTACCTGGTCCATCATTTATTTGGGAACGAAGGCCTGGTCATTATCGATGCGGACAATGCAAAACTGAAAAAAGAATTCCTACCGGTGATGTCGGAGGATATCCGTACCGGCAAGAGTTATGAGGTGATTTCGGAAACCAATGCACGTTTGACAGAGCAGGGATTTGCCGTTCAGGTCAATGGCCGTCCCATCAATTTCTTTTACCTGACGGATGATTTCCGGGAACGGATTGTGTTTGAAGAAGGTTATTACAGGGTATTGAATCAGGGGCTTCAATTTACAGAACAAGAATTGGAAGCCGAATTGGCTGCGCATCCGGAGCGTTTCAGCCCCAATGTGGTGATGCGCCCGCTATACGAGGAGCTGGTACTGCCCAATCTGGCCTATATTGGCGGTGGAGCGGAAATTGCATACTGGCTGCAATTGAAAAGTGTTTTTGATCATTACCAGGTGCCATTCCCCGTATTGATCCCCAGGAATTCGGCCATGATCACCGACCGTTCGCTGGCCGAAAAACTTTCCCGCCTGCATCTCGATTTCAGGCAGGTATTCAAAGCAACGGATGTGCTGCAAAAGGAATATGTGGCCAGGCATTCGGAGCACAGACTGGATCTGAAAGACGAATGGCTGGAGCTGCATGGAATTTTTGAGAAGATCAAACTGAGGGCGCATAAGATCGATCCGACCCTGGGTCCCAGTACGGAGGCGGTGGAAGCCCGGTTGAGAAGAGCCCTCCAAAATCTGGAGAAGAAATTGCTCAAAGCGGATATGCGCAACCATCAGGAAGCGGTGGTCCAGATCGAACGGATCCGGGAAAAACTGTTTCCGGGAGGAGGATTGCAGGAGCGCAAGGAAAATTTTGGCCTGCATTACGTCCGGCACGGTCACGAGCTGTTTAGCGAGCTGATCCGGCTGTTTGATCCTTTGGACTTCAAATTTACCGTCTTATATTAAGTAAAAACTGGTAATATTCACGATCCTGTACTGATTTTAGCCACGATCACTATGCTTGAAAAGACCCGCGGCATCGTTTTGAAACTGACCAACTATGGGGATTCGAGTGTGGTGGCGACGATCCTGACCGAATCCTTCGGGGTGCAATCCTATATGGTGCACGGAGCCAAACGACCCAAAGCAAAATTGCCGGTCAATATGCTGCAACCCCTGCAACTGCTGGATATGGTAGTGCAATACCGGCCGAATGCCAATCTGCAGCGGATTTCAGAAAGCAAACTCGCTCCGGCCTTCCTGTCCATTCCCTACGATGTGGCCAAAAGCTCAGTTGTTTTGTTTATCAATGAAGTGCTTTACAAGGTTTTGAGGCACCAGGATGCCGACATTCCACTTTTTCAGTTCGTGTTCAATGCCGTGTCCTGGCTGGATTCGGTCGAACACATGCCGGCGGACTTTCACCTGTATTTTCTGGTACGTCTGACCCGCTTTCTGGGATTCCATCCGGTCAGTCCCCAGGATGGGGCCCGGTTTTTTGACCTGAAAGATGGAGTTTTCGCAAAAACCGAACCGGCGCACCCCTATGTACTCGCCGAACCCTATGCGGGTATGTTATCCCGCCTGACCCAAACCTCGCTGGATCAATTGCATAGCTTCGGCCTGCAACGGGATCAGCGTCGTTACCTGCTGGAAAAAATCATTGAGTATTACCGCCTGCATATAGACAACCTGGGTGAGATCAAATCCCACTCAGTACTGGAAGTGGTGTTGTCCTGAGGGAGAACAAGAGGTGTAGATATTCTACTGCATCAATTCGTTCGAGTTCCTTTAAACCTTATCCTTATAGAGCTTTAATCTCATTACTTCTTTTTATTTTTGGCTTCTGAAAGTAGTTTCCGTTCATCTGCACTAAGTTTCCTCTCTAATTTTTTTATGTCTTCCGCCGCCGGCAAATTTTCGGGGACAATCCCTCTTTTAGTAAGCATTTCCCTTACCGCAAGGTTATTGTCAATATGCTCTTTTTCTATTTTTCCTTGTCCTTTTAATCCTTCGCCTGTACATTCAGACCTGTCATTTCTGCTGCCAAATCCTTCGCTTTTATACTGATAGTTGGTAAAAAATCAGCAACGGGGCGACTACCGGGCACACCCATTTTCTTTTTTAACTGAATGGTTGAAAGCCGAAATAATGCTTGGTCACCTTTTGAACGGATGATAGCAAATCCTTGCCCGTCAACTCCTCTTTCGTATAGAATCCCTGAAAGTTGTTTTTCCGTTTGGCTTAATTTTTCTCTTGCCTTAACCCTTTCATATTCTATAAGCCTCTTTTCAACCAACTCTGCTTTGCGGGTTTGAACCGCAAAATAATTTTGGGCAAAAGCAATTTCCTCTTTACGGCTATCGCCATTTTGCCCTACCAAATAACAGGCATAACGAGTAAGAAGAATATCATCTATTTCGTGTTTTGCACCTTTCCCTGCTTCTATCACCTTCTTGATGTCGGGAAAGTGATAAGCAATCTCCTCACCTGCATTCTATAAATCTCATAAGGTAATTGGCAAAAATCAATGCGGTATTCCAAACAAGTGTAACCGTCCACATATTTTCGGCCTCTTTGCTAAATAGCGTTTACATGACGTAATATACAAAAAGATTTTTACTTACCCGACGAAATGCTAATATTTTTATCAACATTCATAGGAGTTATAGGCCGGTAGATAGTAACGGCTAAGATTGGATAGAATAAAATGTGGAGTATTAGTGTATGATCAGATCCTCCCGCCTGAAGACGGCTCCTGTCCCACCGGACAATCACAACCCTTTCCACAACCCGGCTTTTGTTTCTTACCAAAAAACCGGCCGTACAGATAATACACCGCTCCGGCAAAGAGCAAGGCAATCAGTATGTATTGAATGGTCGTATCCATTTTTTGTAGGATTTTATAAATTCCCCGGGTTTCTCCCCCCCGGGCCGTCCATATTTTATTTCAACGCCTGATAGGCAATCAAGGCCGCCAGGTAAGCCAATCCGGTCATAAAGAACAATTGGATCAGCGTCCATTTCCAGGAGCCGGTTTCCCGCCGGACTATGGCAATAGTTGCCATACATTGCATGGCAAAGGCATAGAACAGCAACAGGGAGACACCCGAAGCAAAATTATATGCGGGCTGGCCGGTAGTCCGGTTGATCTCGCTCCGCATTCTGCTCAGTAAAGTGTTTTTTTGTGCATCGTCCTCTATGTCCACATCATCCCCCAGGCTGTAAACCACGGCCATCGTAGCCACAAAGACTTCCCGTGCCGCAAAGGAGGAAATCAGCCCGATTCCCATTTTCCAGTCGTAACCCAGGGGTGCGATCAACGGCTCTATTCCCTGGCCCATATAACCCAGATATGAATGTTCAAGCCTATATGCATTGATCTCCTGTTGCAGGTCATCTTCATGCAGATCCGGCTGCTCCTGCATGACGTAGGCTTCCGCATTGCTGAACCGGTCATTCGGGCCGAAATTGCCCAGCACCCAAAGAACGATGGCCATCGCCAGGATGATCTTCCCGGCACCGATCAGGAATCCCATTGACTTTTCCCAGACATTGATCCCCACATTTTTCCAGTCAGGGGTTTTATAGGTGGGCAGTTCAAAAATCAGAAAACTGCTTCTGACGCTCTTGATGACGATGTTGAGCAGCCAGGCCGATAGCAGAGCACCCACCAATCCTAAGACATACATCACGAACAGGGTCAGTCCCTGATAACTGAATCCGAGGAAATTCCCTTCCGGAATGACCAGTGCGATAATGACAATATAGATCGGGAGCCTGGCGGAACAGGTCATGAACGGGGTCACCAGAATGGTCAGCAACCTTTCCTTTGGGTTTTCAATATTACGGGCAGACATGACCGCCGGAATGGCACAGGCCGCACCCGACATCAGCGGGATCACTGATTTTCCGTTGAGGCCAAAGGGTCGCAACCAGCGGTCCATCAGGAAAACCACCCGACTCATATAGCCCGATTCTTCCATCAGCGAGAGGAAAATAAACAAAATCACAATCTGGGGCAGGAAGATCACGATGCCCCCGATGCCGGTGACCACCCCGTCAATCAGCAGGGAAGCCAATGGCCCTTCGGGAAGGGTGTCGTGCAGATAGCCTGCAATGGAAGAAAACAAGGAGTCGATGGCATCCATAAAGGGGGCCGACCAGGCAAAAATAGCCTGGAAAATCAGCAGGAGGATCACAAAGAAGATCACATAGCCCAAGACCGGATGCAGCAGGAGACGATCTATTTTGTTGGTAGTGCCCAGACTTTTGTTTTCTTTTTTGCGTACGACCCCGGCCAATGCTGCCGTAATCTGTTGTCCTCTCGCCAGAGCCTCCTGCTTTTGCAATTCCTGTGCATCAAGCTGATGCCGGTCCCGGATCGCCTTCAGGGCGGATTGCTGCTCATCAGAAAGATGGGACACCTGGTCCTGGGCGAGGTATTGCCAGGTTTTGTAGGAGGTGGACAGTGGGAATAATTTTTTAGCTTCCTCCAGGGCAGGAAGTACGTCATCCGACAAAGGGAAGGAGCCAAAATAGGCCGGCGGCACCTGATCAAAACCGGCCACCAGCTCTTTCACGCCCTGACCCGTACGGGAATTGGTCAGGTAAATATCGGTTTTGAGCAAGACTCCCAGTTGGTCGATTTCGATTTCGATCCCTTTCTGCGCCGACTCATCCATCATATTGACTACAAAAAGCGCAGGCAATCCCATTTCCCGCACCTGCTGATAGAGTACAATCCCCCGTTTCAGGGTGCCGGGCTCGGAGATGACCAGCACCAGATCCGGATAAAGTTCGTTTTCCCGATTACTCAGGGTATCGAAAACAATTTCTTCATCCAAAGAAGTCGGATAGATGGAGTAGGTCCCCGGCAGATCCACAATATGATAATGTTGATCCCCATGTTTGATGGTGCCGGTCCGTTTTTCCACGGTCACGCCCGGATAGTTCCCTACCTTATGGTTGAGTTTGGTCAGCCGGTTGAACAGGGAGGTTTTGCCGACATTCGGATTCCCGATCAGTGCTATTACAAATTTTTTCATGAGATTCTGCGGACAATAATCTGGCTGGCTTCGGATATGCGGACGGCGATCAGCGAATCATTTTCCAATACATTGATGCAGACAGGTCCGTTCAGGGGAGCCTTGTGCCGGATGATCACTTTCGCGCCTGGCTGCAGGCCCAGTTCATAGAACTTTGCGGGTAATAAACCCGAATCATAATGGGATATTTCGGCCCGGTCACCACAGGAAAGATTGCTGAGGATTGTATGGTCTTGCATATTCATTGTCTTCGACTGGCAAACTTAATTAAAATTAGTTTAAATAAAGCATTAACTTTGAGGGTACGAAAATTTTTGAAGAGGGGCGTTTTTGAGCAAAAATAAAAGTTTTAGAAGGTGAAATAGATCGACCGTGACGGATACAACTCATTTGGACCATGACAACCTGGCTTTCCAGCATGCGGTCTCTTTTGTGAATCAGACCAACCGCCTGATTTTTCTGACCGGTCGGGCCGGGACGGGTAAGACTACTTTTCTGCGTTATATCCGCCAGCACTCCCACAAAAAGATGGTAGTGGCTGCTCCTACGGGGGTGGCAGCGATGAATGCGGGCGGGATGACCCTGCACTCCCTGTTTTGGCTGCCCTTTGGGCTGTATGTACCGCAGGATTTCGCTGGCGCGCCCGGCCTCTTTGACTTGCCGGATAGATCGGAGCAAGCGGTCGGTCCGGGCAAGGCCGGGTCGCAGGGTTTGCCAGATGCGGGAAGCGGAGCGGTTTACGACAAACGGCGCTTGTTTGGCAAGGTCAAACTGACCACCCGTAAGCGGGCGTTGCTGAGAGAGATTGAACTGTTGGTGATCGATGAGGTATCTATGGTCCGGGCTGATGTGCTGGATGCCATTGATGCCATTCTCAAATCTGTGCGTCGGGATGCCCGCCCCTTTGGTGGATTGCAGGTGCTGTTTATCGGCGATCTGTACCAGCTTCCCCCGGTGGTCAAGGAATACGAATGGCGGATCATGGAGGCCTATTACAAGAGCCCCTTCTTTTTTGATGCCCATGTATTGAAAGATCATCCACCGGTATTGCTTGAACTGGAAAAGGTTTACCGCCAGCGTGACACGGACTTCATTGGCCTGCTGAATGCGATCCGTAACAATACCTGTTCTCCGGATCAATTGGATCAGCTCAACGGGTATTACCAGCCGGATTTTGTGCCAGCCGGGGAGGAGACCTATATTACCCTGACGTCCCACAACAACCGGGCGGATGAAATCAATCGCCGGGCACTGGCTGCTCTGCCGGGCAATAGTGTGACCCTGAGTGCCAGGATCAAAGGAGATTTTTCGTCGGCCCTGTATCCTGCCGAGACCGATCTGGAACTCAAAGTGGGCGCCCAGGTCATGTTTATCCGCAATGACAGCGGAGAAGACCGAAAGTATTATAATGGAAAGATCGGGCAGATCCAGCATATTGACAGCAGCGGAGATAGTCTGATCGTGGGTTTTCCGGACAGAGACGAAGAAACCGTAGAGGTAAAACGGGAGATCTGGGAGAATATCCGCTACGATTACGATAAGGACAAAGACCGCATCCATGAAGATGTGCTGGGCACTTTTTCCCAATTCCCCCTGCGACTGGCCTGGGCCATTACTATCCACAAAAGCCAGGGACTCACCTTTGACCGGGCGATCATCGATGCCGGCGCTTCCTTTGCAGCGGGGCAGGTCTATGTGGCCCTGAGCCGGCTGACTTCACTGGAAGGATTGGTGCTCAAATCCCGCATTCCCCTGCACAGCATCCGTACCGATCAGGTGGTGCTGGATTTTTCAGCCTCAACCGCACGGGAGGAAGAGCTGCCGGGTATGCTGGCCGATTCCCAGCGCGATTACCTGGGGCATATCCTGCTGGAATCTTTTAAATGGGGCCGCCTGCTGGAAGTCTGCAACAAGTTGCTGGACGATCTGGAAAACCGGAATATAGCGGATCAGGCACAGGCCTATCGCTTTCTGGAGGTGTTGAAACTGGCCGTGGAGGCACAGGAAGAGGTGGCCAATAAATTCCGGAATCAACTGATCGCCCTGCTGCGGAGTGGTGAACAGGCCGGCAAGCCCGGAGCGGATTATTCCAAAATCCTGGAACGTACCTCCAGAGCCGTGGAATGGTTTGGCCCCCGCATGGACGAACAACTGATCGCCGGTCTGGAAAAACACATGGAGGAATGGGCGGCCAAGAAAAGGACAAAGCGCTACGTGAGCGATCTCAGCAATGCCCTTGCCGAGTTCCGGCGCAAAAAAGAACAGCTTATGCAATGTCTGGATATTGCTGAAAATCTGGCAAAAAGCGTATCTTTGCCTGCATGAAAAACAGGACAACGGCGATTTCAGGATTCTTTTTGGCATTCGCCGGTTTTGCCCTTGTCATTGGCGGTACCGCCTGGGGATTGCAACAATTGCTGTTGCCGCAGACCATCCTCAGCCCCCATTTCTGGCTCCTACTGATCTTTCTCTTTTTCCTGACCCTGATTGTCTATGTATTGTCAGTTTTGGGGATGCAAAAGGATGGTCAGACCGGTGTTTTTTCCATTCTCGGTGGCATCATTATCAAATTTTTGCTGGCTGCTACTATGTTTTTGATAATATTGCTCAAAAGCAATGAGAATCAGTTAGTTCTGGGGTTAAACTTTTTTTCACTATATTTATTGTTTACAGTCTTTGAAGTTATCTTTTTGTTGCGTATCTTGCGCCACCAAAATTGAATGTAATAAAACGACTATACATGGAAATTAGGCTCTTTTCATACTCAATAAAAATTATCACTACCCTGATTTTTGCCGTTTTAACGACCTTTTCCGTTGCTCTTGCCGCTGACACCACCTCCTCGCACGGGGACACTACTGCCAGCCACGATGCGCATACCAGCGAAAAGTTTGAGCCTACTACCATGATCATGGAGCACATTGCCGACGCCCATGACTGGCACCTGTGGGGCCACACCTCCCTTCCGCTTCCGGTGATCCTTTATACCGACAAAGGAATGGAGTTTTTTATGTCCGGCGAGTTTCATCATGGAGAGCATGATTATAAGGGCAAGCATTATACCTACCGGTTGGTGGACAAGAAGAAAATCCAGGTAGTGGATGCTGCGGGCGGTATTGACGAAGCAGCCTCCAAAAAGGTATGGGATTTTTCCATCACCAAGAACGTGGCTTCCATGTTCCTGTCCATGATACTCTTGTTGATTATTTTCATTTCTGTGGCCAGGGCCTATAAGAAAAGAGAAGGCAAGGCACCGAAAGGGCTGCAATCCTTTATGGAACCGTTGATTCTTTTTGTCAGGGATGATATTGCCCGGCCGAATATAGGTCACCGCTACGCGGAATTTATGCCGTTTTTGCTGACCATCTTTTTCTTCATCTGGTTCAACAACCTGCTGGGATTGATTCCGATCTTCCCCGGTGCGGCCAACGTGACAGGAAATATTGCAGTCACCTTTGTACTGGCCTTTATCGTATTGATCGTGGTCAATATCAACGGTAACAAATACTACTGGAAGCATATCCTCACACCGGATGTGCCCTGGTGGCTGTATCCGATCATGATCCCGGTGGAACTGGTCGGTGTGATCTCCAAGCCATTTGCCTTGATGATCCGTCTGTTTGCCAATATTACCGCGGGCCACATCATCATCCTGAGTCTGATCTCACTGATCTTTGTGTTCCAGTCATTGGCCATTGCACCCATTTCCATCGCATTCGTATTGTTCATGAACGTACTGGAGTTGCTGGTGGCGGCTTTGCAGGCTTTTATATTTACATTGCTCACGGCCCTGTTTATCGGCATGGCGATCGAGGAGCACCATTGATTTTTAAATACTTATAATTAAATATATACATTAAATTAAATTTGTTATGGTAGGTTCAATTGCGGCAATTGGTGCCGGTTTAGCAGTGATCGGTGCCGGTATCGGTATCGGACAGGTAGGTGGTAAAGCGATGGAAGGTATCGCACGTCAGCCTGAGGCTGCTTCAAAAATTCAGACCGCTATGATTATTGCAGCGGCCCTTATCGAAGGTGCTGCCCTGTTTGCAATCGTAGTTGCTTTGATGGGTAACAACCCAGCGTAAGCTTTACTGAATCAAAGGCCGGAGACCCTGACGGTTGGTCCGGTGCCCCGGCCTTTTTTTAGATCCAGATATGCAATAGAAGCCTAATGCGAAATCTGGATTTATTAACAAGACATTAAAATTTAAACAGATAGTATATGAGTTTTGATATTGGTAATCCGAGTATAGGTCTGGTGTTCTGGACAGCGGTAGCCTTCCTTTTGTTGCTTTTGCTCCTGCGCAAATTTGCCTGGAGACCAATTATGCAGGCAATTGGTGACCGTGAAAAATCCATAGAGGACGCATTGGCCACTGCCGAAATGGCAAAACAGGAAATGGCCCGTCTGACCAATGAAAACGAGGAATTGCTGAAAGCAGCACGGATCGAGCGTGATAATATCCTGAAAGAGGCCAAAGTACTCAAGGATCAGATTGTCGCTGACGCAAAGCACCACGCACAGGTAGAAGGCGCCAAAATGATCGAGCAAGCCAAAAAGGAGATCGACGATCAGAAGAAAAGAGCCGTGGCCGAAGTGAAAAATCAGGTTTCCACCCTTTCCCTGGATATTGCAAGGAAGATATTGGAGCAAGAGTTTGCCGATCAGTCCAGGCAGGAGAAGTTGGTGTCCGACCTATTGAAGGATGTTCGTCTGGGTTAATCAGCCGGTAGAATTGAAAAAATCATTGAGCGCAAGAGATTATGTCAGAATTTAAAGTAGCTTCACGATATGCCAAGTCCCTCATCGACCTTTCCATCGAGCAGGGAAATCTGGAGACCGTGAAACAGGATATGGAGCAATTCATCGCTGTGCTGCGTTCCAATAAGGAGCTGCAGGCGGTACTGAAGAATCCCATTATGAAGCAGGATAAGAAAAAGAATATTCTGCGGGCACTGTTCAGCGACAAGATCCACCCTTCGATCAGCTCATTTTTTGATATCATGGTGCGCAAGGGCCGGGCCGGGATCCTTTATGGAACAGCTCAGGAGTTTGTTCGTGAATACAATGAATATAAGGGAATTGTGAAGGCAACGGTGACTTCTGCGACTAAATTGTCAGAAACCAATTTTGAAGCCCTGAAAAAAGTGATAGCCGAAGAGACCAAGTCAGAGATTATCCTGACCAATGTGGTGGATCCTTCCCTGATCGGAGGCTTTGTGGTCAAGGTCGGTGATAAGCAGGTGGATACCAGTATCGCAGGCCGTCTGCACAAATTGGAGAAGCACTTTGCCTCGAATACGGGCAGTTGATTTGGGCCAGGCACAACATAGTAAGATAATAAAAAATTTGGACTTTTCCAAATTAGCATAAAGAAAAAATAAAAAGCAAAACCACTAATAATAAAATAATATGATAGAGGTAAGACCAGATGAAGTATCGGCGATTTTAAGAGAGCAATTGTCGGGCTTTAAATCAGAAGCCGAACTCGAAGAGGTAGGTACCGTGTTGCAGGTGGGTGACGGTATCGCCCGCATTTATGGTTTGACAAAAGTACAATCCGGTGAACTTGTTGAATTTGACAACGGTTTGCAGGGCATTGTATTGAACCTGGAAGAAGACAACGTAGGTGTTGTATTGCTGGGTTCTTCTGACGAGATCAAAGAAGGGGATACGATCAAACGTACCCGTCGTATTGCCTCTATCCGTGTCGGTGAAGGCATGCTGGGTCGGGTAGTCAATACATTGGGACAGCCTATCGATGGCAAAGGACCTATCCTGGGCGATACATACGAGATGCCGATCGAGCGTAAGGCTCCGGGGGTAATTTTCCGTCAGCCGGTGAATGAGCCTTTGCAGACTGGTATCAAGGCGATCGATGCGATGATCCCGATCGGACGTGGTCAGCGGGAGCTGGTGATCGGAGACCGTCAGACCGGTAAAACAGCGGTTTGTATCGATACGATCATCAACCAGAAAGAATTTTATGATGCGGGGCAACCTGTATTCTGTATATATGTTGCCATAGGACAGAAAAACTCGACTGTGGCCAATATCGTGCGTACCCTCGAAGAGAATGGTGCGATGCCTTATACCATTGTGGTGGCTGCTTCTGCGGCTGATCCGGCTCCTATGCAATTTTACGCGCCAATGGCGGGTGCTGCGATCGGAGAATTTTTCCGTGATACCGGCCGCCCGGCACTGATCGTGTATGATGATTTGTCCAAACAAGCGGTGGCTTACCGCGAGGTTTCCCTGTTGCTGCGTCGTCCTCCGGGACGTGAGGCGTACCCAGGGGACGTGTTCTACCTGCACAGCCGCTTATTGGAACGTGCTGCGAAGGTACACAGTTCGGACGAGATCGCCCGCAATATGAACGATTTGCCGGAGTCGATCAAAGGTATCGTGAAAGGTGGTGGTTCCCTGACGGCGCTGCCGATCATCGAAACCCAGGCCGGAGACGTATCGGCTTATATCCCTACCAACGTGATTTCCATTACCGACGGTCAGATCTTCCTGGAGTCCAACCTGTTCAACGCAGGGGTTCGTCCGGCGATCAACGTAGGTATCTCGGTGTCCAGGGTAGGAGGTAATGCGCAGATCAAATCCATGAAGAAAGTGGCCGGTACCCTGAAACTGGATCAGGCACAGTACCGTGAATTGGAGGCCTTCTCCAAATTCGGATCGGATCTGGATGCAGCGACCAAAGCGACCCTGGACAAAGGTGTCCGCAACGTGGAGATCCTGAAACAAGGTCAATTCTCCCCTGTGGCTGTTGAGAAACAGGTGGCCATCATCTATGCCGGTACAAAGGGCTTGTTCAGCCGTGTGCCTGTGGCTAAAGTAAAGGAATTTGAGGCAGAATACCTGCAGCAATTGGAACAACGCCATCCGGAAGTTTTGCAGGCCCTGAAAGCCGGAAAATTCAGCGATGAGCTGACCAGTGTGATGGATACGGTTGCCCGTGAGCTGGCTGCCAAATATTAATGCTTTTTTGATCAGAATATGGCAAACTTAAAGGAAGTCAGAAATCGTATTGCTTCGGTCTCCTCAACGCAGCAGATCACCAAAGCCATGAAAATGGTTTCGGCTGCCAAGTTGAAGCGGGCTACCGGTGCGATCATACAGTTGAGGCCTTACGCCAATAAGTTGCGGGATATTTTGGCCAATGTTTCTTCCAGTGTAGAGCAGGGTGCGTCACCGTTTACGGTGGACCGCAAACCCAATCACATCCTGGTGGTGGTCATTACCTCCAACCGGGGACTGGCCGGTGCATTCAATGCCAACGCCATCAAAGCAGCAGTACAACTGATCAATACGACTTACGCTTCGCAAAATGAGGCAGGTCAGGTTTCCATGATCGCCATTGGCAAGAAAGGCTTCGATTATTTCTCCAAAAGAGGGTATAATATGGTCGCCAACCATTCGGAAGTGTTCTCTGAACTCAATTTTGAGAATGTTTCGAGGATCACCACTGAGATTATGGAAGGCTTTGTGGAAGGCAAATTTGACCGTGTAGAATTGGTTTATAACCAATTCAAAAATGCGGGCGTACAGATCCTGACCACCGAGCAATTGCTGCCTCTGCTGCCACCTGCTGAAGGTGATACCGCAGCCAGTCGTGCAAAGACCGTGAGCGGCAACGGGCAAAATGTGGCTGCTGGCGTTGCCCAGATGGCCGATTACATCATTGAGCCATCCAAAGAGACCATCGTTCAGGAATTGATCCCTAAGGCGGTCAAGACCCAACTTTACAAAGCAGTATTGGATTCCCACGCCTCCGAGCACGGAGCACGGATGACAGCCATGGACAAAGCCACCGACAACGCAGGCGAACTGTTGAAATCGCTTAAGCTGTCCTACAACCAGGCCCGCCAGGCAGCCATCACCACCGAACTTACCGAGATCGTCAGTGGTGCTGCCGCCTTGTCCGCAGGCTAATGACGTGCAAAACACAAATTCCGCAAAAACCACTCTTTTTGCGGAATTTGTGAAATGGTGAAAACGCATAACCCCGGTTAAACCGGCCCTGATCCAAGGAGCCGGTTTTTTTCATTTGTATTTTCTGCAACATTTCCCCGTAACTTGCGACTTGTTAATAAAGAGGGGGTAGGAATTAGATTTAGCATCTGGATAATAATCGAATTCAGGTTAAAAGTACAATATTGGTGAATACAGGAGCGCTTGGAGATAAGGAATTGATACAACTGTGCCTGGAGGGACAGGAGAGCGGATATACCCTGCTGTATGAGCGGTATGCGGTGCCGGTCTATAACACCATCAGCCGGCTGGTCAATCATCATACGGCAGAGGCAGAGGATTTGTTGCAGGAGGCATTTGTGTCTGTTTTTTCCAGGATGGAACGGCTGAAAGACGTAGAAAGCTTTGAAGCCTGGATCAAGAGGGTGGCGATCAATATGAGTATTTCACATTTGCGCAAAAAGCAGAAAATACATTTTCTGGAGTTGGATCAGGTCAATCAAAGTGCATGGGAGCTGGATGGGGATGAAGATTCGATATGGAAAGAAAGTCGTCTGGAAGAAATAGAAAGGGCGATCGATAGCCTGCCGGAGACCAGCCGGACAATTGTGAATCTGTTTCTGTTTGAAGATATGTCCCAGGAGGAAATAGGGAAGCTGTTGGGGATGTCCCATTCAGCGGTAAGGAGTCAATATCATCGGGCAAAGAACAGGATCGCTGGTATGGTAAAGCCTAATATGGAAAAGAAAGGAGGTTTTTATGAAGCAAGAAGATAAGTTGAAACAGCTTGTATCCCAAAACCGGGCTGCTTTTGATAATAAGATTCCGGATCAGGCCGTTCGGGACCGGATATGGGAACGGATGGACCGGAAGGCAGGGATGAAAGGGAAGCCAGGGGCAGAACGGAATACAGGGACGGAAGGATCGGGGAAAAAACCGGTGGTCAGGCGTTTACCATGGAACCGGTTTCAGTATGTTGCAGCTTCGGTAGCGATTTTGGTCATCCTGGGATTTGTGGGGCTGCGCTGGGTGTTTAATGATACCGGCA
This sequence comes from Parapedobacter defluvii, assembly GCA_040392005.1. GTDB lineage: Bacteria > Bacteroidota > Bacteroidia > Sphingobacteriales > Sphingobacteriaceae > DASRQK01. The sequence goes on from JBEBWT010000003.1 coordinate 48,270, forward strand.
CCACTTCAGATATAAAAGAGATCGCAACGCTTGTTGTGGGACAGGAGCCGGGTCCTGCCGATGAGTCGGTGCCGGGCGGGGAGTTGAACCCGACTGGTGAGTTGAGTCCTGGGGATCCGAACCCTGCCGGGAAGGGCACTGATGAGGTGGCTCAGACCCGGAGAGTGGCTGAGGTCCGTCCAAACCCAGTTCTCCCGGTCAGGACAAAGATACAGGGGCAAGACCGGGAGAATGATCAGACAGCCCTTGAAAAGCGGATCGCAGCCCTGCTGGAAACAGAAGAATCCGCCAGCAGGCGCATGGAAGGCATTTTGGAAATGGCTTCCATGCCCGAGTTGCCGCAAGAGTTGATGGATAAATTGATGCATACAATCAATCATGATCCCAACAGCAATGTGCGATATGCGGCCATAGAACTATTGATGAACCGCCTGCCTGCCATGCAGACCGGACAGGCCATCCAGGATGTTTTTATCAGACAGGATGATCCGACCATTCAACTGGACCTGATGCTGGCTATGGCGCAGCACGATACCATCCGTATTAACGAAGCGACCGCAGATCGCTTGTATGCGATTGCCAATGACCCGCTGACATTGGATTTTGTCAAAGACCAGGCATATGCCGTATTGCTGAAAACCTGGTAGTCAATTGCTGGCGGAAAGAATAAATTGAAATGAATTTTTTTAATATTAAATGAGAATAAGATGAAAACAAAAATGATGTTAAGTGCCATGTTGGTTGGTTTTTCCATGCTGACCTTTGCACAGACCAGGAGTACCGGCAATGAGCATGCAGTCACGGTGATCAAAGACGAAAACGGAAATAGAACTTACGGGCAGGCAGTTTCGGATCGGCCAAAAGTACTCATGGAACATCGTTTTAAAAAAACGACGGGCACATTGAGTATTGAAGCAGGATTGGTTAGCCTGGAAGGTTATAAAGGGGATGAAGTAATTATTTCCAGGATGGTAGAAACCAGAGAACCCAAAGAGAATAATGATCCTCGTGCCGCAGGGCTGGAAGGGATTGGGGAGTCCGGTTTTTATGGAGACCATAAAGCCGGAATAGGACTGAACATTCAGCAGGAAGGGGATCTGACAGAGATCAGGAGGGGCCAAATGGCGACAAACAATGATACTATATTTGTAAAGGTTCCGGAACACCTGCATGTCATAATCAAGAAAACAACATTTTCAGCACTTTTTTTTCCTGGCAATCAGGGTGATATTACGGTAAAAAATATAAGTGGTGAACTTGAGATCACCAGTGCCAGCGGCCATGTCAAACTGGATAATATCACAGGGCCGCTAACGGTCAAGGCAATGGGAAATATAGAGGCGGCATTCAGATCGCCTGTCAAAGGTCCCGTATCCCTGATTACCAGTATGGGCTTTGTGGATGTTGCATTGCCCTTGACCACAAAAGCCAGGCTCAATATGATAGCGGCCATGGGTGAACTTTATGCATCCAAAGATTTCAATATTGAAGTGATCACCGAGGAGATTACCGGGGAGACCGATCAGACAGTCGCTGACGATTCAAGCCTGGCATCTCGTGAATTTTACCGGGCCTTGTCACTCCAGGCCGTGCCCAGCAGTATTTTCGACAGATTTGGCAACAGTGCCTATCCTGGCATTGGCAGCCGGGTCATCGGTACCATCAATGGGGGAGGCGAGGACATTATATTACGTACCACGCAGGGTAAAATTTATTTGCGGAAAGCTGAAAAATAAGCAAAATCAAAAAATAATCTGATCTTTGCTCCATGAGCTGGGTTATCCTCATCATCGCAGGCTTATTTGAAGTAGCCTTCGCTTTTTGTCTGGGCAAAGCCAAAGACGCGGTCGGAAAAGAAATGTTTTTCTGGTACGGGGCCTTTCTGGTCACCCTTGCTATCAGCATGACCCTGCTTGTCAAAGCCACCCAAACCCTACCCATCGGCACCGCCTATGCCGTATGGACCGGAATCGGTGCTGTCGGTACCGTCCTGGTCGGAATCCTCGTATTCAAGGAACCCGCTACCTTCATGCGCCTCTTTTTCATCACCACCCTGATCGCCTCCATCATCGGTCTGAAATCGGTTTCCTGAGACACGGGCGAAGCCCGGAACAGCAATCGCAGGCGCGCTGACGCTCCTGTATGCGGCCGCAAAATAAAACAGGGAAAACGACCATTAAATCGCTTTCCCTGTGTGTTGTAGCCTCGAGCAGAATCGAACTGCTATCTAATGTTTAGGAAACATCTATTCTATCCGTTGAACTACGAGGCCCTCTGGAATACCTTCTGCCATCCAGTCTGACCGCCGGCCTGCAAATTTAGGCTTTTGCAGTAAGGAAAGGAAATTTTTGTTTAAAAAGAAGAGCAAAACGATGCTTAAATTATAAACATAGTGAGTATAATGATACTAACTTGGTGAATATGACAAAATTTAAAATTTATTAGTCTGATTATCAGAAGATTAAAAAATTATATTCGAATTGTTTTATTTTTGTTAAGTTTCATTCTATATTTGTATGATGAGTTTGTCGTATAGTCATATATAACAAACTTATTTGACTATTTTGATTTTGGTTAATCCAAAAGCTTGATTGTGATTTTATAAGTACTGCATGTATAAAAATATCCATACATGGAATACGTAACTGAATATAGACTTTTTGATTCTTTTTTTTAACTTAATTTTTAACACATGAAACACAAATTACTATTTATTGTTGTGTGCTGGATGAGCTTGTTATCAGCAAGTGTAGTTCAGGCACAAACTCGGCTCGTTAGTGGGCAGGTGGTTTCTGAGGCTGATAATGTTCCGCTTAGAGGCGTTTCGGTCAGAGTAGTCGGTACGACTATTGCCGAATTGACCGATGCAAACGGGCTTTTCGCTATCAATGTACCTCAGGAATTAAATGAGCTGTCATTTACCTATTTGGGTTTTTCGACTCAATCATTTACATTGACAGGGATTCGCGCACAATCGAACATTACGATTACGCTGAGACCAGAAGCAACCGGACTTGATGAGGTAATTATCACGGCAAGTGGTACTACTGCGCAACGTAGAGAGCTGGGAACAGCAGCTACAACGGTTACAGCCGCACAGATCGTGCAGGGTAAGGCTTCTAATATCGCTGCCTCCCTTTCGGGTAAGGTCCCCGGACTTCAGGTCAATGCGGTAAACGGTGGTCTTAATCCAAATTATCGTTTAGTTCTGCGTGGACAGCGTTCCATTACAGGTAATAACCAGGCCCTGTTGATTTTGGACAACTTGGTTGTTCCGAACTCGTTGTTGGGTAACCTGAACCCTGAGGATATTGAAGACATGCAGGTTCTTAACGGAGCTGCTGCTGCTGCTGCCTATGGTTCTGAAGCTTCCAATGGTGCGATCGTGATCACTACCAAAAAAGGTAAGGCTGGCCGGACTCAGATCCGCTTAAGCCATACGGCAACAATGGAGCAGGTCAGTTATTATCCACAATTGCAAGACAAATTTGGTGCAGGTACGACCCCAGATGCGGTCAAAACCTATACTGCTTATGAAAATCAGCAGTATGGACCGAGGTTTGATGGATCAATGAGAGAAATTGGTAAACCACTTGAGGACGGATCTATCCAAACTATCAAGTACTCTCCAGTGAGCGATAAATATGACTTCTGGGAAGATGGTCTCTCCAATCAAACAGATTTGGTATTGACCGCTGGTGATGAACAGTCAACGTACTATATATCCGGACAGCACTTCTCACAACTTGCGACTATGCCTGATGATCGGTATAATCGTATCTCAGTACGTGCTAATGGTACAAGGAAGTTGTATGATAATTTTTCGGTACAGTTCAGTACAAACTACATTAATAACTGGTACGATATGACTACTGCTGGCAGTAGCATTTACAATGAAATTTTACAGACTCCCGCAAATATCCCATTGACGCAGTATAAGGATTGGAAAAATGATCCTTGGGCGAATCCAAACGGTTATTATAATGAATACTATGATAATCCCTATTTCTCAGTTGGTAACTGGAGACAATTGACCAAGAATGAGTATTTCCAGGGAAATTTGGAGTTGAACTATCAGCCTATAAAGTCAGTACCTCTGAACCTTATTTATAGAGTAGGTGTCAGCTCAAGCAATGCACAGAACAAATCGCATTCCAATAAGTTCATCTTTACGGATTATACCAAGAGCATTTCAGGTAGTTCGAAAACAGATGTGGCCGGTGCAGTGAGTGACAGCAGGAGCGGTAGCCTTCAGCTTGTATCCGAGTTGATCGCCAATTATCGTCAGAAATTGAACGATGACTTCACACTTACATTGCTGGGTGCGGGTTCTCTTAGGGATGGCCAATCCAAGAACGTAGGCGTAAGCGCATCGGGTCTTGTGATCGATGGTTTGTACAACATTAGCAATACACAGAATAATCCTGGGGCATCAGAATCAAATTCCAGAACTCGTAGTATGTCCGTACGCGGTGAGGCTCGTCTGGGATTCAGGGATTACCTTTACCTGCACGTTACTGGACGTAATGACTGGACTTCGGTACTGGAGTGGGAGAATAGTTCGTTTTTCTACCCTTCTGCCGACGTTTCCTTCATTGCTTCAGATGCGATCCAGGCTTTGAAAGATGCGAGCTGGTTATCCAGTTTGAAATTACGTGCGGCTTATGCATATGTGGGTAACGTAAACTTGGGTGCCTATGCGCTTAACACAACCTTCGGTCAATCTGCAGGTTATCCTTACGCAGGTAATCCAGGGTACTCTGTAGGGGGAAGTTTGGTTGCGGCCGGGCTGAAACCTGAGATTACCAAAGGGCCTGAGGCAGGGTTTGATCTGGACTTATTCAACGGTGATATTTCCGCCGGATTGAGTTGGTATAAGACTAACACCTATAATCAGACAATTAGTGTGAGTGTATCCAGTGCTACTGGTTTTACCAGTTTGCGTACCAATATTGGTGAAGTACAGAACGAAGGTGTTGAAACATATTTGAGGGTGACCCCTATTCGTAATCCAAGTGGATTGACCGTGAGTTTGGGTGCAAACTATGCATACAATCGCAACGAAGTAATCTCACTTTCTGATGAAAGTGATGTGATGACCATTGGTAGTGCTACTGGTGCTGTGGTTGTGGCTGAGAAAGGCCAGCCATTCCCATTGATGAAGATAACCAAGTATTTGCGGGATGATCAGGGACGTGTAATTGTTGATCGCAACTCTGGCTTCCCTTCTTTTGATGGTAGCTATGAGATTGTAGGAACTTCAAATCCTCCACATATCCTGGGTACAGATCTGGAGGCTCGTTATAAAGGTTTCCGCTTCAATGCAATCATGGAGTACCGTACAGGTCATTATGTGATGAACTCAGTAAGTACCGGTTTTGACTTTGCTGGTTCCGGTATCCGTACCGCCTGGTTCAATCGGGAGCGTTTTGTATTCCCGAATTCTTCTTACCTGGATCCGGCTACACAACAGTATGTTGCTAACACCAACATCACAACCCGTTCAGGTGGAGCAGATTTCTGGACCGATGGTACAAGGAACCGAAATGTTGGTGAGAACTATACACACTCGGCAGCATTCTGGAAGTTGAGAGAAATGTCCTTGTCTTACGAAGTTCCATTTTCATACTTCAAAGGATATGTAAAAGGAGCGACAGTCAGTGTTCAGGGACGGAACCTCTTTATTTGGGTACCGAAAACTAACCTTTACACAGACCCAGAGTATAGTGCATTGGGATCAGGCAGTAATGCTGTTGGCTTTACAAGTTTAGCCCAGTCGCCACCTGCCCGTTACTTTGGTGCTACTCTGTCATTAAGTTTCTAATTTTAAACTAAGAAAAAGTAATGAAAAAATATTTCAATATAGCAATTGCGATGTTGATTGCTGCTGGGCTTTCAACGTCCTGTAAGGATTATTTGGATATCAATGATAATCCAAACTCTGCGACCTTCGTGGAGCCGCAACTGGTGCTGCCTACTGCCATTGTGAGATCGGCTAGTTTGGCGCATACTTACAATACCTATGGTGGTTCTTTAAATGGGTACATTGCCAATGCGGGGGGATTCTCAGGCTTTGGAAACCTGCTTACCTATAGTTTTACTCCAGGGACACATTCGGCTTGGGGTACTGCATACGACAATTTATTGGACTACAAATATGTGCTTGATGGCACTGCGGATGATAGTAACTTGGCTAATTTTCAGGCCATTGCAAAAATCATGACCGTGTTGGAGTACAGTAGATTGGTAGATCAGCATGGTGATGTTCCTTATACAGAAGCACTACAGGGAAGTGCAAATCTTACACCTGCTTACGACAGTGCACCGAGTATTTATGAGGATATCATCAACCAACTTGATGAGGCTGTTCAGATTATTGACAATGCATCCTTTCCTTTGACCCTGAATGCGGCTTCTGACCCGATGTTTGCAGGGGATATGACGAAATGGAAACAATTTGCCAATACATTAAAGTTGCGATTACTGATTCGTGTGAGTGCATCTTCCGAATTATCTGGTTTTGCTTCTCAGAAATTAGCTTCGTTTAATAACAGTTTAGGTTTGATCACGGAGGATGCTATGGTCAATCCGGGGTATGAAAATCAATCAGGTAAAGTTAATCCTACTTGGGGCGCCTGGGGATACACCACTACTGGTAACGTAGCTACTTCATCTCGTGTACCGACTTATTATGTCTATGGTTACTATGATGGTACTAAGATATCTGACAATTATAGAGGCGGAAAAATCTATAATGATTTTGGAAACTCGAGTCGCCCAACTCCGCTTAATCAATTGGGTGTGGAGGGTAATAATCCTCCAATTCGTGCCGGTTTTTCACCTTGGTTCAATAGTAATACGGCCAATACGGAGACTGACGGTGTCGTAAAGGGACCTGGTCAGGGACGGCCTATCATCCTGTTGGCTGAGGCTCACTTCTTGAAAGCAGAAGCTCAGTTGAAAGGCCTAATCCCGGGTGATGCACAGGTGAGTTTTGATGAAGGCATTAAAGCGTCTTTTAGATATTTGGCGAAGAATGCGAATGATGCTGTTCCTACAGGTTTTAATGCTAACACCCTGTTGGCCGATTATAAAAACTCTAATTCTTCCAATTATTTGGTGCAGTTTTCTACTTATACTGAGCAAGGCGGAGGAACGGTCCCTACGACCACTGCGCAGAAGCTTGAAGCAATTATAACGCAGAAATACATTGCCTTCAATATGATCACTGGTGAAGAAGCTTGGAATGACTATAGGAGGACTGGATATCCGGTGACCACTCCCGGAGGTGGTAGGTACAATGATATGGCCTCTACAACTTCAGTAGCGACTACGCCAGATCGGTTGCCAACATTGCTAAAATATCCACAATCTGAGTATGATTATAACTCTGGAAATGTACGTGACGTTAATCATTTTGGGGATAAGATTTTTTGGGCTAAATAAATAAGAGAGTAACATGAAAAATATATTAAAATTACTAACTGTGTTTGTTTTTTCAGTGGCTCTGACGAGCTGTCTGAAGGACGAGAAATACGCATTGGATCCTTCGGGTTCCCATAATGTAGTCGAGTTTTACAATGTGACCGCACCTTTTTCTGCATATACTGCTAAGTATGTAGAATACATCCCTAAAACTTTTGAGAACGTCCCGACAGACGAATTCATGATAGGGGTGAATTGGGCCGGTCCGGAGGACTTTGCGACAACTGATATTATTGTCACTATTGCCCCAGCTCCAGAAGCTGCAACAGATGCGGGCTATGTTCAGTTGGATCCTTCTTTGTATTCAATGCCGACAACTGTGACCATAAAAAAAGGAGAGAAGTTTGCTTTGATTCCCGTTAGTGTAAAGCCAAGTGCTTTTAATGGAGATTTGCCAAATGCACTTGCGGTAAAGATAACCAATACTTCACATGGCGTGATTAGTGGTAATGTTGGTATAGCAATTTTTAGCTTGCCGGTCAAGAACCCTTGGGATGGTAAATACACATACCAATCAGCACCAACGCAAACTTTGATGCCAAACTGGACGGCTAATATTGAATTGAGAACTATCAATGCAACCAGAGTCCGTATGGCACCAGGTTTGGTGGGTTATTACAGCAATCAGGTTGATTTGGTAGTTGATAGGGTTACTAATCAAGTGACTGTAGAAATGACTACCTTGTTGCCTATTGCTACTGATCCTTCCAGTCATTATGATCCTGCAACGAAAACTTTTCATTTGAAATGGACATCGGGTGGGGGTAATCGTTATTTTGAAGAAACGTTGACTTACACTGGACCAAGATAATTCTGCGAATAGGAATTCTCCTAATCCTGAATTTTGGCAAAGGCTGCCTCAAATGAAAATTTGAGGCAGCCTTTTTATGTGCTTCAACCTTTATGTGTTACAGGGTTTTTCAGACATACACAATGTGATCGGAAAATTATATGGTTTCGGGTATGCTGTCCTTGAAAGGTCTAAAACAGTATTAATCTGGGGGCGATGAATATTCGTTGGCTCGGATTATCAATAATCCAGCAGAAAGACATAAAGCTCCCGCGGGCCATGGGCGCCTAAGACCAGGGTCTTTTCTATATCGGCGGTCCGGCTGGGACCGGTGATCAATGACACCGAAGAAGGCAGGGTGCGTCCGTATTTTTTCTTCAACAGCTCCATCCCATCCCGGATATCCGGCAACAATTGGTTGGAATGGGCGATGACGACATGTATGGGGGCAAAGCTGCTGAGCCGGCGGCCGGCGGCATTGGCACTGCTGACCAGTACACTGCCGTTGCGGGCAATCAGGGCTTCGCAGGTGGTGATGCTCATTTCCAGGGCTGCCAGGTCCTGATCGGTCTTATAATAGGGCAATTCGTAGCGATCCATGATCTCCTGTAAGGGAAGCTCCCAGACATGGATTTTACGGAGTCCTTTCTGCTCAATCAGCGTGAGCAGATTTTCCATCAATTGCAGTTCACTTTCGCAGTAAACGAAATGGCCGGCATTTTCAGTGAGTTTTTCAGCAAAAAGAACAGGGAGAGGGGTCTGATCGGCCCGGTACAGGGGCGCGTCCTCAAACTGGGGATATGGATTTTCCCTTTTTTGAAGCAGCGCCTGCCGTATTTTTTTGAGCATCCGCTCCCTGGCTGTTGTATTCCCGGTATTCTTCCCCATCAAAGACAATTTGTCAAAGAGTCGTGTCGCTCACCCCGTCATGCTGCAGGTTTTCAGCAGCCGGTGTCTGATCGGCATCCTCCAGATCATTGCCATTCACAAACTCATCATAGGTCGTGCGGTGATCAAATGGGCGTTTGCCCAGGATCTCTTCCAGATCCGACTGGAACAGGATTTCCTTTTCAAGCAGTTTTTCAGCCAGCGCGATCAGACCGTTCTGATTTTCCAGCAACAGGGCTTTGGTTTTCCCATAGATCTCAGTGATCAGCGTTCGTACTTCCCCGTCGATCAGTTCGGCGGTTTTCTCGGAATAAGGCTTTTGAAACTGTGTTTCCTGGCTCTCATTGAAGGAGACATTTCCCACCTTATCGTTCATCCCATACACCGTCACCATCGCATAGGCCAATTTGGTAATCCGCTCCAGGTCATTCTGTGCCCCGGTCGAAATTTTACCAAAGGTAATATCTTCTGCTACCCGTCCCCCCATGGTCATGCACATGCCGTCCACCAATTGCTCGGTGGTATAAAGAAACTGCTCTTTGGGCAGGTATTGGGCGTAACCCAGTGCAGCAACCCCACGGGGCACGATAGACACCTTGACCAGTGGATCCGCATGTTCCAGGAACCAGCCGGCAATCGCGTGTCCGGCCTCATGATAAGCTACGATCCGTTTCTCTTCCGGTGAGATGATTTTATTTTTCTTCTCCAGACCTCCGATCACCCGGTCAATGGCGTCATGGAAATCCTGCATACCGATGGCTTCCTTATTGCGGCGGGCCGCGATCAACGCCGCCTCATTACACACATTGGCGATCTCGGCCCCTGCAAAACCAGGAGTCTGTGCCGATAATTTCTTGGGATCTACCTCCGCAGCCAGTTTGAGGGGTTTCAGGTGCACTTTGAAAATCTGCTCCCGACCCACCAGATCCGGTTTGTCGATCGAAATCTGCCTGTCAAAACGTCCGGGGCGCAGCAGAGCCGAGTCCAGTACATCCGGCCGGTTGGTAGCCGCCATAATGATAATGCCCGAATCCGTTCCGAATCCATCCATCTCCACCAGCAATTGATTGAGCGTATTTTCCCGTTCATCATTGCCCCCCATCACCGAATTTTTTCCACGGGCCCGCCCGATGGCATCGATCTCATCAATAAAGATAATGCAGGGGGCCTTGTCTTTGGCCTGGCGGAATAAATCCCGCACCCGCGAGGCACCCACTCCCACAAACATTTCCACAAAATCCGAACCCGACAGAGAGAAGAACGGCACCTGCGCTTCACCGGCCACCGCTTTGGCCAACAGGGTCTTACCAGTCCCCGGTGAGCCGACCAGCAGTGCCCCTTTGGGGATCTTACCCCCCAGATTGGTGTATTTCTTTGGATTTTTCAGGAAATCCACAATTTCCATCACCTCCTGTTTTGCTTCCTCCAGGCCGGCCACATCGTTGAAAGTAATCGCAACCTGGGCTTCCTTGTCAAACAAAGTGGCCTTTGACTTCCCGATATTGAAAATCTGGCCACCGCCGCCACCGCCGCCACCCATTCTCCGCATGATAAAGATCCAGAAAAACAGGATCAGCAATAGGGGCAGCATCAGCGAAAACAACCAGCCTGTCCAGGCGTTGGAGCGGTCTTCCAATTTGAGCGGGACCCGTTCGCTACTCTCAATACCTTCCTGATCCGCATTCAGTTTTCTTTCCAGCGCCTCATAAGAACCGTCTGTAAACGTATATTGAGGGCCTGTGCTTGGCGACAGGCTCAGACGGTTGTCCGAAGGCCTTACCTCACTGTATTTTTCATCGTTCAGACGATCTTTCTTGATAAACACTTCGACAAACCATAAATCATTGCGTTTATAAGCGATCAAATTGTCCACATCACCGCTTCTCAGCAGATCACTTTCAAATTCCTGATAGGTGATCTGCTTGGCTTTGTCATCACTGAACAAAAAATTAAGGGACAAAAATCCCAGTAACATAGCCAGCCAAAGCCACATGATATTGAATCGTGGTGGTTTTGGTGTTATTTTCTTCGTTGGCACTTTCTTCATGCGTTCCATTCTAATTTTAATTTTTTTATATCGCCTCAGGCACTCTTGAAATATTGTATTTCGGCATCGCCCCACAGTTCCTCTATCCCATAATGCTGACGTTTTTCGGTTTTGAAAATATGGACGACCACGTCAATATAATCCAGCAGCACCCATTCGCCCTGCTCCATTCCCTCTTTCCTCCAGGGATCCTGTTTCAGGGCTTTGTAAACCTCTTCTTCAACACTTTTTGCGATGGCATTGACCTGAGTGGTAGAATCGGCATGGCAAATCACAAAATAATCGGTCACGGACCCTTTCAATGCACGTAAATCGAGCCTGACAATCTCATTTCCCTTTTTTTCCTGGATTCCGTACACAATGATGTCAGACAATTGCGCAGAAAAGCTTTCAATTTTGTTTTTTACCATTAAAAAATATTATAGTTTTGAAGCGATATTACCTCGCTAAAATAACAATATATTGCAAAATAACACATTTTCCGGCGGATTTGTCGGGCGAAATCTGATCACCCTGCCTTCGGTACCATCCACCAATGACTATTTGAAGGAAAGATTGTCAAAATCTGCGCCATTTCCCGAAGGGACTGTTATAATGGCAGTCCATCAGTTTGCCGGCAAGGGTCAGCAGGGAGCTATCTGGGAAAGTGAAGCAGGAAAAAACCTGACTTTCAGCCTGCTGCTCAATCCAGTTTCCACTGCGCCCGGCCATCAGTTTGCGTTGACGGTAGTGGTGAGCCTGGCCCTGGTCGAATTCCTGGAAAAGCTACTGCCCGGGCATCAGGTGCAGATCAAATGGCCCAATGATATTTATGTGGATGGCAGAAAGATAGCAGGTATCCTGATCGAAAACATCCTTTCTGGCAGACGCTGGAAGCATGCGATCATCGGGATCGGGATGAATGTCAATCAAACCGTATTCCCGGAAGCCATCAGTGACCGGATCACTTCTCTGCGTTTACTGACCGGTGAAGAGTATGTGCTGACTGATCTCCTGACCGGAATATGTGCTGCCATCGAATCCAATTACGAGGGACTTGAGCTCTCCGCGACTTCCTGGCTACTCGGACAATATGTCAAAAAGCTATACCGCTATGATCAGGAGGCAGTCTATCTGCTCGATGGGGTGCCGGTCAGCGGCAAGATCTCCGGGGTCACCATGCAGGGGAGGCTGCAACTGGATTTTAACGGGCATGTAGTCGATTTCGGCATCAAAGAAGTGCAGTTTACTCTTTGAAATCCTTTCATTGTGCCCCGGCCCGCTCGATGCGCAGCCCGGCGGCAACCACCTGCTTCAATGGGTTTTCCCGCATGTTCTGTTCCAGCGAAAGGATATATACGCCCGTATCCGGGAAAAAGTGATGGTCCCAGACCAATTGCCGGCTGGTATAAAGGTTGCCGCTGTGCTTCCCGGTCCACCGTCCGTCGGGCTCGGCCAGGATCAGTTCCACCCGCTTTGATACATTTTCAGGTATGAGCAGTCCGACACTTAGAGAGTCGGCTGCTAAAGCTGCAGATTCCCGTCTTTGGTGGATCACCAGATAAATATTGGCAAATCGGTACTGATCGGTATGCCTCAGATTGACATATACTTTATAGGGACCTTTTCTGTCTTTTACATGGATAGTAATTTCGGGCTGATGGGCCAAATCCCATGACCGGTCGGGAATGGGGAGAAATTGATCTGCCAGTACCTGTCCCCGGTTGCATCCCGCTGCGGTCAGACAGCCTGTTAAAACAAGCAGGCACAATCCCCATACAGGCCAGAACCCATTTTTATGCTTGCTGGTCATTGTTCCCGGGTTTACCCTTGCTTCCCCCGGACGGTCGTCTCCGGCCCCTTCTGTCTTTCCCTGCTTCATTTCTTCCGGCCTCCCGATCACCGCTTTTCGCAGAAATCCCGTCTCCACTGCCATTACCGCCGCCATTGCCTCCACTGCTATTTCTGCCAGCAGGGTTATTTGCATTATTTGCATCGCCACGGTCCGTAGGTTTATTCCGGTTGCCTTTCCGGCCACTACCGCCACCGCCTTGCTTATTGCTCTGTCTGTCCCCCTCTTTGGCAGTTGCGCTGCCGGAGGCAGCAGAACCCGTCGGCCTCCTGTTCCCTCCGTCCCGCTCACCGCCAATGCCACCCTGTTTATTCCGGGAGTTCTTGCTCTTTTTGCGCTTCTTGTTTTTATCATCCAGCCGGGTCAGACTTTCCTGCCCCACCACATTCTCATAATCAAAAGTAGCTGTTTTGTCCACCTGAGCCTCCTCCATTTCCATGCCCAATTCCTCCGGTTTCTGTCCGGATTCATTGAGTTTTTTGATCTCCTTCACCCGATCTACCGAGATGGCCATCCAGCTTTCCTCACCCGGATGACTGAACCACATGATCTTTTTGAAAATATCGGTTTTTTGCAAAAATGCAATTCCGCGCTGTGTTTCGATCCGGTCCACATTGTTCGGGATATCTTTCAGTGCATCCATATAGCTGTCCAGTTCATAGTTGAGGCAGCATTTCAGCTTTCCGCATTGTCCGGCCAGCTTCAGGGTGTTGAGAGAAAGGTTTTGGTAGCGCGCAGCCGAGGTGGACACCGTCTTGAAATCGGTCAGCCAGGTAGAACAGCACAATTCCCGTCCGCAGGATCCTATACCACCAAGACGACTGGCTTCCTGCCGCATGCCGATCTGCCGCATTTCGATCCGGATACGGAAGGACTCAGCCATCTTTTTGATCAGCTCCCGAAAATCCACCCGGCCTTCGGCCGTATAATAAAAGGTAGCTTTGGTTTTGTCCCCCTGGTAATCCACATCACTGATCTTCATCGAAAGACCGAGGTTCAGGGCGAGGGTGCGGGCCTTGTGCATGGTTTCCCATTCCAGATCCTTGGCAGCCTGCCATTTGGTAATATCGTGTTCCGAAGGTTTCCGATAGACTTTCTTATCAATGTCTTCCTGCCTGGTCCGGCTTTTCTTGATCTGCAGCCGCACCAGCTCCCCGGTCAGGGAAATATGGCCCAGATCATAACCGCCGGTCGGGGACTCCACCACGACCGGTTCACCCATTTCCAGGTAGAGATTTTCGTGATTGATATAAAAATCTTTTCTCGAACCCTTGAATCTGACTTCTACAATATTAAAAGGTTTATAATTTGTTGGCATGTCCATATGGCTCAGCCAATCGTAAACGTCCAGTTTATTACATCCGCTCGTCATGCAGGCGCCATTGTTTTGACAACCCGCTGGTGTAGAACCACTTCCACAACCACCGCCGGATGCACATCCATTGCATCCCATAATCTATTGTTTATATAATTGAGTCCGCTTTCTGGCGGAACGTATTGTACTTAAATAATAAAACCAAACGCAAAGATAAATCTAAAAACAATAACTTGGCGTTGGCATTGCGTTCTATATGAAAAATTGACTCTTCCAGCAAGTCAATCATGGCTTCAATCTGTTCCAGGGCGTAATTTGCCGAAAATTTTTCTACAAAATTTTTTGCCCGGCCGGAAATTGGCTGAATAGCACCCACCCCTGACTTTTCCAGTACCGCTGCCCGCATCATGGATAGGGTGTAGCGCAGAAAGCTCTTCTGATTTTCCCTGCCGAGGCCAGCCAGCTCCGCTTCGCAACAGGCGATCATGGATTTCCCCGAATCCGTCACACAATAGCGCAGCCACTGTACCATCAATTCAAAGAAGGGCTCCTCCAATTCCTCCGCAAAACGCCGGGCCTGTGCCATGTTGCCGTCACTCATCAGGGCTATTTCCTCCACCTGACTGGCCTTCAGATCGAAATGTCTATTCAGATAAGCGGCTATGTCCTGAGCAGTATAGGGCCTGATCTTGACCAGTTGGGTCCGGGAAAGGATGGTGGTCAGGATCCGGTCCGTGTTTTCGGAAACCAGCAGGAACAGGGTCTTTTCAGGCGGCTCCTCGATCAGTTTGAGCAAGGCATTACCCTGTTTGTCCAGGTATTCGGGCAGCCACATGATCAGTACCTTATATTCTGCTTCGAAAGCTTTCAGACTCAGTTTTTTGATAATGTCATGAGCCTCAGCGATATTGATATTGGCCTGTTTGTTTTCCACCTCCGAATGGGCACGCCAGTCGTCCATGCCCAGATAGGGATTCTTTTGCAGTGCTTCCCGCCAGGTCTGCACAAAGGTCGCCGCCGTATCATCCTTGTGTTTTGCAAAAAAGGGGTAGGAAAAATGCAGATCGGGGTGTATATATTTATGGTACTTCCTGCAATTGGCACATTCCCCGCAACTATCCTCTGCACTCCGGTTGGTACAATTGAGGTATTGGGCATAGGCAATGGCCAGCGTCAGTCCCCCGTTCCCCTCCGGGCCGGAAAAAAGCTGTGCATGACTCACCCGGTTCTCACGAACGGTTCCGATCAATTGGCTTTTGCTATTTTCTTGTCCCTGAATATCCTTAAACTGCATGCCGGATTTCTTGTTGTGTAAACAGCAAATATAAGGGATACGTGGCAGAATGTCCGCATGAGATTTTTTCTTTATCAATCTGAGATTTTTTCTTTGGAAGTTCTTTGGAGGATGGAGAAGTTTTGTCTATCTTTAGCGAGCCAATTAATGTGACCTGAATTACAATCCGGGTTATCGTGCATTATCAATCAGGAAGGGTTTTTTCCAGCATTTATGGATTCGTCCAACAGGGTTTTGGCTCTCTGATCCGGGTAATGTGCAAAAATTATCTGAGCCGGTTCCACAGAGGTTCCAAAACAGTTTTTTACATTGTAATTCACTCATAGATTGGCAGTTAAATATTATTTTGTTTTTTTATTTTTTAGGTGATTTTTTTTTGTCATCTTCGTTTTGAGGAAAAGTTATCCACATTTTTTAGTCAATCACTGGGAATCAATTTATTAAGAAATATCGAATGGAAAAAACGAGTGTCAGTGTATGGAATAATTGTCTTCAGATCATAAAAGACAACATTCCGGCACAGAGTTACAAGACATGGTTTGAGCCTGTGAAGGCGGTGAGATTGGAAGGCAACGTTTTGACTATTCAGGTACCAAGTTTGTTTTTTTACGAATGGCTGGAGGAGCATTATGTGGGGCTCCTGCGCAAAACCATCAAAAAGCAACTGGGTGAAAATGGTCGTCTGGAATATAATATTGTGGTGGAAAAATCTTCTACCAGCAATCCATATACGACTAACATTCCTTCCAACGGAAACGGGGCAGAAGGGAAGAAACAATCTATGCCCATTCCCGTATCCCTTAATAAAGACATCAAGAATCCTTTTGTGATCCCCGGGCTCAAGAAACTGCAGGTGGATCCGCAACTCAACCAAAATTACACTTTTGACAATTTTATTGAAGGAGAATGCAACCGGCTGGCCCGTTCCGCCGGTTATGCCGTGGCTGGTCGTCCCGGAGGCACTTCGTTCAACCCGCTGATGGTCTATGGTGGGGTGGGGCTCGGTAAAACCCACCTGGTGCAGGCGATCGGCAATGAGATCAAACAGAAACATCCTGACAAGCTGGTCATTTATGTGGCATGCGAGAAATTCTGCCAGCAGTTTGTGGATTCTCTGAAAAACAATACGATCAACGATTTTGTTAATTTCTATCAGGCAATGGATGTGATCATCATGGATGATATCCACAATTTTGCCGGAAAGGAAAAGACACAGGATATATTTTTCCATGTTTTCAATCACCTGCATCAGTCCGAGAAGCAGATTATCCTGACTGCCGACAAACCGCCAAAGGATCTGGCCGGACTGGAAGAACGGCTGCTGAGCCGTTTTAAATGGGGGCTCTCAGCCGATATCCAGGCACCGGATCTGGAAACCCGCATGGCCATTCTCCAGAAGAAAATGTACAGTGACGGGATCGAACTGCCCGGGGACGTTATCGAATACGTGGCCGAACAGATCGACAACAGTGTGCGCGAACTGGAGGGAGCGATGGTTTCCCTGCTGGCACAGGCGACCCTCAATAAAAAGGAAGTCGATCTGAACCTGGCCAAATCCATGCTGAAGAATTTCATCAAGAATTCGACCAAGGAAATCTCGATGGACTATATACAGAAGCTGGTCTGTGATTACTTTGAGGTGCCGGTGGAAATGGTCAAATCCAAAATCCGCAAACGGGAAATCGTGCAGGCCCGGCAGATCTCCATGTACCTGGCAAAAAACCACACCAAGACCTCGCTCAAATCCATAGGTGCCTTTTTCGGGGGGCGGGATCATTCAACCGTGATCTATGCCTGCCAGACTGTTGAGGACCTGATCGAAACTGACAAAAAGTTCAAAACCTACGTTCAGGACATCCAAAAGAAACTGCGCAATAACTGAGGCTGGTCCGCTGCAAAATAAGAATTGAAATCAATCTAATTAATGATCATCGTCATGGCATCATGATGTGACATGCTGTTCCTTTGTGTATATGCACATGATAGAAGGATACCATGACTGATTTGGAAATCGCCCGCGGGGCGCAGATATTACCCATCAGCCTCATTGCCGAATCGCTGGGGCTGGATCAGGAAGAACTTGAGTTTTACGGTCGGTACAAGGCCAAACTTCCCCTTTCCATTATCGATCGGGAAAAAATAACACAGAGCAAGCTGGTGCTGGTATCGGCGATTTCGCCTACACCTGCGGGGGAGGGCAAGACCACCGTGTCTATTGGTTTGTCTGATGCGCTCAACCAGATCGGAAAGAAATCCATTGTTGTATTGCGGGAACCTTCCCTGGGTCCGGTTTTTGGGATCAAAGGAGGGGCCACAGGTGGAGGTAAGGCACAGTTGCTGCCGATGGAGGATATCAACCTGCATTTTACCGGTGATTTTTCGGCGGTGGAGAAGGCGCACAATCTGCTGGCTGCCCTGATAGACAATCACCTGCAAAGACAGCATAAGAGTACGCTGCAGATCGACCCCCGCACCATTGCCTGGAAACGGGTCATGGATATGAATGACCGGGCGTTGAGGCAGGTCATTGTGGGTCTGGGAGGTCCGAATGAGGGTGTGCCCCGTCAGACCGGATTCGACATTACCGCAGCTTCGGAGATTATGGCCATTCTCTGCCTGGCGGATAGCCTGTCGGACCTCAGGCGACGCATGGGGAATATTTTCATCGGCTACACCTATGACAGGCAGCCGGTCTATGCCCGTGATCTGAAGGCTGAAGGAGCCATGGCAACCTTATTAAAGGATGCGATCAAACCCAATCTGGTGCAGACCCTGGAAGGCAATCCGGCCATTATCCACGGAGGACCCTTTGCCAACATCGCCCAGGGTACCAATACCGTGATTGCCACCCGGACGGGTATGTCCCTGGGTGATTATACCATTACCGAGGGAGGCTTTGGTTTTGACCTGGGGGCTGAGAAATTTTACGATATCAAATGTCAGTCTGCCGGGCTACGGCCGGATGCGCTGGTCATGACCGTCACCATCCGGGCCTTGAAATATCATGGAGGAGCAAGGCTGGCCGATCTGAAACAGCCCGATGTGCCCACGCTTATCAAAGGACTGCCCAATCTGGAGAAGCATCTGGAGAATGCCCGCAAATTTGGTGTACCTCCCATTATTGCCCTCAATCGTTTTGCGACTGACAGTGAAGAGGAGATCGCTGTGATCGAAGAATTGGGTCAGCGTATGGGTATTCCGGTTGCGGTGGCAGATGTCTGGGCAAAGGGTGGGGCCGGAGCCATTGGACTCGCTGCCGGCCTGGTCCAACTGATAGAAGAGAAAACAGCAGATTTCCGGCCCTTATACAATTGGAATTGGGACGTCCAGACCAAGATCGATACCATTGCCAGGGAGATATATGGTGCAGCCGAAGTCCAGTACAGCGATCGGGCCTTACAGGATCTGCGGAAGATTGAGGATTTGGGCCTGCAGGGCTTGCCGGTCTGTATCGCCAAAACCCAAAAATCACTATCCGATGATCCGGCCCTGCTGGGACGTCCCAGCGGCTTCTCTTTCAAGATCAGGGAGATCGAAATTGCAGCCGGAGCCGGTTTTCTGATCCCGATAGCCGGGGATATGATGCGCATGCCGGGTCTGCCGGCTAGGCCCGCTGCCCAATCCATTGATATTGATGATGACGGCAACATATCCGGGTTATTCTGATTTGCTAATGCAATATTGATGCATTATCTTTGGGACATAAATTATTGGCCGGAATAAGCCTGATACGATAGACCCATGAGAAATCCAATAGCATACTTTATTCCTTTTATACTGATCATTATTCTTCTGGCCTCCTGCTATTCGAATAGACAGGTCACGACCCCCGCATTCTCTGTCGGAGATACGACGGGTAAACGGTCTGTTCCGCCGGTGGATCCGTTAACCCGGAAACTGATCGACTCCATTTTGCAGGCCGGTCTGGATACTGAGGCCCTATATACCATGTTTGCCGGCATTAAGCCGATGAGCAGCCTCGTATCTTTCACGTATCCCCTGGCTGATACGGCCAATGCGAAGCAGCAGAGCGGGAATATCCTGGATAAGGATCATCAACCATATCTGGATTCTTTATATGCGATCCAGCAGGCTTTGAATACCTTGGATCTGCCGGACCTGAAGTTTGTCCTAACCCCCTATCGCAGGACTTATAACGGAAACAGGCACATTCAGATCAACGTGATACGGATCAGTCTGCTGGATAGTCTGTTAAGAGCTGAGCAGAATTTTTTTGGCCACTTTGGGCTGGTACCGGCTGCAGATCCGGGTGTTGTCCTCAATACCATCGAATATGAGGAAACTTATAAGCGGTGGAGGGGCTACGGTTACCTTTTTGGCTATCCGCCGTATGCGGTTGATTTTTTTGTAGAAGCCGGTTATGAGACAGATATCAGCGGTCAATTTGTAGCGCGTGATTTTTTTGCCATCCCTGTACACGTCCGGCAGGATGGCCATTTTGTATATGCTACTCCCAAAGGGTACCTTCCCCGCAGGGACCCTGATTCGGTTTTGTATTTCCGTGCGCTCTCTGCCCTGAATGAATACCGTGCACTCCGATCACATTATCTGAATGCGGACAGCAGCCTGCAGGCTTACAGATTGTTGTCGGATTTTCTTTCAGATCATCGATAATATTGATTCCGAAGGTCATTTTCATGATTTTTTGAATTTATTTGAAAAAATAATCCACTAACTATTTGATAGTTAATGGAAGTTTTCTATCTTTGCCGTCCCTTAATGGGAATGGTATGTCTTGAACGAAGCCCTACTGCTTCGATGGACAATTAAATTTTATTAACAACATGTCAGGAATTATTGGAAAAAAAGTAGGAATGACCAGCATTTTTGATGCGGAAGGGAAGAATATCCCCTGTACCGTAATCGAAGCTGGCCCGTGCGTGGTGACGCATATACGCACGGAGGAAAAGGATGGCTATTCCGCTGTTCAACTCGCTTTCGATGAGAAGAAAGAGAAGAACACTACGGCACCTTTGAAGGGGCATTTTGCGAAAGCAAATACAACGCCCAAGCGTAAATTGGTAGAATTCAAAACATTTCCGGATCAAAAATCTCTTGGTGACACGGTGGATGTCACCCTTTTCGAGGAAGGCGATTACATTGATGTAGTCGGTACTTCTAAAGGAAAAGGTTTCCAGGGTGTCATGAAGCGCCATGGTTTTGGTGGTGTCGGTGGGGCTACCCACGGTCAGCACAACCGGCTGCGTGCGCCAGGTTCACTGGGAGCGTCTTCGTGGCCTTCCCGTGTATTCAAGGGAATGCGTATGGCTGGCCGTACGGGAGGAGATCGGGTGAAAGTTCAGAACCTGCAGGTCCTGAAAGTTTATGCAGATCAGAACCTGTTGGTAGTGAGTGGTTCCGTTCCAGGAGCCAAGGGGTCTTACGTAATCATAGACAAATAAGAAAATGGAAGTTAAAGTTTTAGATATATCAGGAAAAGAAACAGGTGCCAAGGTGCAACTGCCTGATTCGGTGTTTGGGGTAGTGCCTAACGACCATGCGATTTATTTGGATGTGAAACAATACCTGGCCAACCAACGTCAGGGAACGCACAAAGCCAAGCAACGGAACGAGATCGCAGGATCTACGCGTAAGCTGCACAAGCAAAAAGGTACCGGTGGTGCCCGTGCAGGTAGCATCAAGTCTCCGTTGTTCAATGGGGGAGGACGCGTATTCGGTCCGCAACCACGGGATTACAGTTTCAAGCTGAACAAAAAGCTGAAAGTAGTGGCCCGTAAGTCCGCACTGAGCTATAAAGCAAAGGAAAACAACATCCTGGTGCTGGACAAGGTGGAGTTTGACTCGATCAAAACCAAGCAGTATGTTCAATTGATCAACAGCCTGAATGTGGCTGATGAAAAAACCCTGCTCGTACTGCCGGCATCTAATAGTAATGTTTATTTATCAAGCAGGAATCTTCCGAAAACAAAAGTGACCACCGTGGATCAGTTGAACACCTATGATGTGTTGAACGCCGGTAAACTACTGTTGACGTCTGATTCTGTCAAAACATTGGAGGAGGCATTTGCCAAATAATATGGAGATCATACACAAACCAGTATTGACAGAGAAAGCATCCTTATTGACGGAAAAATTGAACCGTTATGCTTTCAAGGTAGATCATAGGGCAAATAAAATCCAGATCAAATCCGCAGTCGAAGAAATGTTCGGTGTGACCGTGGTTGCTGTGAATACAGCAGTCGTGGCCGGAAAGGCCAAAAGCCGTTACACGAAAGCAGGATTTGTTTCCGGACGCAGCCCCAAGTATAAGAAGGCCATCGTGACAATCAAAGATGGTGAAACTATTGACTTTTACAGTACTATATAATAAGAAATGGCAGTTAAAAGATTCAAACCGGTAACCCCTGGTACACGCTTCAGAATTGGAGCGGATTACTCAGATGTGACGACCAACGTCCCTGAGAAATCATTGGTCGTAAAGATCAAGAAGTCAGGCGGTCGTAATAATTCCGGTAAAATGACTATGCGTTATCTCGGTGGCGGGCACAAAAAAGCATACCGATTGATTGATTTTAAACGCGATAAAAAAGATATTCCCGCAACAGTTGCCAGCATTGAGTACGATCCAAACCGTTCAGCACGTATTGCATTATTGCATTATGCAGACGGTGAGAAACGTTACATCATTGCGCCCGAAGGCCTGATAGTTGGACAGACCGTTGTTGCAGGAGAAAGTGTAGCCCCCGAAGTTGGAAATGCGCTTCCTTTGAAGAGCATCCCACTTGGATCCATTATCCACAACATCGAGTTGAATCCGGGTCAGGGTGGTTCCATCGCACGGAGTGCAGGTACTTATGCCCAGCTTTCGGCACGGGACGGTAAGTATGCGATCATCAAATTGCCTTCCGGCGAAACAAGGATGATCCTGCTGACCTGTATTGCTACCATCGGATCGGTTTCCAATGCGGAACGTTCGATCCAGGTATTGGGTAAAGCCGGTCGCAATCGCTGGTTGGGCCGTCGTCCACGCGTACGTGGTGTGGCCATGAACCCGGTCGATCACCCGATGGGTGGTGGTGAAGGCCGCGCTTCCGGAGGACATCCGCGCTCACGGAACGGTGTGTTGGCGAAAGGCTACAAAACACGCTATAAGAAGAAAACATCAAATCGTTACATCATTGAGAGAAGGAAAAAATAATGGCTCGTTCAATTAAAAAAGGTCCTTATATCGATCACAACTTAGAAAGAAAAGTTCTTTCTATGAATGAAGCAAACAAGAAAACAGTCGTGAAAACCTGGTCGAGAAGATCGGTTATTTCCCCTGATTTTGTTGGTCATACCTTCGCTGTACACAATGGAAATAAGTTTATTCCGGTATATGTAACGGAAAACATGGTAGGACATAAGCTTGGTGAATTTGCGCCTACGCGCACTTTCAGAGGCCACGCTGAAAAGAAAAAATAATAGGCAATGGAAGCAGCAACAACAAAAGTAAAGAAGTCTGTACTCATAAAGCAGCGTAAAGAGCAGGAGAAGGCTCAGGTAGGAGGAGCTTCTACTGCCAGATTATTGAATTGCCCTACATCCCCGCGTAAAATGCGCCTGGTAGTGGATCTGATTCGTGGAGAAAAAGTCGAAAACGCACTTTATATCCTGAAACATACCAACAAGGAAGCGGCGATCCGGGTAGAAAAATTACTCCTTTCTGCGATCAATAACTGGGAAGCCAAGAATGAAGGCCAATCCGTAGAAGGCAGCGGTCTGTTCGTGAAAGAAGTATCTGTGGGTGGTGGCCGTCAGTTGAAGCGTTTACGTCCTGCCCCGCAAGGAAGGGGTTACCGGATCCGCAAGCGTTCCAATCACGTAACCATCATCGTGGATAGTAAAACAAACGTAGCACAAAACTAATTTATTGAAATGGGACAAAAAGCAAATCCGATAGGTAACAGACTAGGAATCATCAAAGGTTGGGATTCCAATTGGTTTGGCGGAAAGAACTATTCCGATAAGTTAGTTGAAGACGAGAAGATCCGCAAATACCTGGCCGTGCGTATTGCAAAAGGCGGTGTGGCAAAAGTGGTCATCGAGCGTACACTGAAACGTATCACCGTGACTATTCACACGGCCCGTCCGGGTATCGTCATTGGTAAAGGTGGACAGGAAGTCGATAAGATCAAGGAAGAGCTGAAGAAAATCACCAAAAAGGATGTTCAGATCAATATTTTTGAGATCAAACGCCCTGAACTGGATGCTCAACTGGTCGCTGAAGGTGTTGCAAAACAACTGGAAGCACGGATTTCATTCCGTCGTGCGATGAAAACCTCCATTGCTTCGACTATGCGCATGGGTGCCGAAGGTATCAAGATCATGTGCTCCGGTCGTTTGGGTGGTGCCGAAATGGCCCGTACCGAACAATACAAGGATGGTCGTATTCCACTGCACACATTCCGTGCGGATATCGACTACGCACTGGCAGAAGCACTGACTACCTATGGTAAGATCGGTGTGAAAGTCTGGATCTGCAAAGGTGAAGTTTACGGTAAGCGTGATCTTTCTCCGAATGTAGGCCAGGGTGCCGGTGTGAAGAGCCGTGTAGAAGGAGTTGGCGAGCACCGCGGAGACAGTCGCGGAGGACGTGACGGAGACAATCGTCGTGGCGGAGACCGTCGTGGTGGTGGTGACCGTCGTGGCGGTGGACCTGGAAGAGGTGGAGATCGCAGGGGTCCCGGAGGTTCCGGTAGTGGCCATGCCGGCGGAGGACAACGCAGGGGATAATTAATCAGATAGAATTAGCATTTTACTGCTCCGGCAGTTAATAAGTAAATACGAACATGTTACAGCCAAAAAGAACAAAGTTCAGAAAAATGCAGAAGGGTCGCATGAAGGGCAACGCAGGCCGTGGGTCTGAGTTGGCTTTCGGATCTTTTGGCATCAAAACCATGGAATCGGCCTGGATCACCAGTCGTCAGATTGAGGCGGCCCGTATCGCGGTCACCCGTTTCATGAAAAGGGAAGGACAAGTATGGATCCGGATTTTCCCGGACAAACCCGTCACCAAAAAGCCTGCAGAGGTGCGGATGGGTAAAGGTAAAGGTGCGCCCGAGTATTGGGTAGCCGTTGTGCGTCCGGGACGGATGCTGTTTGAGGCAGAGGGAGTGCCTCTGGAAGTTGCAAAAGAAGCACTTCGTCTGGCAGCGCAGAAACTACCGGTGCAAACCAAGTTTGTTTTACGTAGAGACTACGTAGAAGCATAAAAACGTCTGTATTCGTTTTTGCTTCGGCTCACGGTGCCGTTACCACGGTGAGATCGGTAAAAGCAGCAGCGATACGACATTAATACTGAAATAGAAATGAAAAATTCAGAAATTTTAGCATTATCAAAAGAGGACATCGTAGCCACCATCGCAGAAGAGAAGGCTAACCTCAGGAAATTGAAATTTGCTCATGCTGTTTCTGCCATTGAGAATCCAAACCGGATCCGCTATGTACGCAGAACCATCGCCCGTTTGAATACGGAACTTACTGTCCGCAAGGCACAGGAGAACCAGCAATCGGCCAACGAGGTAAACCCAGCCGCTGAAGCATAAAAATGAAAGTCGAAATGGAAAGAAAATTAAGAAAAACAAGAATCGGCTTGGTAGTCAGCAACAAGATGGAAAAATCCATTGTCGTGGCCGTGGAACGTAAAGTGAAGCACCCGATCTATGGTAAATTCGTTAAGAAAACTACCAAATTCAAAGCTCATGACGAAGAAAACACCTGTGGTATCGGCGATACGGTGTTGATTATGGAAACGCGTCCGCTGAGTAAGACCAAGAACTGGAGATTAGTTGAAATTTTAGAAAGGGCTAAGTAAGATGGTACAACAGGAATCAAGACTCAATGTTGCCGACAACAGCGGAGCTAAAGAAGTTTTAGTGATCCGTGTGTTGGGAGGTACTCGCAAGCGCTATGCGTCGATCGGAGATAAAATCGTTGTGACCGTAAAAAGTGCTATGCCATCAGGAAACGTCAAGAAAGGATCGGTTTCCAAAGCAGTAGTCGTCAGAACAAAAAAAGAAATCCGTCGTAAAGATGGTTCTTACATCCGTTTCGATGACAATGCTGCCGTATTGTTGAATAATAACAATGAACCACGTGGAACGCGTATTTTTGGCCCTGTTGCCAGGGAATTGCGTGAGAAACAGTTCATGAAGATCGTATCATTAGCTCCGGAGGTATTATAATCATGGGACAGACAAAAACAGCAAAACATAAGATCAAAATCCGTAAAGGAGATTTGGTAAAGGTCATCGCTGGTAACTCCAAAGGTACCGAAGGAAAGGTTTTGGAAGTGCTGACTGAAAAGAACAGGGCTTTGGTTGAGGGTGCCAATATTATCAAGAAGCACACCAAGCCAAGTGCCACGAATCCAAACGGAGGTATCATTGAGCAGGAAGCGGGAATCCATATTTCCAATCTGGCCCTGATCGATCCAAAAACAGGAAAACCGACCCGTGTAGGCCGTAAGGTCACAGAGGTGGATGGTAAGAAGAAAATCGTTCGTATTGCTAAAAAATCAGGGGAGGAGATCAAATAATGACTTACACACCAAGATTGAAAACAAAGTACAGGGAAGAAATCCGTACGGCGTTAAAAGAAAAGTTTCAGTATAAAAGCATTATGCAGGTCCCGAAACTGGAAAAGATTGCGATCAGCCAGGGTATCGGTGGTGCGACTGCAGATAAAAAGCTGATTGAGAATGCCATCGGCGAACTGACCCTGATTACCGGTCAGCAGGCGATCTCGTCCAAGTCCAAAAAAGACGTTTCCAACTTCAAGTTGCGTAAAGGTATGCCGATCGGTGTACGCGTGACGCTGAGGGATGTGAAGATGTATGAGTTTCTGGACAGGCTGATTTCGGTGGCCCTGCCACGTATCCGTGACTTCCGCGGCATCAATGACAAAGGCTTTGATGGTCGTGGAAACTACACATTGGGTGTGACCGAGCAGATCATTTTCCCTGAAATTAATATTGACAGGATCAATAAAATTCAAGGAATGGATATTACCTTTGTCACCAGTGCGGGTACGGATGTGGAAGCCCTGGAGCTGTTGAAGCAGTTCGGACTTCCTTTTAAGAATCAGAATACTAATAACGAAACAGAAAATAATGGCTAAAGAAGGACTTAAAGCACGTGAAGTAAAACGTGCCAGGCTGGTTGCCAAATATGCTGAGAAACGTGCTGCTCTGAAAGCAGCCGGAGATTACGAAGCATTGGATAAATTGCCAAAGAACGCTTCACCCGTCCGTTTGCACAACCGTTGCAAACTGACCGGACGTCCTAAGGGATACATGCGTCAGTTTGGAATTTCCCGGGTTACTTTCCGTGAAATGGCGCTGGCTGGCAAGATCCCGGGGATAAAGAAAGCTTCCTGGTAATCTTATTTTGACCGAATTTTTTTATTTACCGGTAAAAGGTCCCCAGCAGGATGCAAGGGAAACCCTTACCACAATTTATATCAAATGACTACAGATCCAATAGCGGATTACCTTACCAGAGTAAGGAATGCCATCAAGGCCAACCACAGGGTTGTTGAAATTCCTGCATCTAACCTGAAAAAGGAAATTACGAAAGTGCTTTTCGACAAGGGGTACATTGCAAATTACAAGTTTGAGGATGATCAGGTACAGGGAACGATCAAGATCGCTCTGAAATACCATCCGATCACCAAGATTCCCGCAATCCGTACCTTAAAGCGCGTCAGTAAACCCGGACTCCGGAAGTATGCAGGTATAGAGAATATGCCACGCGTATTGAACGGTTTGGGAATTGCGATCCTTTCAACCTCCAAAGGAGTGATGACGGACAAAGAAGCCCAGGTACAGAACGTGGGTGGCGAAGTTTTGTGTTACGTTTATTAATCAGGAGGAAGACAACATGTCAAGAATTGGAAAAGCACCGATCGCCATTCCGGCAGGAGTGACGATCACGGTTTCAGATAAGAATCTGGTGACCGTTAAAGGACCAAAGGGAGAATTGACCCAACAGGTCAATCCGGATATCAAAGTTTCACAGGAAGACGGTCAGTTGCTGGTCAGCAGACCTACCGAACAAAAGCATCACAAATCACTGCATGGTTTGTACCGCTCACTGCTCAGCAACATGGTTGTAGGCGTGACAGAAGGATACAAAACCACCCAGGAACTGGTGGGTGTGGGTTATCGGGCAAGCAGCCAGGGTAGTACCCTTGAGCTTGCATTGGGTTTTTCACACCAGGTGGTGATCATCCTTCCCAAAGAGGTGAAAGTAACAACTACTTCCGATAAGGGAAAGAATCCGGTCATCACACTGGAGAGCATCGACAAACAATTGATCGGACAGGTCGCTGCGAAAATACGTGAATTGCGTGCTCCGGAGCCTTACAAAGGAAAGGGTATCAAATTCGCAGGTGAACAATTGAGGAGAAAAGCAGGTAAATCTGCAGCTAAAAAATAATAGTCATGTCAGGAAATAAATTATCCCGTAGGGAACGCATAAAAAAGGGTATCAGAAAGCACCTCAAAGGTTCTGCTGAACGCCCACGTTTGTCCGTTTATCGGAGCAATAAGGGTATCTATGCCCAGGTAATTGATGATGTCAAAGGCATCACCTTGGTTTCGACTTCTTCCCTGTCAAGTGATTTTTCAGCTTCAGGTAATAAGATCGAGCAATCAAGAGCCGTTGGAAAAGCCCTGGCTGAAAAAGCCCTGGCTGCCGGTGTCACCAAAGTAGTTTTTGATCGGAACGGGTACTTGTACCACGGACGTGTAAAGTCCCTGGCCGAAGGTGCGCGTGAGGGTGGTTTGGACTTTTAATCACAATTGAACATGTCATTAAGTAATATAAAAAGAGTAAAATCAAGCGAGATCGAACTGAAAGACCGCTTGGTGAGCATCCAACGGGTTGCAAAAGTAACCAAAGGTGGACGTACATTCAGTTTCTCTGCGATCGTGGTCGTTGGTGATGAAAACGGTGTGGTAGGATACGGACTTGGAAAAGCAAAAGAGGTGACTGAAGCGATTACCAAAGGGATCGACGACGCAAAGAAAAACCTGATTAAAGTGCCGATCATCAAAGGAACGGTTCCACACGAGCAGCTCGGTAAATATTCCGGCGGCAATGTGCTGATCAAACCAGCCGTACACGGTACCGGAGTATTGGCAGGTGGTGCGATGCGTGCCGTTTTGGAAAGTGCCGGAGTGACCGACGTATTGGCCAAATCTCTGGGATCTTCCAATCCGCACAACGTGGTCAAGGCTACGATCGATGCATTGTTGAAAATGCGTGATGCTTACACAGTTGCCCAACACAGGGGCGTGGACTTAAACAAGGTTTTTAACGGATAAAGATCATGGCAAAAATCAAAATTACACAGATCAAGAGTATCATCGACCGCAGCGAGAAGCAAAAGCGGACGATGGAAGCTCTGGGATTGAGGAAGATCAACCAGACGGTTGAAGTGGAAGCCACTCCTGCGATCATCGGGATGGTGCGGAAAGTAAATCATTTGGTCGTAGTACAAGAGAGTTGATAATCTTTGCCGGAGGTGGTTTCCCCTTCCGGCAATGACACGTTTAATCGCTATGTCTGTTTAGTGAAAGCGAAGGCATAGCAAAATATTGCAAAAAGATGAACTTAAGTAATCTAAAACCTGCTGCAGGATCAGTAAAAACAAGAAAACGTATAGGACGTGGTACCGGATCCGGACGTGGAGGTACATCCACGCGTGGACATAAGGGAGCGGGTTCCCGTTCAGGCCACAGTACCAAGATCGGATTTGAAGGAGGGCAGATGCCATTGCAGCGCCGTGTTCCCAAATTCGGATTCAAAAATATCAACCGTGTAGAGTATGTAGGTGTAAACCTGGATGTTTTGCAGGGTCTGGTAGAAAAGCACAATCTTCAGGCGATTGATTTTGATACTTTCAGAACCTATGGACTGGCTTCCAAAAATGACTTGGTCAAAGTACTTGGAAGAGGCGAGATTTCCGCTAAGGTAGAAGTTAAAGCACATGCATTTTCAGTTTCGGCCCAGAAAGCGATCGAAGCTGCCGGAGGATCGATTGAAAAAATTTAATCCATGAAGAAGCTAATCACCACCCTAAAGAATATCTGGAAGATCGACGATCTGAGAACGCGTATCCTCAATACGCTTCTCTTTCTGCTGATCTACCGGGTAGGATGTTATATTGTACTGCCAGGGGTCAATCCCCAGGCGCTCCAGCACGAAACCCAGGAAGGTTTGCTGGGTTTGTTGGATATGTTTGCAGGGGGATCATTTTCCAGATCTGCAATTTTTGCATTGGGCGTCATGCCCTACATCTCTGCCTCGATCGTAGTGCAGTTATTGGGGATTGCTGTTCCTTACTTCCAGAAGTTGCAGAAAGAGGGTGAGAGTGGCCGCAAGAAGATGACGCAGATTACGCGTTACCTGACACTGGCCATTACGCTGGTCCAATCGGTTGCCTACGTACGCACACAGATTGATGACGGAGCAAAAATGATCCAGGATCCGCTGTTCACCATTATGTCCGCTTTTGTATTGACAGCAGGTACCCTGTTTGTCATGTGGCTGGGTGAGAAAATTACCGATAAAGGTATCGGGAACGGTATCTCTCTGATCATCATGGTGGGGATTATTGCCCAGTTGCCAAGTGGTCTGACCGCAGAATGGTTCTCGCGTATGAGTACCGGTGGCGGTGGTCCGATCCCCTTGCTGCTTGAATTCCTGGCACTGTTCTTTGTGGTTGTATTTACCATTCTGATCGTACAGGGCGTGCGCAAAATCCCCGTACAATATGCAAAAAGGATTGTGGGCAACAAGCAATACGGTGGCGTACGTCAGTATATCCCATTGAAGGTCAATGCTGCCGGTGTAATGCCGATCATCTTTGCACAGGCGATCATGTTTGTGCCGATGACACTCGGCCAGTTTTTCCCGGCTCTGCAATCCAACTTTCTGACGGAACTGAGCAATTACACATCGTTCACTTATAATATTGTGTTTTCAATCCTGATCATTGCTTTTACATTCTTCTATACTGCGATCATGGTCAACCCACAGCAGATGTCAGAAGATATGAAAAAGAACGGGGGTTTTATCCCTGGTATCAAACCCGGTCAGGCTACCAATCTGTATATTGACGGTGTCATTTCAAAAATCACGTTTCCCGGATCGATTTTCCTGGCGATCGTGGCTATTATGCCCGCCATTGCCGGACTGTTCGGAGTGAATAATCAGTTTGCACACTTCTATGGCGGTACTTCACTGCTGATCCTGGTTGGTGTTGTGCTGGATACACTCCAGCAGATTGAGAGCCATTTGCTGATGAGGCATTATGATGGCCTGATGAAAACCGGACGTCTGAAAGGAAGAAACCCAATGGATACGGGTGCTGCAACCGGTCAATCGGTTATCTGATCTGTTGCCCGATGTCAAAAGTGAATTACAAATCCGAAGAGGATATTCAGCAGTTGCGAATTGCTGCTGATATCCTTTCCCGATTGCTGGGAGAGATCGCAGCATTGATCAAGCCCGGTATTACCACCCTGTCCCTGGATAAGTTTGCTTATGAGTACATTCAGGATCATGGTGGTAAGCCCGCTTTTCTGGGATATCACGATTTTCCATTTTCACTTTGCATCTCTGTCAATGACCAGATCGTGCATGGTTTCCCCAGCGAATACGTGATCAAAGAAGGGGACATTGTTTCCGTCGATGGTGGGGTGACCTATAATGGATACATTTCAGATTCTGCCTATACCTTTCCGATCGGCGATATTGCCCCGGAAGTCAGGCAGTTGCTGGACGTCACCATGAAATCCCTGCATCTGGGTACTGAGCAGGCAGTGGCCGGCAAAAGGGTCGGGGATATTTCAAGTGCTGTACAGGACTATGTCAATCAGTTTGGTTATGGCATTGTCCGCGAACTGGTCGGACACGGTGTCGGATTCCAGTTGCATGAAAAACCCGATGTGCCCAATTACGGGAAAAAGGGTGCAGGAATCAAACTGGAGGAAGGATTGGTGATCTGCATCGAGCCAATGATCAATATGGGAAGGGCCGGTGTCAAATTCTGGGATGATGGCTGGACCGTCAGCACAGTGGACGGCAAACCTTCGGCACATTATGAGCATATGGTGGTGGTCAGGAAGGGTCAGCCGGAAGTTTTGACCACTTTCCAGCACATTGAAAATGTTTTGGTTAAAAAGAGTTGAAAAGAAATATTTTTTTTCATATCTTTGCATCCCTGTTTGTTGCAGGTTGTATGTATATAATAATCAAGACTGTATATGGCTAAGCAGGCCTCGATAGAATTAGACGGAGTCATCAAAGAAGCACTTTCCAATGCGATGTTTCGTGTAGAGTTGGAAAATGGACATGAAATTATAGCGCATATCTCCGGTAAAATGAGAATGCACTACATTAAAATTCTTCCCGGTGACCGGGTCAAACTGGAGATGTCTCCCTATGACCTGTCAAAAGGAAGGATCACATATAGGTATAAATAAAATTCCGGGGCTGGATCCCAGGTTGTTTAAGTAATAAGAACATGAAAGTTAGAGCATCCATTAAGAAGCGCAGTGCGGATTGCAAAATTATCCGTCGTAAAGGAAAGGTATTTGTAATCAACAAAAAGAACCCCAAGTTCAAACAACGTCAGGGTTAATTCAATTATTGTAATCGCTTAATAAGTATATGGCAAGGATCGCAGGTATAGATTTACCAAAAAACAAAAGAGGAGTAATTGGCCTTACCTACATTTTCGGTATCGGTCGTTCTACCGCACAAAATATCCTGGATAAAGCAGGGATCGAATACGATGTAAAAGTACAGGACTGGAATGACGAGCAATTGACAGCCATCCGTACGATCATCAATGATGAGATCAAGGTCGAAGGATCACTCCGGTCAGAAATCCAGTTGAATATCAAACGCCTGATGGATATCGGATGCTACCGTGGACTTCGTCACCGTAAACACCTTCCGGTGCGTGGTCAGCGTACCAAGAACAACTCCCGTACCCGTAAAGGTAAACGGAAGACTGTTGCAAACAAGAAAAAAGCTACTAAATAATAATTGATTTTAAGAAATGGCTAAAAGTAAGAAAGCAACCAAGAAGAGGATTGTAGTCATTGAGCCCGTTGGTCAGGCGCACATCAATGCAACCTTCAATAATATCATTGTCACCCTCACCAACAATCAGGGACAGACTATCTCCTGGTCCAGTGCCGGAAAGATGGGATTCAAGGGTTCCAAAAAGAACACTCCCTATGCTGCTTCACAGGCAGCAGCAGATTGTGGCAAGGTAGCGCATGACCTGGGTTTGCGCAAAGTTGAAGTGTTTGTCAAAGGCCCCGGATCCGGACGCGAGTCGGCTATCCGTACCCTGCAGAATGCGGGTATTGAAGTGACCACCATCCGTGACATCACTCCACTTCCGCACAATGGTTGCCGTCCTCCAAAACGCAGACGCGTTTAATCAGGAGGTCCCAAAAGAGTAAATTAACAATTTTTTTAAAGCTAAGATTCTTCAGCAAAGGCTGAATGATACTTTAAAACAACATATTATGGCAAGATATACCGGACCCAAGTCCAAAATCGCCCGGAAATTCAGGGAGCCCATCTTCGGCCCCGATAAGGCATTAGAAAGAAAAAATTATCCTCCGGGACAACACGGAGCATCCAAAAGGCGCGGCAAGCAATCTGAATATGCCGTTCAGTTGCTGGAAAAACAAAAAGCTAAATACACTTACGGGGTATTGGAGCGTCAGTTTGCCAACCTGTTTGACAAAGCTTCCTCAAAGCAGGGGATTACAGGTGAGATCTTCCTGAAATTGCTGGAAGCCCGTCTGGACAATACCGTTTACCGTCTGGGCATTGCCCCAACCCGTTCCGCTGCCCGTCAGTTGGTTGGCCACAAGCATATCACCGTCAATGGTGAAGTGGTCAATATCGCTTCTTACAGCCTGCGTCCGGGTGATGTTGTTGCTGTCCGTGAAAGATCCAAATCACTGGAAGTAGTGGTCAATTCGGTTGCCGGAAAGAAGATCAACAAATTCAGTTGGCTGGAGTGGGATGGCAATGCGTTGTCCGGCAAGTTTCTGAATTATCCGGAGCGTACGGAGATTCCTGAAAACATCAAGGAAAACTTAATTGTTGAGTTGTACTCTAAGTAATCTGTTTTTGCCGCATTTACCACTATTGGTATGGCGGCAAAACAATTTTTTAAACAATTTTAATACAAAATAAATGGCAATTTTAGCATTTCAAAGACCTGATAAAGTTATCATGCAAAAATCCACGGATTTTGACGGTACTTTTGAATTTCGTCCGTTGGAGCCTGGTTTTGGTGTGACCATTGGTAATGCTTTGCGCCGTATTTTATTATCCTCATTGGAAGGATATGCAATTACGTCGGTTCGTTTCTCTGGTGTATCCCATGAGTTCTCCACGATCCAGGGAGTTGTAGAAGATGTTACCGAGATCATTCTGAATCTCAAACAGGTACGTTTCAAGAAAACCGGTGATTTGGGGGATAGCGAAAAAGTGTTTATTGTCATTAACGGACAGGACCAGTTCGCTGCGGGTGATATCACCAGATTCTCCAGCAATTTTACCGTACTGAATCCGGAACTGGTGATCTGCAATATGGAAAGCAGCGTGACCCTGGAGGTCGAGCTGAATATTGCGAAAGGCCGGGGATATATCAATGCCGAAGAAAATAAAATGGCAGATGGTCCGGTTGGACAGATCGCTATTGACTCTATTTTCACGCCTATCAAAAACGTGAAATACAGTGTTGAGAACTACCGCGTAGAACAAAAGACGGATTACGAGAAATTGGTGGTGGATATTTCCACAGACGGCTCCATTCATCCCGAAGAGGCCCTGAAAGAAGCTGCCAAGATCCTGATCCAGCACTTTATGCTGTTCTCCGATGAGAATATCCTGCTGGAATCCCAGGCAAAAGAAGAAACCAAGGTGGTGGATGAAGAGATCCTGCACATGCGCAAGATCCTGAAGACCGAATTGGTGGATCTTGACCTGTCCGTACGTGCTCTGAACTGCCTGAAAGCAGCCGACATCCGTACACTGGCCGAGCTGGTGACCTACGATGTAGCTGACATGCTTAAATTCCGCAATTTCGGTAAGAAATCACTGAGCGAAATTCAGGAACTGGTCAAAGCCAAAGGCCTTTCCTTCGGC
This sequence comes from Parapedobacter defluvii, assembly GCA_040392005.1. Taxonomy (GTDB): domain Bacteria; phylum Bacteroidota; class Bacteroidia; order Sphingobacteriales; family Sphingobacteriaceae; genus DASRQK01. Next base: position 83,134 of record JBEBWT010000003.1, read on the forward strand.
ATGAACCTGAGCAAATTTAAACTGGACGAAGAATAATTAGTATTAAGTGAGTGCTGCTTTAGGTAGCGCATATTAGCGACCTGTTGCATAATTCCTCTCGTCGCAGACGGGAACGGTATGCACAAATTAAACAAACATGAGACACGGAAAAAAAATCAACCATTTGGGAAGAACAGACAGCCATCGTAAAGCGATGCTGGCAAATATGGCTTCCTCATTGATCAAGCACAAACGGATTACGACCACCCTTGCAAAGGCCAAAGCCCTGCGCAAGTATGCTGAACCACTGATCACTAAATCCAAAAATGATACAACCCACTCCCGCAGGAGCGTGTTCAGTTATTTGAAGGACAAAGATGCGGTGACCATTCTGTTCAGAGAGGTTTCAGATAAGGTAGCCAATCGTCCGGGCGGTTACACCCGCATTATCAAATTGGAAAACCGGGCCGGTGACAATGCCGAAATGGCCATCATCGAATTGGTGGACTACAACGAAGTTTATACGAAGGGTGGAGATGCCAAGGTAGAGAAAAAATCAACCCGTCGTCGTGGTGGTTCCGGTAAGAAAGCGGCTGCAGCTCCTGCTGAAGTTGTTGAGACACCGGAAGCTGAAGTAGCGGAGGCTGTTGAAGTAGCGGATGCAGCGACTGAAGAAGTGATCGAAGCTGTTGATGCAACAGAAGCCGAGGCTGCCGAAGTTGTAGCTGAAGCAGAGGAAGTAGTTGCAGAAGCAACAGAAGAAGCTCCTGCCGCTGACGAGGCCGATCAGGCTGAAGAAGGCACTGAAAAAGACGCCTAATTCGCGGGTTGGGCCGGATGGCACTGAGGTGCCTTTGAGCACAGACAATATAGCATTAAAAGAAAAGCCTGGAAGAAGTTCCGGGCTTATTTTTGTACTGGGGGTTTGATATTCACGGAAAAGAACAACAGTCAGTTTCCGCATCCGGAAATCACTGGAAAACCTCCCAGCTATAATCCATCGCTGCGGCCCAGGCTTCCATATCCAAATCAAGCCGGAGTGGATGGGTGGTCAGGGCTGCAATAAGGCTTTCAGTCGCAATATTGCCCACCAACTCGTCCTCTGCCATTGGACAGCCTCCGAATCCCCGTAGAGCCGTGTCAAATCGCCGGCATCCGGCCTCCAGGGCAGCCTGGATCTTGCCCTGGCTTTCCTGTGGCGTACTGTGCAGGTGTATGCCCCATTCCACATCCTTGAATTCCCCGCTCAGAAAGGAGTAGAGTTGCTTGATTTTCTCCGGCGTGGAATCACCTACCGTGTCGGCCAGTGCCAGATGCCGCACGCCCAGCCGGTATAATTTCTCCGTGTATGTTGCCACGATATGTTCATTCCATTCATCTCCGTAGGGATTGCCAAAACCCATGGACAGATACACCAGCGGGATTTTATTGTTCGCGGCACATATTTCCACAATTTCCTGCACTCTGTCCAGGGATTGCTCGCGGGTGCTGTTGGTATTGCGGAGCTGAAAAGTTTCCGAGACCGAAAAAGGGAAACCCAACAGGCGGATCCGCTCATGACCGGCAGCTTCCTGTGCCCCCCGTACATTGGCGATAATGGCCAGCAGATCCGTGTCCCTGCCAGCATCCGGATCCAGGCCGGCCAGCACCTCTGCCGTATCCCTCAGTTGGGGGATCGCTTTGGGGGATACGAAACTGCCAAAATCCAGCCGGTCAAACCCTACCCGAAGGAGCAGGTTGAGAAAATGGATTTTCTTTTCCGTTGGAATAAAGGGAATGATTCCCTGCATGGCGTCCCGCGGACATTCGGTGATCGAAACTTTGTTCATGTCGAAACCTTGTTCATGATCAATAAATCGTAATCTGATAAGGAAGGAGGGCCATCATTCCAGTTTGATCCAATACCTTTTTCATGGATTCGTAATGATCATAAAAGGCACCAAATTCGGAACGTCCATACCAGGATTTGATTTTGTCAGTAGATCCTCCCAACAGACTGGCAAACGGATCTTTGATGGCCGGATATTTGACAATCTGATAATCTTCTATACCAGCTTTGGACGCTGCTGCTGCGATGGCATCGTTTATACTGCCCAGCCGGTCCACCAGACCATTGGCCACGGCCTGCTCTCCGCTCCAGACACGTCCCTGTCCGATGCTGTCCACCTGTTCAGGCGTCATATGACGTCCGTTGGCTACTCTTTTGAGGAAAGTCTGGTAAATACGGTTTACTTCCACCTGCAAAATTTGTTTCTCATCGGCTGAGAGCGGGCGATCGAAACTGCCACTCAGGAAATCCGCGTATTCTCCGGTTTTCACACCGTCAAAGGTCACACCCAGATTTTTGTTCCATAGTTTTTGCATATTCGGGATCGTACCAAAAACCCCGATGGATCCGGTGATGGTATTGGGCTGGGCAAAGATGGAATCAGCCGCTGCCGCAATATAATAACCGCCGGAAGCCGCCACATCCCCCATAGAAACAATGACCGGTTTCTCCTGTCTGAGCAGATCCACTTCCCGCCAGATCACTTCCGAGGCCAGTGCACTGCCACCCGGTGAATTGATTCGGAATACCACTGCCTTTACCTTATCGTCCCTGCGCATCTTACGCAATTCCCGGGAAATCTTTTCCGAACCAATGGATTCATCGCTGCCTTCACCCCCCGCAATGGTCCCTACCGCATACACCACCGCGATGCGGTCCCGTCCCGCAACAGACTTGGAACCGGATGCTGTTGGTTTGTAGTTGCGCAGGGAAATGGTATTGATATCTTTTTTAGGATCGATTTCCAGTTTTTCCTTCAGATTGGTCAGCAGTTCATCCTTGTACATCAGACCATCGGCCAATCCGTATCTGACCGCATCATCTGCATTGCGCACCAGGAATTGATCGGCGATCCTGTGCAGAGAATCCACAGGCATCTTTCTGCTATCCGCAATTTCAGCGAGGAAATGCTGATAGATACTTCCCACATAGGAGTTGACCTGTTCCCGGTTGGCAGCACTCATCTTTTCCTGGATCAGCGGCTCGACCGCACTCTTGAAGGTGCCCACCTTGACCACCTGCATATCGATTCCGATCTTGTCCAGTGTTCCCTTAATGAATGATATTTCAGTCGCCAGTCCCCTGAAATCCAGTGCACCTTCCGGATTGACATAGATCTCATCGGCCGTCGAGGCAAGGTAATAGGCCCTTTGCGAATAGCCTTCACTGTAAGCCACAATAAATTTATCGGTATTTTTGAAACTGATCAATGCATCCCTGATCTCCTGTAATGTGGCAAAACTGGCAGACACAAAGGACATATCCAGTAGAATACCTTTGATCTTATCATCTGTTTCGGCCCCTTTGATCCGGTTCAGTATATCATCCAGTCCCAGGCTTCTGGTAGTCTGCAGTCCGGGAATATCCAATTCCTCAAATGGATTTGGAATTGTTCTTTCAGTAATCTCATGATCCATAGGGATATAAAGAATGGAGTTTTCTGACACCAGCGTCGTTTTTTCCTTCATGGCAGAATTGACCAGGGATCCTACGATCGCCATCACAATCAAAAGCAGGATGATTCCCGAAATGACTACGCCCGTGACGGTGGCCAAAACATATTTGAAAAATGATCTCATAATTTTTTAACTTCTTTTCCGTATTTTGTTATGTATATTTGACTTAATTATTAATACAAAGTTACAAAAAGATGCCGGTTGTTTATCTATTGCTGGGAGCAAATCTGGGAGAGCGGGAAGTACAGTTGTATTCAGCAAGAAATGCGATTGCCGGCTCCATCGGTCAGATCACGGCGCAATCTTCCGTTTATGAAACCGCCAGTTGGGGCAATAAGGAGGAGCAACCGGACTTTCTGAACCAGGCGATTGGAGTACTGACCGGATTGACTGCAGAAGAAGTCCTGGAGGAAATTAACCGGATTGAGGCCCGTTTGGGCCGGGTCCGGAAGGAAAGATGGGATGCGCGCATCATCGACATCGATATTTTGTTTTATGACAGGGATCTGGTGGATCTTCCCCACCTTCAGATTCCCCACCGGTATTTTCAGGAGCGGAATTTTGCCATGGTTCCCATGAATGAGATTGCACCGGATCTGGTGCACCCATCGCTCGGTAAAACCGTCAAAGAATTACTGTCTGAGTCCAAAGACCCACTTGAAGTACGGCTATATGAATCTGAACTGTCATTTAAATCTGAACTGCCATGAATTTCACAGAAGCAAACATGGATTACCTGATGGACCTGTCAGGAGGTGACCGGTCTATCATTAGGGAGATGGTACAATTATTTTTGACCCAGACGCCGGGCCACCTCGAATTGCTGGCCGGTTATATTGAAAACCGGGATTGGGAAAATACCCGCTCGATGGCGCACCACATCAAACCTACGCTGTCCTATATGGGGGCAGAGGACATGCGGAAAATCTTGCAGGAAATAGAAAGTATGGCTGCTGAAAAGCAGGATATGGATCGATTAGTCTCCGCTTTTGATCCGCTCCGTCAAAGATTTGAAGTATTATTTGCTGAGCTGAAAACGTATCTTGACTCTATTACCGACTCCTGAAATGGAGGAAGGAAAGCCCAAAGTACAGAAGCAGTATCAGCGGAATGGCCGGCAGTTTCAGACCCAGCAGTAAGCCCGCACTCAGCAGGAGAAACAGATATTTATACTTGTTTTCCTGCCAGGAAAGGGATTTTAGCTTCATGGAGAAAAGCCGGAACTCGCTGATCAATAACCAACTGGTGATCAGGATGCTGCCAAGCAGAAAAACCGGATGAGTGACCAAACCTCCTATGCCCGGCATCAGGCTGCTTTGTGCAATAAATGGCAAAGACAGCACATAAAAAGCATTCATCGGCGTATTCAAGCCTATAAAATCACTTTGTTGCCGCTCATCCAGATTGAATTTGGCCAGGCGGAGCGCAGAGAATACGGTCACTATAAAACCCGCATAGGGCAGCCAGGAAACGGAGGAATCTGATTGTAGTAATAGTTGATAATAGATCAAGCCCGGCAACAATCCGAAGCTCACCACATCAGCCAGCGAGTCCAGCTCCCTGCCAATGGCCGAACTGACCCGGAGTACCCTCGCGATCAGCCCGTCCATCAAGTCGAACAGCCCGGAGGCCAGCATACAGAAAGCTACATAATCAAACTGTCCCCTGAAGGCAAAAACAACTCCCACACAGCCACTCAGCAGATTGAGACAAGTGACTGCGTTGGGAATATTTTTTTTGATTGCCTTAACCATTCATACTGATGAGGAATTCCTCGTTGGACTTGGTGCCCCGCATCTGGGCCAGCAAAAACTCCATGGCTTCCGTAGAATTCATATCGGCCAGGTGGTTTCTCAGGATCCAGATCCGTTGCAGGGTCTCCCGGTCGTTGAGCAGGTCGTCCCTTCTGGTGCTTGAAGCCGTCAGGTCGATAGCCGGGAAGATCCGTTTGTTCGACAATTTCCGATCCAGTTGCAGCTCCATGTTTCCGGTACCCTTGAATTCCTCAAAGATTACTTCATCCATTTTGGAACCGGTATCCGTCAGGGCTGTTGCCAGAATGGTCAGTGAACCGCCATGTTCAATATTCCGGGCAGCTCCGAAGAAACGCTTGGGTTTGTGCAATGCATTGGCGTCCACACCACCGGAAAGAATCTTGCCGGAGGCCGGGGCTACCGTGTTATAGGCACGGGCCAGACGGGTGATGGAATCCAGCAGGATCACCACATCATGTCCGCATTCCACCATACGTTTTGCTTTTTCCAGTACGATATTGGCGATCTTTACGTGACGCTCCGCAGGTTCGTCAAAGGTAGAAGAAACTACTTCGGCCCGTACGCTCCTGGCCATATCGGTCACCTCTTCCGGGCGTTCATCGATCAGCAGAATGATCAGATAAACCTCCGGGTGGTTTTTGGCAATGGCATTGGCCACATCTTTCAGCAACATGGTTTTACCGGTCTTCGGCTGAGCGACGATCAATCCCCGCTGCCCTTTTCCGATAGGCGTAAACAGATCCATGATCCGGGTCGAATAATTGCCGGTACCGGTAAACAGATTCAATCGCTCGGTGGGGAATAGGGGAGTCAGATAATCAAAAGGTACCCGGTCCCGTACTTCTGCCGGATTCTGGCCATTGATCGCTTCAATGCGGACCAGGGGAAAGTATTTTTCACCCTCTTTGGGTGGGCGGATGCTCCCACGGACCGTATCGCCGGTTTTCAGACCAAATAATTTGATCTGGGATTGGGACACATAGATATCATCCGGAGAGGTCAGATAATTATAATCCGAGGAACGGAGAAAACCATAGCCATCCGGCATGATTTCCAGTACGCCCTCATTGACGATTACATTATCAAAATCCGGTGTATTTTGGGCATTTTCGGTTCTGCCGTTGGCAGGTTTGTTTTGTTCCGGCACGATCGCTGTTTCGATTCTTGCGATATCACTTTCATCATCGGCAAATCCGGTATTCCGGTGCAGACCGACAGGCTCACCGCCTGGCTTTATACTGCGGAGCCTTTTTCTCGGACGTTCATCTGAATAACTGGATTCAACCTGTTTTTCTTCTGTAACATCTTCCGGGGAAGAAGCCGGTTGTGAATTCTGACTTTCCTCATCACCTGTTTCCACGATGCGTTTGATCAGCTCCTGTTTTCTCAATTTTTCGACATCCTGAATGCCGATCAATGCTGCTATCTCACGCAATTCGGACACGAGCTTCGCATTCAATTCACTAATATTCATTAAATGTAATTATAAAGTAAGGGTTTTGCTATTTATGGTATAGAAATTCAGCCTGTCCCTGCAACTTTAGTTCTGAAAAAAATCAACAGAAAGTTTCTCGGATTTCAGCCTTTGGCCGTATTAAATCTACGAATCCACAGGCATAAGCAGGATAAATTCTTAAAAGAATTACTCTGCAAATAAAAGGAATCATTTCCATATTACAAAAAAAATAATCGAAAAATAATTCTTATAATTGCATAATCTTAAAAAAAATCGTGGCCGGGCCATGTAGAACTAAATATAACTGAGCGGAAATGATAATAATTGCTGACGGCGGATCCACCAAAACCAACTGGTGTCTGCTGGACGATTCAGGAAAGAAGATATATTTTAATACGGAGGGCTATAATCCGTTTTTTGTGAGTACTGATTACATTCTGGCTTCCCTGCGCAAAGGTCTCCCGAAGGATCTGCCCTTTGACCGCATCCGGGAAGTCAATTATTACGGGGCCGGTGTGCATAATGAAGAAAAGGCCGCCATTGTGGTCAAAGCGATGCAACAGGTTTTTCCGGTTGCCGAAATTCATGCGGGGCATGACCTGATCGCGGCCGCCAGAGCACTGTTGGGCACTCAGGCCGGCTTTGCTGCCATTCTGGGAACCGGTACTAATAGCTGCATCTACGACGGTCAGGAGATCACCCATCAGATCAGTTCGGCCGCCTATATTCTGGGTGATGAGGGCAGCGGTTGCTATATAGGTAAAAAATTACTGACCGATTATATACGGGGCTATATGCCTGAAGATGTCAGGGCAGAATTCTGGGAAACTTATAAAATCACCCCGGACGATGTCATGGATGCGGTCTATACCAAACCCATGGCCAATCGCTTCTGCGCCGGCTTTGCCAAATTTGTCTATGACTGTACGGTGAATATCAATTATAACCGGGGGATCGTGGTCAATGCTTTTGATGATTTCTTCCGCAATCTGGTGAGCAGGTATCCCGATTATCAGTCCTATTCATTCAATTGCATAGGTTCGGTAGGCTATAATTTCAGGAATGTGCTGGAAGAAAAGGCCGTAGAATACGGAATGCCTTTTGGCAGGATCGTACGTTCACCGATTGATGATCTGGTACAGTACCATATCAATAAGATGAAGGATCAGGGGTAGTCTGAGACTCCTTGTGCGGAATGCAGGTTAAATAGTGGCCTGCACAAAAATTTCTTCCCTGTCCAGCTCTGTTTTGGCGGCACTAATGGTTTTGTGAATCCTGGTGCAGCCTTCCAATAGTCGGAAACCATTGTTTGCAAGCAATGTTTCTACTTCCTCTTTGTCGTATAGCCTGAAACGCCCGTCCGTAAAAGGCAGGGTCTGCATAAATTCCCTGCTGGCAAAAGCGAGGCAGCAGATTCCTGCGTCCCGTAGGACCCGGCGGATTTCCTGGAGGAACCGGTCGGGGTGTTCCCAAAAATAAATGGTATTGACACTGAATACCCTGTCAAAGGCTTGATCCGGGTAGGGCAACCGGGCTCCGTCGGTCTTTTGGAGCGATACTTTTCCGGACAGCACCTCCTGCTGGTTGATCCGCAATCCTTCAGCGATCATGGTTTCCGAAATATCCGTGCCGGCATATTGCAGATTTTCTGCCTGTTGCAGTACATAACCGGCAAACTGTGCATTGCCCGGCCCGATTTCCAGAATACGCTGTCCATCCTGGCAGTGGAGCAGTTCGATGGCCTTCATGGTCATCTCCCCGTTGCTCTGGTTCATCCGCTGTGCGACCAGCAGGCCGTCCGCCCCGGTGGGATTGGCCAGTTGCGCAGCGATCGCACTGTAATCAATTTCCTTATCTGTGGGTTCCTCACCTGCCATTGTTGTCTGTATATTTTAATTCCACCTGAGCCCCTTTAACGGAAAGTTGTACTTCCCGGCCCAGCATCAATGCGTGATTGTCGGGAATATGCCCCGACGGAAAGTCAAAGGCGACCGGGTAGGTCAATCCATTGATTTTCTCCAGCACGATTTCTTCCACCGTACTGCCAAAGGGAACCTCCGGATTATCTTTCATTTCAGAGAATCCACCCACAAGCAATCCGGCAAGTCGGTCCAGTTTCCCGGCACGTTTCAGGGTCCAGAGCATCCGGTCCACATTGTAGTACTTTTCGCCTATATCTTCGATAAGCAAAACTTTATCTTCAAAGTCCATTTCCGAACGGGAGCCCATCACACTTTGGAGCAGCGCCAGATTGCCCCCGATCAACTGTCCGCAACCCTCTCCGTCACGGTTGGACGGAGCCTGTGCAGCTGCGGTGCTGTACCGGTAGCTGACCGGCTCTCCGAACAAAGCCTTTCTCAGTGTCTCCAGGGAGGTAGAGGTCCCTTCGGGAATGGTGGCCGGCATCTGACCGTGTATGGTGGGGATGCCATAAACTGCATGGATGTGGCTGTGCAGCACCGTGATGTCACTGAAGCCGACCAGCCATTTGGGATTTGCCACAAATTTTGTAAAATCAAGCCGGTCAATGATGCGTACGGTCCCGTATCCCCCTCTTGCCGCAAAAATGACCTTCACTTCCGGATCATCCAGTGCTGCCTGCAAATCTGCTGTCCGGAGTTCGTCGCTGCCGGCATATTGGTGCAGGCGGCTGGTGACTGTAATCCCCTTTTTCACCCGCAGACTCCAGGATCGAAGCAGCTTGTGGGCATCTTCCAGTTCTCCGGTCACGAAACTTGCAGGGCAGACAAGAGCCACCAGATCTCCGGCTTTCAGAAATTCAGGCAAAATAGGGGTTCGCATCATCATTTTTCACAAATTGGATTATCTTTGTCAAATATACTAATTTAAGCGATAGATTTTGAGCAATACAGACCCCAAACGCTATACTGTTACTTCCGCTTTGCCTTATGCAAACGGGCCACTGCACATTGGCCATCTGGCCGGTGCCTATATTCCGGGTGATACCTTTGTCCGCTTTTTGCGGCTCAATGGAAAGGACGTAGTCTATGTCTGCGGATCGGACGAACACGGTGCGGCCATCACCATCAAGGCCAAACAACTGGGTATCACTCCCCAGGCGATCATCGATCGTTTCCATGCCCAGATCCGGGACAGTTTTGAGGAGTTTGGTATTGCTTTCGATATTTATCACCGTACTTCCGAGCAGATCCATCACAAGCTTTCGCAGGAATTTTTCCTGAATCTGTATGAGAAGGGCGAATTTATCGAGAAATATTCCGAGCAGTATTACGATGAGGAATTTCATCAGTTTCTGGCGGATCGCTATATTACCGGTACCTGCCCCCATTGCAAGAATGAAGGGGCTTACGGCGATCAGTGTGAGAAATGCGGAACTTCGCTGAATCCCACCGATCTGATCAATCCCGTCTCCACGCTGAGCGGCAAGACACCGGTGCTGAAAGAAACCAAACACTGGTACCTGCCACTGGACAGATACCAGCCCTGGCTGGAAGAATGGCTGATCCGTGGAAAGAAGGATATTCTGAAATCCAATGTATATGGGCAATGCCTTTCCTGGCTGAAAGCCGGTCTGCAACCCCGGTCTATGACCAGGGATCTGGATTGGGGCGTGGATGTGCCACTGGAGGAGGCTGCCGGCAAGAAATTGTATGTATGGCTGGATGCCCCCATCGGTTATATTTCCGCTACTAAGCAATGGGCGGAGGATACCGGCAACGACTGGGAAAAGTACTGGAAGCAGCAGGAGGATCCTTCGGAGGAGAGCTGTCTGATCCACTTTATCGGCAAGGACAATATTGTGTTCCACTGCATTATTTTTCCGGCTATTTTGCACGCCCACGGCGAATACGTATTGCCTGAAAATGTACCGGCCAATGAATTCCTGAACCTTGAAGGGGATAAGTTATCGACTTCCCGCAATCATGCGGTCTGGTTGCATGAGTATCTGGAGGAATTTCCGGGGAAACAGGATGAGCTGCGGTATGTGCTGACTTCCATTCTGCCGGAAACTTCGGACAGTGAGTTTACCTGGAAGGACTTTCAGGCCCGTGTGAATAATGAACTGGTAGCGATCCTGGGCAATTTTGTCAATCGGGTGCTGGTGCTTTCCGAAAAATATTTTGACGGCCGGGTCATGGAAGCGACCAGGCTTGGGCCGGAAGAGGAACAGGTTTTTGCCGAATTGGCTGCCTATCCGGAACAGATCGCTCATTCTATCCGGAATTATCGTTTCCGGGAGGCGTTGGCCCAACTGATGAATGTCGCCCGGCTGGGCAATAAGTACCTGGCCGATGCCGAGCCCTGGAAACTGATCAAGACCGATGAGGAGCGGGTTAAAACCGTTTTGAATGTGGGCTTGCAGATCACAGCGAATCTGGCGGTGCTGGCACAACCTTTCCTGCCCCACACAGCAGATAAATTGTTTGACATGTTGCAATTGCAGGATCGGAGTTGGGATCGGGCCGGGCAACCGGATCTGCTGCAGCCGGGCCATCAATTAGGGGCGGCTGCACTGCTGTTTGAAAAAATTACCGATGAGCAGGTGCAGTTTCAACTGGATAAGCTGAGCAATGCGAAGAAAATGAATGAGGCAGCAAAAGCGGCGGATAAAGCGACTGTTCTACCAGCCAAAGCGGATATTTCCTTCGAGGAGTTTGCGCAGATGGACATCCGGGTGGGTACCATTCTGGCGGCTGAAAAAGTGGCCAAAACCAAAAAACTACTGAAACTCAGTATCGATACCGGGATCGACCAGCGTACGGTTGTATCGGGAATTGCGGAATTTTTTGAGCCGGAGACCATTGTGGGCAGGCAGGTAGCGATTCTGGTCAATCTCGCCCCCCGCAATATCAAAGGGATCGAATCCCAGGGGATGATTCTGATGGCCGAGGATGGGGACGGCCGACTGGAATTTGTCGCACCGGGCGCATCGGTTATTGCAGGAAGCGTGGTTCGTTAGCCAATCGATTCTTTGTTTCCCGGAGGCCGGCGACCAAGTCGATCGCTTCCCTGGCGGCCCGGACATCGTGTACCCGCAGCAACTGCACCCCTTTCAGCAGCAAAACCGTGTTGAGTGCGGTCGTCCCGTTCAGGGCATCGGCGGGTTTGATCCCTAATTTTTTATAGATCATGGATTTGCGGGAGACAGCGCCCAGGATAGGCAGGCCAAAGACATGCAACTCATCGATCCGGTCCAGCAGTTCATAATTCTGCTCCACGGTTTTGGCAAAACCGAAGCCCGGATCCAATATGATATCCTTTACACCCATTTCCCTTAACGTAGCAACGGATTTTCCGAAAAACAAAGAAATTTCCTGCACTACATCCGGGTAATCGGTCAGTTGCTGCATGGTTTCCGGTGTGCCGCGCATGTGCATCAGGATATACGGGATATTGAGTCCGGCAATGGTGCCGAACATATCGGGGTCCAGGGTGCCTCCACCGATATCATTGATGATATGGGCTCCGTGATCCACCGCCTGCCGGGCCACTGCTGCACGGAAGGTATCAATGGAAAGTACCGCTTCCGGAAATTCTCGGTTCAGGGCATTCAGCACAGGAAGCAGGCGTGCGAGTTCCTCTTCCTCACTCACCCGGGCTGCGCCGGGGCGGGAGGAATAAGCTCCGATATCCAGTATATCCGCTCCTTCCTCCAGCAGTGCTTCGGCACGCTTCATGGCATCGGACACCGAAAAGTAATTACCCCCGTCATAAAATGAATCGGGGGTAATATTCAGTATCCCCATGACCCTGGGGGAAGTCAGATCCAATAATTTTTTTCCGGTTCTGACCGAATGCATCTGATTGTTTTTTGAGTAGTCCTGAAACGGGGATGTTTCTGAGCAGCCCCGACCGGGAGGGCTTATTTGACCACGATCACACCATCCGCAAGGATGTTGATATCGACTTTGGGTTCCTTGATTTTGGCGATTTCCTCAGCACTTTTGCCAGCATCCTCTGCGTAATGTTTCAACCAGGCTACTGAAGTTTCCTTGATCCGGGCCTCGCCTTCCAGTACGATGGTTTTGCCTACAATATCCTGAGGCATAAAGAATTCATAATCCCTGAAGCGTACCATGATCGGCTCCTCTTCACCTGCTCTTTTCAGGTAAATCCAACAACCTTTTTTCTTGCAGACCTCGACTACTTCACCCTGGATCTTGCCGGTGTAAGTCGAATCCGCACCAAAACTGCTCGCAAGTTTGGCCACGCTGATCGCATTGTCCTTTGTGATTTCTTTACCGTATTTTACTCCGGGTTTTGCAGAAGGGATATCTGTCTGTGCCTGAGCAGTTACCATGAATCCAAGGATCACTGCTGCCAATAAAAGAGTTCTTTTCATTCTCTGCTTTATTAAATTTTATAAATCTATTCTGATAGCTTATTTATAACGATTCAAAATTAGGTATAAAATCGGAATCCAGGAAATTTATTTTTTGCCCACATATTTCTGTTCCTATTTTCTGATAAATTCAAACTTTCCGCCCGGTTCCAGTTTCATGAGGATAGAGGCCTGTCCCCTGTCGCCCGATTCCTGCCCGTATTGTACTACATAGTCCACCTGCCCGATCAGATCCGGATGGATTTCTCCAAAATTGCCCGGCGAGTCCTGACCACTCAGATTGGCCGAAGTGGAAACGATCGGCCGCCTGAATCGTTGCAGCAGGGGTGTACAGAATTCATGCTTGACCACCCGGATTGCAATGCTACCATCCGGGCCGATCAGTTCCTCCGGCAGGTTTTTCGCTCCCGGATAGATAATGGTCATGGGTCTTTCGCTGTACTCGATCAATTGATAGGCGATTTCCGGCACTTCACGCACATAACTTTGCAACTGGTTTTCATTTTCCAGCAAAATAATCATGCTCTTCCCTTTATCCCGACCTTTCAGTGTATAGATTTTTTCAATTGCCTCCTTATTCAGCGCATCGCAACCAAGACCCCAGATCGTATCGGTGGGGTAGAGGATCACGCCGCCTGAACGCAGGGTTTCCAGCGATTGTTTCAAGTCATGGGGATCGATCATATGGCTACATTGTGGGTCCTCAACGCATCATTCAGGGAGGTTTTTTTGTCCGTTGATTCCTTGCGCTGTCCGATGATCAGGGCACAGGGTACCTGAAATTCGCCAGCAGGAAACTGCTTTGCATAGCTGCCGGGAATGACCACCGATCGTTCCGGGATCACCCCTTTATATTCCTTTGGCTCATTGCCCGTCACATCGATAATCCGGGTAGATGCGGTGAGGACCACATTGGCCCCCAATACGGCCTCCTTTTCCACATGCACTCCCTCGACTACAATGGCCCGTGAACCCACAAACACATTGTCCCCGATGATGACCGGGGAAGCCTGCACCGGTTCCAGCACCCCACCAATGCCCACGCCTCCGCTCAGGTGCACATTCTTACCGATCTGCGCACAGGAGCCCACAGTCGCCCAGGTATCCACCATCGTCCCCTCATCTACATAGGCACCGATATTGACATAGGAAGGCATCATAATCACCCCCTTGCCCAAAAAAGCACCGTACCGTGCGATACCATGCGGCACTACCCGGACTCCCAGTTCCTTGTAATTGGTTTTCAGCTTCATTTTATCGTGGAATACAAAAGGCCCCACCTGCTCCACATGCATCTGACGGATCGGAAAATACAGGATCACGGCCTTTTTGATCCATTCATTGACATGCCATCTGCTGCCAATGGGTTCGGCTACCCGCAATGTTCCCTGATCCAACCGCTGGATGACGGTGTCGATCGCTTCCTGATACTCTTTGTATTCCAGATACTGCCTGTTCTCCCAGGCATCTTCCACCAATTGTTTCAATTTTTCAATCATGACATTTTCCTACTTGTTCGTGGACAAAATAACGCATTTGTTCTTAGACAAAGAAACGCATTTTTTCCGGGTCTGAAGTCAATGGAGTGTAATTGTATGCAGGATCATGTATCTGAATGTTGTGCCAATGTATGGCTTGAAATCTGTATCTTTGAGTAATGGCTGAAACAAACGAAAAACTGCGGATCGACAAATATCTCTGGGCCATCCGGCTGTTCAAAACCCGGAGCCTGGCTACTGAGGCCTGCAAGGCAGGGAAGGTCAAACTGAACGGGCAGAACGTCAAACCTTCCCATGAAGTGCGGGTTGGGGATACCTATCAGGTACAGAAAGGGATTGAGCGGAAGATCATCCGGGTCACCGGATTACTGGATCGCAGGGGGGATGCAAAAACCGCTGCCCTGCATTATGAAGATCAGACGCCGGAGGAAGATACCTATGCTTTCAAGAGCGTTTTCCACGCACCTACCTTGAAAAGAGATCGGGGAACCGGGCGGCCGACCAAAAAGGACCGCCGGGAGATTGATGATCTGAAACAGGATTGGTTTGAGTGATCCAGGAAGTTGTGCTTCTGATTTTATTTTGATGGGTTGTTTTGCAATTTGCAAATCGAGAATCGCAATTTGCAAATTGTGATCCTCCGCTAATTTATCCCCTCCGGCCAGCGGAGAGTGCGGCCATCTGAATAGCGGTTACCGCTGCTTCGGAGCCTTTATTGCCATGCTTACCGCCTGAACGATCCAGGGCCTGCTCCATATTGTCCGTAGTGAGGACACCGAAAATGACCGGTTTGCCATGTTTGATGCCCACCTGTGCCAATCCATGAGCTACCGCAGAGCAGATAAAATCAAAATGACGGGTTTCACCCTGAATGACACAGCCCAGACAAATGACGGCATCCAGTTCCTGTTGTTGCAATATAATATCGGCACCGCTGATCAGCTCGTAGCTGCCCGGCACTTGGATGAGCTGCACAGTGGCCGGATCGACTCCATGCTGTTCCAGGGTGCCAAGGGCTCCTTCCAGCAAGGATCCGGTAATCCCGGCATTCCATTGGGACACGACCACTGCAAAACGCAGGCCGGCAGCGGAAGCCACCTCCAGATGGCTGAAATCAGAAAGATTTTTGTGTGAGGAGGACATGGAATTACAGCTTGACCTGTACCCGCGCGATCAGGGCATCCACTGCGTTTGCTTCGTGGCTTTCCGGATATTCAGATTTGATCTTTTCGTATGCGGTCAGTGCCTGTTTGTAATCTTGTTGTACCTCACAAACCAATCCCAGCTTTTTGAGCATTAGTGGAGTGGTGAATGAGTTTTTATTTTTATCGGCAGCAGATTTGTAATAAGAAGCTGCTTTCTTATAATCCTTCAATTCTGAATAGGCATCGCCCAGCAGACCGCTCACCAGTGGATCCAGGATTTCACTGCCGGTATCACTGTATTTTTCCAGGGCCTTGATGGCCTCTTCGTATTGTCCCTGACGAAGGTACAGACCTCCCAGATATGCATTGGCAATATTTGCAGACTTGGTGTTGCTGTATTCGGAAGCAATCTCTTTGAAGCCGGGGAATGAACCATCCCCTTCGATGGCCCTTTTCTGCAGGGAATCAATGGTGGCATACTGCTGTGCCCTGTAAATCTGCTCTGCAGCGGTCTTGGCCCGCGGGCCAAGGTAAAATTGCTGATAACCTATATACAACACGATCAGGACAAGAATTCCGCCCAGAATAAAAGTCAGGCTTTTCATATTTTCCTGAATAAAACTTGCTTTTTTGCCAGAATGCACTGTTGTATTGTTGTTTTTATTATTAGCCATGGCCTGATTTCAATTTGGATTGCAAAAATACACTTTTAGAAATTATATACAAGAGTTTCAGACGAATAAATTTTTAGCCGCATTTCCGACCGGATCGGTAACCGGATTGGAAAAGGGGTCGGTATGCGGGCCGGTAGCGACGGTGGGTTCATAGCGGCTGCCCTGCAAGGCACCCCGGCGTTCCAGCTCTTTATCTATATAGGTTTGAATGGCGGATTTGCCTTTCCCCCAATTGGGTGCGATCAGTAATTCCTGATCGGCCAGACCAAACAAACGCTGGATCACGATATCCGGACGGAGCAAAGGAATAAATTCGCAGAGAAAATCGGTGTATTCCTCCAGCGAGAATACGTGGAATGGCTGCCGCTTGTATTGCACTCCCATAATGGAACCCTCCACAATATGGAGGTGGTGCAGCTTGACAAACTTGATCTTCGGAAACCGGTTGATCTCATCCGCATAACGGAGCATCATTTCACGGGTCTCCCAGGGGAATCCGAAAATGCTGTGCACACAAATGTCCAGGGAGCTGTTCTCCACCAGTTTGAGGGCCGATTCCAGTTCCTCGTGGCTGCATCCCCGGTTGATCCTTTGCAGGGTGTCATTATAAATAGACTCCATTCCCATTTCCAGATCCACGTCATACCGATCGGAATAGCTTTCCAGCAGGGCCACTTTGGTAAAATCTATGCAGTCCGGACGGGTACCCACCGACAAACCGACCACATCCCCCGGTGCCAGGCTTTCGGCTTCCCGGAGGGCTTCGTCATACATCGCTTTCAGGTAATGCGCAGGAGCGTAGGTGTTGGTGTTTGGCTGGAAATAGATGACAAATTTTTCTGCCGCATAGCCATTGACAGCCCGTTTGATCCCTTCTTCGACCTGCTCCCGGATGGTGGGTAATTTTCGGGCCGAATCAGGTGTGAACGAATCGACATTACAATAGGAACAACCGCCATAACCCTTGCTCCCGTCCCGGTTGGGGCAAGTGAAATTGCCATCCACGATAATCTTAAAAACCCGTTTACCGTCGTATTTCCGGCGAAGGTATGCACCATAGTGGTTGTATGGTTTCTGCCCGTTGTCCAATAATGTTCCCATCCGCCTGCAAAGATACGTTTTTCTGTTAATTTGTCCGGTACCCCGCAATTAATGGTAATTTTGTCATCAATTCTCGAAATATTTTAGTTATTTTGGAGTCAAAAATGAAGTCGGACAGAACATTGCGACAGACGGTATATTTTTTGATGTCAGGTTTGGGAAGGTAAAGAGTTTTTGGGAAGATAAAGAGTTGAGATTACAGAAGAAAGTAAACAGTTAAATTACAGACATATGATTTGGATTATTTTTGGTGGGATTATGCTGGTCAGTATGCTGGTCCAGTGGAGGTTTAAAAGTAAGTTTACAAAATATTCGGAAATGCCGCTGAGCAGTGGCATGACGGGAAGGGACATTGCCCAGAAAATGCTGAATGACAACGGGATCTTTGATGTGCAGATTATTTCAGCGCCCGGAAAGCTGACGGATCATTACAATCCGGCAAACCGGACCGTCAATCTGAGCCCGGAGGTTTACAGTGGCCGGAGTATTGCTGCCGCTGCAGTGGCTGCCCACGAATGCGGTCACGCCGTCCAGCATGCAAAGGCTTATTCCTGGCTACAATTCCGTTCGGCCATGGTCCCCATTGTCAGTCTTGCCTCCAAGTTGGTGCAATGGCTGCTGATGATCGGCGTGATGCTGTTGATATTCAGCAATAGCCCGCTGGTATTGACCGTTGGTGTTGCAGCTTTGGGTATTATCACGCTGTTTGCCTTTGTGACCCTGCCGGTGGAATTTGATGCTTCCAACCGGGCACTGGCCTGGCTGGATGCCAATAGAGGAATTATGTCAAGCAGCACTGAGCACAACGGCGCAAAGGATGCGCTGTGGTGGGCTGCCATGACCTATGTGGTGGCTGCGCTCAGTTCCCTGGTCATGTTATTGTATTACGCCAGTATGTTGCTGGGCAGAAGGGACTAAATAAAGGAGTGTTGGAACCAATAGGGATAGACTGGATACAGGAGAGATCAGCGTAAAATTATGTTTCAGAATTTACAGGATAAGTTAGACAGGGCCTTCAAAGTACTGAAAGGTCAGGGGAATATTACGGAGATCAACGTGGCCGAGACCATGAAGGAGATCCGCAAGGCGTTGCTGGATGCTGACGTCAATTATAAGACAGCCAAAGCATTTACCGATGAGGTAAGACAGAAGGCACTGGGCCAGAATGTACTGACCAGCATTTCGCCGGGACAGTTGCTGACCAAGATCATGAACGATGAGCTGACCGCGCTCATGGGGGGGGAGGTGACCGAGCTGGATCTTTCCAAAAATCCGACCGTCATTCTGATTGCCGGACTCAATGGTGCGGGTAAAACGACTTTTTCGGGCAAGCTGGCCAATTACCTCAAGCAAAAGAAAGGCAGGAAGCCCCTGCTGGTGGCCGGTGACGTCTATCGTCCGGCCGCGATCAACCAATTGCAGGTGCTGGCAGAGCAGATCGGAGTCCCGGTTTATGCGGATCTCGAATCCAAAGATCCGGTCGCAATTGCCAAAGCAGGGGTGGATGAAGCCAAACGGAATGGTCACAATGTAGTGATAGTGGATACGGCGGGACGGTTGGCCATTGATGAAGCGCTGATGAATGAAATTGCGGCCGTACGTGATATTACCCAGCCGCATGAGATCCTGTTTGTGGTGGATGCGATGACGGGCCAGGATGCGGTCAATACCGCCAAAGCCTTCAACGATCGCCTGGATTTTACCGGGGTGGTGCTGACCAAGCTGGACGGTGATACCCGTGGTGGTGCGGCTCTTTCCATCAAATCGGTCGTCAATAAACCCATTAAGTTTATCGGGACGGGTGAGAAAATGGAGGCACTGGATGTCTTCTATCCGGATCGGATGGCTTCCCGGATTCTGGGAATGGGGGATGTGGTCTCTTTGGTAGAGCGCGCACAGCAGCAGTTTGACGAGAAGGAAGCCGCAGAATTGCAGCGCAAGATCCGCAAGAATAAGTTTGATTTCAATGATTTCAGGGGCCAGATACAGCAGATCAAGAAAATGGGTAATATGAAAGATCTGATGGGGATGATTCCGGGAGTGGGGAAAGCGATCAAAGATGTGGATATTGATGATAATGCCTTTACCCCGATCGAAGCAATGATCAACTCCATGACCCCGTACGAGCGGGAGAATCCGGATGTGATCGACCAGCACCGACGGGCCCGGATCGCCAAAGGATCGGGTACGGATCTGGTGGAAGTCAATAAGCTGATGAAACAGTTTGGCGATATGCGGAAGGTGATGAAACAAATGTCCAATCCGGCAGCAATGTCCAAGATGATGCGGGGAATGCCCCGGCCACCAATGGGCAGGTAATCAACCGGCGCAGACAGTTACAAAGCCGATGGGCAGACAAAATGAATATTAATTTTTTATAAAATTTACAAAAAAGCTATGCACGCATAGCTTTTTTGTTTAAATTTGGATCCATAAATATCCGTTGATTAGGATAAAAAAACCAATTGACTATGCTTTTTGAATTGACCGAAGAACAAAAAATGATCCGGGACGCAGCACGGGAATTTGCCCAGAATGAGTTGAAACCCGGAGTCATCGAAAGAGACGAATTGCAAAAATTTCCTGCTGAACAGATCAAAAAACTGGGTGAACTGGGCTTTCTGGGAATGATGGTGGACCCGGCTTACGGTGGTGCCGGTCTGGATGCCGTATCTTATGTGCTGGCGATGGAAGAATTATCAAAAATCGATGCATCGGCCTCCGTCGTGGTTTCGGTCAATAACTCTTTGGTTTGTTTTGGCCTTGATAGATATGGGAATGAATTTCAGAAAGAAAAATATCTGAAACCCCTGGCTTCCGGCCAGCAGATCGGTGCTTTCTGTCTTTCAGAACCGGAGGCCGGCTCGGATGCCACATCCCAAAGGACTACTGCCGAGGACAAAGGAGATTATTATTTGTTGAACGGCACCAAAAACTGGATTACCAATGGGGGTACGGCATCCACTTATCTGGTGATTGCCCAGACCGATCCGGCCAAAGGACACCGGGGCATTAATGTGCTGATCGTGGAGAAGGGAATGGAAGGGTTCACCATTGGTCCCAAAGAAAATAAACTCGGAATCCGGGGTTCGGACACCCATTCACTGATGTTTACCGATGTGAAAGTGCCGAAGGAAAACCGGATCGGTGAAGACGGCTTTGGATTTAAGTTTGCCATGCAGACCCTGGAAGGGGGACGTATCGGGATTGCTTCCCAGGCATTGGGGATTGCCTCCGGTGCTTATGAGCTGGCGGTGGCCTATGCCAAAGAGCGTAAGGCTTTTGGCAAACCCATTGCGGAGCATCAGGCGATCCAGTTCAAGCTGGCCGATATGGCGACCGAGATCGAAGCAGCCCGGCTGCTCTGCCTGAAAGCCGCCTGGCTAAAGGATCAGGGGCAGCCCTACGCCCAGGCTTCCTCCATGGCAAAATTGTTCGCTTCGGATGTGGCCATGCGTACGACCGTGGAGGCAGTACAGATCCACGGGGGCTATGGCTTTGTCAAGGAATACCATGTGGAACGCCTGATGCGGGATGCCAAGATTACGCAAATCTATGAGGGGACTTCCGAGATCCAGAAGATCGTGATCTCCAGGGAAGTGCTCAAAGGCTGAGTTTTCAGGGCATTATTTTGTACCGCTCAAAAAACGCCTGCGCCAGGGATTCCCGGTGATCGGGGTGGGCAATGCTGATCAGGGCTTTCCCTCTTTGTTTCAGATTCATGCCAAACAGATTGACAATACCATGCTCTGTAATGACCCAGTGCACATGTCCCCTGGTGGTCACCACCCCGGCGCCCTCTTTCAGGTAAGGCACAATGCGGGACTGGCCTTTGGATGTGATGGACGGCAGGGCGATGATCGGTTTGCCCCCTTCGGATAGGGAAGCCCCTCTGATAAAATCCATCTGACCCCCGATACCCGAAAATTGATAGGTGCCAATGGAGTCCGCACACACCTGTCCCGTGAGGTCGATCTCGATGGCACTGTTGATTGCTGTCATTCTGGGATTCTGGCGAATGACAGCCGTGTCGTTTACATAAGCGATGTCCATCACCAGCATTTTGGGATTGTCATGCACAAAATCATAGAGTTTGCGGGTGCCTGCCAGAAATCCGGTAAGGGTCCGGCCCTTTTTGACCTTTTTGAGACTGTTGTCTATCACCCCGCTTTGAAGCAGGGGAATCACCCCGTCGGAAAGCATTTCGGTATGTATGCCCAGATGCCTGTGTCCGGTCAGATTTTGCAGTACCTGGTCCGGTATGCTGCCGATACCCATCTGCAAAGTCGCTCCATCTTCGATCAGGGAAGCCACATTATACCCTATCACCCTGATGGCATCGGTTGTTTTCTGGGAATAGTCAATTTCAGGAAGGTCTATTTCCTGATAAACGAGGTGATGGATGTCTTGTACCGAGATAAACCCGTTCCCATGCGTGCGGGGCATTTTCGGATTCACCAAAGCAATGATCTTCCGGGCATTTTCCACTGCGGCTTTTGCGATATCTACCGAGGTGCCCAGGGAGCAATAACCATGCTGATCCGGTGCGGATACCTGAATGAGCGCCACGTCCAGTGTCAGTATTTTCTGGTGGAACAATTGAGGGATCTGGCTCAGGAATACCGGGACATAATCACCGCCATTCTCATTCACCAGTGACCGGATATTCTGACTGACAAACAGGGAATTGAAATAAAAACTCTTTTTGAATTCCGGTGTATTGAAATTGATATCACCCAGATTGGTAATGCTTACCAACTCCACATTGCGGAGCTCCTGGTGTCTATCCAGCAACGCTTTTACCAGGGGAATAGGAGTTGCGGCACTGCCGTGGATAAATACCCGGTCCCCCGATTGCACGCAGGTCAATGCCTCTGCCGCTGTTATATAGTCTGCTTTCATTCCTGTTATTTTTTATTCAGAATAAATTTTTTGCAAAAATAGCAATTTGGAAACGATAACGTTACTATCTTTATCGTGGATTTCAACGTGTTGATCATCCTGAAAAACCTTTTATTTTGACCTGAAAAATTATGAATCGATTTTCATTGCTCATCCTGTTATTGTTTTGCTGCAAACCAGGATATAATCAGACTGCATTGGAACGTCAGATCGACAGTTTGAAAAACGAACTCCGGAAAGAACTTCCTGATCTGGAGAAGGCGAAGATTTATGGGGATCTGTCCTGGTATTACAATACTGTTTCGGTTGATTCTGCCTATCACTATGGTACACAGGCCCTGGAGATGGCCAGGCAACTGCAGGACCGAAAGCTGATCGCCCAGTCTCTGAGTGATATGGGTGCGATTTATTTCGTCAAAGGCGAAATTGATCAGGCCCTGGCGCATTATGAAGAGTCCCGGGAAGTCAGGGAAGCAGACGGGGATCTGGAGGGGATCGCATCCCTGGATTTTAAGATCGGGGCAGTCTATTACCGGAAAATGGATCTGGAAAAATCCATGAAGTATTACCTGGAGTCCTTGCAGTACTACGAACAGGCCAAGAATGAAAGTGTCATTGCAAACCTGCACAGCAATATTGCGGTGGTATATACGGCTTTGCGCAATTATCCCAAGGCATTGGATTTTCTCAAAAAGGGAGAAGCTTATTTTGAAGCGAACAACATGGATGCCCAGCTTGCCAACAACACACTTGCCACGGGCAACGTGCTTGTTTCCTTGCAGGATACGACTGGGGCGATCGATTACTATAAAAAAACCCT
Source organism: Parapedobacter defluvii (assembly GCA_040392005.1). GTDB lineage: Bacteria > Bacteroidota > Bacteroidia > Sphingobacteriales > Sphingobacteriaceae > DASRQK01. Next base: position 106,314 of record JBEBWT010000003.1, read on the forward strand.
GGAAATCGCCGGGCGAAGCGGGCATTTTATTGCAGAGGCTGCTGCTTATAACAATCTGGGTTCCATTTATACCGAACTGGGCGATCACCGCTTGGCTATATCGTACGTCAAAAAGGCACTTGAGATCAGAAACCGTGAAAAACTCGAATCGGATGCGGCCAGTGCCAATATTACACTGGCCATCAACCACACGAGGCTCGGTGATTATCATCAGGCAAAAACGCTGTTACTGCATAGCCTGGCCCATTTTGAGAAAACCGGGTTCAGTGAGAAACTGGGGACGGTCTATTTTCAGCTGATCGCCGCATATGCCGGATTGAGTAAGATGGACAGTGTATTCCACTATATGAATCTTTTTGTCCAGAATGCATCCAATGTACTGGACGAAAAAGTGATCGAGGTGAGCAATGAGCTGGAGACTAAATACCAAACCGAAAAGAAGGAACAGCAAATCGAGCTCCTCAATCAGGAGACGGCTATGCAGCAGTTGCAATTGCGCAACAGGAACTTGTTGCTGCTGGCAGCATTGATCCTGCTGTTGGCCGGGGGATTTGCTGCTTATATGATATTCAAGCAACGCAGGCTGAAAGCGGCTGCGCGGCTGCAGCAGGAGATCAACCGACAGCAAGAACAGGCGACCAGGGCCGTGCTGGATGCTGAGGAAAACGAACGGAGGCGTATTGCAGGCGATCTGCATGACGGGGTAGGACAGATCCTTTCGGCCGCGCTGCTCAATCTAAAGTTTATGAATAAGGGGCTGAAGGAAGGCAAGCCGGTCGATACAGCTATCGTGGACGACGCCATCCATCTGGTGGAGAATAGCTATGATGAAATGCGCAGTATTTCGCACCAAATGATGCCAAACGCCCTGGTCAAATCCGGTTTGGTATCTGCCGTCAGAGAGTTTGTCAATCAGATCGACAGTAGGGTACTCAACATTAGTCTGAGTGTATCGGGTCTGGATGACCGCCTGGATGGCCAGACCGAAACCGTCCTGTACCGGGTCATTCAGGAAAGTGTCAATAATGTCATCAAGCATTCGCAGGCATCACACCTGAGCATACAGCTCGCAAATGATGCGGAAGGGACGACGTTGGCGATAGAAGACAATGGTATTGGTTTTGATACAGCGGCGATCGATTGGAACAGCAGTGGGCTTGGGCTTCAGAATATGCGGAGCAGGCTTGAGATACTGAAAGGGGTGATGGAGATTGATTCCCATCCGGGCAGGGGTACGCTGATTACTATTTTTGTTCCTTAAACCCTCGCGGAATGTGGATCAAACCCAAAATAGAAGGGCTAATGCCTGATCCGGGTTAAAGTATCATATTCTTTTCGTAGTACCTGCAGAACCAACTGATAGGGCAGATCTCACACTTTGGCTTGCGGGCCACACAGATATAACGGCCGTGCAGGATAAGCCAGTGATGGGCAACATGAATAGTTTCCTGTGGCAGGTTTTTCACCAGTTCCTTCTCCACGGCAAGCGGGGTTTTGGCATTGGTGGTCAGCCCGATGCGGTTTGCTACCCGGAATACATGGGTATCAACGGCCATGGCCGGGGCATGATATACTACGGATGCGATCACATTGGCTGTTTTGCGTCCGACTCCCGGAAGTTTTTGCAACTCTTCCACTTTTTCGGGTACCATACCTCCAAAATCACTGACCAGCATTTGCGCCATACCGACCAGGTGTTTCGCCTTGTTGTTGGGGTAGCTGATGCTCCGGATATAGGAAAACACTTCTTCCACCGAAGCTGCCGCCAGGCTTTCCACTTCCGGGAAACGCTCAAACAGAGCTGGGGTCACCATGTTTACACGTTTGTCAGTGCACTGGGCCGACAGGATTACAGCGACCAGCAGCTCGTAGGAACTTTTATAATCCAGTTCCGTTTTGGCTTCCGGATGATGGGAGGAAAAGTAGGAAACAAAAGCCTGATACCGTTCCTTTTTTCGCATTATCGGTCTGCCTCCTGTGCCACAATTTCCTTTGTCCCCAACTGGGCTATCTTTTCGGCCAGTACCAATGCATGATAGGCATTGACTACTCCTCCGGTGACACTGATATCGGTCATCCGGACCCGTTTGTTGCGGCCATCCGATCCCTTGACCCGCACCCTGTGCTTGACGGGAGTGACGGATTGCATGATAATATCTTTCACCTGCAAGGCTGAGAGTCCGGGATAGTAAGATCGGATCAGGCCTGCCAGACCGGCTACCACCGGGGCGGCCATACTGGTTCCCTGCGCATCTTCATAGGTGGACTCAGGCATGGTGGAATAGATTTTTACGCCCGGAGCAAAAACATCGACCGACTTTTTTCCATAATTTGAAAAAGTGGCCACCAGGTTTTTGTCATTTTTCCAGTGGGTCGCACCCACCGTAATCCAGGTGTCGGCTGTACCCTGATTGATTCCCAGACTGTCCACAAAGTGCTTGTTGGGGAAATTTGGATTCCGGTCCAGATCCAATCCATCATTGCCTGCGGCATGTACGATGAGTACATCCTGTTCCATAGCAAACCGGACAGCCTCATCCACCGCCCGTTTATCTTTGGGAAAGCTTTTTCCAAAACTCATATTGATCACCCTGGCACCGTTTTCAACGGCATACCGGATGGCATTGGCCACATCCTTATCCCGCTCGTCTCCGTCCGGTACGGCCCGCAGGGACATAATCTGTACATCCTGTACGATCCCCTGGATCCCCAGACCATTATCCCGCACCGCACCTATGATGCCGGCCACATGGGTCCCGTGATCGGCATCCGGGCCTTTGACATCCGGATTGCCATAATTACGCTCGTGGCTGTCTTCGTAATGATCTCCCACAATCGGCCTGGAATCGTATTCTTTGTTGAGGTGATAATTGATCTGATTGTCAAAATACTCGATTGCTTCTTCCAGTTCTTCATAAAACTTATCGAAGTCCGGCTCATCCTTCAGTTCGGATTTGATCACTTTCAATACCTGCTTCTCCAGATCATTCTGCGCCTTGTATTTGCCGAAATCTGCCCTGGACGGAGTCTCCTTGCCTATTTTGGTTTTGATAATGTCAGTCGTGCGTTTCAGGATATGATAGCTGATCTGCCCGCTTTGTGCGCGGTTCAGCTTGTTGGCATAATCTGTCACCATGCGTTGATAGGCCTCAAATTCCCTTCTTTCCTGTTCTCCCAACGAAGTAGAAGGCAGGACCGAAATGTATTTGGGTTCGTATTGCCGCATCAGTCGGGTCACTTCCAGATTGTCATACTGTACATTTTCTCCATTGGCATTGCCCAGAAAATTCCAGCCATATTTGTCATTGATATAACCATTGCCATCGGCATCAACTCCATTGCCCAGACTGTCGCGTACATTGATCCAGAGATTGTCCTTCAGATCCTCGTGTTCCACATCCACTCCTCCATCGATCACGGCCACGATCACCGGCACGGACTTTTTGGTTTTCAGCAACAGATCATAGGCTTTTTCGGTGCTGATCCCCAGCACCCCATTGGTTGTCAGGTCCAGATTGTGCCAGTTGGCAGGTGGCGTGTCTTTTTTCTGGGCATGCAGCCCGAACGGAATGGATAAAAGGAGAAGGGTATAAATCCAGTTTTTTATATTCATGGGTCAATTTGTATAGGGTGTAGGTTACTCAACGGGCGTTTTCCGCATCTTGTTTTCGCTGTTCAAAATTGTTGGCGGCATTACGGCTGGCCTTTGTAGAAACGATCAAGGCCACGATGACCATGATGGCTATCAGAATAATGCCCAGCCAGCCCTTCTTTTTATCCTGCTTCATCATCCAAAGCAGAAAGGCGACCAGAGGGACCAGAAATATCAGAAAAAAAAACCAGCTCGTTGAAATCATAATTACAAATTTCGTAATAATACTTTGTCCCTGCAAACCCTGAAGGGTGATTTAAGGTGATTTAACAGATAAGGGTGGTTTAACCCAGATTCCGCATTAGGTTTAACGGGGAGGTAATTCCACATAGAATACCGTGCCACCTTCCGGATTGCCTTCCAGCCAGATCTTTCCTCCGTGTGCTTCAATGATCTGCCGGGTGATCGATAGACCGATGCCAAAGGGCTTCTCCCCGGCAGTCCCCGGACGTTTGGCCGCAGTAAACAGGTCAAAAATCCGTTCCCGGTCATCCGTGGGTACGCCGATCCCATTGTCAATCACGGCAATCCGTACGGTATCATCCCGCTTTCCGAGTATCACTTCGATCTTTGAGTTTGCCGGGCTAAACTTAATCGCATTGACTATCAGATTATTGAAGACCCGCCAGATTTTTTCCCGGCTCAATTCCAATGTGACGGGGCCTTCACTCCGGAATTGAATAACTTGTTGTTTTTCGTTTGCCTTATATTGCAGCAGCTCTACACATTGGTGCAATAATAGTTGAATATCTATTTTTTCCTTTTTGAAGTCTTCTTTTTCGGTGACCAGATTGGAATGCAGCAATTCATCGATCATTTCCATCATATTCCCACCGGAATCAGAAATTAGTTGCAATAATTCCTTCTGTTCACCACTTAGCTTTGTATCCGACAATAACACCGTGCTGATGCCCACAATTCCCCCCAAGGGATTTTTCAGGTCATGGGCCATTACTTTCATGATTTTGGCGTATTCCTGGTTGCTGACCTCCAATTGGGTGATCACGTTTTCCAATTGCTTGTTGTGCTCCACGGACATCCTTTGGGCCTTCCGCGCCTGTCTGCTGTTTTTGAGTACCAGTACAATAATAAATACAAGCATGACCAGAAACAATCCGGCGATCATCAATGAATAGGTTCTTTTTTCGACGATTTTTGACAGGAGCGCAATATCCTGCTTGTCCTGAATGCTTTCAAACTTCAGATTGAAGTCAATGCCGGAGAGTTCCTTGTTTTTTTGTTGCAGGCTGTCCAGTACATCCATGTATTTTAAGAGATAGGAATGTGCCGTTTTGTAGTCCCCCCCAGTGGCTGCCAGGTCACTCCGGGCCTTGAGGACCCTGGGGGCTATATTATAGGTGTCCTCACTTACTGCAGGCATATTTTGCTCCGCAATCCTTAACAGGGAATCTGCTTTTGCCAGATCACCCATTTGCATATAGACATTTGCCAGTTTCAAAAACGCAGTGTTTTTACTCACCTCCTTTTCCTTATCCACTTCATTTTCTATGACTGGTGTCGCAATGGATTGCTTCAGAAGGCTGCGAGCTGTTTCCAGGTCTCCTGTCTTGGCCTTCAATCCCCCCAGATTGTCCAGGAATACGATTTTTGATGCATTGAGCATTCTTTTTCCGACAATGTTCTTTTCATCTTCTTCTTTCAGATAGGCCAACCCTTTATTGTACAGAAAGGCAGCACTGTCCAGCATATTGGCCTGCTCGTAGGAGAATCCTGCATTGCTGATGGCTCCTTGTCGTAGGTAAAATAAATACTGGGGATTTTCGGTCTCCACGGACTGGAGAATGGTGTGTGCGATCAGGTGATAATGGGCGGCCTGACGGTACCGCTGCTGCGCATAATATAATTGGGCGATCCGGATATTATATTCCGAATAAGCGATCGGGTTCTCGGTAGGATCTGCCAGTGATCGTATTTTGAAATAATTTTCCAGTGCCTCATCATACCTTTTATGAAGGATCAGGACTTCACTTTTTGCGATCAGCACCTTGATATATTCTGTTTTGTACCGTACCTGTGTCTGGGTGGAGGTATATAGGCTCATGGCACTGTCCACATAGCTATTCCGGTCTATCGGATCAATTTGTATGGCACCCCGGTACAAATAATAATTGCCCCATGAGATAATATCGTTCTTTGCGATCAGAGGCCTTATCCTGTCCAATTCCACGCCCAGAGCTACGGTATCCCCAGAGAGGTAAATACTGTCGATCTGTATAAATTGTAGGCCCAATTGCTCCACCGGATGCTGCTGATTCTCCGGGTTGTGCGCACAACTGAGCCATAATATATTGCTGAACAGCAATAAAGCCAGACAGGACCAGTGGTATTTCAAAAGTTCTTTTGTATGCACGTGCGGGAGGTTGAAATATTTTTGGAGGTTCTGTTTTGGATTCTGTTATTTTTAATCAATTTAGTTTATACCAAAAACCAATCCAAATGTACTAAAATATCTGAAATAGTCAGGAAGTTAAACTTTGTTAAATACAATTGCTAACTATTTTTATTTCACTTATCTTTGCAAGATGTTTTTAAATAGGCGAATAGGTTGGGGTGTCCTGGGTATCATGTTGATCCTGTTTGCGGCGGGATGCAAAAGTAAATTTGAGCAGATCCGTACCAGCGACAACATTGCCCACAAATATCAGGAGGCTATAAAGTATTATAACAACAAAAAGTACAGTAAGGCACTGGTACTTTTTGATGATCTGTCAAACCGGTACCGCGGGCAGGCAGAGGCCGAAGACCTGTATTATTACCTGGCCTACACCAGTTACAGACTGAGGGATTATGCCTCGGCAAGGTATGCTTTCAACGAATTCACCAGACTCTATGCGTTTAGTTCCCGTACCGAAGAGTGCCGGTTTATGGGGGCTTATTGCTATTATCTGGAAGCTCCACGCGCTACGCTGGATCAGGAATACACGTACAGAGCCATCGAGTCCCTGCAATTGTTTATCAACCTATATCCTGAATCCGAACGGGCAGTGGAGTCTGCAGCCCTGATACAGGAACTGAGGGACAGACTGGAAGCAAAAGCATTCGCCAATGCAAAACAGTACCTGGATATGGGTCTGATGGATGATTACCGGGCTGCGGTCATTGCGTTTGACAATGCGCTGAGGGATTTTCCGGACACAAAATATGCAGAGGAAATGGAGTACCTGAGCATCAAGGCCCAGTATCTCTACGCATCCCATAGTACCATCAGAAGGCAGGAAGAGCGTTATGGAGAAGCGATCGACCTGTACAATCGTTTTGTGGCTTCCTATCCGGAAAGTAAATTTTCGAAGGATGCGGAAGCATTGCGGAAAGATGCCGAGCGGGGAATCCGGGAAGCAAAACAAAAAATGGCCGCCAATGCAGCAGCGGTAAATAGAGCCACCGCGGCCAGGGACAGTGCAAAAACAAAGTAGAATACAATTGATTTTTATTTAAATAAGTAGGTAAATGAGTATTATTCAAAATAAGGCAAATGTTCCCAACTCAACAGTCACCAGAGACCTGAGGGAGATAGACAATAAGACCGGGAATCTCTACGAATCCATTGTGGTCGTGAGCAAGCGGGCCAATCAGATAGCCGCCGATGTGAAGGAGGAGCTGAATGGCAAGCTGGCCGAATTTGCAACGACCAATGATAATCTGGAAGAGGTGTTTGAAAACCGTGAGCAGATCGAGATCTCAAAGCATTATGAGCGCCTTCCGAAACCCACATTGATCGCAATGGATGAATTCCTGAACGATAAAGTGTATTTCAGGAATCCTGCCAAAGAGGATTAATCGCGGATTGACGGGGGGCGGCTGGGTTGCGGCTCGTTTTTGCGTTATTTCGCTGATAAAAAGATTTTATGGAAACGATCAGGGGAAAAAAGATTATACTGGGCGTTTGTGGAAGCATAGCGGCTTATAAGGCCGCTTTTTTGCTGAGGTTGCTGACCAAAGCCGGGGCAGAGGTACAGGTGATCATGACCCCCGATGCTGTTCATTTTATTACTCCCCTGACCCTTTCCACCCTTTCGGGAAAGCCGGTGCTGGTTGATTATTTTGATGAGAAAACCGGTGAATGGAACAACCATGTGCACCTGGCCCTGTGGGCGGATGTGATTCTGGTGGCCCCGGCTTCTGCCAATACCCTTTCAAAGTTTGCGGCGGGAGCCTGTGACAATCTGCTGGCAGCCGTCTATCTGTCTGCCCGTTCTCCCGTGTTCCTGGCGCCTGCGATGGATCTGGATATGTGGAAGCATCCGGCCACCCAATCCAATATCAGTGCATTGCTTTCGATCGGCCATCACCTGATCGCTCCGGAGAATGGAGAGCTGGCGAGCGGGCTGGTGGGAGAGGGGCGTCTGGCCGAACCGGAGGAAATCATCCAGGTACTGGCTGCATATTTTGAAAACGTTGAGAAGAATGCAGCGGTGACAGGTTCTTTTGAAGAGAACGGTGCGCTGACTGCGCACGCTGAAAAGAGCGGCATGCTGACTGCGCCTGCTGAAGGGGACGGCTTGTCGCCGGAGCGTTCTGCGCCTTCCGGACAAAGACTCCGGGGCAAAAACGTACTGGTGACCGCAGGCCCGACTTATGAAGCCATTGACCCGGTCCGTTTCATAGGTAACCATTCTTCGGGCAAAATGGGTTTTGCCCTGGCCCAGGAGCTGGCTGCCGAAGGTGCCGGAGTCACCCTGGTGCATGGGCCGGTTTCTGTTCCCGTGCCGGAGCATCCCCTGATCCGGTCCCGTGCCGTAGTCACTGCCGACGATATGCTGACCGCCTGTCTGGAGACATTCGATGGAGTGGATATTGTGGTCATGGCCGCTGCTGTGGCCGATTACACACCGGTCGAAACCGCTGCCCAGAAAATCAAAAAATCCCCGGATGCGGAGGGTGAGTTGCAGATCCCTGTGAAAAAAACTACTGATATCCTTGCTGCGTTGGGCCAGCGGAAAAAAGACAGCCAGTTCCTGGTGGGTTTCGCCCTGGAAACCGAAAAAGAAGAAGAGCACGCACTCTCCAAACTGCAGCGGAAAAATCTTGATCTGATCGTCCTCAATTCCCTGCGGGACGAGGGAGCAGGCTTTGGCACCGATACCAATAAAATTACTGTTTTTGACCGCTCCGGTCAACGTACCCAATTTCCCCTGCGATCAAAACAGCAGGTGGCTGGGGATATTATCCAGATGATAATCGACCGGATTGGGTGAGATACAGCCCGGCCAATACCAGAATTACCCCTGTCAGGGTATAAAGAGATAGGGGTTCCTTCATCAGGAGCGCCGCAATGGCAAATCCTGCGATCGGACAAAGAAACAACCAGAAAGAGGCTTTGATGGCATCCTGTCTAAGGAGATACAGCCAGATCATAACCGCTCCTATGGACACGAGGATGGCCAGCCAAAGTACCGACCCCAGCAGGCGCAGATCAAAGATATTTGCAGAGGGATTGTAAAAAATAATGAAAAAGGGAAGCAGCAGGATTCCCCCGATCAGGGTCTGCCAGGCATTGATCGTCAGCAGATGTAATCCGTCCCATTGCTTCCTCGAAAAATAAATGGCCCCCACAGAGTAGCATAGCATACTCAGCAGCATGATCAGTAAGCCTTTGATACTGGCATACCCATTCCCGATCAGGGGATAAGCGGCCAGCAAGACGCCGGCCATGCACAAAAAGAAACTCATCCAGGTCCGGCCTCCTATTTTTTGATTATACCAGATCGTACTGATCAGGGTGATCAATACTGGATTGGTTGCGACAAACAAGGTGCCTATACCCGCAGACACTTCTTCCATGGCCAGGACATAGAGTCCCAGATAGAGACTGATATTGAAAAAGCCATAAACCGTCAGTTGTATCCATATTTTCAGGGATCCGGGCAGTTTTTTGTGCAGAATCAGATGGGCGATGATCAGCATAATCACCGAAGCCACCGCAAAACGGCTGAGGGCAATGGTAAATGGCTGGGCCGAGATCAGTCCGATCTTGGTGGCTGCCGAGGCCGAGGCCCATAGAATGGAGAAGGTAAGCCCTGCTGCCAGCCACTTGAGAGAAGCAGGGGTTTGCATCAGATCAGATCTTTCAGCAGACTTTTCCATCCTGCTTTCTCAGCGATCATAGTTTCAAGCTGAGCAATGGGCAGGCGCTCTTGCTCCATGCTGTCCCGGTGGCGGACGGTCACGGTGTTGTCTTCCAGTGTCTGGTAATCCACAGTGATGCAGAACGGAGTGCCGATCGCATCCTGGCGGCGGTAACGCTTGCCGATCGAGTCTTTCTCATCGTACTGTATGCTGTAATCGATCCGCAGATTGTTGAGAATCTCACGGGCTTTTTCCGGCAGGCCGTCTTTTTTGGTAAGGGGCAGTACCGCCGCCTTGACCGGTGCAATCGCCGGATGGAAACGCAGTACGGACCGGGAATCCTGTTTGTCTTCCGTACTCAGATCCTGTTCTTCAAAGGAATTGCAGAGAACGGTCAGGAACAGGCGGTCGACGCCCACGGATGTTTCCACCACATAAGGCACATAGTTCTGGTTGATTTCCGGATCAAAATACTGCAATTTCTTTCCGGAGAATTTCTGGTGCTGGGAAAGGTCAAAGTCTGTCCGGGAATGGATACCCTCGACTTCTTTGAACCCGAATGGAAAATCATATTCAATATCCACCGCCGCATTGGCGTAATGCGCCAGCTTGACGTGGTCGTGGTAACGGTATTTGCCGGCCTCCCCGTTCAGGGCAATATGCCATTGCAAACGGGTTTCTTTCCATTTTTCATACCATTCCAATTCGGTGCCGGGACGGACAAAAAACTGGAGTTCCATCTGTTCAAACTCCCGCATCCGCATGATAAACTGGCGGGCGATCACTTCATTGCGGAAAGCCTTGCCGATCTGGGCGATACCGAAAGGCACCTTCATCCTGCCGCTTTTCTGCACATTCAGGAAATTGACAAAAATCCCCTGTGCGGTTTCCGGACGGAGATATACGGTGTCGGCATCTTCTGCCGAAGCGCCCATTTTAGTCGAAAACATCAGGTTGAACTGACGTACATCCGTCCAGTTTTTGGTGCCGGATACCGGGCAGACAATGCCATGCTCTTCAATGAGGGCTTTCAGGCGGGGGAGATTATCCTCATTCAATGCCTGGTCCATGTCGGCCTGAAGCTGATGGGCTTCACCGGCCTTTCCGTCCGCCTCATAGCGGCTGATCTGATCTTCGATCAACTGATCGGCCCGGTAGCGTTTCTTCGAATCCTTGTTGTCGATCATCGGATCGTTGAATCCGTCCACGTGTCCGGAGGCCTTCCAGATGGTTGGATGCATAAAAATAGCAGAGTCGATCCCGACAATATTTTCATGGAGCTGGACCATGGATTTCCACCAATATTGTTTGAGATTGTTTTTCAATTCAACCCCCAATTGTCCATAATCATAGACGGCACTCAGGCCATCGTAAATCTCACTGGAAGGGAACACAAAGCCATACTCCTTGGCATGTGAAATCACATTTTTGAAAAAATCGTCTTTCGGCTTACTCATGGCGGCAAAGATAGATAAAAGATAAAAGATAAAAGAACAAAGATCGAGGATGAAGATTGTCTTTGATCCTTATTCTTCACTCCTTATTCAACAAATCCCGGACTTGCTGGCTGGCATTTTTGTTGTCCACCTTTTTGATAATGTGGCTGATCACGCCCTGCTCATCGATCAGGAAAGTGGTCCTCGCTGTGCCCATATATTTGACACCATACAGGTTTTTCTCTCCCCACACGCCGTATGCATTGACCAGCTCCTTGTTGTCATCGGCCAGTAGGGTAAAGGGCAGGTCGTATTTGCTGATAAATTTCTGATGTGACTGTTCCGAATCGGTACTCACCCCGATCACGTCGAAGCCATCCGCCAGCAGACTTTGGTAATTGTCCCTGAAATTGCAGGCTTCTGTCGTGCAGCCCGGCGTATTGTCTTTTGGATAAAAGTACAGAATTACTTTCTTCCCTTTAAAATCATGGAGGGAAACTTCCCTGCCGTGCTGGTCTCTGGCGGTGAAAGCAGGTGCCTGATCGCCGGGTTTCAAAATCGGGTCCATTTTATAAATATACTGAAATTAGTTGATATTTCCAAATCCCGCTCCCCTCTAACGCGTAAAATTGAATTCATAACGGCTCTCATTGCTTTTTCCGTCCCTCACTTCCAGCTTGAAATGATGTCTTCCTTTTGGCAACTTAGAGTCCAGCGTGTGCCACAGCGAGCGGGTTTTGGGATCATATTCCATCAGCACCCATTCCCCATCCATAAAAGCCTGATAGGATGCGATCCCTGACAGATTATCCGAGATCCGGAAACTGATGCGGGCCTGTGCGGCCAGATTTTTCCCCGGACTGACGTTCACCGCCTGTATCTGTGGCGGCACAGTGTCCACTCGTATATGGAAACTGCCGAAAGAACGGGTTTGCGTGGTGACCATCCCATCCTGAAAGCTGCCCCCAATGGAGCCGCCCCTTGCATCCACGATCAGGGCTTTGGACCGGAGGTTTTCGGGCAAGGTATTGTCCGGCCGGATGCTCAGGGTATAAGCCCCTGAGAGCGGGATCATATTGTTGTGTACGTGCTGAACCAGCGAATAACCTCCTTCGGGTTTTGATCCCTGGGAATAATTGAAATAGAGATGATCATACAGGACCTTTTCCGGCACGGTCAATTCCAGGTTGTCCGCCCGGTAATAATTATCCTGATCATAGCGGAACAATGCGGTCCCGGCCTGGGTGATCCGTGCCGGCCTGTAAGCAGGATCCTGCTTTACGGGAATGGAAAGTATACTGGTATTGCCATGTACGTCCCTTACCCGATAGGTCAGGGTGGCTGCCTGACCAGCTGTCCAGCTTTCGTCTGGGCTTATGCTACCGTCCTCCTCCAGGTGATGAAAAATCTGGATAGGATTGTTCGGATCCCGGAAAGACTTCTGGACACGGTTGCGGGTCTTCACAAAATGCGGATAATCAATGTACGCATGGATCATTCCGGAAGTCGAGAAGGACAATTTTTCAAAAACCACTGTACTTACCGGCTGTCCGTCCAGCAATAGTTCTATGCTATAAACTCCGTTGTTGAAAGTTGTGCCATTATGCCGGTCCACCGTCTGTATCCCGATCCCGAAACGTCCATTGACCGGAATGGCCGCTCCTGACTCCAGCTTGTACCGGCCCGGACCCTGACTGACCGTTTTGAAATGGCGGCGTGGCGTATGCTCGTTGAATACCTCATCCCCCAGATCATACAGCACGATGCTTTGGATCAATGGGGGAATATTATCCGGAAAATGCAGACCGAACAATTGTGGATTGATGGGGTCCTGGGATTCTGTGTCCCGGATCTCAAAGTGGAGATGCGGACCTTCGGAACTACCCGTATTGCCCGCAAGGCCAATCCTGTCCCCTTTTTTGACCGGGAATTCGTCTGCTCCCAACTCAATATTCACTTCAAAACGCTGGGCGGAATACTGCTCTTTCCGGACCCGGTCCTTGTATCGGGAGCCAAATTCCTGCATATGCAGATAGACACTGGTAAAGCCATTGGGATGAGTGATATACAGGGAATGCCCGCCGCCTCCGGCCTGGATCCTCAACCTGGACACATACCCATCGGCCACCGCATAGAGCGGGAGACCGGTTTTTTGCTGCGTGCGGTAGTCATCCCCCGCATGGAAATGGGTGGAACGCAATTCTCCGAAAGTACCGGAGGCCTGATGCGGGATGTCCAGCGGACTTCTGAAATAACCGCTGGGATAATCCTGACTTTTGATAATTGGCCCGGCGGATTGTGCTTTTACCTGTGGTATGGGGGATATCAGTAGGAGTAAAGCCGATATGGAGCCCATAATGCAAGTGTGGTATAGAGCTGTTTTTCTCATTTATCTGACCCTGAAATCCAGTAACTTTTCTCCCTTCAAAAATCCTTCCAGATGATCCCCGATTGCCACCGGGCCCACACCGGCTGGTGTACCGGTAAAGATCAGATCCCCCTTGCGCAGGGTGATGTACTGTGAAACAAAGACGAGGATCTCCTCAAAAGAAAACAGCAGATCGTGGGTATTGCCGGATTGTACGGTTTCCCCGTTTTTCAGCAGGCTGAAATCCAGTGATTTCAAATCCCCAAACTCTTCCTTTGCTCTGAGCAGGCTCACCGGGGCAGAATGGTCAAAAGCTTTGGCCAGTTCCCAGGGCAACCCCTTTTTCTTGTGGTCCTGTTGTATGTCCCGTGCGGTGAAATCCACGCCCAGTCCGATCGCATCATAATACCTGTCCGCAAATTTGGGGGCAATGTGTTTCCCTTCCTTACTGATACGCAGGACCACTTCGATCTCATGGTGGATATCCTGTGAGAAGGGCGGATAATAAAAGTCCTGATTATCCTTCAAAACCGCTGTATCGGGCTTCATAAAGATCACCGGCTTTTCCGGGATCGGATTGTCCAGCTCCTTGGCGTGTTCGCTGTAATTTCTGCCTATCGCAATAATTTTCATTCTTGTCTTTCAATTACTTAAAAGTTGAAGATGGATCCAACGTTGTTAATTCAATATGAAATATTCACAAAAATACTTGAAAAAAGCCAATAATCGTCCATTTAATAGTATTATTGTCCCTCTAATCGAAAAATGAAAAATGGCCGGGGACAGTAAAGTTTTGAAAGCAGTACTCTTTGATATGGACGGGACCCTCATTGATTCCGAGGGATTCTATGTGAAGATCTGGCAGGAGATTCTGGGAGGATACGGTCTGTCCATAGACGGAGATCTTTTGCTTGCCCGCCTGGGCGGTAAGACCGATGTCCAGGCTTTTGACGTGTTGCAAAAGGAATTTGGGTTTGGTGGTGAAAAGGATGAGTTGCTGCATCAGGTCCACCAGACGGTGGCCCGGCAACTACTGTCCGAAACGGTCGCATTGATGCCGGGAGTGGTGGAATTGATTCAATACCTGGCAGGAAGGGGGATCCGGATGGCGGTGGTGACCTCCAGCAAGCGGGAAATCACCGAATTGCATCTGGGCCGGCATGGATTGCTTGAACATTTTGAGTTTCTGGTCACCCGGCATGATGTGGAGCGGACCAAGCCTGCTCCCGATCCGTATCTGAAAGCGCTTGACCAACTGAAACTACCGGCAGAAGAATGCCTGGTGCTGGAGGATTCCCCGACAGGACTGACCGCAGCCAATGCGGCCGGAGTACCCTGTTTTGTAGTACAGCATTACGAATCTATCCGGGCATCACTACCGCCGGGCAACCGTCTGTTTACCGATCTGTTAGAAGTCCGGGAATATATAGCTGGGTGTTAAATCGCCAACCCCGTTTCCATCACAAAATCATCATCCCGCAGGTGTACGATTTCCATCGATTTCTCATAATTCGTTGATTTCTTCGAGAAAAAATCATGTTGGGTGGTCTCCACATTGAGCCCGTTCAGCACGATCGGATTGACATTCTTAACCTCAAATACCGGTTCAAAACCCATATTCATCAGGGCCTTATTGGCATTGTAACGCACATATTCCTTCACATCTGCCGTCAGCCCGACCTCGGTGTAGATCTCTTCGGTGTATTTCAATTCATTCTCATACAACTCCATGAGCAACTTCATCAATTTTTCCTTGCTCTGCTCCGGATTGGGCAGTTTACGATAGACATCCTGCGCCAGCAGCCCAACAAATACTCCGTGGATGGATTCGTCCGCAACGATCTTTTTGATAATATCCGCAGAGGCTACCATGTGTCCCTGCCCGCATAGCCACAAAGGGATAAAGAAACCACTGTAAAACAGGAAGGATTCCAGCAGCACCGAAGCACAGAGCCCCATAAACAAGTCTTCTTTGCTGATGTCCTTGCTTTCCAGCTTGCGGTAATGCTTGTCTATCGTAGCCGCCTTGAATTGCAGATGCTTGTTGTTCTGTACCCAGGCAAAGATATCCTCGATGTCCTGGGAGGTGGCCACCGTAGTGAAAATTGTCGAATAGGACTTGGCATGGATGGCCTCCATCATACACATATAAGACAGCACCGCCTTGTTTTGCAGGGATTCCTCATGATCAATGATCATGGGCATGCCGGTATGGCTCTGCAAGGTATCCAGCAGGGTCAGTCCGCCCAATGCCTTTTTGTAACATTCCCTCATTGCCGGGGAAAGCGATTTCCAGCTATCAATATCTTTTGAAGGAATGTATTCCGTGTCTATCCAGAACTGTTTGATATTCTGCTCCCAGAACATCAACGCATAATCGTTGTCCGGTTTGTTCCAGTTTACTGCCTTGTATTTTTGTTTGGTTTTGTCCATTTCAAATTCCTTTGTCTTTTGTCCTTAATCCTTGCCCCATTATCCTTCATCCTTGCTCCTTACGCCGAGCAGGACACACATTCATCAATGGTTGATTTGCGCGTACGTGTATAATACAATGATTTCAGCCCCATTTTATGGGCGTAAATATAATAGCGGGACAGATCCCGGGTCGTATCCTTCGAATTGGTGTGCAGGATCGTAGAAACTCCCTGGTCGATATGCCGCTGGATCACGGATACCAGACGCAATACTTTCATCTGATCCATATCATACGCTGATTTGTAATAGAAATAATTGTCATTGGTCAGGTAGGGCATCGGATAATAAGTCGTGCTGTCACCGTATTCCCGCACCTCGATCACGTCCACGATCGGCATCACCGACGCAGTGGCATTCATAATGTAGGAGGTGGATTGATTCGGTGCAATGGCCAGACGGTAGGCATGGTAAACCCCGTGCTCCATCACGTCCTTTTTCAGATTCGCCCAGTCTTCCTTGGTCGGAATCTCAATCCCGTTGAACATTTCTGTCGCCTTGATCGTGGTCGGGAAATAGTCCCGGCTGGTATATTTGTCAAAATAGGTCCCGTCTGCATAGGCTGTTTTTTCAAAGCCTTTGAAGGTTTCCTTCCGCTCCCTGGCAATTTCCATGGAGGCTTGCAGTGAGTAGAAATTGACCATCATAAAGAACACATTGGCAAAATCCATGGCTTCTTCACTTTCGTACATCACGAAATTTTTGGCCAGGTAACCGTGCAGGTTCATTGCACCCAGACCCACACTGTGCAGTTCCCGGTTGGCTTTCTGGATGGAGGGTACCATGGCGATATCACTCACATCCGAAACCACTGTCAGACTCCGCATCGCTGTTTTGACAGCTTCTTTGATGCGCCTGTTGTCCATGACGGTCGCAATATTCAGAGACCCCAGATTGCAGGAAATGCCATAACGGATCGTATCCTCCTGACCATAGATATTGATGTCTGAAACCTCGGACACCTGCATGATTTCCGTGCAGAGGTTGGAAAACTTGACTTTTCCGATGCCATTGA
>JBEBWT010000004.1:0-99223 GCA_040392005.1 Parapedobacter defluvii
CCATCAGTGATGTACTGGATATGAGCATTGACGATGCTGTGGAATTTTTCGAGCACATCCCGGCGATTTACCGGAAAATCAAGACCCTGAAAGATGTTGGTCTCGGTTACATTACCCTGGGACAATCCTCGGTGACCTTGTCCGGTGGCGAAGCCCAACGGGTCAAACTGGCCACCGAACTCTCCAAAAAAGATACCGGTAATACGTTCTATATCCTGGACGAACCGACCACCGGCCTGCATTTTGAAGATGTACGGGTGCTGTTGGGCGTACTCAACCGCCTGGTGGACCGGGGCAATACCGTGCTTGTCATCGAACACAACCTGGATGTCATCAAAGTGGCGGACTGGGTCATTGACCTGGGCCCGGAAGGCGGATCGGGCGGGGGTGAAATCCTGTTCAGCGGTACACCGGAGGATCTACTGAAAGTAGCGCACAGTGAAACTGCCCGCTTTCTGGCTGAGGAAATGCGGTAATCCTGTTGGGGAGTTACATGCACGATAAAAACTGCACCAATTTGTTTATCAGATGGCCCTCAGGCAAAGAAATCAAAAAATAATCTGTTTTTTCCATTGAAAAACAGTACCTTATCAAAAAATATAAAGTCATGGCAAAAGATAAGGGAGCAAAGAAAGACACGGGCAAGAAAACCGCAGTCAAAAACCTCAAGGAAAAAAGAGCGGACAAAAAACTGAAGCAAGCGGATAAGAACCGGAATAGCGGGGATTAGGAAAGTGTTTTCTTCGGTTGCCAAATTCCAGATTAAAATCGTATATTTACTGTTGATCAACAGGCATTAATTATGGAAAAATTGCTCGTACCCGTTGACTTTTCTGAAAACTCGGTGAATGCGGCACTGTACGCAGCTTCACTGGCAGCCCATTTTATTGGTGGTAATGGGCATGACGGGCCAAAATAAAATCGGACAAAAACTGATCGGCAGCAACGTATTCTGGATATCGCAAAACATAGCTGTCCCCGTGTTGGTAATTCCGGCCGGCACCCGTTTTGAAAAGATAAAAAACATCGGCCTGGCCCTACCCCTCTTGCCGGATATGAAAAACTATATCCCCGAAATGGCAATCAAATCCGTATTGGAGAAGCTGAATGCAAACTTAATGGTGGTAAATGTCGGAGAGAAGAGTGATAACAGATCCAAAGCGACTTTATATGCCGGACTGAGCGATATCTTCCATCTGTTTGATGAGTTAGTGCCCTCCTATCACTTTCTGACCAACAAAAACACTTTGAATAGTCTCCTGGAGTTCTCGGAAGACAATCATGTAGATATACTGATCAGCATTTCCGGGAAAGAGGGCATTCTGCAACGCCTGTTGAAACCCAGTATTAGCAAAAACCTGGCTTATCGTTCGCAAATCCCCTTATTGCTTTACAGAGCCAAAGACTGAAAATTGATCCTTGTACGTAGCTTTATAAGCTGATAACTTATCTATGGTCAATGTTTCAGGCAAATTCATCATCAGCAGCCTGATTCCAACTCACAACTTCGTACCGGGTTCTTTTCTGATATTCATTTCCTGCATAAAAAAGAAATTTGTCCACCGGATCAGGAGCTATATATTGTTCAAACTTATCCAGTTGGTGAAACAAGTCATTCGTGACGGTCTGGGTCGCCTTGATCTCAACTGCCTGAGAAACATTCTGAACGCTTTCATATCCTTGATACTGATCAGCTCAGTGACATCTTTCTCTATATACGTCTGTATGTAGTTGTTATAAAAAACAGATGGAGTAATATACCTGGAATAAACAGCAGGATACGTCCCTTTGATCGCTGCATCAGCAAAATGTTCCGGAAGCAGTTGATGAAATTACATAAAAATCAATACCCATATTTATCCTTCCATTGCTCGCGTAATTTTTCCCTTAGCTTTCCCTCCGCTGGATTTTTACCGGGGTCGTAGAGTTGAGTACCGCTGACCTTGTCGGGCATAAATTCCTGTTCCACAAAATTGCCTGGGTAGGAATGGGCATACTTATATTCCTTGCCATAATCCAGTTGTTTCATCAGCTTGGTCGGTGCATTGCGCAAATGAAGGGGTACGGACAGGTCGCCGGTCTGCTTCACCAATGCCTGCGCTTTGTCAATGGCCTGGTAAGCCGCATTGCTCTTTGCTGAAGAGGCCAGATAGGTCACGGTCTGGGAAAGAATAATCCTCGATTCGGGCCAGCCGATTACATTGACGGCCTGAAAACAGTTGTTGGCCAGCAGCAGGGCATTGGGATTGGCATTGCCTATATCTTCGGAGGCCAGGATCAGCAGCCGCCGGGCAATGAAAGACGGGTCTTCTCCACCTTCGATCATGCGTGCCAGCCAATAAACAGCGGCATTGGGATCGCTACCCCGAATGGATTTGATGAATGCTGAAATGATATCATAGTGCTGCTCCCCGGCCTTATCATAAATGGCCATCTGCTGCTGCACTTGCCTCAGCACAAATTCATTGGTAATTTCAAACGGACTTTCTCCAGTCGGGGCTTCTGCATCCGGATCCTCTCCCCCGGAAAGAGAAGCAGTAGCGGCCTGGGCAACCAGTTCAAAGACGTTGAGTAACTTGCGGGCATCTCCACCCGATAGTCGCAGCAGGGCCTCGTGCTCTTTGATCCGCAGGCGATCTTTGTCCAGGTAGGGATCGGTTTCGAGGGCATTATGGAGAATGCCGATCAGTTCCTGTTCGGAAAGGTGCTCCAATACATAGACCTGGCAGCGGCTGAGCAAGGCAGAAATAACTTCAAAGGATGGGTTTTCAGTGGTGGCACCGATCAGCGTGATCACTCCCCGTTCGACTGCGCCCAACAAAGAGTCCTGCTGGGATTTTGAAAAGCGATGGATCTCATCAATGAACAGGATGGGTTGTTTTTGTTCAAATTGCCGTAGTTTTTCGGCTTTCTCAATCACGTCACGGATGTCTTTGACACCCGAATTGATGGCGCTCAGACTGAAAAACGGGCGGTCCAGGAGTTCGGAAATCAACAGGGCCAGCGTGGTCTTACCGACTCCCGGAGGGCCCCAGAGGATCATGGAGGGCAATTGCCCTTGGTGGATCGCATTGCGCAGTACCGCCCCCGGTCCCACAATATGCTGCTGACCGACATAATCTTCCAGGGTTTTGGGCCGCATACGTTCGGCCAGCGGAGCTTTCATTGTCATTCTACCAAATTTACACAGCCATTGTTTAGCTATTATTTTTAGTAAAAATAGACAATGAAAGTCAAAACTGCAAGAAAATCAAGAGAAAATCAAAAATTGAATACCACAGCAAGGCTCTCAAAAATTACCGCTTTCGCCTGTTCGAGGGCTGTTTCATCATGAGCTGCTGAAACAAAACCGACTTCGTAGCCGGATGGCCCCAGATAAACACCCCGGTTGAGCAGTTCCCGGTGGAATTGCTTGTAATATTCCATACTGGCATGGTCGATTTCAGTAGCGGCCCGGATCATGTCATGATCTGAGAAAGCAAACCAGAATATGGATCCTATGGAGAATAATTGCAATTTGTAACCTTTCTTAGCAATGTGCGATCGGATGGCATCTACAAATCCGGCTGTTCTGCGGTTCAACGCCTCATAAAAGCCCGGCTGCGAAAGCACGGTCAGTTGGGCGATCCCTGCCGCCATGGCCACCGGATTCCCCGAAAGGGTGCCCGCCTGATACACCCCACCATCCGGAGAGATGTGGGACATGATTTCGGCCGAAGCACCGTAAGCTCCCACCGGCATCCCACCGCCAATGATCTTACCATAGGTCAAGATGTCCGGCTTCACATTATAGTAAGCCGCAGCTCCCTCAAAACCGAGGCGGAAACCGGTGATAACCTCATCAAAAATCAGTAAAGCCCCGTGACGACTGGTGATCTCACGCAAAAATGCGATATATTCCTGTGACTGGAGGAGCAGACCGTTATTGGCTGGAATGCCTTCAATGATCACACAGGCAATTTCCTCCGGATAAGTCCCGAAAGCTTCTTCCAGGGCCTGCCTGTCATTGAGCGGCAGGACCAGAGTTTCATCGGCAAAGGCTTTGGGTACTCCAGCAGAGGATGTCTCCCCGAAAGTGACCAGTCCCGATCCGGCCTTCACCAACAGGGCATCCGAATGCCCATGATAACATCCATCAAATTTGATGATTTTGTCCCGGCCGGTGTAACCCCTTGCCAGCCGGATGGCCGACATGACGGCCTCAGTACCAGAAGAAACAAAGCGGATTTTTTCCACAAAACGATTGCCTCCCAGGATAAGTTCGGCCAGTTCGTTTTCCAGTGCTGTGGGGGCACCGAAACTCAGGCCTTTGCCCAGGGTTTCCACTACCTTCTCCCGGATGGCCGGATGGTTGTGTCCCAGAATCAACGGCCCCCAGGAACAGCAAAAATCTATAAATTGATTGCCATCGGCATCCCACAGGTGGCATCCGTCACCTTTTTCGATAAAGAGTGGCACCCCATGCACGGATTTGAAAGCACGTACGGGCGAATTCACCCCTCCCGGAAAATAGGTTTTAGCTTTATCGTAAAGTTTTGCAGATTGCTCCCTGCTGATGTCCGGAGTAGAATGGGCACTCATTTTTGTCATATTTTTTTCCTCCAAAATTTGGACTTTTGGATAATTTTTTGTATCTTACTTAGATGGGCTTTCTTTAAAGCCATTTATTCTCCAGCACTTCCTTTGCATGATAGGTCAGAATGGCGCTGGCCCCTGCCCGCCGGATACTGGTCAAGACCTCCAGGGTAGCGCGCTGCTCATCCAGCCAGCCCCGTTGAGCCGCTGCTTTCAGCATGGCGTATTCTCCACTCACATTATAAGCTGCAATCGGCAGATCGAAACGGTCATGCAGCAACTTGACCACATCCAGATAAGGCAATCCAGGCTTCACCATCAGGAAATCTGCCCCTTCGGCGGCATCCAACTCGGCTTCAATGAGTGCTTCCCGCTGATTGGCCGGATCCATCTGATAAGTTTTCTTATCTCCGTGCTTGGGAGCCGAATCCAGGGCATCCCGGAATGGTCCGTAAAAAGCACTGGCATACTTGGCTGTATAAGACATCAGGGATATGTTGGTAAAGCCTTCTGCATCCAGCAGCCGGCGTATGTAGCCAATGCGGCCATCCATCATATCCGATGGTGCAATGATATCGGCTCCGGCACGGGCATGGGCCAGGGCCATCTTGCCCAGGATCTCCAGCGTTTCATCATTGAGGATCTCTCCGTTCTCGACCAGGCCGTCATGACCGTCACTACTGTAAGGGTCCATGGCCACGTCGGTAATCACACAGGCTTCCGGAAAGCGGGTTTTCACTGCCTCAATGGCCCGCAGGTACAGATTTCCCTCCCGGTGACTTTCCGTTGCAAACCGGTCTTTCAGTGACTCATCAATATTGGGGAACAGGTCAAAGGCCCGCAAACCCAGCCCGAGGCATTCTTCGATTTCCCTCAGCAGATTATCGATGGAATAACGGTAAATCCCCGGCATGGAGGACACCTCGGTTTTTTGATTGTTGCCTTCAATAATGAAAAGCGGGAAAATCAAGTTCGAAGCAGTCACCTGTGTTTCCTGCACCATTTCCCGGATGACCGGGGATTTTCTATTTCTTCTGGGACGATTCAACATTTTACTCTAATTTTCAATACGATAAGCAATGTCGGGTTTATAATTGCTAATTTCAGCGGGATTGAAAAATCCGCAAATAACATACCCGATTTTCTAAAACCAAATTATTCAAAGTCCAATCCGAACACCGCTTCCGCCAGACCGATTTCATCAGGTGTGGCAGGAAGCACGCAGGCATAGCCTAATCCCGCCAATTCCCGGCCGGAAGCATGGCCAATGGCGATAATCTGCTGCCCTGGTTCCAAAACATTACTTGCAAAATAAGCCCTCACATTGCTCGGGCTGGTAAAGATCAGCACTTCGGCTCCGGAGCTGGCCGCATCGGTGACAGGCACTGTCGCATATACCGGCAGGTCGATCACCGTGGTGGCAGGGGGCAGCGCATCGCGCATGGTACCCAAAGTTTCTTTGGCACGGGGAATCAGGACGGTTTGGCCATCGGCAAGTTTTGCAAACTCAGCGGCCACCCGCTCCATATCAATTCCAAAATCTTCACCACTAAAGGACGGCACCTGACCGTATTGCCTCAATTTTTCCTCAGAACCCCTACCGATCACTGCAAATTTTGTGCGGAGGTCCAGTGGGGGTGCAGCTCTGAAAAAATATTCCACACTGTTCCTGCTGGTAAAAAACACCCAGTCCACCTGCTTGAAATCAAGCACACCTTCCTGCCCTGAATCAGCATTCCCCAACCCGCCGGCAACATCTCCCACCCTTCCTAATGCATTCTCCACCGCCGAGATCCGGATCAGTGAACGGGCATCGGCCACAATACCGTGCTTGGCCATTGCCCTGGCAAAATAACTGTCCGCAGCAAGCTCCCGGCTGATAAACACCGAGCGGGGGGCATTCCGCTTTGCGGTAAAATGAGCCGCAATCTGTTCTGCCAAACCTTCCACCGAGGCCGCACGTACATAATATCGGTCCGGAAACTCATCCGAACGATCCGCTTTGGAAGTCCACACCTCAAAACCATCCTCCCGGCGGCGGCAATAACTGCCCAATGGTGCATGGCAGCCGGCTTCAAACAATTGCAGCACCCGCCTTTCCACCGAAATCTCCTCTGCAGTCTTTTCGTCATGGATGGCTTGCAACAGACCTCTGAGCTCCTCGTCAGACTCTCTGGTCTGCAAGGCCAGCACGCCCTGGGCGGGCGCCGGAATCAACTCAAAAGGTGCAATCTCCACCACATGGAATTCACTCAGATCCATTTCGATCCGGGTAATCCCGGCTTTGGCCAACAGGATCGCATCATAGTTTTTTTGTCTTAGCTTGTCCACACGGGTGATCACATTGCCGCGCAGATCCGAAAAACCCAGATCCGGCCGCAATGCCAGCAACTGGGCTTTCCGCCGGTTGGAAGAAGTCCCGACCAGCGCCCCTTCTTTCAGGGAAAAGCGGTGCCTCGGATCCATTGCTTCCTTGCGGACAATCAGCAATTCCGATGGGTCCTCCCTTTCCGACACCGCAGCGATCACCAGCCCTTCCGGATGCTGGGTGGGCAGGTCTTTGTGCGAATGCACTGCCAGATCAATATCGCCCCGGAGCAATTCTTCCTCCAGCTCTTTGGTGAAAAAGCCCTTCCCTTCCAGTTTATCGAGGCGGAGATGCTGTACAATATCTCCCTGGGTCTTGATAATCTTCAATTCGGAGCGCACTCCGATCCCTTCCAGGCGATCTTTGACATGATTGGCCTGCCACAGGGCGAGTTTACTGCCCCGTGTGCCTATAATAATCGTACGGTTTGTATTAATCATGCGAACTTTGCTTGACCAGAATATCTTTTGCCATCACCATGGGGACTTTTATGTATTTTTTCTCCATATAGGCCATGACTTTTTCGAGGACTTCCCTGGCATCGTGGTCCAGGGCACTTACCTCACTGGCAAACACTTCATTGAGGGCAAAGGATTTGATTTCTTTTACTTTCCGGGGGACTTCCTGCATGGCCAGTTCCACCCGTCGTTGTTTGAGTATGGGCAGAAATGCCAGGATATTGTCTTCAATGATCCTGTCGGCATGCTCCAGTTCGCTATAACGCTCCTGAATATTCTGCGCTGCAATGGCCTGAAGGCCTCCCACTTCTATATAACTGACCGGGAATTTCTCCAATACTTCCGGGTCAATGTCTGTTGGCACGGCCAGATCGACCACGACCTTCCTGTCGGTTTCACCGGCAAGCAACTTTTCATACAGTCCGGCATCAATAATGGATCCGGCCGCTCCGGTACAGGTAATCAGCACATCGAATCCTCCTGTAAAATTCCCCAATTCACTCAGGGGATAAGCCCGGGCTCCCAATTCATTGGCAAACGCCGCCGCATTGGCCACCGTCCGGTTGAAAACCGTAAAATTGGAAAACTTGTGCTTTTTGAGATATTTGGCTACATTCTGATTGGTTTCCCCTGCTCCCACAATCACGATCCGTGGATTCTCGGGGAGTTTGTACTCTTTCAATTTGCGGTAAGCGAGGGACACGACCGAAACCGGGTTGCGGGAAATACGGGTATGGGTATAGACCTCTTTTGCCGTCCTGACCAGGCTGTCCATCATCAGGCGGAGGAAGTCGCCGGTAAAGCCGCAGATCCTGCTGCGCTCGTAAGCCTTACGCACCTGGGCCAGGATCTCCTTTTCACCCACCACCAGGCTCTCCAGCGAACAGGACATACGGAACAGGTGACGCAGGGCAGCAATGCCTTCATAGGTATCCACCTTGCTCAGAAAACACTCCATTCGCTCGGCCGGAACCGAGCAATCCAGTTTCTCCAGAAATGCCCCCATGAAGTCCGGCGTCAGCTCATGCTCCCCATAAAACACAAATTCGACACGATTACAGGTGCCGAGATAGAAAATTTCGGGTATATCAAAGCTCTCCTTCAGAATCAGCAAACGCCTTTCCAGCACCTCATTTTCGATCACAAGGTTGCCTAAATCCTTCAAATCCACATGCTTGTGGGTAAAAGCTATGACTTTAAGTTGTTTCAATTCCTATTCCTCACTAAAATTCAGCTAACAAAAGTACGACATATAAGGGCTGTCAAATGTCAGAAACGTGTCAAACACAGATATTTAGAATGTTTATAAATTACTTTGGAAGGAACGACGGGATTTATCTCCCTTCAACCGGTCAGAAAACCACTGTCCATCCGGTCAGATTGATTTGACAAATCGCTCGTCATAATTCTCAATATCAACAATATAATTGTTGCTCACCAAAAAATCAAACAGGGGTCTTGCTTCCGGCGAGACCGGCATATTGGCCGTGGTCACAATGCGGTTATTGACCTTGTCAAGATAGGGATAGGCATACAGCTTCACATTTTTGCTGAACATGCCGCTGACGTAGGACAGGAGTTCGTTGGTATAATGCTCCTTATTGTATTGGTCCGAATTGAAAATATTTTTGAGGTTGGCAATATTGGTCGAAATCCCCACATTGAGCGGCTTGAATTCCGCCAGGTACTTTGCCAGGTGGTTATTCCGCCTGAAATTGGTCACGATAATGTGGTTGCCGGTCGCACAGAGGTATTCCGCCCGCTCCGCAAAATAATTCAGATCCTCTGCACTGATATCCGGATTGTCATCCAGCCCATTACTCATCAACACCTCGATCATAACCACCAACTGACTATCATTTTCAATGCCGATATTCCTTTTGAACTCCTCGATCGCCAGATTGAACAGATCAAAGTTGGGATTGGACTTCTGGCGGTACTTGGTCCGCAGAATCATAATGTTCTTTTTGTACAGAAAATCCTTGCTCTGATACACCGAGCTTTCCGGGTTGAAAATGGCTGCCTTTGAATAGCCTTTTGCGATCAGGTACAGATTGATCAGGCGTTCATTAACTCCTTCGAAAGCCGGCCCATCAACTTTGACCAGGTCGATCTCCACCGCACCCGGCGACAGATTGTCCGCCAGGGATTCGATCATGGTCTGTATATCATGCACATAATAATAGGCAGCAAATACCAGATTCACGCCCAAAGTGCCCAATACTTTTTGCTGCAGCAGGTTGTCACTGTCCAGCAATTTGACATGGAAGATAATCTCGCTGGGCGCGCTGCCCACCTCATGCTGAAAACGGATGCCGATCCAGCCATGCGGTTCATTGGTTTTATTGAAATTGAGTGCAGCCACGGTATTGGCAAAGGCAAACAGCTTCCGATCCTGGTACTTCTCCCCGGTGAGCCTTTCGGTCAGCAGGGCGTATTCATGGCACAGCATTTTCCGCAACCGGGACAGGCTGACGTACCTGCCGGAATCCTCTACCCCATAGATCGCATCACTGAACGTCATGTCATAGGCCGACATGGTCTTGGCAATAGTCCCCGATGCGGCACCGGCATTGAAAAAGTTGCGGGCAACTTCCTGACCGGCACCTATTTCTGCAAAAGTACCATAGATTTCCTGTGCCAGATTGATGCGCAGGGCCTTGCGTTTGGTTTCGTAAATTTCCCTTACCATGGCGCAAAGATAGAAATTCGGACTGATTATCGAAGGATCACCTCCATCATGCGGTAGAGATTATCTCAGGATCGCTTCCATCATCTGGTCGATCTTGGTATCCAGCATTTTTCCAACCTTTTCATAATCCGCTGCTGTTGCCAGGTTTTCCCGGACACTGCAATAAAACTTGATTTTGGGTTCGGTACCGGAGGGCCGGACGGAGATCACGTCCCCGTCTGCGGTGATGAATTGCAAAACATCGGATGTTGGCAACTTGATCACGCTCTCCCGACCCGTTTTCAGCTCCCGGCTGATCTGTTGCTGGTAATCATTGATCCGCACGACTTCAATCCCGCCCAGTTCCCGGATTGTTCCATGCCTCAGCTTCTGCATGATCTGCCAGATCTCTTCCGAGCCTGATTTTCCTTTTTTGGTCAATGAAATCAACCGTTCCCTGTAATAACCGTGGCGCAGATACAGATCGATCAGGGCATCCTGCAGGCTTTTTCCCCGGCTCTTGTGATAGGCAGCCATTTCGGCAAGGAATGCGCAGGAAATTACGGCGTCCTTGTCCCGTACCAGATCCCCGATCAGGTAGCCGAAACTTTCCTCACCGCCCACCACAAAGCGCATGTTCCCTTCCTGTTGGGTCATCAGTTGTCCAATGTACTTGAATCCGGTCAGGACCTGCGGACAGGGTATCCCGTAACTGGCTGCAATATCAGCGATCAGATCAGAGGTGACAATGGTTTTGACGGCATAATCATCGGGCCTGAGCAGGTCCTTTTCGGCCATCGAGGAAAGCACATAATCCACCAACAAGCTGCCGATCTGGTTGCCGTTCAGCAATTCATAGGTGCCGCTGCCGGTTTTGATCGCCATGCCCACCCGGTCGGCATCCGGGTCGGTGGCCAGCACCAGATCCGCATCGCTTCGCCGGGCTTCGGCCAGGGCCAGGGTCATGGCCTCTGATTCCTCCGGATTGGGGTAAACCACTGTCGGGAAATCTCCGTCCGGCCTGGCTTGTTCCTCCACCACGGTCACATTCCGGAAGCCCCAGCGTTGCAGCAGTTGCGGCACCAGGGTAATTCCTGTCCCGTGGATGGGTGAATAAACGATTTTCAGGTCGCTTTCCTGCTTGACGGCTTCCGGTCGGATAGTCAGCGCCAGTACCGCCTGCAGATAGGCCTCATCCATTTCGGTCCCCATCAGGTGGAGCCGGCCGCTGTTTTCATCGGTTAAGGTTTCAGCCGGAAAACGGACCTGGCCGGGATCGGTAATGGCATTGACACATTGGATCACCCCCCTGTCGTGGGGTGGCACCAATTGCCCGCCGTCCTTCCAGTATGCTTTATAGCCATTGTACTCCTTTGGATTGTGGGAGGCGGTGACCATAACCCCACTGTGGCAGCCCAATTGCCGGATGGCAAAAGACAGAAGGGGCGTGGGTCGCAATCCTTCAAAAAGATAGACTTCAAAACCATTGGCCACAAAAATGTCTGCGATCAGCCGGGAAAATTCGGCTGACCGATGGCGGCTGTCATAGGATACGGCTACCCGGATCTGCTCGCCGGGATAGGTTTGTTTCAGATAATTGCTCAGGCCCTGGGTGGCTTTCCCCACGGTATAGTCGTTCATCCGATTGGTGCCGACCCCCAGGATTCCCCGAAGGCCCCCGGTCCCAAACTCCAGATCTTTATAGAAAGCATCGGTCAGTTCGCTTCTATCACCCTGTCCGATCAGGCTCCCGACCTCCTGGATAGTCCCGACATCATAGGGCGCTGAAAGCCACTCCGATATCCGGCCCGCCAGCTCCTCCGGCAAGCCGAGACCCGCCAACGCTTCCGAATTCTCTGCTGATATCATACCTTATTTCTTTTAATCATCCTTCCTCAGGCTCTTTTCCTATTTTTTTGAGGTCAGATTATCAATGATTGCTTTGAGGATCGCACGGGTAGAAGGTGCCCACCACTGTTTCAGGATGGACTCAATATCTTCGGTCTGATCCTCCTCAAAAATACGGATCAGCTCCTGTCTCAGATTCAATTTACTCTTTTTCCAGGTGTTCGGTTCCAGTTGAGTGTATTTGCGCAATTGCCTTTCGGCTCTGGAAACCACTCCATTCCCCGGAGCCAGTTCATCCACCAGGCCCATAGCCAGCGCTTCTTCCGGACTCAGCAACCGGCCCTCCATCAGATTGCGGTACGCATTGGCCTGCCCGATCCAGAAACTGTATAAATGAAAAATCGCCTGTGGCACAACAATACCCACCGGCAATTCATTCAACCCGATTACAAAATCCCCTTCGGCCATTACCCTGTAATCACAGCAGATCGCCAGCACGCATCCTCCTGCCGGACTATGCCCGCTGATGGCAGCCACACTGGGCTTACTGAATGAAACAAATCGCCGGACCAATGCAATGAAATCTGTCCAAAATTGCCTGACCTGCTGCTCATCGAATCCATATAATTCGATCAGGTCCAGACCGGAGCTGAAAAATCCTTCCTTACCATGCAACATCAGCCCCGATACGGCCGGATCCTCTTCCAAGCGGTCCAGCAACTCCTTCAATTCCGCGATCAGGGTGGCATTCATCGCATTGGACCGGCCCCGGTTGAGCCGCACATGCGCAATTCTATCCTCAACAACTAAATCCAAAAATTCCATAGATCAAAATCTTCTCAGATTCAAATATAGATAAAAACAATATATTTGCTCTATGAACGTTTTAATACTTGGTTCAGGAGGGCGGGAATCGGCCTTTGCCTGGAAATTAAGCCAAAGTTCGGATCTGGCTAAACTATATATTGCTCCCGGAAATGCAGGGACGGCCCAATACGGTATCAATGTGAACATTAAGGCGACAGATTTTGACGCGATCGCTGAATTTGCACTGCAAAATAAAATAGACATGATCCTGGTGGGGCCTGAGGAACCGCTGGTCCTGGGAATCCATGATTTTTTCCTTGTACACCCGCGCGCCGGTCATATTCCGGTGATCGGGCCGCAGAAAGAAGGCGCACAACTGGAGGGCAGCAAGGATTTTTCCAAGCAATTTATGGTCCGCCACAGCATTCCTACCGCAGCTTACCGGTCATTTGACCGATCCAGCCTGGAAGCTGGCTTCGATTACCTCGATACTCAACAGGCACCCATTGTCCTGAAAGCCGATGGATTGGCCGCCGGAAAAGGCGTGCTGATCTGCAGCAGTATTGCGGAAGCAAAGGAGGAGTTGCGGGCCATGATCGCGGATTCCAAATTCGGGGAAGCCAGCAGTACGGTGGTGATCGAGGAATTTCTGAACGGGATCGAACTTTCGGTGTTTGTCCTGACCGACGGCAACAGTTATAAATTACTACCCTCGGCGAAGGATTATAAACGCATTGGAGAAAGGGATACCGGCCTGAACACCGGAGGAATGGGTTCAGTTTCCCCGGCACCCTTTGCAGATCAGTCATTTTTGGACAAAGTTGAGGAGCGCATCGTCCGGCCCACCATTGAAGGCCTCAAAAAAGACGGTATTCCATATAAAGGATTTATTTTTATCGGCCTGATGAGTGTCGCCGGGGAGCCTTATGTGATTGAATACAATGTGCGGATGGGCGATCCGGAGACGCAGAGCGTGGTGCCTCGCATCCAGGGTGACCTGCTGGATCTGCTGCAGGGAGTGGCACAGGGTAATCTGGCCCACCGTTCCTTTTCGGTGTCCGGACAGACCGCTGCCACAGTGGTCATCGTTTCGGGCGGTTATCCGGGAGCCTATGAATCCGGCAAGGCCATCGCCAATATCAGCAGTGTCAAAGAATCGATCGTATTCCATGCCGGCACCCGTGCTGACGGTGAAGAGATCCTGACAGCAGGAGGACGGGTGATGGCCGTCACAGCGGTCGAAGATACCTTGTTTGATGCCCTGCAACAATCCACGGCCGATGCCGGAAGGATTTATTTCGAAGGAAAATATTACCGGAGGGATATAGGCTTCGATCTGCTGGATTTCGACACGCTGGCCAACGTGCGGTAAAGGGATCAGACACTTTAATAAGAATTATAAATTTGACAAACCAAACTACAAATTATGATATCCCCAATGATACTTTCAAGACTTTCAAGAAACTCCGGAAACAACTCCAGGGTCATTTTCCGATGCATGGCTGCTTGCCGCTTTGCAACAGCAGTATTGGTCTTATTGCTGATTGCATCCGGATTATCTGCCCGGACCACAGATTCCTTACAGGCCAAACCGGTCATCCGTGATGGTCAGGCACAGATTGTCCCTGCCTTCGACACGCCGGAACGATGGATCAGGCATGATCTGTGGGTGGAGACGGAATTTGACACAGATGGGGATGGAAAACCCGACCGGATGCACGTAGCGGTAACCCGTCCCTATCAGACGGAATCCGGGCAATTGAAGCTGCCTGTCATTTATGAAACGAGTCCCTATTATTCCGGCACTGCGGGTCTGGGGCCTGGCGTGCTCTGGAATGTAAAACATGAGCTGGGTGAAGCAGCTCCCGTAGCGCGCGTCCATCCGGAAGTCCGGAGACGGGGTGAACGTCCGATTATTTCCAATTCGCTGATCAATGAGTGGGTCAGACGGGGATTTGTGGTGGTACATTCCTCCTCTCCGGGTACCGGTCTGTCACAAGGGGCTCCTACCGTCGGTGGGATCAACGAATCCCTGGCCCCGAAAGCAGTGATCGAATGGCTTGCCGGTAAGGATAATGGTTATACAACACCGGACGGGGACGAGAAAATCCAGGCCTACTGGTCCAGCGGAAAAGTCGGAATGACCGGCACCTCCTATAATGGCACCCTTCCACTGGCTGCCGCCACTACGGGAGTGGAGGCCCTGAAAGCCATTATTCCGGTCGCCCCCAATACCTCTTACTATCATTATTACCGGTCCAATGGTCTTGTCCGGAGCCCCGGTGGCTACCTGGGTGAGGACATCGACGTACTTTATGATTTTATACACAGCGGGGACGAAGCCAAAAGAGCCTACAACAACCGGACGGTCCGGGATACTGAGATGGCCGAAGGAATGGACCGGATCACCGGTGATTACAATGACTTCTGGGCAGGACGGGATTACCTGAATGCGATGGGCAACATGAAAGCGGCACTATTGATGTCCCACGGTTTCAACGACTGGAATGTCATGCCCGAACACAGCTACCGGATCTATAAGGCAGCCCAAAAGCTGGGGATTCCCAGTCAGATCTACTATCACCAGGCAGGACATGGTGGCCCTCCTCCCATCGAAATGATGAACCGCTGGTTTACCCGTTATCTGTTTGAGGTGGACAATGGAGTAGAACAGGATCCCAAAGCCTGGATTGTCCGCGAAAACGATAAAAATGAGGACCCCACTGCTTATCCGGATTATCCGAATCCGGATGCTGCGGACGTCCGGTTGCATCTGACTCCTGGTGCACCGGGGTATGGTGGGTTGCTGCTTTCAGAAGCAAGTGCCGGTGGAGGCACTCCATCGGTTACGGGAAGCCGGGCATCGAACGGCCGGGAAACAGAAACTCTTGTGGACAATGTTTCTTTTTCGGGCACTGTACTGGCCCAGGCCGAAGAAACAAATCACCGGCTTCTGTACCTGACCGCACCGCTCAAAAAAGAGCTGCATCTGTCAGGTGTCCCTCGGATTACCGTCCGCATAGCCAGCAGCAAACCGGCTGCAAATCTCTCTGTATGGTTGGTTGCTCTGCCCTGGACTGAGGGCAGGAACACAAAAATTACCGACAATATTATCAGCCGGGGTTGGGCAGATCCCCAAAACTACAAGTCCCTGACTGAAAGTGAACCCCTGGTCCCGGGCCGATTTTACGATGTTTCATTTGATCTGCAGCCGGATGATCAGATCATCCGCGCCGGCAAGCAGATCGCATTGATGATCTTCTCCAGTGACCGGGAATTTACCCTTTGGCCAAAGCCCGGCACCGAACTGACTGTGGAGCTGGAAGGCACAAGCCTGACCCTGCCGGTTGTCGGCGGACAGGCCGCACTGAAAGAGGCGCTGGGGCAGTAGTCCCGGTTATTATTGAGGCCCGTTAATCCCCGGTTATTACCGGGGCGCGGTAATCCCGGTTATTTTTTCTCAAAACTACCGGTGGCGGCTGCTTTCCGGCCATCCTGATCCTCCACGGTCAGGATCACCACGTATTGACCTGCCGGAGCCTCGTCCACATGGGCATGCTCATGAAAATGCACGGACATCTGGTCTTTGATACGGGCCTTATCAAACACAAATTCCCTGGACCAGTCCGGCCCTTCGACCGACAAAATCACCTGCCGGATCTTTTTGGCTGCTGTGATATGTGCGGCCAGATGGAGATCATCCCCACTGGCATTGATTCCGACTTCCAGCTCCTCTACGACCGGGACCGTACTATCCACTGAAATCCGGAAATTCCGTTTCCGTTCCACCACCGCACCGCTTTCACCGGTGACGACCAGTGTCAGTTCATAATTGCCCGCTTCGGTACCGTTGGGGAACATAAACTGCTCATCAAAACTGGCGGTGTTCGAACCGGAATATTTTTCTGTGAAATGCTGGGTAAATGTCCAGTCCCCGGTATTCGCAGTCGCCATATGTAAATCGATGGAAGCAATATTCTCTTCCAACGCAATCTCGGCCTTTACCAGCAGGGGCAATCCGATAAACGCCTCCGCCGCATCCTTTTCCCCTACCACCATTTTTGAAATACCTGTCCGGTCACCGGAGCAGGAAGACAGCATGATGAAAAACAGAACCACAGCCATCAGGCTTGTTTTTTGTTGAATTCTGTTGGTGTTTTTTGTCTGGAAAAATGTCATAACGATATGATTTAAGATATAATTGATAAATACAAATATAACAAACTAATGAAAACCCTTTCCTTAGACCGAAGAATAAATCCTACAAATATATTACAAGATTTGCCTACGATAAATTAGTAATTCAACGAATATTACGTAT
This sequence comes from Parapedobacter defluvii, assembly GCA_040392005.1. Lineage (GTDB taxonomy): Bacteria > Bacteroidota > Bacteroidia > Sphingobacteriales > Sphingobacteriaceae > DASRQK01. The sequence goes on from JBEBWT010000004.1 coordinate 17,049, forward strand.
ATTTGTCAGAAAACAAGAGTAAAAAGCATCAGCAGACAACAATAGGAACCATAGTATGAAAACAAAAAAATTAAATTGCATTTACCTAACCCTGATATCTCTGGTATTCTATTCTTCGAGTCCCCCATCGATGCGGGATAAAATTATCTTTACGAAATTCCCTTCTTCCGAACAGGTGGTATTAAAGAACTTGTTTCCTGTCGGATTACAATCTGTATCGGACATTCAGTTGACGGACAGCACCATACTATTCAAAAACCGAGACGGGGGGAGCGACTTCTTTTATTATGAATATGATCTGTCCGGCAAAACGCTGATCCAGCAATATATCAAAGGAGGCAGAGGAGAAGGCGAAGCATTTGGCAGCTTGTCTTCGGGTATTTATAAAGACAAGCTGTGGCTATGCGATATCAGTGCCCGGAAAGTGATCTTTGCTTCGTTGGGTGGACGATCCACGGAAGAATACAAGCTCCCACGTTTCTATTATAATATCCAACCGATTGCTGGGTTAAAAGCTATTGGAAACGGGGCCTCCCACTCCGACTACAAGATACAACAAATCGATCTGGCGACAGGAACAGAAGATTTCGAGTTTGGGGAATACGACAATGTACCTGCCGATATTCCCGTAGCCGCATGGAAAATGGCCCATGAGTCAAAACTTTATACAAGTCCCGATGAGCGGTATGCAGTAGCAGCATATCTGTCATCGGATCAGATAGAACTGTTTGACCTGACAACCACAACAAGCAAGCTGATAGCTGGTCCTGAAAATTTCAAAGCTGAATTTTCCGTCTATAAAGATGACTGGGGAAAAGACATTGCATATAACACAGAAAAGACCCGATCTGCTTTTCTGAATGCTTCTGTCACGGAAAAGTATATATATCTGCTATATTCTGGCAAGAACAAGAAAGCGGACAAATATTTCTATGGAGAATACATATACGTCTTTGACTGGAACGGGAATCCGATCAAAAAATTGACATTGGACAAAAGTGTCTTATGCATCGCTGTCAGCCAGGACGATAAAGTGCTTTACACCTTTGATGAAGCATCCCGAACTGCCGTATATGCAACTATAAACTGATCTGGATTAAACCTTTCCATGAAAAACCAGTCAACAAACTACTAAATATTAGTAGATAAACGAAATTTTAATAAATACAATTGAACATTAAAAATCTTGTATCATGAAAACAACACATCTGATAAGTTTGGGTATGGTCGCAATGGCCACCTTGTTCTACCATCCGGTCGCTGCCCAAAAAGGTGAGCCGGCCCTTCTGCACATGATCTATGAGTTCATCCATATCGATGACCTGAACAATCCCGATGATCCCATAAAGGAAACGATCTGGAAACTCTCTGGTCTGCCGGAAATGTCCTGCTTACCCAACAGGATAAAAACAGCCTGAACTATTCCTTTGTCAATATGCGCCTGCGGTACAAATCGGTACGATTGAGGACGGATTTTTCACTCGACATCAACAACATCATGGGGATAAAGAACTATGAAATCGTGGATCTCACCTCAAACCAGTTGTCCATTAATAATTATACCCTGCGGGGCAGAATGGGGCTTCTACGGGCGACTTTCAATCTTTAAATTTGTAGTCACGGCTATACAACCTCTAAATAAAGCTCATTTTTTTTGGAATATAAGCTCATTTATGTCTATTTTTGGCCCAATAATTAAAATAACATGAGCTCCAAAAGAACACCAGTTGGCAAAGATATTATAAAATTCCTGCAGGAGAACCCCGTAAGTTCTTCTGCCGATATCTATAAAGGTATTGGCAAAGGTTCGTATTCAACCATCAAAAGGGCGATCAGTATGCTCCAGGAGGACAGACAGATTGTGTCGGAAGGACAGCGCAAAGCTACCCGGTACCGTGTCAGTATCGCAAACCAACTTTTGGAACCCATTGATATGGAGACCTACTTTGAAAAAGAAATTGATGAACGTGCGATCCGCGAAAGGTTCGATTTCCCGTTGATTCGGGAGATCTTGCCCCAATCCGAGCTATTCACCGCAGAAGAAATCAATAGTCTGAATCAATTACAGGAAGAATTCCGGCAAAATATAGCAGACCTGAGCCAGGATGTCCATCAGAAAGAAATGGAAAGGCTCGCCATCGATCTGAGCTGGAAATCATCACAGATTGAGGGCAATACCTATTCATTGTTGGAGACGGAAAGGTTATTGAGGTACAAAGAGACCGCTGCCGGGAAACCGAAAGATGATGCAACCATGCTACTCAACCATAAAGAGGCATTGAATTTTATTCTTGAGCACCCCGATTATCTACAACCCCTGACCATCGCAGGGATCGAAGATATCCATAGTATGCTGATCAGGGATCTTGCAGTAGAACGAAATATCAGGCAACGGCGTGTCGGTATTTCGGGCACAAATTATAAGCCCCTGGACAATGAACACCAGATAAGGGAAGCGTTGGAGGCAATGTGCAAGCTGATCAACGGCAAGGAGAATGTGTTTGAGAAATCCCTGTTGACATTGGTATTATTGTCCTATATACAGGCCTTCAACGATGGCAACAAAAGAACAGCGAGGATTGTGGCCAATGCCATTCTGATCGCCAATGCATACTGCCCTATCTCTTTCAGGACCATCGATTCCGTTGAATATAAAAAAGCGATGCTGATCTTTTATGAGCAGAACAATATCAGTGCCTTCAAGAAAATATTTATAGAACAGTTCAGGTTCGCGGTAAAAACTTATTTTTGATCCCTTTAAATCAAACTATGGGCAAGGATAAATTAAGGAAATTTGCGGAAATCGGCACTTTTCCGAATGTACACCAGTTGGAGGACGGACAGGCTCTGAAAGGTCAATGGGCCGCAAGGCAATTTGGCAACGATCATCCGGTCGTGCTGGAACTGGCCTGTGGAAAAGGTGAGTATTCGGTCAATATGGCCCGGCATTTCCCGGAAAAGAATTTTATCGGGATTGATTTCAAGGGCAACCGGATCTGGCGGGGTGCAAAAACGGCTCTGGAGGATCAGATCCCGAATGTGGCATTTCTCCGGATACAGATTGAAAATATCCTGGACTATTTCGCTGCCGGAGAAGTTTCCGAAATCTGGATCACATTCCCGGATCCACAACCCCAGAAAAGCCGGATCAAAAAGCGGCTGACAAACCCTGTTTTCCTCGAAAAATACCAGTGGATCCTGACCGGACAGGGTATGATGCACCTGAAAACGGACAATGACGGGTTGTATGAATATACGCTGGAAACCCTGACCGCACACGGTCTGCCGGTCAATGCGCAGACAAATGATCTGTACCATTCCGAATGGCTGGACGAGGTGCTGTCCATCAAAACCTACTACGAGCAGAAATACCTGGCCCAGAACAAGAACATCAATTATATACGCTGGTCTTTTGGGGATCAGAGTTGAAAATCTGTATCTTTACCCTGATGAATGCCTGAGCAGGCAGCAATGCCGGGTACTAATCTTTGGGATGGATAATCATACAAGGCCGTGATCAAACAGGAGGTTGTCGATAAAATAATGGATGCTGCCCGCATCGAGGAGGTGGTGGGTGAGTTTGTCGATCTCAAAAAAAGGGGGTCGTCCCTGATCGGCCTGTGCCCATTCCACAACGAAAAAACGCCTTCTTTCAATGTTTCGGTCAGCAAAGGGATTTATAAGTGTTTCGGCTGCGGGGCCGGGGGAGATTCCGTCCGCTTCATCATGGATCATGAGAAATATAGCTATCCCGAAGCGCTCCGGTTTCTGGCCCAGAAATACCATATTGAGATCGAAGAGACCGAACAGACGGATGAACAGGCTCAATTGAGGGATCACCGGGAAAGTCTGCTGATCGTGACCGGATGGGCCAGTGAGTTTTTTATTGAGCAGCTCTGGGAAACCGAAGAAGGGCAGACCATTGGCTTGAATTATTTCAAGGAACGGGGTTTCAGGGAAGACATAATCCGCAAATTTGGGCTGGGTTACGCCCCGGAAGCCTGGACGGCACTGGCCGATCAGGCAAAAGCAAAGGGTTATCAGGAAGATTACCTGATCGAAACCGGCCTAATCGTCAAAAAAGAAGAAGGCCGCAGTTATGACCGCTTTCGCGGACGTGTCATTTTCCCCATCCACAATCTGACGGGCCGCGTACTGGGTTTTGGTGGCAGAACGCTGAAAACAGATAAGCAAACCCCCAAATATGTCAATTCGCCGGAGAGTGAGATTTATCATAAATCCAATGTGCTCTACGGCTTGAATTTTGCAAAAAAAGCAATCAGCCAGGCAGATAAATGCCTAATGGTGGAGGGGTATGCCGATGTGATCGCCCTGCATCAGGCCGGAATCGAAAACGTGGTATCTTCATCGGGGACTTCCCTGACCTCGGGGCAGATCCGCCTGATCTCCCGCTATACCCGGCAGGTAACCTTGCTGTTTGACGGGGATGCTGCGGGGATCAAAGCTGCGCTCAGAGGTACTGATATGCTGCTGGAGGAGGGACTCAATGTCAAGATCCTGCTGGTACCTGACGGGGATGATCCGGATTCTTATATCCGCAAACATGGCTCCGAGGCTTTCAAAGCCTATCTCGAAAAACACGAGGAGGATTTTATTTCCTTCAAAACAAAAGTGCTGCTGCGGGATGCCGGGCACGATCCGATCAGGCGGGCCGAAACCATCCGCGAAGTGGTGGAGAGCATTGCCCTGATCCCCGATCAGATCAAAGCCTCGGTTTTTATCAGGGAATGCAGCAGCCTGCTGGATATAGAAGAACGGATCCTGCTGCATGAACTCAACAAAATACGCATAGATAACAGCCGGCGAAAAAGCAGGCAGGAGAATAGTGCAGGAGGAATGGCCACGGGAGGCGCCGCATTAGGCAGAGAAAATGTAGGAGGCGCCGCTTCGGGCAATAAAGATAATGGGAATACAGAAGGGACAAACGCAGGATTACAGGGCCATCAGCAGACCGGCGGTCAGACTTTCTCACCTGCAAACCGGCCGGATCAGCCTTTGGTTCCTGACAGTGCGGCAACACGGCAGCACGGTGCGGCGCAACACGGTGCGGCACGGTACAGCTCAGCTCAGCACGGTACAGCTCAGCACGGCACGGCAGGCGCATACAACACGGCCGGAACCGCAGCAACAAACCCTGCACCGGCAGAAGCGGGTCACCAATCACCGGTCGCCTTACAGGAAAGAGAGTTTATCCGGGTCCTCCTGAATTACGGTCGGGAACCGGCCGGGTGGGAAAGCACACCGGATCTGCCCATTGCCCCACTGCTGATCAATTCGGTCCAGGATATCCCCTTCGAAGATCAGACCTGTGCAGCCATTGTGGCCATCTATCAGTCCTATCTGGACAATCAACGTTTACCCGAAGACCGGATTTTTATTTCCAATAAAAACAAGCAGATTGCCGATCTGTCGATTGCGCTGCTTTCACCAAAATATGAAATCAGTCCCAACTGGAACGATGACAAGCGCAAGATCTATGTGCCTGAAGAAAAAGAGAACCTGGAAGAACTGGTCTATACCTGTGTTTACCGGATCAAAAAACGTTGGGTAGAGACACAGATGCACCGGGTGCGGGAAGAAATAAAAAGCGAAAAGGACGAGGCAAATACCCAGATCCTGCTCCAGAAATACCAATCCATGAAGGATGCCCTGAAAATCATCGGGGAGCGCCTCGGAACCATTATTCTCAAATAATGCAGTGCGATGGCAAAACACCTGACAACCGGCAGCAGGGGAGAAAAAATCGCTGAAAAAACCTTACTTGCACAGGGGTACCGGATTCTGGAACGGAACTGGCGTTTCAAGCACCTTGAAGTGGATCTGATCGCCAGAGACGGGAGCATCCTGGTTTTTGTGGAGGTCAGAACAAGGAATGACAGCCAATACGGCCAGCCCTATGAATCCATCGGAAGGCAAAAAGAACAGAAATTGGCCCGTGCCGCCAATATATACCTCAGCCAGCAGGGTTATGACGGAGAAATCCGCTTTGATGTCGTCTCGGTCATTCTCCCCCAGAACCTGCCTTCCGGCATTGTGTTCGAACCGGAGGTGATTGTGATCAAGGATGCGTTCTGGCCCGAATAGGATATATTGTTAGTCAAAAGTTAGTATGTTTGTACTGTATTACAATCACCGATGATGAATAAACTTCTCAGTTTCTCCTTAATTCTGATCGGCCTGTCCGGCCTTATTTCCTGTGAAACACAGCAACAAGCAACCAAACTCCGTTTCTCCTACCCCGAAGCAGGCACGATCGTCCGCAGCGGAAATCCATTGCTACTGAAGCTTCACATCCCCGACAATGGCTCGAAAGTCGATTCGGTGATCTATTCCATAGATGGAGCTGTGATCTCTTCAGTTCTGAGCGGGGATTCCATTACTGTGGACACCGACGGTTTCGCCTTTGGCAGCCGGTCACTGAGCGCAAAAGTATATCAGGGAGGACAGGAAAACACCGCTTACAGCAATATCGTATTCCTGCCCAAAGCCCCGCAACATTACGGATTCAAAGTGATCAACGAATTTCCACATGATCCGGAGGCCTTCACCCAGGGTCTGGAATATCATAATGGAGTGCTTTACGAAAGCACCGGGCAGTATGATGGCCAATCTTCGCTGCGCAGAGTCGATCTGAGCAGCGGCCAGGTACAGAAAAAAATCAATCTGTCCAGTCAGTACTTTGGAGAGGGCATAACCATTGTTGGCAACCGCATTATCCAATTGACATGGAGGGAGAATGTGGCCCTTGTCTATGACCTTCAGACCTTTGCAAAAATCGGTGAATTTAGCTACGGAAATAACAAGGAAGGTTGGGGGCTGTGCTATGACGGGAACCACCTGATCCTGTCCGATGGCACCAACCGCCTGTATTTTCTCAACAAGGACACATTCCGGGAGGAATATTCCGTCACTGTCCACAATCACCAAGGACCTGTGGATAGTCTCAACGAACTGGAATATATCAACGGAAAAGTATATGCCAATGTCTATCAGAAGGATATCATTGTCATCATCAATCCCCAAAGCGGTGCAGTGGAGGGCGAGATCAATCTGATCGGTCTATATCCCGAAAAAGATAAAATCCTCTATGATAATGAGCTGAACGGCATTGCCTATGACCGCCAGAACGACCGGTTGTTTGTCACCGGCAAAAACTGGTCGAAACTCTTCGAAATCGAGACGGTAGCCCGCTGATAAAATCTGGCAGGACATGCTGAATAAATTGAAATATTCCTTTCGGCACAGTCAAAAAGCAATTGACCGGGGAGCATTGTATATCAGCATCCTGTTTTCGATCCTGATCCTCTTTCATTTGGGTTACAATACAGACCCCAAGCTTGCCATTACATTCAATAAGGTGATTATCCGGGCCTTTTATGTACTTTTCCTGACGAATTTCCTGCGCACCCTCCTTTCCATCTGGTCAGAGAAAAGGGTGCACGCCGAACATTACGGGGGCCTTTTTATTTTTATCTTCTTTCTACTCATTACCCTGGCCCGGATCAATGACCCTTCGGGTACAGCCTATCTGGCCCAGCCCGAGTGGATCTATATGGGACTTTTCACCCTCACACTGGTCGAAGTTTCCAGATCCACCCTCTTTCTGGACAAGTTCTATTTCAATCCGACCATTCTGTTTGTCATCAGTTTCCTTGCACTGATCCTGCTGGGGGCCCTGTTGCTGATGTTGCCCAAAAGTGTAGTAAGCGGAATCCCCCTATCTTTTGTGGATGCGACCTTTATGGCCACCAGTGCCGTCTGCATCACCGGCCTGACGGTAGTGGATGTGGCCGGTACCTTTACTCCCTTCGGGCAAAGCATCCTGCTGGTCCTGATCCAATTGGGGGGCCTGGGCATCATGACCTTCACCGGCTTTTTCGGTTACTTCTTTTCAGGTGGGTTCTCGTACAAAAATCAATTGATGTACGGAGAGATCCTGGGGCAGAACAAGGTGGGGGCAGTGATCAACACCCTGCTCAAAATCATTCTGGTCACCCTTTTTGTGGAGGCTCTGGGTGCCGTGCTGATTTTCTTTGCGGTGCCTTCCGGCCAATTCGATTCCTACGGAGATCATCTGTTTTTCGCTATATTCCATGCTGTTTCTGCTTTTTGCAATGCCGGATTCAGCATCGTGGAAAATGGGCTGGGCAATCCGGCGTATCGCTTCAATTACAATCTTCAATTGATATTGGTGGGATTATTTGTACTGGGCGGACTGGGTTTTATTATTGTATTCAACACCTACACCTATATCCGGCGGCTGATCATCAATCTTTACAATAAGGTTAGGCACGGCCAGGCTTTTATCCATAAGGCATGGGTGATCAGTTTCAATGCAAGGCTGATGGCCTGGTCTTCCCTGATCCTGATCACAGGTTCCACACTCGCCTTCTTTTTACTGGAATACAATAACACCCTGTCGGAACATGAAGGGTTCATAAATAAAACCATTGCGGCCCTGTTTATGGGCAACAGTGCCCGTACATCCGGATTTGCTACGATGGACACCACCCAATTATCGTTCCCCATGATCCTGATCATTATGCTGCTGATGTGGATCGGAGCTTCTCCTGGCTCTACCGGCGGGGGGATCAAGAACACCACCTTTTCTGTTGCCCTACTGAACATTATCAGTCTGGCAAAAGGACGGGACCAGCTCGAAATATTCCACCGCAGGATTCCACAGGATTCAGTCAATAAGGCTTTTGCCATTATTATGCTTTCATTTATAGCCATAGGACTCAGCATTTGTTTCCTGTCATTCACCGACGGCGAAAAAGGATTGAGGGCACTGGCCTTTGAATCCTTTTCGGCCTATGCTACCTGTGGTCTCAGCCTGGGGATTACCCATCAACTGAGTGATGCCGGAAAAATCATTATCTCAGTCACCATGTTTACGGGTAGGGTAGGGTTGCTGACACTACTGGTGGCCATCATCAAAAATATGAGAAACAGAAGCTATACATTCCCGGAGGAAAAAGTTCTTTTTTAATAAAATAAATAGCAAAACAAATGAAATACATCATACTCGGACTTGGAAATTTCGGACGGTCACTGGCCATCCAACTGACCGAAAGAGGACATGAGGTCATCGGTGTGGACAACAGTATGACCAAAGTCGAACAACTCAAGGAAAAAATCACCCATACGGTCTGTATGGACAGTACGGATGCAGATGCGGTCAGCGCACTGCCCCTGCGGGATGTGGATGCCGTGATTGTGGCCATCGGAGAGGATGAAGGCGCTTCATTGCTGACCACCGCCCTGCTCAAACAACTGAAAGTGAGCCGCATTATCGGACGCATTGTATCCGATCTTCAGCGGACGGTGCTGGAGGCAATGGAAATCGATGAATACATTATGCCTGAGGAAGATGCGGCCGAACGCCTGGCATTGAGGCTGGATAACAAGGAAATCGTCGATTCTTTCAAAATTTCGGACAAGTACAGCATTATTGAAACCAAAGTACCGAATAATTGTATCGGAAAAACATTGAGGGAGGCAGATCTGACCAATAAATATCATGTCATTGTGCTTTCCACGATCAAAACCAGCACCATAAACAGCGGTGGAAAGACAATGATTCAAAAGGAAGCAACCGGCATTGCCAATTCGGACACCTTACTGGAAGCAGGGGATATACTGGTCCTGTTCGGGGAGCTCCGCAATATCAATGAACTGATCCGCAAGAACGAATGATCCGAATCTCTCAAAAAAGCAATTGATCTGTGCGGATGCAGAATGGCCTGTCAGGTTCAGATCAGGGAGGTGATCAGGCCCGGATAAACCCCGATCAGCAGGATCAGCACCGCTGCCAGTACAAAAACCACCTGATAATTGACCGGATAAGCCACCACTTCCCTTTCTGCCGGCCTGAAGTACATGGCCACGATCACCCGGAAGTAATAATAGATCGCCATCGCCGCATTGATCACCGCCAGGACGACCAGCAACACATGATAGTCTGCCAGCACACCGGCAAACAGAATAAACTTGCCAACAAATCCGGCGGTCAATGGAATACCGGCCAGGGAAAGCATGGAAATGGTAATCGTCAGGGCCAGGCGCGGATTCCGTTTGGCCAGTCCGTTGAACGATTCGTAATCATCACTGCCGCTGGTCCGTTTGACCAGGATCAGGGAGCCAAAGGCGATCACCGTAGCCAGGGAATAAGCCGTAGCATACAGCAGGATAGCCCCGGAGGAACTGGCCCCGATGGCTACAATCCCAAATAACATATAACCTGCATGGGAAATACTGGAGTAGGCCAGCATGCGTTTGAAACTATGCTGCACCAGGGCCGTGATATTCCCCACAAACAGGGTAATGATAGTGATCACAAGCATGACCGGCACCCAGAAATCCTGCAGCGGCTCAAAGCAATAAGAGAACAAACGCAGGAAGCCCGCAAAAGCGGCCGCCTTGACCACTGTACTCATAAAGATGGTGATGAGAATCGGCGCACCGTCATACACATCCGGTGTCCAGAAATGGAAGGGTGCCGCTCCGACCTTGAAGGCCAGGCCAACGATCATCAGCAGGATACCCACATAAAACATCACCGAAATACCCGTGGGGTTATCAATCACATACTGGCGGATTTCAGCCAGATCAAAAGAGCCACTGGCTCCGTATAAAAGCGTGATACCAAACAGCAGGAAACCGGTGGAAAACGCACCCATCAAAAAGTACTTCAGTGCAGCCTCGTTCGAACCAAAATCTTTCTTGCGGATACCGGCCAGAATATACAGGGCTACTGACATGATTTCAATCCCGATAAACAGCATCGCCATATTGTGGAAGGAAGTCACCAGCACGGCACCTGTCAGGGAGAAAATGATCAATGCAAAGTATTCAGCCACATTTCCGCTGATGCGGTCAAAATAATCCTTTGAAAGCAGGAGGATCAATACGGTGATCAGAATACAGACCACAGAAAATACTAGTGCAAACCGGTCAAACAGAATCATTCCGCTATAAAGCGGTTCTGCTGCCTTATTCCAATCCAGCAGCAAGAGGACTGCCGAACCCAGCAGGCCGGCCAAAGAAACCGGCAACAAAGTATTCTTTGCCTTGAAAAGTCCCAGGTACAAGACTAAGATGGCCAGTAATGATAATGTAATGATCGCACCCATGTTCTTTTATATCTTCTTTAAATTCTCTGTCAAATTTCTATCAGACTCTATTTTCCAATTGCTCAACGTGCCAGACTGCCGATCTGCTGCACCAGTTCGGTGACCGCGCCCTCTGAAATATTCAATAAGGGTTGGGGATAAACTCCGATGATGATAATCAGACCCGATACCACAACCAAAACCACGGTCTCATGCCATTGAAGTGGCGCAAAAGAAGAGGTCCTGTCATTCAGCGGTCCGTGCATGATCTGCTGATAGGCCCTCAGCAGATACACTGCCCCCAGAATAATCGTCAGGCCCCCAAATGCAGCATACCAGATACTGTATTGATAAATACCGATCAGCATCAGAAACTCGCCCACAAAACCATTGGTGACCGGCAGGCCGACGGCCCCCATCACAATGATCAGGAAATAAATAGCCATTGCGGGAGCTACTTTGGCAATGCCTCCCATCTGACTCATGTCTCTCGTATCCAGGCGGCGGCTGATCACATCCACCAGCATAAACAGCCCGATCACGGAGATACCGTGATTGATCATCTGTATCATGGCCCCCTGCAAACTCTGTACATTCCACACAAACACCGCCGCGCCGATCAGACCAACGTGCGCAATGGAAGAATACGCAATCAGGCGTTTGAAATCTTTTTGCTTAAAAGCAATCAGCGAAGCATAAACCACCCCGATAATCCCGAGCAAAGCCGCCAGCCAGCCATAGGCTGCAAAACCTTCCGGCACGACCGGGATCAGCCAGCGGATCAGTCCATAAATACCCATTTTCAACATGATACCTGCCAGCAGCATGGTTCCGGCCGTGGGCGCTGTGGTATAGGTATCGGGTTGCCAGGTATGGAAGGGGAATAAAGGCATTTTTATTGCAAAGGCAATAAAGAAAGCCCAAAAAATCCACCTTTGTGTGGCATTATCCAGATTCAGGTTATAGAAAGAGGTCAGGGCAAAATCACCGGAAGGTGTCTGTACATGCAGATAGATAATGGCGATCAGCATCAGCAAACTTCCGAAGAAAGTATAGATAAAAAACTTGATATTGACCCGGATCCGGTCTTCACCTCCCCAAAGGGCACAGATAAAATAGATCGGGATCAGGGCCACTTCCCAGCCCACATAAAAGGTAAAGGCATCCAGTGCGGTGAATACCAGCAGCAAGCCTGTCTGCATACCCAGCACCAGTGCATAAAAGCTTCCCCGATGAGTTGCAGAAAAGGAGGACAGCACGATCAGGGGTACGAGCAGGTTGGTCAGCAATACCAGCGGCAGGCTGATCCCATCAATACCGATATGAAAATCTATCCCCAATGCCGGAATCCATGCAAATTGTTGTTCAAACTGCATGCCCGCCGCCGGATTGAACTGGCACCAAAAGGGAATGGTCAGTCCCAGGGCAAGCACCGAAAAGAGCAATGCAAGCCGCTTAGCCGGGGCCGATTGCTTTACAAACGCCAAAACGAGCGCCCCGACCAGGGGAAACAATAATAGTATCAACAAATTGTCCATGTATCCTGATTTCTCTTATTTAATCGATCAAAATTTCATTACACCATAGATCAGCAGGGCAATAATTCCCACCACCATCATAAACAGGTAAAAACCTACGTTCCCACTCTGCAACAGACGCAGGTACTTACCCGATTCACCGGTCAGCCTCCCCACCCCATTGACAACCCCATCGATCAGCCACTTGTCCACGATCCGGTGGAAAAAGACAGACAGATTGTCCAGTGGTTTGACCACCAGGGCATCATATATTTCATCCACATAAAACTTATGGTAGGAAAGTCTGGTCAGCACGCCCATTCTGGCCCCTTCGGCCTGAGGGACTGCACCCTTACTGATGTATTTATTATACGCAAGGAAAGCCATGACCAATGCAGCAATTGCCGAAGCGGCCATCAGCACATATTCCGTACTGTGATCCAGGTGGAATGCACCGGTATGGGACACTGAATCCGCAAATACCGGAGCCAGGAACCCATCCAGGCCCGATCCGCCTCCCAGTGCAGCAGGCACATTCAGGAATCCGCCCACCGCTGACAGTACCGCCAGAATGATCAGGGGCAGGGTCATGGAAAGCGGGGACTCATGCAAATGGTCTGCCTGTTCCTTTGTTCCCCTGAACTTGCCAAAAAATGTCAGAAACAACATTCTGAACATATAGAAGGAAGTAAACAGGGCTGCAATCAGACCCAATACCCACAATACAGGGCTTTCCGCAAAAGCATGGGCCAGAATCTCGTCCTTTGAGAAAAATCCGGACAGCGGAGGAATACCTGCAATGGCAATGGTACCGATCAGCATGGTCGCATAGGTGACCGGCAAATGCTTTTTCAGCCCGCCCATGCTGCGCATATCCTGCTCGTTGCTCATGGCATGGATCACCGAACCGGCTCCCAGGAACAGCAGAGCTTTGAAAAACGCATGGGTGATCACATGAAAGAAGGCACCCGTAAAGGCACCCACACCCAGGCCCAGAAACATATAACCCAATTGGGAAACAGTAGAGTAGGCCAATACTTTTTTAATATCATTTTGCGTGACCGCAATCGCAGCCGCCAATAAAGCCGTACAGATACCGATGGCCGCCACAATCTGCATCGTGACCGGCGACAGGGTAAAGAGTATATTGGAACGGGCAATCATATAGATACCCGCCGTCACCATAGTCGCTGCGTGGATCAGGGCAGAAACCGGCGTAGGCCCGGCCATCGCATCCGGCAACCAGGTAAACAACGGGATCTGCGCAGATTTACCCGTAGCCGCAATAAACAGCAGCAGCGTAATCAGCAGCAACATGCCATCCCCGGATACCATGGTCGCCGCCTTGGGAAAAATCCCCGAAAACTCCAGGGTACCGAAAGTGGCAAAAATCAGGAAAGCCGCCAGCAGGAATCCCAGATCCCCGATACGGTTCATGACAAAGGCTTTTTTTGCCGCGCTGGCATAACTTTTATTCTTGAACCAGAATCCGATCAGCAGGTACGAGCAGAGCCCGACACCTTCCCAGCCGATAAACATCACCACATAATTGGATCCCAGCACCAGAAGCAGCATGAAAAACACAAAGAGATTGAGGTAGGAGAAAAATTTCCCGAAACCCTCATCCTTTTGCATGTATCCGATGGAATAAAGATGGATCAGAAAACCGATCCCGGTCACAATCAGTAACATGATGGCACTCAGGGGGTCGATCAGAAAAGATAGGGCAATCTGTACGTTTCCTGCACTGAACCAGTCAAAAATGCTGACCGTATAGGATCCTGCTTCACCTGCCTGACGGGCAGCATAAACGTCCCCGAAAATCAGGGCACTCACCAGAAACGCACCCAGGACCACACCACTGCCCAGTATCCCAATCAGCGGTTTTGACAACACATTCCTGCCCAGACCAATGATTATAAAACCAAGCAGGGGCAACAAAGGAACCAACCAAATTAAGTCTATCATATCACTTTATAAATACGTTGTGCCAATATATTGTATCGTTCTTCAAACCAAAATTACCATTTCAGGCGGTTGAGCGTGTTGATGTCCAGGGACCGGGTATTGCGGTACACCATCACGATGATCGCAAGGCCCACCGCCACTTCCGCTGCCGCCAGCGCCATGATAAAGAAAACAAAAACCTGCCCCGCCGGGTCACCGCTATAAGCGGAAAATGCCGCCAGCAGCAGATTGACCGAGTTGAGCATCAATTCGATGGACATCATGATGATAATGGCATTCCGCCGGATCAGCACCCCGATGACCCCGATCGAAAAGATGATCGTACTAAAAAGGATGTAGTGATTGAGGGGCACCCCCTGCATACTATTGATAATTCCGTCCATTTTTTAATCTTATATTTTTTTCGGATCACTCTTTCCCAGGAGGACAGCACCCACCATTGCGGTCAGCAGCAGGATGGATGAAATCTCAAACGGCAATAAAAATTCATCAAACAATACCCTTCCCAGATTTTGCACCAGACCAATATCCGGATTTTTCAAAATCAGGGGATTGGAAGTTTCCAGCAGGTTCAGCGAGCCAATGATGGTCGCCAGGAAACAGAGGCCGGCCACCGTACCCATGATCTTCACCAGATTGGATTTCATCGGTTCGGTCTCCTCGTTGAGGTTGAGCAGCATCAGCACGAAGAGAAACAGCACCATAATGGCCCCCAGATACACAATAAAATTGACCACCGCCAGAAACTGCGCATTGAGCAGCACATAATGCACGGTAAAGGTGAAAAAGGTGATCACCAGATACAGGACACTATGCACGGGATTCTTCGTGAAAATCGTCATCAATGCGAAAAAGATCGAAAGAAAGGCGACAAAATAAAACACCATCATACACTATGAATTTAGGTTACCGGTTGCTCAGTACTTTTAAAATCGAATTTTGGTTCTACCAGTTTATCCTTACCAAAGATAAGGTCTTTGCGCAGATAATCAGCGGTCACATGCGATCCGTCCAGATAAATAGCCTCCTTCGGGCAAGCCTCCTCACAGAGTCCGCAGAATATGCACCTCAGCATATTGATCTCATAAACAGCCGCATACTTTTCTTCCCGGTACAGATGCTCTTCCCCCTTTTTCCGTTCGGCCGCCACCATCGTGATCGCTTCGGCGGGGCAGGATAAAGCACAGAGTCCGCAGGCCGTACAGCGCTCTCTTCCTTCCTCATCTCTTTTCAGGGAATGCTGCCCGCGGAAATTCTTGGAGTAGGGCCGCTGCACTTCCGGATACCGGATAGCCACCTTGGGCTTGAAAAAATATCGGATGGTAATCCCCATCCCCTTCAGAATGGAAGGAATATACATGCGCTCCCAGAAATTCATCGGCTTCTGCTCCAGCACTTTTTTCCTGTTACTAATCGACTGCATAATTTCTTACATTAAAAATAGGTGTCTTTGACAATGATCCAGATTCCGGTCAGCACAATGTTGGCAATGGCCAGCGGAATCAATACTTTCCAGCCCAGGTTCATCAACTGATCATAGCGGAAACGCGGTACCGTCCAGCGGATCCACATGAAGAAGAAGATAAAGGCCAGGATCTTGGCAAAGAATACAAACACTCCAATAATCGTGATCCAGTTTTGTGACAGCCCCACCTCATTCAGCAAATATCCCATGAATGGGAAATTGTAGCCTCCGAAATACAGGGTAGCCATCAGTGCCGAAGAAACAAACATATTGATGTATTCGGCAAACATGTAAAAGGCCAGCTTCATCGAGGAATATTCCACGTTGTAGCCCCCGACAAGTTCCGTTTCACATTCCGGCAGGTCAAAGGGCACCCGGTTACATTCGGCAAAGGCGCAGACCAGGAAAATCAGGAAACCGAGCGGCTGCACCCAGATATTCCAATTGACAAAACCTTCCTGCTGGGCCACGACTTCTTTCAGTGAAAGGGAGCCGGTCACCATCAGCAGGGCGATGATGGACAGTCCCATCCCGATCTCATAGCTGATGCTCTGAGAAGCCGCACGGACAGTGCCCATCAGGGAAAATTTATTGTTTGAGGCCCATCCGCCGATCATGACTCCATAAACGCCCAGAGCGATCACCCCAAACATATAGAGGATGCCTACATTGACGTCGGCCACCTGCAATGAAATAGTCCTGCCCCCGATCTCCAGCTCCTGTCCCCAGGGGATCACTGCGCTGCTGATCAGGGAAGTGATGATCGCAATGGTCGGACCGGCAATAAACAGGGCTTTGTGGGCCCCTGCCGGGATGATCTCTTCCTTGAAAAAGAATTTTCCACCATCTGCCAGCGGCTGCAGGATCCCAGCCGGCCCGGCCCGGTCCGGACCGTACCTGCTCTGCATGAATCCGGCCACCTTGCGTTCGGCCAGCGTAGAATACATGGCGATCAGCAGCGTGATCACAAAAACCACCAGCACTAATATCGATTTTTCAAAAACAAGTTCCAGTTCCATATTACGGCAACAGTTTATCTACCCTTTCAAATTGTTCCTTATTGGCCTCCTGCAAAGCCAGATTTGTTTTTACCACAGCAGGCGGATTTGGATCCTCATAATGGTTCAGCGAGATCACCGAAGTCCTCGCTACATTAGTAGGTCCTTCAATCACCCAGTCGGAAGTCGCTTTCTGATCAAAACGGCAGGTATTGCAAATAAATTCTTCCACCTCACCGAATTCGTCTTTACGACCGGTCACCCGCAATACTTCTTCGCCCTTATACCACAATCTGACCTTACCGCTGCATGTCGGGCAATCCCGGTGTGCATTCACCGGTTTGGTAAACCATACCCGGCTTTTGAAGCGGAAGGTTTTGTCGGTCAGGGCACCCACCGGACACACATCGATCATGTTCCCGGAGAAATCATTTTCGACAGCCTTTTGGATATAGGTGGAAATCTCCGCCCGGTCCCCCCGGCTCATAATCCCGTGTACCCGCTCCGGAGTCAGTTGATCGGCCACAAAAACGCAGCGGAAACACATGATACAACGGTTCATATGCAACTGTATCTTGTCTCCGATATCAATGCGCTCAAAGGTACGTTTGGTAAATTCGTAGCGGGTCTCGCCCACTCCATGCTGATAGGAAAGATCCTGGAGATCACATTCCCCGGCCTGGTCACAGACCGGGCAATCCAGCGGGTGGTTGATCAGTAAAAATTCCACCACCCCTTTCCGGGCCTCCAGTACTTCCGGCGAAGTAATGTTCTGAACTTCCATCCCGTCCATCACCGTGGTACGGCAGGAAGCCACCAGTTTGGGCATGGGACGGGGGTCCTTTTCGGAGCCCTTGCTGACCTTGACCAGACAGGTACGGCACTTTCCGCCGGAGCCCTCCAAAGAGCTATAATAGCACATGGCCGGCGGCACAATGTCCCCACCGATCTGCCGGGCAGCATTCATAATGGTCGTTCCCGGTGCGACTTCCACCGGAATCCCATCGATCATTACCTTAAATTTTACTTCTCCTTCAGCCATTTCCAAGCTTTTATATAGTGATTACGAAGCGGTTATTTCCAGTGGATCGGCATAATGTGCCAATCCGTAATTTCTTGACTGTGCCTCACTTGCATGGGAGATATGCCACTCAAACTCATCCCGGAAGTGGCGGATCGCACTGGCCACCGGCCAGGCTGCCGCATCCCCGAGCGGACAGATAGTATTACCTTCAATGTTTTTGGCCACATTCACCAGCAGGTCGATATCCTTGTACGAACCGTGTCCGCTCTCAATGCTGTGCAATACTTTCTCCAGCCAACCTGTTCCTTCCCGGCAGGGCGAACATTGTCCGCAGCTCTCGTGGTGATAGAAACGGGAGAAATTCCAGGTATTGCGGACAATGCACTGATCTTCATCAAATACAATAAATCCTCCGGAACCCAGCATGGTCCCGGTCTGGAACCCGCCGTCGCCCAATGATTCATAGGTCATCAGGCGGTCGTTGCCATTGATAGTTTTGAGGATCAGGTTGGCGGGCAGGATCGGCACGGACGAACCGCCGGCGACCACTGCCTTCAGACGTTTACCGTTGGCTATACCGCCACAATATTCATCCGAATAAATAAATTCTTCTACCGGCACTCCCAGTTCGATCTCATACACCCCCGGCTTATTGATGTTGCCGCTGGCCGAGATCAGTTTGGTACCGGTACTGCGCTCAATACCGATTTTTGCATATTCTTCGCCCCCATCATTGATGATCGGCACAACGGAAGCAATAGATTCCACGTTATTGACCACGGTCGGGCAATTGTACAGACCTGAAACAGCAGGAAAAGGCGGTTTGATTCTCGGATTGCCCCGTTTCCCTTCCAGGGATTCCAGCAAGGCGGTTTCCTCACCGCAGATATAGGCTCCGCCTCCGGGCTGTACGTACAGCTCCAGATCATATCCGGAGCCCAGAATATTTTTACCCAGGAATCCGGCCTGCTTCGCCTCGGCAATCGCCCGCTCCAGGATCCGGATCTGCGGCATCATTTCGCCACGGACATAGATATAGGACACATGGGCTCCCATCGCATAGCTGGACACGATCATACCCTCGATCAGGGCATGGGGAATGTAGGTCATCAGGTAACGGTCCTTGAAAGTCCCGGGCTCGGATTCATCCCCGTTGCAGACTAGATAACGTGGTACGCCCTCTGGTTTGGCCAGAAAACTCCACTTCATTCCGGTAGGAAATCCGGCTCCCCCACGGCCCCGCAAGCCTGATTTTTTCACTTCTTCCACCACATCTTCGGGGGACATGGTTTTCAGGGCCTTTTCCACCGCACGGTATCCCCCTTTCTGGCGATAAACCTCAAAGGTGTTGATTCCGGGAACATCGATATGGGTCAATAATAACTTGCGTGCCATGATACTATGCTTTTTGCCTCAATTCCTCGATTAATTTATCCACGCTCTCCTCGGTCAGATTCTCATAGAAAGTGTATTCCGGACCGATCTGCAATACCGGACCGCCACCGCAGGCCGCCATGCATTCCACACCGCGCCAGCTAAACATTCCGTCCTCCGTGACCTCACCCTCTTTCACGCCCAGTTTTTGCGAAATATGATCCATGATCCGTTCTGCTCCCACCAGACAGCAAGGCCCGGTACGGCAGACTTCCAGTACATATTTGCCCTGGGGTTGCAAAAAATACATGGTGTAAAATGTAGCCACTTCATACACCTCAATGGGTTTGATTTGTAAATAAGCCGCGATCTGATCCATAGCAGGGACACTCAACCAGCCATAAACTGCCTGCACCTCATGCATGATGGGGAGCAGCGCAGACTTTTGCCGGCCTTCCGGATACCGGGAAACAATTTCAGCAAATCTGGCCAGCAAATCTGCCGGAAACTCGACCTGTTCGTTATATTTTACATTAAGCATCTAACTCTCCTGCTATAACGTTTAAACTACTCAAATTAATAATCGCATCGGATAACAGCATGCCCGCACACATAGGCGCGAACATCTGATAATTGACAAAGGAAGGTCGCCTGAAATGCAGACGGTACGGAGACCGTCCGCCATCACTGATCAGATAGAATCCCAATTCCCCATTTGCCCCTTCCACTGCATGATACAACTCATCTTTCGGTGCATCCAGCTCCCCCATCACGATCTTGAAGTGATAGATCAGGGCCTCCATATTGTTATAAGTCTGTTCTTTGGGCGGCAGATAAAAATCAGGCACATCCGCATGGAAAATCCCTTTTGGTTCTTTCGCAATTTTGTCCATCGCCTGGCGGATAATTTTCAGGCTCTCCCACATCTCATTGTTGCGAACCATGTACCGGTCATATACATCACCCCTGGTGCCCACTGCCACTTCAAAGTCAAATTCTTCGTAGGAAGAATAAGGATCCACGGCGCGTACATCATAGTCCACACCCGTGGAACGCAGGTTCGGCCCGGTCCAGCTATAACTCAGAGCCGCTTCAGGCGTCACGGCAGCCACTCCGGAGGTACGTTCAATAAATATGCGGTTGCGGTCCAGCAGTGTCTGGAACTCTTCCAGAATCGCCGGGAATTCTTCCAGAAACTGTTGGGTCTTGGCAAATGCGATCTCGTTGAAATCCCTTTCAAAGCCTCCGATCCGACCGATATTGGTCGTCAGACGGGCTCCGCAGATCTCTTCAAAAATTTCATAAATAAACTCCCTTTTGATCATCATCGGGATGAATCCGGCAAAGGTTCCGGTGTCCACCCCCAGAATCCCGTTACAGATGATATGGTCTGCAATACGGGCCAATTCCATGACCACGACCCGCATGTACTGTACCCGTTTGGGAATCTCTATCCCAAGCAGTTTTTCCACAGTCATATGGTAGCCCATATTATTGATCGGGGAAGAACAGTAGTTGAGGCGGTCGGTCAGGGTGGTAATCTGGTAATAGGCCCGGTGTTCGGCAATCTTTTCAAATGCCCGGTGTATATAACCGATCGTGGAAACACCGCTCACAATCCGTTCCCCGTCCATCTGCACCACATTCTGGAAGACCCCATGGGTAGCCGGGTGGGTGGGGCCGATGTTGAGTGTGATCAGCTCATCCTGCGGATCATTGTCCACAAAGACGGGACTATTATTGGGCATTTTGCTAATGGAATCGCTCATGTTCGTCGTCATATTACCTACCGAAAAAATAATCTTTCTTGTCCACCCGGTTCGGATCTTCCAGCGGAAACTCCTTCCTCATGGGGAAAGCCTCCATATCATCCACATTCAGGATGCGGCGCAGGTCCGGGTGGCCGGCAAACCGGATTCCATAAAAATCATAGGTTTCACGCTCCATCCAGTTGGCCCCATCCCATAGCGCGGTCGCACTGGCGATCACCGGATGTTTGCCGTCAATAAATGCCTTGATCCGGATCCGTGAACGGTTGGCCCAGCTATGCAGGTGATAGACCACACAAAAGGGTTTGTCCAGTTCCGGGTAGTGAACTGCTGTAATATCGGTCAGAAATCCGAAAGACAATTCCGGATCGGTTTTCAGGAATTCCAGCACTTCCAGTATATCTTCCGCACGGGCCGTCAGCGTGAGCAGACCATGCGGCTCGCCCCCGACTTGCAGACGCTCTGCAAATTTGGCCTGACAGCGGGCGGTTATCTGAGTATTCTCCAATTTAGCCATTGAAATGAAATCCATATTTTTCCAACAATGCCCGGTACTCCGGGGTCTGTCTTCTGTTCAGGGATTCGTTCCTGACGATATCCTGCAAGCGCATCACGCCATCCAGAATAGCTTCGGGCCGGGGTGGACATCCTGGTACATACACATCGACCGGGATAATCTCGTCTATGCCCTGCAATACCGAGTAGGTGTCAAATATGCCTCCACTGGACGCACAGGCCCCCACGGCAATCACCCACCTCGGTTCTGCCATCTGGGAATAGACCTGCCTGACCACCGGGGCCATTTTCTTTGCGATCGTACCCATCACCATCATCATATCGGCCTGACGGGGCGAAAAACTGTTTCGTTCCATACCAAAACGACCTGCATCATAGGTGGCAGCCATGGTTGCCATAAACTCAATACCGCAGCACGAGGTCGCAAAGGGAAGCGGCCAAAGGGAATTGGCCCGGGCCAATCCGATGACCTGATCTATCTTCGTGGCAAAAAATCCGGCTCCTTCCAGACCCGGAGGCGCTTTGGCTAATGTGATTTCACTCATGCTAAATCCTGTTACAACAAAAAACTCATCCCTAACTTAATAAAGATGAGTACAAATTTACAACATTCAACGTCTTAATGCTCCGATTGGGGATATTTAGAATGATTCTATTTTACTCATCCCAGCTCAATGCTTTCTTCTTGATGACATAGATAAATCCGAGTAGAAGGATCCCCATAAATACAAACATCTGAATCAGACCATCCACACCAAATTCCCGGAAATTGACCGCCCAGGGATACATAAAAACCACCTCTATATCAAAAATCACAAACAGGATCGCCACCAGGAAATACTTGATGGAAAAAGGCTGGCGGGCGTTCCCGATCACCTCCACACCCGATTCAAATGCACCCAGTTTGGTTTCGGTCCTTACTTTCGGCCCGATCAGGTGGGTGATCACGATCGTTCCTACCCCAAATGCCACTGCCAGAACGATCTGGAACAGGATGGGGACATAATCGATGGGCAGGCTGCCTGCAACTTCTTCTGTCATGTTCAAATCAATTAAAAGGTTGATACAAAGCTAATGATTTTAACCCGGATTCCGTATCAGGAATCAAAAAACAAAAATAATTATGTTCAGCCCTGAACTGATCCGGCCTCAATAAAAAGAGAGAGGGAACATTCCCAATGGGTGTCCCCTCTCTCCGGATACTTTTCACCTATATATTCTCAGACCGGTTTAGCGGCTTGTAGCATTATAAGCGATCTTTTGCTCAATATAAGCTAATACCTGCTGAGCATACTCATTCCCAGGTTCCAGTTTGATGGTCTCGGCCAGCAATTCTTTGGCTTTGGTATAATTCTCTACCTGCACATACTGATAGGCCATGGTATTGTAAATCTCGATCAGTTTTGGTTTTAATTCCTGCACTTTCGCGTCGCCCTCACTCCTGACCATCTCTATGTATTTCTCAAAGTAAGGTGTGGCGATGCCCTTGAAGTTTTCGGGATCTTCCAGCAATGACAGGTTCTGCGCACGGTACAGGTATGGATCCAGCAGGTCCGGTGCTTTACCGATGACATAGGCAAATGCGTTATCTGCCTTTTTGATCAGCTCTTCATTCTTTGTTACCCCTCTTTCGGGCGCAGTGGCATTGGCAAAATAAGCGGCCAGACCAAAATAATAAGTATCTGTCACCTGATTCCTGGAGTTTTCTGTGCCGGAAGAGATCTCAAATACCTTTGCCGATTCGAGGAATTTATTGGCAGCCAGCAGCTCCCGGCCGGTGATGTTCAGATCATTGGCATTGGTCGAATCCACTTCAACTGCTTTCCGGATAAAAGAAATACCACTATCAAAACCGGCGGCATCGGTAGGAACGGTCTGCGTAGCGTTTTTCAGTTTTGCCAGACCCAGGTACAGGTAGTCACGGCCGATCACACGTTCCGTTTCCATTCGGGCGAGCATTCTGGTCAGTGCACTTTCAGTCTGTACATAATCTTTCTTGTGGTAAGAAGAGTGCCCCAGGTACCTCAAAATCTTTGGATTGATATCTTCAAATTTCGACAGCTCCTGAGCCTGTACCATCAACTCATCGTAATCCCTGGCAAATACCAGGAAGTCCGCATAACGGATCCTTGATTCCACAGAGTAATCGGTCAGGTCCATATATTGTTTATAATACCTGACAGCCGTCTCATTCCGCTCTCTGTAAACCGCGGTATCCGTAGCAAAAAATGCCCAGGCATTATAAGTTTCCGCCAGCTCCCTATAAGTAGGCGCATAGTTTGGTCTTTTGGCAACAATTTCTTCCAGATTCTGGACGGCTTCCGTAAAGGCCCGTGCACCCCGGACGATGACGGCCATCTGGACCTCGGCTCTGGTCAGGGCAGGATTCAGCGTGATCGCATCCCGGTAATTAATATATGCCGAACTCCCATCGTTTACTCCAAAATAGGCATCACCCAATGCCAGATAAACCAATGGATCAGGTTTCTTACCGCCTCTGGCAAGCGCCTGGTTCAGATACTGCATGGCACGGCCATAGTCCGGATTCGGGGCGTCCACATAGGCGCGGCCGATGTGGTACAGCTCCAGGTAATTCTTCTTACCGATTTTACTGGTTACCGTAGCAAACAGGGATTCAGCCCCAGCCTCATTCCCGGAAAACAACGCTACAATACCCAGTCCGGTAGGATTCAGCTGACTCTTTGCATCAGCGGCACGCCCCTGTTCGAACACTTGCTTTGCTGAATCCAAATAGTCATTTTTCAGATAGATCTGGCCAAGATAGAAATAGTTTTCTCCTTTCTTGGGTTGCTTCTGAATCAAATTTTCAAGGATCCCTTTGGCTCTGGCATACTGTTCCTCATCAATAGCCCTCCTTGCATCGTCCAGACTCTGTGCCCGCAGGCCGGTCAGGATAAATACAAGTGAAGCTCCCAGCAAAATTGCTTTTTTCATCATTTCTGTTTAATTTTTATTATTATAACTATTTACTATTTTCTTTTGTATGATCTATGCCTGACATTGCACACAGGTCATTTTTTTCTGAGAATGATCTCCCTCGGCGGCAGGCTGTCCGGCATCAATCCGGACTTCAAAACGATCCGCTGCCCGCGCTCTCCGTATAGAAAAGCTGCAAAACCCATGCCTAAACCATATCTCGGTTCGGCATTGATCAGATAAACAGGCCGCTCCAGTGCATACAGATCCAACGCCAGATTGCTCTGCGAAGGGAGATAAAAGTCATCATCGCCCGGATTTCCCTTCAGATTTTTCACACTCATCGGCCGTACCGCAGTCAGGTATTTCCTACTGCTGCTATCCGGTTTCAGGAGCCAGTTTAAACCGATCACTCCAATTGTACCAGGATGATCATGCACATAAGCGATTAGTTCCGAATGTGAATTGAGCGCAAAAACACCATGATCCGGAAAGGAATCAATGCCCGCAAACGCTTTCAGGTACCGTGCCGTCCCGGAATTGGCATTGTCAAAGATCAGAGATCTTCCATCGCCTTCACCCCTGAGCGTAGCCACAACCTCATCCATCGTGATCGTGGAGTCCCCGTTCACCACATTTGTAATCAATGCAACTGCATCGGTAGCAAACTGGGAAACCCTGGGTTTAAACTCTCTTGCCTCAAAGAACTTCAATTCACTCGGATCAAGCAGACGGGTCAATACCGCCACCTGTGCCGAATCATTGATCAGATCATTGACCACCATATTTTCTGGTTTGATCACCAACTCGATCTCCGTATTTACATAACTATGCTGAAATACTTCAAGCTGTTCCTGCATGATGGGTGCCAAACTTTCGTCCACCAATACCTTAATCCTGCCCGTCAGTATCGTCTGTCTGTCCTTTGTCGGCGCATCATGACAGCCTGATAAACAAAGTGATCCAATCAAAATCAGGGGCAATAATAAAAAAAATTTATTCATGATTGAAGAATCGAGCCGATAAAAATTTATTTAATCACCTGTTTTGCCACAATCGTACAAAGCGGAAAAAGGAATAAACTACAATGAGCAATCCAAACAGTATCCTGTATGTATGGTCGATTTCGATCGGGAATTCCTTCCAGAAAATCACTAACATTCCCAGGCCAAAATAGAAAGCAAACATAAACAGTCCCAAAACGGACAGAAACCGCCTGGTCGGCGATTTCTGTCTATTGGAAAATGACGTCTTTTCGTTATTATCCATCTATTGTGAGAAACTGATCCGGAGTGGCAGCGTATAGGTGACACGCACCGGACGACCATTCTGAACACCTGGTTTCCATTTTTTTGCGTTTTTCAGCAAACGCACCAACTCTTCACCGGTACCAAATTTGAGGTCACGCCGAATCACCAGATCCGTCAGGCTACCATCCCGTTCGATCGTGAATGAAACCTCAATCACGCCACTGACACCCGCATCCGCTGCGGCAGGAGGAGTTCTGTAACTGTTCTGCACCCAAGTACGGAAGCCATCAATAGAGCCTTCAGCGGGGATCGGCGGAACTTCAACTGCCTCAAATCCCATAATCGCATCTGAGGGCGCTTCCGTTACTTCTGCATCCAGCTTACCCTCGCCTACCGGTAAATCAATACGGAGGGCTGCATTCGGGTCACCGGCAAGTGTTTTGGAGCCCGGATCCGCCAACTTCAGCATCTCCACGGTCGGTGGCTCTTCATCCTGCACCATTTCAGCAGGCACCACTGCCATCTCCGGCATACGGACCTGATCATTACGTGGCGGAGGTGGTTCCACAGGAGGTGGAAGCTGTTCTTCCTCCTCATCCACCGGAGGTGGCTCGGCCAGCGTCACTTCATGCTCCACGAACACATCTTCAACCTCAGCCTTTGAGGAAAGACCCAACCATTTGGGAATACTCGGAGCCACCAGCAAAAGAACGAATGCCAGTGAGGCAAAAAACAACCCAATATTGGTCGCTCTTGGGGCCAGTCTCCTCAGGACATAAGCACCGTAGTCCTTATTCCGCCCCTCAAAGACAACCTCCATCCACTCCTTTTTAAAAATATCTAATTTCGATCCTATCATAAGTCTTGATTTCTAAAGTTGGAGCCCCCTATTAATTACTCAACAGATTGTGTTGCCTCAAAAATTCATTTTCTATCTCCAGGATGTTACCCAAAGAGAACTTCTGGGCATTCACGATCTTCATTTCATCCAGAATATCCACGAGATTCCGGTGCGTTGCATCATCACTGGGCCGGATCACCACGATCAGATCTTCGCCTGTCCTCTGTGGGACTTCTGCAAGCCTGCGCAACAGGACCTTCCGGATTCCCTCTGCACCGTAATCTACGGTTTCCGGACCTTCTAACGGCGTGTCAAACATGCCGGAATACCAGACTATTTTGTTGTCACCTGCCAACAGGATGGTGGTAGTACGGTCGTCGGCCACTTCCAGACGATCTTCAAGGTCGTCCTTATTCTTGTCCGGAACGGTCACGTCCATGGCATTTGGTTTATTGAGCGACGTGGTCAGCATGAAGAAAGTGATCAGCAGAAACGCAAGATCCACCATCGCAGTGAGATCCACACGACCACCCTGCTTCTTGCTTCTGACTTTACCGCCTTTTTTGCCGCCACCGCTATCCTGATTTAATTCAGCCATTGCTTTATGCGTTTATATATTTAAACTTCTTTTTCTAACTCCTTGTTATTCTTCATCACCGGAGATCGCTTCCACTCCACCTTTCAACTTGGTAATCAAGCTGAAACGGTTCAGGTTCTGATCCTGCAGGATGTCGATCACCTTTTTGATGTCAGGATACTTCTCATTCGCATCTCCCTTGATGGAAATCCGCATCTGCTCATTGTACAAAGCTGCAGTAGCCGTACGGGCAGCATGGATCCAATGATACATCTCATTACTCAGGTTATTGGTGGTGTCGCTGGGAATCCCGGGCTGAAGGCCTGGTTTTGCCCGCTGTTCCATGTCCATTGCTATGAGTTGTTTCAGGTTATGCATTGGCACACCAAACTCGTCCATCAAAGCGAACCTTGCTTTTTCCTCTTCCGTAAACTGGATATTGTAATTTTCAGACATCGTTTCCAGCATTCTGGTACGGATCTGCGGACCCTTCACTCCGAAAAACAATTTTCCGCCATCACCCACTGTCACCATCCCCAATTTGTCATCAGGAATTTTCACCTGTGTCACCGAAGCGGGTGTATCCACTTCCAGTGCTTCGGGCTGACGGGCGGTTGCCGTCAAAACGAAGAAGGTCAGCAGCAGGAAGGACACGTCGCACATTGCGGTCATGTCGATTACTGTACTTGCTCTTTTTACTTTTGCCCTTGCCATATCTACACAATTATTAAGATATAATTCTACAATCTGTTAATAAGATGCAATACTGCCGGATATTCCATAAATAAATCCGGCAATATTGTGATTTATCTTTTTTTATTTGTGTGTAGCCGCGTAGGTCTGGATGATCGAGAAACCAGCTTCATCAATGGAATAGGTCAGGGTATCGATCTTCGACGTAAAGATATTGTAAAATATAATTGCAATCGTTGAAGTCGCGATACCAGTAGCCGTATTGATAAGGGCCTCGGAAATACCATTCGCCAGCGCTGCTGAATCCGGCGCACCGCCTGTCGCCAAAGCGGAGAACGCACGGATCATCCCGGTCACCGTTCCCAACAGACCGGTCAGGGTACCGATGGATACCAGTGTCGCAATGATGGTCAGGTTTTTCTCCAGCATTGGCATCTCAAGAGCAGTAGCTTCTTCGATTTCTTTCTGAATAGCCAATACAGATTGCTCTGTGTCCAGGTTAGGGTTGGCAGAAACATCTTTGTATTTCAACAAACCGGATTTGATTACATTCGCAACCGAACCTTTTTGTTTGTCACATTCTGCAATAGCCGAATCCAGATTTCCTGCGCCAATCAGGCCCTGGACCTTGCGGACAAAATTACCGACATTGCCTTTTCCGGAAGCTTTGCTGATCACGATAAAGCGTTCGATCGCAAATACCCACACCATCAGGAACAAGCCCAACAGAACAGGAACGACGAATCCTGCTTTATAAACCATTCCGTAATAGTTACCTTCTTTTGGTTGGTTCTCGATGTTGTTATCGATAAAGTTCGAGGGGTCTCCCATAACCTTAAAATAAACCAATGCTCCGATAGCGAAACAGATTACGATTGCCAGACTTGCAAAAATATTAGAGGTTGAATTACCCTTCTCTTGCTTTGCATTGCTTGTTTTTGGTGCGTTTGCCATTTTTTTGAATTTTAGATTTTACGTTGTTAAATATGATTTTTTAAATTACTTGTGCTAATTAAAATAAATTGCCAGATAATCTGGCGCAATAAAAACAATTTTTCTTAAAATAACGAAATGTATGTGTCAAATAATTGCTTAGTGTATTACTTCCTTCATTGTTTTGGCGTGCAGCAGCAGCATCGACTAACCAACTTTGTTCTATTAAAAGACTTTAATATTCAATGACTGAAGTAATTTTTTACAATGAAAACTATTTTTTTTTGTATTTGCAAATAAAAGCAAAAATTTAATATTCACAGGTCCAGTCATTTCTCTCTTCTTTCGCAAAATAAAATTCCGGAAAAATCACGAATAATGCCGTCAATCAATCAGAAAAACAGTATTTTTACAATATAAATTTGGAATTGGTGACTGAAGGTAACTGACATACTTCCTTCATCATCCCAATATTTTTACATTGTATCCTGCTGCGACCAATACTTCCTGTATCCGTTTTCTGAAATCTCCCTGTATAATTATTTCATTATCCTTCGCACTTCCGCCTACCGCACATTTCTGTTTCAGGAATCTGGACAATTCATTCAGATCCTGTTCATTGCCTCTAAAACCCTTCACCAATGTGACCAGCTTGCCCTTCCGGGCCTTCTTGTCCAGTTGCACCGTAAGCCGTTGCTGCCGGGGGGCCAGGGTCTCTGTTTCTGCCTGTTCCTCCGCCAACTCGTACGAAAACGAGTCGTCCGTAGAATAGACGATCCCTGCGTACTGCTGCTTTTTCAACTTTGCCATCTGTTCTGATTTGTCGATTTTCTGTAAAGTTAAGCCTAAGTTTTGATAAAAAAGGAAAGTATCGTACATTTGCACCATACAAGTGGATTGATTTGTATATGCGACTACCGGTCGCATCAGATTGCAACCACGTAAAAAAAGTGCTAAAAGAACCTTCCGTTTGATTTTCACCTTTTTTGCGGTATTTTTTATTTTTTTTAGATTTATCTTATTATGCCGTATTTATTTACTTCGGAATCGGTGTCAGAAGGGCATCCGGACAAAATAGCTGATCAGATTTCAGATTCATTGATTGATCATTTCCTGGCCTGGGACAAGGATTCGAGGGTAGCTATTGAAACACTGGTGACTACGGGCCAGGTGGTACTGGCGGGGGAAGTAAAATCCAAAATCTACCTGGATGTACAGAAAATCACCCGGTCGGTTATCGAAAAGGTGGGTTATACCAAATCTGAATACATGTTTGAAGCCAATTCCTGCGGGATCCTCTCCGCCATCCATGAGCAATCCCCGGATATCAACCGGGGGGTGGACCGGGGAAATCCGGAAGATCAGGGAGCCGGGGACCAGGGGATCATGTTTGGTTATGCAACCAATGAAACCGAAAACTATATGCCGCTGGCGCTGGATCTGTCCCACCGCCTGCTGTCCGAACTGGCCGGGCTGAGAAGAGAGACCCGGGAGATCCCATACCTCAGACCGGACTCCAAAGCCCAGGTCACCCTGGAATATAGCGATCAGCACAAACCCATCCGCATCGATGCGATCGTGATCTCCACCCAGCATGATGATTTTGACCCGGACGAGGCCGCCATGCTGAAAAGGATTGAGCAGGACATGATCCATATTCTGATCCCCCGCGTGAAAGCCCAACTGAAACCGGAATTGCAGGCACTGTTCACAGACGGGATCAAATACCACATCAACCCGACCGGCAAGTTTGTGATCGGTGGCCCGCATGGTGATACCGGTCTGACCGGACGAAAAATCATTGTGGATACCTATGGCGGAAAAGGCGGACATGGTGGCGGAGCCTTTTCAGGCAAAGATCCCTCAAAGGTTGATCGTTCAGCGGCTTATGCCACCCGGCACATTGCCAAAAACCTGGTAGCGGCCGGTATTGCCAGTGAGATCCTGGTGCAGATCTCCTATGCGATCGGGGTAAAAGATCCGATGGGGGTGTATGTCAATACTTTTGGATCTGCCGGACACGGGTTGTCGGACAGTCAGATTGCGGCTAAAATCAATGAAATCTTTGATCTGACTCCTTACGGAATCGAGCAGAGGCTGAAGCTGCGCAATCCGATCTATGCCGAAACTGCCGCCTATGGACATATGGGACGTACACCGGTCACCGTTTCCAAGACTTTTGAAAACAGTAATGGTGAAATTGCCACCTGTGAAGTAGAATTGTTTACCTGGGAAAAACTGGATTACGTAGATAAAATCCGGTCATCATTCGGCATCTAAGCCTGCTGATGCCGTCGCTGCTTCCCGGTTGATTTTCCGGACCAGTCCCTGAAGCACATTACCCGGGCCGACCTCTACAAAAGAGGCGGCGCCGTCCTGGATCATATTGGAGATGGTCTGGGTCCAGCGGACCGCACCGGTCAGTTGGGCAATGAGGTTCTGTCTGATCCGGGCAGGATCCACATAGGGTTTTGCGTCGATGTTCTGATAAACGGGACAGCGGGGTTCCCGGATATCGGTGACTTCAATGGCCGCCTGCAATTCCACGCGGGCCGCTTCCATCAGCGGAGAATGAAAAGCGCCACCCACATTGAGTTTCAATGCTCTTTTCGCTCCGGCTGCCAGCAGCAGCTCACAAGCTTTGTCGATCCCGGAAACGGTCCCGGAAATGACCAACTGCCCGGGGCAGTTGTAATTGGCGGGCACGACCACTTCGTCCACGCGCTGACAGATATCCTCGACCGTAAAATCATCCAGCCCCAGCACAGCAGCCATTGCCGAAGGCTGTATCTCCGTCGCTTTCTGCATGGCATTGGCCCTGGCAGCAACCAGCCGGAGACCGTCTTCCATATTCATGGCCCCCGCAGCGACCAGTGCCGAAAACTCACCCAACGAATGCCCGGCAACCATCAGGGGATCAAATCTTTTTCCCAGTGCGCTGGCCAGTATCACCGAATGCAGAAAGATGGCCGGCTGTGTCACCCTGGTTTGTTTGAGTTCTTCGTCCGTGCCGGCGAACATAATATCCGTAATCCTGAATCCGAGAATCTCATTGGATTGTTCAAACAATTCTCTTGAACCGGCATGGGAATCATACAATTCTTTTCCCATCCCTACAAACTGGGCTCCCTGACCCGGAAAGATATATGCGCTTTTCATCATTCAAAATATTAGTCTTACCTGCAAAGATAGGCCCCGCAGTCTTGCAAAGATAGGATTTGAAATTTTATTTCAAAGGTAAAATAACATGATTTCGCTACTGCCTGACGGGTTCCCTTATTCCGGCAAGAAAGCCAAGCTGAACAACTGATCGGGGTCAAGCACCTCATTGGCGACTTCCAGGATCATTCCCGGATCCACCTCATCGATCTTCCGGAAAATCTCCCCAAGCGTCTGTATCCTGTCATGATCCAGCAGCGATTTTGACTGGGCAATGATCAGGGAAAGTCTGTTTTCCTCGCCAAGCGCGATCTGTCCTTTATATTTCTTGCTGGCCTGGGTCAGTTGCAGGTCACTGATTTTCTGGTTGCGGAATTTATTGAATTCCCTGAGTATGAGTTGCCGGGCTTTCAGGTATTTATCCTCATCGGTCCCAAAATAAACGGTGAACAGTCCGGTATCCGAAAAAGGGTGATAGTTGGATTCGATCGTATAGGCAATACCGTATTTCTCCCGGACAATCATATTGAGCCTGGAACTCATGCCCATTCCTCCCAATATATTATTCAGGAGCAGCAGGCCTGTTTTTTTCTCCTCATGAATGGAATAAGCCCGGCTGCCCATTATATAATGGACCTGATTGATGGGCAATCGCTGTACCTCTGACCGGGGACTGGCGATCAACGGCCTTTCTGACGGCTTCCGTTCACCGGTATTGGCCGGCAACCAGCCAAAGTATTTTTCAGTTATTCTTCTCACCTCTTTGAGAGAATAAGGGCCACTGGTGCCGATGACAATGCCGGAAGTCCGGTAATTGTGCTTTAAAAACTGTTGAATATCTGACTGTACAATGGTTTTCAGATCCTGCTCTACGCCGAGGATATTATGTCCCAGCCCGTGCCCATCAAAGACCAGATCCTCAAAATCATCCAGGATTGCGTCCTCCGGACTATCCCGGTAAGAAGCGATTTCATCCAGTATAATACCCCTTTCCTTTGTCAATTCTTCTTGCGGAAAAACAGAGTGGAACAACAGGTCTTCAAATAAGTCCAGCGTTCTCCCCAGATAAGGCTTTAAAAAGGAAGCGTGCAGACAGGTGTACTCTTTGGTCGTGTAGGCATTGAGATCCGCGCCCACCGATTCCAGCCGGTTGAGAATCTGAGAGGTATTTCTCCGTTCGGTTTTTTTAAACAATAAGTGTTCAATAAAATGGGCCAGCCCAAATTTGGACTCCTGTTCATCCCTCGAACCGGCTTCCACCAAAATACAGGCATGTGCAATCGGCGAATCCACCTGCTGGTGCACCAGCCTGATCCCATTCGGAAACCGGAATACCTCAAACTCCATATATTTTTACAGCAAAAAAGAGGGTGTCCAATGTGATCGGACACCCTCCAAGAATTTATACAAACTTACTGATTAGCGTTTGATTTCAACACGACGGTTGATCACACGACCTTCTTCAGTAGCGTTTGATGCGACTGGTCTGTCTTCACCGTAACCAACAGTATTTACTTTGTTTGCGGCTACACCAGAATTGACCAGGTAAGTTTTTACAGAATTTGCACGGTCTTTTGACAGTTGCATATTGTAAGTATCAGTACCTTCTGCAGAAGCATGTCCTTCCAGTGTCACAGCAGCACCGCTGGAGCGCAGCTCAGAAGACAATC
Source organism: Parapedobacter defluvii (assembly GCA_040392005.1). Lineage (GTDB taxonomy): Bacteria > Bacteroidota > Bacteroidia > Sphingobacteriales > Sphingobacteriaceae > DASRQK01. Next base: position 50,875 of record JBEBWT010000004.1, read on the forward strand.
TGTCCAGGATAGAGTATGACTCGGTTTTCAATACAGAGCTGTCAAATTCAAACTGGATGTTTGGATAGCTGGCTACCACTTCTTCCTTGATCACCACTGGCTCAGGGAAATTGATAGGGCAACCGGAACCATCTACTACTGTACCGGCAGGAGTACCAGGGCACTTGTCATAGCGATCTGAAACGCCGTCACCATCTTCGTCACGGTTCAACAGATCAACAGTACCTTCCAGCGTAGAAACACGTTGTTTCAAGGCTTCCAGTTCGTTTCTCAGCGACTCATCTTTCAGTTCATCGTACAACATGGCAACAGGGTTGTGCCAGGTCAGATCCGGCTTGCTGCTGGAACCCAGGGAGAACTCAAGTCCACCATAGAAAGTAGAGAACCGGTTGTTGCGGGTAGTGCTAGGAGGGCCATACAAATCGTTACCCGCCAACAGATAAATATTGTATCCCAGATTCAGGGCTACACGGTCAGACAGTTTGAATTTAAATCCAAAACCAACCGGTACATAAATATCACAATCTTTGTGTTCAGATTTTCCATCGGTAACAACGGCTGATCCCGTACCATCATTGCTGGCATACTGGGTAGTGTTGAATTCATAATAACCCAATCCCATATTTGCATAGAAATTCACCATGTTTTCCCTTCTCAGGAAATCGATGGTTGCCAGTTGGAATACACCGCTCAGGGAAGCAGCATAATCAAATCTTGCAATGGATGATTGGAAGTTCTGACCAACACGTACTTCTTTGTTGTGTCCGATCACGGCTCCCCTCTGGACATCTGCCTGCACACCGAACCAGTTGGAGAATTGCTTGCGCACATTGACTCCGTAGAATTCACGTACTTTATGATCCCAGGGATCGTTTACTTTATTGTGGAGCAGCGTTCCTCCCGGGCCAAATGGGGTATTAGCGATGCTGATCCCTCCATTTACACCTATGCTCCATGTTCTGTACTGTGACCTTCCGCCAAATACAGTTGGCTCCTGTGCATTTGCCACTTCGGCCAAACCAAAGACCGAAATCAGCAAACAGACCGCCGCCATTTTGATTGTAGAATACTTCATACTCTTTTTGTTAAAGGTTAAAAATTTTTTATTGCCTGATTTTGTTGCAAAATTAATCAATACTTTCAATAAATCAATATTATCTAAGAATAAATCAACAGTACCGACTGTGATATGATAATATCAAATACTATTCCAATTTTTTATTTCCCGGATTTTTCTCCGGAAATTAAACACAGAATCTGCATTGGGGTCAAAAAATATAATGGATGATGGCATAGGAAATACCGGCCAGTATAGCAGAAACGGGAATGGTCAGCACCCAGGCCCATAAAAGACTAATGGTCACGCCCCAACGGACTGCGGACACCCGTTTGACAATACCTACACCGATAATGGAACCCGTAATGGTATGGGTAGTGGACACCGGAATCCCGAAATGCTCGGTGATACCCAGAGTAATGGCCCCTGCTGTTTCGGCACCGACTCCTTCCAGGGAATTGACTTTGGTGATCTTGGTACCCATTGTTTTGACGATTTTCCAACCTCCGCTCATGGTGCCCAGTGCAATCGCCGAATAACAGGCCAGGGGAATCCATTCCGGCATATGATCACCGGTCTGCAGATATCCTCCCGCCACCATGGCCACAAAGATAATCCCCATCACTTTCTGGGCGTCATTTCCCCCATGTGCAAAGCTGAGTGCCGCTGAGGACACCAACTGGAGTTTCCTGAACCACCATTCGGCAACCGATGGCCGGGCCCTTTTGGAAATATTGATGATGATCAGCGTAATGATAACGGCAATAATCATCCCCATCAACGGTGCCAGCACAATGAAGGAGATGATCTTGAGGGTCGCGGAGATATTGATCGCACCCAATATGTTGTCTCCCAGAATAAAAGCATGCGTCATCCCTGCTCCGGCAAAACCACCGATCAGTGTATGGGAAGAGCTGGAAGGCACACCATAGTACCAGGTAAACAGGTTCCAGCCGATAGCGGCAACCAACCCGGCAAAAATCACTTCGAGCGTGATATATTCCTCCAATACGGTTTTGGCAATAGTATTGGCCACTTTATGGTCTGTAAAATAAAAATAAGCAGCAAAATTAAAGGTCGCAGCCCACAATACAGCCTGGAACGGTGATAATACTTTGGTCGAAACGATAGTGGCAATTGAGTTGGCCGCATCGTGGAAACCATTGATATAATCAAAAGCAATAGCCAGGATGATGACAACGACAAGAAGTGTGGTGACCATGACTTTATGCGTTTTTCACTAAAATACTTTCCAGCACATTGGCCACATCTTCGCAGCGGTCAGTAGCCGTTTCCATTGCTGATAATACTTCTTTATACTTGATCAATTCAATCGCATTGGTTTCAAATTCGAAAAGATTGCCCACTGCGGTATCAAAAATATAATCCGCCTTGTTCTCCACGCTGTTGATACGTACGCAGGAATCGGTAATATTGCGGATATTTTTGAGGTTGCGCAATTCGTGGACGGCTTTGGAGACATCGACCGTGGCTTCAAGGATCAGGTCGGCCAGATCCCGGATAGGCTCCGTCATTTTTATTACCTTATAAAGCTGCATGCGATTGGAGGCTCCGTGAATAAAATCGGCCACATCGTCCAGTGAACTGATCAGGGTGTAAATATCTTCGCGGTCAAACGGTGTAATAAAGTTTTTGCCCAATTCCAGGTGGACCTGGTGGGTGATATCATCACATTTATGTTCATAGTCCTCAATCGTCCGGAACAATCTGGCCCTCGCTTCCAGGTCATCGGTATCGACCGCTTCAACGAGTATTTTTCCCATCTCGACCAGATTATTACTCATCTGCTCGAACAAAGGGAAGAACTTTTTATCCTTGGGAACGAAATATTGGAAAATGCTATTCAGGGACATATTATGATGAATTTAATTTCAGCAAAAGTATAACCTTAATGTTAAGTTAATGTTAAATTAGAATTTATATATTATTAATAATACATGACTGCGGTACCTACACTTAACAGTCAGGTGGCCCGCAGCCCACGGCCCGCACACTTATTCGGATTTGGCCTTTTCAACCGTGAAAGCAAAAGTAGTCCCCAGCCCCTCTGTGCTTCTCACATTGATCGTTTGCTGATGTGCTTCGATGATGTGTTTCACAATGGCAAGCCCCAGTCCACTGCCCCCGATCTTGCGGGATCTGCTTTTTTCCGTCCTGAAAAACCGCTCAAACACACGACTCAGGTATTTTTCTTCGATTCCGATCCCGTCATCCGTCACTTCTACCAGTACCTGCTCAAACAATTCGAAAATCCGCACATGGGTTTGCCCCCCCGCTTTTCCGTATTTGAAAGAATTGTCGATCAGATTGACCAGCACCTGCCTGATTTTTTCCCGGTCCGCATGTACATAGGTCTGTTCCTGATATTTTTCCTTGAATACCAATGTGATCTGATGGGATTTTCCCTTATCCTCCAGCGATTCGATCACTTCCTTTATAAGCAGTGTCAGATTAAATTTCTGATAATTGACGGGAATACGCCCGCTCTCCAGTTTGGAAATTTCATCCAGGTCCTTGACCAGATAATTCAGCCGGTCCAGGTTGGCCGATGCCTTTTCCAGAAATTGTCTGGCCATCTGGGGGTCTTCGTCCAATATTCCGTCCTGGAGCGCATCCACATATCCCTGTAAAGCAAAGAGGGGGGTTTTGAATTCATGGGAAATATTGGCCAGAAATTCCTTCCTGAATTTTTCCTGTTCCTTGAGGGTATCGATTTCCTTCTTTTTATCTTTCGCCCAATCCATGACTTCCTTTTCCACATCATTGATCGGATCATCGCTCAATTTGTCCCCCAATGCATCTTTCAGGTCCCTGCCAAGTTTGAGATGCCGGATCAGCTTGTAGATCAGCCGGATTCTGCCGTGTATATAGCGTTCGTAGAAATAATAGAAAACAATAAAGCCAATGATCAGGGAAACAATAAATACCAGTGCCGCCTTGGACCAGCTATGCTGAAAGTAGTAATTCATCGCCCCCAGGGCGACTCCCACAATCAGTGCATTGATCAGAACAAGGGACCTGAATTTCATGGCAGGGGAATCTGGATTTCAAAAGTTATGGCAACCGGCCCAGTACGGTGATTCCGCCGGTGACCTTTTCTCCGACCTGTACATTCATCACGGTGCCCAGCGGTAAAAAGAGATCCACACGGGAACCGAATTTGATAAAGCCGAATTCATCCCCCTGATGGACGGTGTCGTTTTCCTTTACATACCAGACGATCCGGCGGGCCAGGGCACCGGCAATCTGCCGCATCAGCACTTCCTGCCCGTCACCGGTCTGAAGTACAATAGTGGTACGCTCGTTCTGAGTGGAGGATTTGGGATGCCAGGCCACCAGAAATTTGCCCGGATGGTATTTGAAGAAGCGGACCAGACCACTCACCGGATTGCGGTTTATGTGGACATTGACCGGGGACATGAAGATAGAAACCTGCAATCTCCGGCCTTTGAAATACTCGGGTTCTTCAGCTTCTTCAATGATGACGACCTTGCCGTCGGCCGGGCACAGCACCGTCCCCTCCTGTTTCAGGATCCGGCGTGCGGGGCTCCTGAAAAACTGAAGGATGGTCACCAGCAAAAGAAAGGACAAAATATACACGGCCCAGACCAGCCAGGTCTGCCCGGAGGCAAAATAGTAAACCAATGCATTGGCGGCAGCGATGACCAATAGGGTCAGTATCAGGCTGGGATATCCCTCTTTATGGAATTTCATTTTGTACAGATTTCTACCGATCAAACATACAGATTGTAGGGATGATATCCAAAAACAATCTGGTCAGAATCCATTTTTCCGCTGTATATCAAGCCCTTCGATTATGATCTTTCCGGTCAGCTCATCAGAACCGATCACAAAACTGACGGTCAGCTCATCATCGATATATTCACCATCCAGAAAAGACGGGTGCCAGAAACCAATTTTTCTCATACCGCCAAGCAGTAGTTGAACGTGTGGTTCCTCAATCGGGGGTTGCAAGGGGGTCACCTGTGTAGGTGCGCCTGTTTTATCGACTGCAACAGTAAAGATCACTTCCTGTGCGGGCATCGTATTCGACTGCTGAGGGTCGAACATTTCCTCCAGAAACTGTGTCAGAAACAGCGAGAACCCACTATATTCGTCGATCGTGCACTTTTTACTGGCAAGGGTTTCCGCCCTGGTAAACCAGAGTAGGGGAACCAGACTACTACGGTGGGATCCCTGGGCAAAATCATTGATTCTCAGTCCGTTTCTTACATCCCGAAGGCCCTCCATGTACTGGTCAGAGCCAATATAATCTTTCCTGCCTTCCGGATCCACAAATTCAAAAGACCAGAATCTGGTCGGTTTCCCATTATCAACACGCCCACTGCGCAATACATAAACTGCCCCGAATTCGTTGTACCCATCAATCTCGATCAGCATCTGATACCGCCCTCTTCCGTTTTTGACCCTGTGTTTTCCTTTTACGTTCCAATAATCCCGGATTTCCATTTCCTCTCCGTTATAGTCCAGCACCAGCATAGGTCTGCCATCCGGATAGTAATACTGCCAGAGACCTGCTGGCTGTCCATCCGTGAAATTGACTTCCCATTTGAGCTGCCCATTTGGATGAAAAGCCTGGAAAACCCCTGTTTTGGCTCCCTTATTGTAGTTCCCGGTCAATATTTTCCGGCCCGCCAGATTATAATCTGTAAACGGCCCGTCAAACACCTGATCGACCGGATCAAATCCGGCTTCCCTGATCGTGGTCATGAATCCACAGGATTTTTCGGCAAGATAATACCGGTCGTCAAAGAAAAACCGGTACCGGCCCCGATCCATCCGTTCATAATAGACCAGGCTATCATTGGCCTGATCCTGTTGCCGGGTCACGGTACATCCAAGAGAGGAAGACGGCAGGTTTCCTGCCATTACACTTCCTGTCATGACCACTAAAAGAAGAAAAAACGACAAACGCATACGTCAAACTTTACTTCCATAAAATATAAAACCGGAAGGCATCAATGTGCCTCCAGCCAATTTGGTCCTTCTCCGATCTCTACCACAATGGGTACGGAGATTTTCAGGGCCTCTTTCATCTGCCGTTCGATCAATTCCCTGAATACCGGCACTTCCTCACGGGGCACATCAAAGACCAACTCATCATGCACCTGCATGGTCATCTTCCCTTTCAGGCCCCGGGCCTGCATTTCCTGGTGGATGCCGATCATGGCAACCTTGATCATGTCGGCGGCCGAACCCTGTATCGGTGCATTGATGGCATTTCGCTCCGCAAAACCACGGACCGTCTGATTGGCCGAGTTGATATCTCTCAAATATCTTCTTCGTTTCAGCAGGGTTTCTACATATCCGTTTTCTTTGGCAAAATGAATGGTGTCATTCATATAGCGTTTGATCCCCGGATATTGTGAAAAATATTGTTCAATAATATCCGATGCCTCTTTGCGGGAAATGCCCAGGTTCTGGGACAGTCCGAATGCGGTCTGCCCGTAGATGATCCCGAAATTGACGGCTTTGGCATTTCTCCGCTGATCACTGGTCACTGCTTCCAGCGGGACACCATACACCCTGGCCGCCGTGGCCCGGTGAATATCCAGATTTTGGGCAAAAGCCTCCAGCATTCCCGGGTCCTGGCTCATTTCGGCGACCAACCGCAATTCGATCTGCGAATAATCCGCCGACAGGAGGACGTGCCGGTCATCCCTGGCGATAAAGGCTTTGCGGATTTCCCGGCCACGGAGGGTCCGGATCGGGATATTCTGCAGGTTGGGGTTGGTCGAACTCAGACGGCCGGTAGAAGCGACCGCCTGATTGTATGAAGTATGTACTCTGCCTGTGTCCGGATGGATCAATTCGGGCAGGGTATCCACATAGGTGGATTTCAGTTTCTGGAGTTGCCGGTATTCCAGAATATCCTGTACTATATCACTTTTGTAAGCCAGTGCGGTCAGGACATCTTCTCCTGTTTTGTACTGGCCGGTTTTAGTTTTTTTGGCTCTGGGATCCAGTTGGAGCTTGTCGAAAAGCACCTCGCCCAATTGCTTTGGAGAGGCTATATTGAAGGGAACGCCCGCTTTTTGGTGAATGGTCTTTTCGAGGGTTTTAATATCCGACTCCAGGATTTTTGAAATACCCCTGAGCATTTCCACATCGATGCGCACACCGGTGCGTTCCATTTCCGCCAGCACATAGATCAATGGGAATTCCACTTGCCTGGCCAGATCCATCGCTTCAGCCTGGATCAGCAGGGGCTCAAATACCTGTGCCAGTTGCAGGGTAATGTCTGCGTCCTCGGCTGCGTAATCACAAATCTGTTCTGCCGTCAAATCTCCCATATTACCCTGCCTGACTCCCCGCGGACCGATCAGATCCGTAATGGGAATCGGGCTGTAACTCAGGTAATTTTCGGCCAGCACATCCATGCCATGCCGGGAATCAGGGTCGATCAGGTAATGGGCCAGCATGGTATCAAACAGTTCTCCCTGCACAAAGATCCCATATCTGGCCAGCAGCAGGATATCGTATTTGATGTTTTGGCCGATCTTGCGGATGTCCGCATTGGTAAAAAACCCGTTGAAGATTTTCAGGAGTTTCACGCAGGTGTCAAAGTCCTGTGGCATGGCCACATACCAGGCTCTGTGTGGTTCAAAGGCAAAGGACATGCCGACTATATCTGCTATATTGGGATCGGTCCCGGTGGTCTCGGTGTCAAAACAGCAGGAAGTCCGGGATTCTAACAGCGTTGCCAATTGCACCATTTCGGCCTCTGTACTGACCAGTATATATTCGTGGGGTATCTGGTGAATGGAAGAAGCCGGTTTTGCTTCCGCTTCATCATCCATCGGGTGGGTAACGGTCGGGTGGGCAGCAACCGTGCGGGTAGCAGATGTTGCAGCCGAACCTGACTGGGGATTGCCGAACAGATCCATTTGCTGGCCACCGGCCGGCGGGGCGCCCAGTACACTGAAGCCCTCCCCAAAGACCCGCTTGCCCAGGGTGCGGAATTCAAGCTCTGCAAACAGGGGCTCCAGCAATTCCCTACTGGGCTCTCCAAGCTGCAACCGCTCCTCATCCAGCGCAATCGGGACATCCAGTTGTATAGTGGCCAATTTTTTGGACAACAATCCCTGCTCCTCAAAGGTTTCAATATTTTCCCGCAGCTTGCCCTTCAATTGGTCAGCATGTGCAAAAATTTCCTCCATTGATCCATACTCCTGAATCAGTTTTTTGGCCGTCTTTTCACCGATTCCCGGGATACCGGGGATATTATCCACCGCATCACCCCAGAGCCCAAGTATATCGATCACCTGACTGACGTCCGTGATTTCCCACTTTTCCAGAATTTCCGGCACACCCAGTATTTCGGCTCCGTCACCCATCCTCGCAGGCTTATAGATAAAAATCCGATCGGACACCAACTGACCAAAATCCTTGTCAGGAGTCATGCAATAGACCGTAAATCCCTCCTGCTCCCCTTTCTTGGCCAGAGTCCCGATGATATCATCGGCCTCGTAACCATCCATTGTCAGTACCGGGATGTTGAACCCTTCTGCCAGGCGATAAATATAGGGAATAGATGCGGCAAGGTCCTCCGGAATGGCCTGGCGGTTGGCCTTATAACTTTCAAACTCCTCATGCCGGTTGGTCGGTGCCGCTGTGTCAAATACAATCGCAATATGGGTAGGCTGCTGATTTTTCAATACCTCCATCAAGGTATTGGTAAACCCCATGATCGCCGATGTATTCAATCCACCTGCATTGAACCGGGGATTTTTGCTCATCGCAAAATAAGCCCGGTAGATCAGTGCCATCCCGTCCAGTAAGAATAGTTTTTTCACTTTATAATCGCTTTTGCAGATTCAACATCGAACCCCTATCCCTACAAATGTAGAAAAATTGCAATTATTTTTCCGATTATTGCATAGAATCTGCCTTTCTTCGCAGAGGAAACGTAAAAAGGATTGCAAATGAAGGGATTGGTGACAAAGTCCACTGGTAGTTGGTATCAGGTCAGTGTGCCGGGTGGCCGGGTGTACCAATCCCGGATACTGGGGCGGTTCCGTACCCAGGGGATCCGCACTACCAATCCCGTGGCGGTGGGAGACTGGGTGGATATCAGCCCGGAACCGGGACAGGACACCGCGGTCATTACCCATTTGCACGACCGGAAGAATTATATGATCCGGAAGTCGGTCAATCTGTCCCGCCATGCGCAGATCATTGCAGCCAATCTGGATCAGGCTTTTCTGGTGGTGACCCTTGCTTCACCGCCCACTTCACTGGGATTCATTGATCGTTTTCTGGTGACGGCCGAGGCATATGGCATTCCCGCCGGGTTGGTATTCAACAAACTGGATCTGTTTTCTGAGGAAGGGTTGGATATCCTGGCGGAATATCAGGATATTTATGAGCGGATCGGCTACCCTTGTTTTCAGGTATCTGCACTGGAGGGGACCAATATAGCCGCTTTGGAATCCGTGATGAAAGACAGGACAACCCTGATTTCGGGGCATTCGGGAGTGGGCAAATCCACCCTGATCAACCGGATCTGCCCGGGACTGAGTCTGCGGACCGGAAATATCTCGGACTGGTCGGATAAGGGAAAACATACGACCACCTTCGCCGAAATGATTGAGTTGCCTTTCGGGGGCTATCTGATCGATTCCCCCGGGATAAAGGAATTTGGCATTATTGATATTGCGCCGGGGGAGTTGGGCCATTTTTTTCCGGAGATGCGGGCAATGCTCAATCAGTGCCGGTTCCACAATTGCCAGCACCTGAATGAGCCGGCCTGTGTCGTGCGGGATGCCGTGGATGCGGGACAGATCGCGGAAAGCCGCTATGAGAGTTACCTCAGTATTTACCATAAAAACGAGACCCGATTATGAAACCAATCTGGAAATGGACTTTAGGAATCCTGGGGGGACTGCTCCTCTTGATACTGGCTGCGGGCTGGTACCTGAGCAGGCACTGGAAACCGCTCCTGGACGCACAGATCAAGGAAGTTGTACTTTCGGCTACCGACAGTCTGTACAGGGTGGAATACGAAGATCTTTCACTGAACCTGTTCACCGGCAGTGCCCGTCTGAAAAACTTCAGGTTGATTTCCGACACGGCCGTTTATGCCCGTCTTGAAAATCAGATGAAGGCGCCGGATAATCGTTTTGAAGCGATCGTGGCCCTGCTGAGGGTTAGGGGGCTTGATATCCGGAAGGCCGTATTTTCCAAAGAGATGGATATTTCGGGGATTCTCGTGGATACGCCGAGGGTAATCCTCACCAATAAATATCACCTGTACAACGATACCATTGTACAGGAACAGGTGGACGATGCCGGATTTTTGGGTGCATTGAAGGCGATCCGGATCGGAACCGTGGGGATTTCCGGGATCCACTTCACTTTTGACAAATTAGAGGATTCCGCCAAAACACGCAATGAGTTCAAAAATGTGCAGTTGAGGGTGGATGATATCCTGATTGATTCTGCGGCCAGAAAGGATCCCAGCCGTTTTTTTTATACGCGTTCCATCGCCCTGGACATGGGCGGGTATCATCTGGAGATTCCGGATTCGCATTATAATCTGGCCTTCGACAGTTTATATATACGGACGGATCAGCAAAAGCTGGTCCTGCAAGGTTTGAAATATGCGCCACGGATCAGTAAGCAGGAGTTTTACCGGGAGCTGGGTTATGCCAAAGATATCACTCAACTCTGGTTTGAGGAATTGACCTTTCAGGAGCTGGATCTGGCCCGGTTCATGCGTTCGCAGCGGATCCGGGCCGGGAAATTGTATGTCACCGGGGGGACCGTGGATGTTTCCAATGATCTCCGGTATCCTCGCAGGCCGACGAGCAAGATCGGCAAGTCCCCGCACCAGCAATTGATGAAGCTGAATCATCCGGTCAAGATCGACAGCATATATGTGGACAAGGTGGATATCAGTTATGCTGAAACCAGTGGAAAATACCTTAAAGAAGGGAAAATAACTTTTGAACGCACACATGGTTGGCTGGCCAACGTGACCAATGACTCGATTTCACTACGGGCCGATCAGATCATGAAAGCTGACCTGACGACCTACCTGATGAATCAGGGGAAACTGAATGCCCAATTTACTTTTGACATGTTTGACAAGCAGGGCGCCTTTACTTATAAGGGGACGTTAGGCCCCATGAATGGCAAATCCCTGAACCGCATTCTCACACCGCTGCTTAGTGCCAAAGTTGAAAATGCCAGTATCAAAGGGGTGCGCTTCGATATGCAGGGCAATGATTACCGCAACTGGGGTACATTCTGGTTCGATTATGATGATCTGAAAATTGCTGTGCTGAACACAGATGACGACGGCAGTACATCCAAGAAAAAGCTGGTGTCCTTTCTGGCCAATGAGTTGCTGCTCAACAGCAGCAATCCGAATGAAAAAGGAGTTTATCTGGTGGGGAAAATCAGTTACCGGCGTCCGCATGAGTATTCATTCTTCAAAACGCTCTGGAAGAGCTTGCTGGAAGGCATCAAGCAGACGGCAGGTATCAGCAAGGAAAGGGAAGCACGCTTAATGAATACAGCAGATAAAGCCGTCACGATCAAGGAAAAAGCGGGTGACGTCATTCATTCGATCTTCCGGAAACGGGAAAAGGACGAGGGGAAACAGAATGATGGCCAGGAGCAGGATTAGGATCGGGTGGGAATAAGATCGGGCAACCCGTCTATCCCAGAGCTACCAGCCTGACACATAGGGTTTCCCGCCTATCTCAGCTCCAGCACCACGGGGCAATGATCTGAATGCACCGCCTGGGGCAGTATTCTGGCCGATTTGATCTGTGGGGACAACGCCTCCGTGACCATATTATAATCAATACGCCATCCCAGATTTCTTGCCCGGGCACCGGCGCGGTAGCTCCACCAGGTATAGTGATGGGGATCCGGATTGAGGTGCCGGAACGAATCGGTATATCCGGAATTGATAAAGTTTTCCATCCATTCCCGTTCTGCCGGCAGGAATCCGGAAGTATTTGCATTGGATTTCGGGTTGTGGATATCGATGGCCCGGTGACAGATGTTATAATCCCCGCTGATCACCAGCCTGGGGCTTTCCAGCCGGAGTCTATCGGTATAAAACTGAAAATCGTCCAGGAATCTGTATTTGAAATCCTGCCGGATATCGCCGGTAGTCCCCGAAGGGAAATACACGCTCATCACCGAAAAATCTTCAAAGTCTGCCCGGATCATCCGGCCTTCATCGTCGTAATCTTTGTGGCCGCAGCCGTAGGTGACTTTTTGGGGTGTTTTTTTGGTCAGGATGGCGGTACCGCTATACCCCTTTTTCTGGGCTGGGTACCAGTAATGTTCGTATCCAAGCGACTCGATCAGCGCCAGCTCCAACGGGAACTGGTCCGGGCTGGCTTTGATTTCCTGCAAACAAACGACATCCGGGGCTTCCGTTTGCAGCCAGAGCAGCCAGTCCTTGCGCAGGGCGGCCCGGATACCATTGACATTGTAGCTGATGATTTTCATATTTCCGGGATGCTGACCTCTTTGGGCCGGAACAGATCAAAAAAACGGACAAAAACATCATTCTTTGGTTTCAGTCCGGCCAACTGACGTATCACGTTGATACTTTCCCGTCTGTTGAGCAGGTACATTTCCATTTGCTGGTTTTCAAGCGGCCGGTCATACTGATCAGTGGGGACAGCGGCGATGCTGTCAATCAATTCTATGCCCAGCACCAGCTCTCCAAATACCGTATAATTCTGATCCAGATGGGGCACCCCTCCCAGTGTACGGTAAACCTGGCGATGGGCTTCCGGGATCTTTCGCCCCCCCAAACGCATGACCTCCAGACTGTCCAGGCCGGCATCTGTAAACGTCCTGCCATGTACCAGGTAAAACTGGGTAGAACTGGAGGCCTTCTCGGGATTATTATCCCTGGCTGCAGCCAATGACCCTTTTTTGTGGAACAGATCCGGGCTGAATTCGGCGGGCACCCGATAATCCAATCCACCACTGCCCAATCGCCGGCCTGCTTCGGCCCCTTTGGAATCGGGGTCTCCTCCCTGTATCATAAAGTTTTCGATCACCCGGTGAAACAGCAGATCCTGAAAAAATCCTTCCTTTACCAGTTTCCTGAAATTATCCCGGTGCTGCGGTGTTTCATTATATAACCGAATGACACCTTCTCCTTTGTCTGTGATGATTTTTACATACACATGCTGAGGTTTCTGGGCATAAACCATCCCTGTCATCAGGATCAGTGCCCATGCCATTAGCAATTTTTTCATCTGATATCTTTTTTACTTTATTGTGTCAGGACGGATTCCTCTGCAAAGCCCTGTTCTTCAAAATAATGGACAATCAGGGATTTGAGTATCATTTCCTGTTCCAGCAAGGTATAATTGGGGATGGGTTTGACCAACTCCCAGTGCGGCCAGCCATCCTGATCGAGGCCCCTCAGCTCATAAAAACCCATCGCACTGAACAACCTGCAGGTGGCAATGTGCATCAGCTCTTCTTTTTCCCGCTTGCTGAACTTGACCGGGCCTTTGCCCAATTCCTGTACGCCGATCAGGAAAAGCATGACTTTAATGTCAGGCTTTTCCGTCTCAAACTGTTTCATGATCCACTCTTGAAGTTTCCTCCAATCACTATTTACCCTCGCAGCATTCATTACATTTATGGAATCAACTTAATTTCTACCCTCCTGTTCAGTGAGCGACCACTTTCCGTATCATTGGTGGCGATCGGCTGGGTCGCACCCCTCCCGATGGTGATCAGGTTATTTGGATTGACACCTGAATTGACCAGGTAAATTTTGACTGCATTGGCACGATCCACTGATAATTTCTGATTGTATTCGGCGGTGCCTTCGATCGAAGCGTGTCCGATCACATTGAATCTTGCGTTGGTGTTTTTCCTCATTTCTCTGTAAATCTGATCCAAAATTGCATAGGATTCAGTTTTCAGGACATAGGAATCCAGTTCAAACTGTATGTTTCTGAAATTGTAGTTCGGAGCCTCTTCCACCGGGGTCTGTACCACCCTTTCCTCGATGACCTCTGGTTTTTTCTCTTCAACTACTACTGGCGTAGCGGGTTCCTGATTGACTTCGACAGAAGGATTGACCAGAACTTTCTTCGGTTTACAGGATTGCTGAAGGGCGCCAAATCCCAACAAAACAACTAAAAGTGCAAGTCCATTGATTCTTTTCATTACTGGATTGTTTTAAGATAATTATTAAAAAAAATTTATGTAAATCCCGTAAATATAAATATTATTCCGATAGTAATAGCGGGATATGCCAAAAAATTCTTACTTTTATGTGTCTGGAAAATTTATATGGCGAAAGAAAAGCAAAAACTGTTTGATACGGCAATCAAGCCGGAAACGGCGGTACTGGTAGGGGTCATTCTGCCACAGGATTCGGAAGAGAAGGAGATGGAGTATCTGGAGGAGCTTGAATTCCTGGTGGAGACGGCCGGCGGGATTCCGGTCAAGACCTTTACCCAAAAGCTCAACTTCCCGGACAAATCCACTTTTGTGGGAAGTGGCAAACTGGACGAAATCAAGTCATTTGTCAAAGCGGAGGAAGTGGACCTGGTGGTTTTTGATGATGAGTTGTCGCCCTCGCAACTGCGGAATATAGAAAAGGAGCTGGAAGTCAAGATCCTGGACCGGAGCAATCTGATCCTGGATATTTTTGCCCGGCGGGCGAAATCGGCCCAGGCCAAGACACAGGTCGAGTTGGCGCAATTACAGTATCTGTTGCCCCGTCTGACCCGGATGTGGACGCACCTGGAGCGGCAGCGGGGCGGGATCGGTATGCGCGGACCGGGAGAAAGCCAGATTGAGAGTGACCGCCGGATGATCCTGAACAAGATTTCCCTTTTGAAAGAACGGCTCAAATCCATAGACCGGCAAAACGAGACCCAAAGAAAGAACCGGGGACAGATGATCCGGGTGGCACTGGTGGGTTATACAAATGTGGGCAAATCAACCATCATGAACATGATTTCCAAGTCGGAGGTATTTGCGGAAAACAAGCTTTTTGCGACCCTGGACACAACGGTGCGGAAAGTGGTGATCGACAACCTCCCCTTCTTATTGTCGGATACGGTCGGATTTATCCGGAAATTGCCCCACCACCTGGTAGAATGCTTCAAATCGACATTGGATGAAGTGCGGGAAGCAGATATTCTGATCCATGTGGTGGATATTTCCCACCCGAGTTTTGAGGATCATATCCGGGCGGTGAATGAAACTCTGAAAGAACTGGGGGCACTGGACAAGCCTACCATTATGGTGTTCAACAAGATCGATGCGTATGATCCGCAGCGGGAAACCGGGGTCGGCCCTGATGAGCAGGATGGATTGGGCGAAAGCATGCACGAGGAAAATGGGATAGTCCCAAAAATGACCCTAACGGATTTTGAAAATAGTTGGATGAGCCGGCACAACAGCCCGGCCATCTTTATTTCGGCCACGGAAAAAACGAATATTGACGCTTTCAGGGCCTTGCTTTATGAACATATAGCCGAGCTGCATACCCAGCGATATCCGTATGACAACCTGTTATATTAAGCATGAATAAGAAAGTAATATTACAGGATTGGGGCCAGATGGGCTATCAGGAAGCCTGGGACCGGCAGGAAAGCCTGTTTGCAGAGATTGTAGCCCGCAAAACGGCTAACCGCAGGGATGGCACAGATTTTCCGACCGACAATTACATGGTCTTTACGGAACATCCGCATGTTTATACGCTGGGGAAAAGTGGAAAAGAGGAGAATTTACTATTGAACGATGAGGGCCTGGCGGAAAAGCACGCCACCTATCATCATATCAACCGGGGCGGAGACATTACCTACCATGGTCCCGGCCAGATCGTCGGGTATCCGATTTTGGATCTGGATAATTTTTTCACGGATATCCATCTGTATCTGCGTACCCTGGAAGAGGCTATTATCCTTACGCTGGGTGATTATGGTCTGAAAGGGGAACGGTATCCCGGCTTTACCGGAGTCTGGCTGGATCCGGCCGACCCGGTCATGGCCCGCAAAATATGTGCGATGGGGGTTCGGGCCAGCCGCTGGGTGACCATGCACGGGTTTGCGCTCAATGTCAATACCGATCTCAGCTATTTTGGCAATATTGTCCCCTGTGGCATCAATGACAAGGGTGTGACCTCGCTCGAAAAAGAACTGGGCACACCCCTGGATATGGTAGAGGTCAAATCAAAAATCCTGCATCACCTGACCTCCCTGTTTGAAATGGAGCTGATCAAAGATCCGCTCTGATCCCATCAGCGCAGGATCAATCCCTTCCCTTTCAGGCTTTCAGTGACATCCAGCGGACGCAGGTCCGAAATCTCCCGGTCGAATTCCTCAAGCGGCTGGAGGTTGATCAGGGCTGCCCGCTGACGATTGATACTCATCATCTGACCATAAACGGCCTGTATGCTGGGATCAATAACGGTCAATGCCTTACCGATCAGCGGATCCTCGAAGGAACCCATCGGCATGTAGGGAATAGTCTCCTCCACGTCGTATTTGGGGACCAGGCCATTGACAAATCCGCCACCGCCATCCCGGTTGGTATATTTCAGGACAATTGGTTGGATTCCCCAATCGTTCTCATCCTTAAAACGGGGAGAAGAATTGGAAATCGTGATGGAGGCGTCATCCTTCCCTACGGTGGTCTTACCGACATGGATCACATTGGCATCACCCATAAACGGGATCAGGTTGTTGATCAGCAATTCACTGGCCGAAGCCGAGCTGCCGGTGGCCAGAATAAAGACACGGTCCAGGCCCAGATTATTGGCGCTGATCACTCCCTGGTAGCCAGCCCCGAAAATCTGCCCGTAGCTATAAGAGAACTGGCCAAGGTTGTTATTGAACTTATACTGGATATATGAGTTGTTGATATTGAAATTCTTGTGGATCAATGCCGACAAAATAGCCGCAACACTGACTGATCCACCACTATTATAGCGTTCATCGATGATCAGTTCGGTCACCCCGGCACTCTTGAATCTGCTGAAGGCATCCACCAGGTCCTGTGCCTGATTGGCCAGAAACCGGTTATAGAAAAGATAAGCTACTTTGGTGCCGTTGGGCGTGGTCAGTACCGTGTCCATGTGAATGGCCTTCTCCTGAAAATTCTCGACCGGTGTCAGCGTGACCTCGCCCCCTGCAGAGATGACGGTGCCGTTTAGCACACCTCTTGTCAGGGTAAAAGTATTATTGCCAAACACAGCAGCGGTATTGGTAACCGAATTGCCATTGAGACCAAAAGCGGTACCATTGACACGGATAAAAAGATCGCCGCGCTTGATCCCTGCCTGCTCCGCAGGAGAACCCTTATGCACATAGCGTACCGCCGCACCGGCATTGGTATCTCCGATCCGGAACCAAGCCAGTCCCAGACCGCTGGTCTTGATCACTCCGGACAATTGATTGCGCAGATCCTCATTGTTCTGGATCCAGGAAAAGCGATCATCCGGTCTTTTGAGTATAGACTCGAAGAAGTCTCCTGGCTTCTGATCCAGATTGGGGCTGTTGGGAATAGATGAGTTCCAGTAGTACCAGAATTTCATACTGTCCAGCACCCACTTGTTGATTTCTGCGTTTGTAATCTCATCTGTTGGTTCCGGTTCCGGTTCGACAACAGGTTTCTTGGTACATGACCCGGCACTGAGTATGATGACAAATAATGCCACCATTGCGGCGAAGTTCGCCTGCCGGAAATTTAATATCCCATTCATAAGCGTATAATGCTAAATACTACCTTTATTACAAACATAAGTTATATCAAAAGTAAAGAGGATTTTTTAACCCTCAAAATAACTTTCGACCGGCTCACAGGTACAGACCAGGTTACGGTCGCCGACCGAGTTATTGACCCGATTGACCGAAGGCCAGAATTTGCTCTCAAACACATAATCCAATGGGAATACGGCCTGCTTTCTGGGATAAGGATGTGACCAATTATCCTCGCCCAGGTCTGCCTGAGTGTGAGGGGCATTTTTCAATGGATTGTCTTCCTTATCCAGGGTCCCTTCCTCAATTTCCTGCAATTCTGCGCGGATAGCAGCCAGGGCATCACAGAAGCGGTCCAGTTCCTCTTTATCTTCACTTTCAGTGGGTTCCACCATAATAGTGCCAGGAACCGGGAAACTCAGGGTCGGCGGGTGGAAATTGAAGTCCAGCATTCGCTTCGCCACGTCCTCAGCCTCAATACCGATCCTCTTGAATGTCCGCAGATCCACAATAAATTCGTGCGCACAGGTATCATTGATCCCCGAATACAGAATATCAAAAGATTCACTGATCCGTTTTTTCATATAGTTGGCATTCAGGATGGCTACTTTGGTGGCTTCGGACAATCCCTCTGCTCCCATCAGGCGCACATAGCCATAAGAGGCCAGCATGATATAAGCAGAACCATAAGGGGCTGCTGACACCAGGTAGTTGTAATTCCGGGTTTCTACCGATCCGCCGGGCAGGAACGGAACCAGATGCCCGGCCACACAGATCGGGCCGACTCCGGGGCCACCGCCACCGTGTGGGATCGCAAAAGTTTTGTGCAGGTTGAGATGACAGACATCTGCACCCAGAAATCCGGGTGACGTCAGGCCGATCTGCGCATTCAGGTTTGCACCATCCATATAAACCTGTCCTCCCTTTTCGTGTACGATACGGATGATTTCCTTCACCGTTTCCTCATAGATTCCATAGGTGGATGGATAGGTCACCATCACTCCTCCCAGGTTCTCGGCATGCAGTTCTGCCTTGGCTTTCAGATCCTCCAGGTCAATATTGCCGTTGGCCAATGCCAATACGGGCATCACCTTATAGCCGGCCATCACCGCCGATGCGGGGTTGGTACCGTGGGCTGAAACCGGGATCAACATAATGTTACGGTGATCCTGGCCGATGCTCTGGTGGTATTTGCGGATGGTCAAAAGTCCGGCATATTCCCCCTGGGCCCCACTGTTCGGATGAATGGTCGATCCGGACATGCCGGTGATGGCACTCAGGTAATCTTCCATCTCGCCAATGACCTGCAAATATCCTTCTGCCTGATCCTGCGGGGCAAAGGGGTGGATATGGGCCCATTGAGGATTGCTCAGCGGGATCAATTCACTGGCCGCATTGAGTTTCATGGTACAGCTCCCCAATGTGATCATACTGGTATTCAGGCTCAAATCCCTATTCTCCAGCTTTTTGAGGTACCGCATCATTTTGGTTTCGCTGTGGTAGGTGTTGAAGATCGGATGCTCCATAAAAGGGGCATTGCGCGATAGGTCCGCGGGGATTCCGGGGGCTGCGGTAGTCGCATGATCAGCCTGTGATTTTCCGGTCAGACCGGTCAGAATGCCTGTCAGCAGATCAAGATCGGCAGGAACGGTGATTTCATCCAGGGAGACACCAATCCGTGTATCGGAAATATAACGCAGATTGACTTCACTGGCGGCGGCACGGGAACGAATGGCATCCACCTGATCCGTTTCGACCACCAATGTGTCAAAGAAAGAGTCTGAAACCAGTTTCAGTCCGGCTGCATGGAGCCTGCCGTACAATTCTTTGGTCAGGCTGTGGATGGTACCTGCAATGTGTTTCAGGCCTTCCGGTCCGTGATAGACCCCATACATGGCCGCCATATTGGCCAGCAGGGCTTGTGCGGTACAAATATTGGAGGTTGCCTTCTCCCTTTTGATATGTTGTTCACGGGTTTGCAGGGCCAGGCGCAAGGCCCGTCCACCTTTTGAATCCACACTGACTCCCACCATCCGTCCGGGTATCAGGCGTTTGAATTCTTCCGTCGTTGTGAAATAGGCAGCATGCGGCCCTCCGAATCCCATTGGCACACCAAAGCGCTGTGTATTGCCAAAGGCAGCGTCAGCCCCCATTTCACCAGGTGATTTCAGCAGCGTCAATGCCAGCAAATCCGCAGCAAAAGCCACATATCCGCCTGCAGCATGGACTTGTTCCACAAATGCAGTGTAATCTTGCGCTGCACCTACGTTATTGGGGTATTGTACAATGGCGCCAAAGAAACTTTCATCGATTACAGCATGCTGGTAATCTCCCACGACCAACTCTATTCCAATAGGTTCCGCCCTGGTTTCCAATAGACCCATAGTTTGCGGAAACAGGTGCTGATCCACAAAGAATTTTGGTTTCTCTACACTGTTCTTGTTTTTGTTCACTGCGTGGAAAAACATGGACATGGCCTCTGCCGCAGCAGTCCCCTCATCCAGTAGGGAAGCATTGGAAATCGGCAGGCCGGAGAGGTCACTGGCAATCGTCTGGAAATTCAGGAGACTTTCCAGTCTTCCCTGGGAAATCTCTGCCTGATAAGGCGTGTATTGCGTGTACCAGCCTGGATTTTCAAATAAGTTCCGCTGAATCACACTTGGCGTAATCGTACCGTAATAACCCTGACCGATAAAGTTCTTCCAAACCTTGTTCTTTTGGGAAATAGCATTGATATGTTCAAGGTATTCCCTTTCTGTCATAGCCGCCGGCAACTGAATAGCCGACCGGTCGCGGATCGGTTCGGGCACTACGTGATCTACCAATTCATCCAGGGATCCATACCCTACCAGATCCAACATGGCCTTTGTCTCCCCCGCATCCGGACCCAGGTGCCTTCTGCTAAATTTATCGAAACTCATTATGATTAAAAATTATAAAATACCAGTTCTAAAATATTATAAAATACCCGTACAAATAATATAGATTAAATATGAAAGTGCAAAGTTACGAAAAAATCAGTGGGTCTGTAACCAGGAAACTATTTTCTGAAAGACGTCCAGCATGACCATCATAGAAAAACCGTGCCCCTCGTCCGGATACAGGACCATCTGGGAGGGAATACCCAGGGCATCCAATCGTTGATGCAATTTTGTCGCCTGGCTGACGATCACCAAGGTATCTGCCCGTCCATGGAAAGTAAGGGTGGGGACCGCACTTTCCGCATGTAAATAATAAATGGGACTGGCGGAGACGGCGATGGGGGCCAGATGATCCGGTGTCCCCAGAAAATTGGTGATGATCTGGTCGGCCTCACTACCGTCCGGACGGGCTTCTTTGTCTGTCAGATCGGTGGGGCCAAACAGGTTGATCACGGATTTCACTTGTTTCTTTTTATCAAAACCATAGGCGTAAAGCATGGCAAGATGAGCCCCGGCACTCCCTCCCATCAGGGTATATTCATCCGCTTTGTACCCGTAGGTGGAAGCTTGTTCTGTCAGAAAACCGATGGCGCGCTGTACATCTTCCAACTGGGCCGGATAACGGTCCCTCCCCTCCTTTACAAGCCGATAGTTGATGGAAGCCAGGGCATAACCCTGTTTACCGGACAACTCCTGGATCAGGATCTCCGGCAATTGCGATTTGCTGCCCTGCACCCAGGACCCTCCGTGGATAAAGACCATAAGTCTGGTTTGCGGACCCGGATCATTGGGCAAAAACAGATCCAGCACATGCCGGGGATTGCCCTCATCGCCATAAGTGATATCTTTGTGGGATTGATAGCTGCTGACCGGTCCGGTTTGCGCCAATCCACGGCCCACCCCCATCAGGAATACGGCAGTCAAGAGCAGTAGCCTGACAAAATTTCGCTTCGTATGCATTGATATAAAATGTAAGTTATGTGTTATAGTTTGTGGATTACCCACGCAATCTACAAAAAAAATAGTTACTTTGGACACAGCAGTTTAAATCGTGAATCTCATGTATAAAAAGTTTCTTTTTCTCTTGTTTCTTGGGCTGTCCGGTGTGGCTTTTGCCCAGCATCAAAGTAGTCTGACCGTTGAAAAAATTATGCGGGACCCCAAATGGATCGGCACTTCCCCGGAGGGGATTTTCTGGGATCAGAGCAGCCGGCACGTCTATTTCAACTGGAATCCCGAAGCTGCGGACCTGACTTCGCTTTATCGGATTCCTGCCAACGGAAGCGGATCACAGACTCCTGAAAAGGTGGACTGGGAAACACAGCAGGGCCTGATCCGTCAATATGTGTATGATGCCAGCAAACAAAACATGCTGTTTGCCCGGCAGGGAGATATTTATCTAAAAAATCTGAAGTCCGGAGCAGAAAGGAGATTGACCAATACCGTGGCAACGGAAAACGCCCCCCGATTTGGCCCGGATGAAAAAAGCATTATTTTCCAGCAGGGGGATAATTTTTTCGAGTTACATCTGGACAAAAACGAGTTGGTCCAATTGAGCAATTTCAACCGGGGCAGTGGTGGTGCGGCCGGAGCAGGGGTCCTGATGGGAATGGGTGGGGGCCGGAGTCAGACAGCTACGGCCCCCCAAAGGGGCGGACGGGGATCGGAAAGCCGGCAGAATGAATGGCTGAATACAGATCAGTTGGATCTGTTTGATGTATTGCAAGAAAATAAAAGAATGGATTCGGTCAGAAGGGCCCAGCGGGAAGGACAGCGTACTGTACCTCAGATGAAAGCCATCTCCATCGGGGAAGGCCTGCTTTCGTCGCAACAGATCAGTCCGGACCTGCGTTATATCAGCTACCGGATTACCACGCCGGCTACCGGCAACAAAAATACGATTGTACCAAATTATGTGACCGAATCGGGTTATACCGAGGATATTCCCGGCAGAACCAAAGTAGGCAATACACTGTCGGTCTCCAAAAGCTATCTATACGACCGGGAGAAAGACACCATTATGTTGATCCAGACCGGTCAGATCCCTGGAATAAAGGATCTGCCGGATTATTGGGATGATTACCCGGCGGAGAAGGAAGCATTACTCAGGAAAAACGAAGACCGCAATGTGACCGTCTCCGGACCTTACTGGAACAAAAGCGGCTCTGCGGCATTTGTGGTTATTTCAGCCTCGGACAATAAGGATCGCTGGATTATGCGTCTGCACCCCGAAGATGGTTCGCTAACGCTGATCGACCGGCAGCGGGATGAGGCCTGGATTGCAGGCCCCGGTATCGGAGGCGGTTTTGGAGGCGGGAGTCTCGGCTGGATCAATGAAAACACCCTCTATTTCCAAAGTGAAGCAAGCGGTTATTCACACCTATATACCGCCAATATCCATTCCGGGGAAAAGAAACAACTCACCGAAGGCCATTGGGAAGTTCAATCCCTGCAATTATCCGCTGATAAAAAGCATTTTTACCTCCGGGGCAATAAAGAACATCCGGGAATTACCCATTTTTACCGTTTGCCGGTGGGCGGCGGAGAGCTGGTGCAGATTACCAGTATGAAAGGGGGAAATGAGGTCACGCTATCCCCGGATGAGAAGTGGCTGGCCATCCGTTATTCCTTCTCGAACAAACCCTGGGAATTATACATTCAGGAGAATAAACCGGGAGCGGAAGCCAAACAGGTGACTGCTTCGCTGACCGAAGAATTCAAGGCTTATCCCTGGCGGGAACCGGAAGTGATTTCCTTCAAAAACCGCCACGGAGATGATGTTTATGCACGGATCTATCAGCCTGATCAGCCGAAAGCAAGCCGTCCTGCCGTAATTTTTGTACATGGCGCGGGCTATCTTCAAAATGTGCATTACTGGTGGAGCCAGTATTTCAGGGAGTATATGTTCCACAATCTGCTGACAGATCTGGGCTATACCGTATTGGACATTGACTTTACGGCCAGCTCCGGTTACGGGCGGAATCACCGCACGGGGATCTACCGGCATATGGGAGGAAAAGATCTGAGCGATCAGGTGGACGGAGCGAAGCTGCTGGTGGAAAAATATGGAGTCAATCCCAAAAACATCGGCCTGTATGGGGGTTCATATGGTGGTTTCATCACGCTGATGGCCCTGTTCAATGAACCGGATGTCTTTGCTGCCGGTGCGGCATTGCGGTCGGTCACCGATTGGGCACACTATAATCACGGTTACACGGCCAACATCCTGAATGAACCATTTACAGATCCGATCGCTTACAGGCGTTCTTCTCCGATCTATTTTGCAGATGGGTTAAAGGGGCATCTGCTGATGGCCCACGGAATGGTGGATGTCAATGTGCACTTCCAGGATATTGTGCGTCTCAGCCAGCGGCTGATCGAATTGGGCAAAGACAATTGGGAACTGGCCGTGTATCCGGTAGAGGATCATGGTTTTGTCACCCCCAGCTCCTGGACGGATGAATATAAACGCATCCTGAAATTGTTTGAAGAACGCCTGACGAACTGATGGACCATCTGCGGATTTGGGTTCTAAGCTACCCACTGATTCCAGTCAAGGCTTCGGTACTGAATGGCTTCAGCCAGATGCGGGACGTCAATCTGATCTGAACCGTCCAGATCCGCAATCGTCCGCGCCACTTTCAGGATACGGTTGTAGGCTCTTGCGGAGATACTGAGTCGTTCCATCGCCATACGGAGCAGCTCCCGGCCTTCCTGACCGATGACCGAGTGCATACTAAGCTGATGATGGTCCATCTGCGCATTGCAGGAAGTGTTCCCGGGTTTCGTGCCAAAGCGTTTTCGCTGGACTGCCCTCGCAAGGACCACCCGCTCCTGCACCATTTTACTGTTTTCCTGTGCACGGCCCGCATTCAGCTCATCAAAACTGAGGGGTGCAACCTCAATGTGCATATCAATCCGGTCGAGTAGAGGGCCTGAAACCTTACCCAGATACTGCCGGATCTCCCGGGGTCCGCAGATGCATGATTTCGAGGGATGGTTCAGATATCCGCAGGGACAAGGATTCATAGATGCAACCAACATAAAATCCGCAGGAAATTCTGCACTGATCTTTGCTCTGGTTACGGTCATGCTACGGGATTCGAGCGGCTGTCGCAACACCTCCAGCACAGATCGTTTAAACTCGGGCAATTCGTCCATAAATAGTACCCCATTATGTGCCAGGGAGATTTCACCCGGATAAGGATAGGGGCCTCCCCCGGCCAGGGCAATAGGTGAAATGGTATGATGAGGGGCACGGAAAGGGCGTGAAGACAACACGGGCCGGGCCGTCATCAGCTTTCCGGCAATTGAATATATCTGCGTAGTCTCCAGTAGCTCCTGATGGCTGAGTGGAGGCAGGATGGTGGGCAGTAACCGGGCCAGCATGGTCTTGCCCGATCCGGGAGGGCCGAACAGCAGCACATTATGACCACCGGCAGCCGCAATCTCCAATGCCCGCTTGGGCATTTCCTGACCACGGACATCTGAAAAATCCATCCCTCGCGAAGGCAGGATTCCGGGGGTGTGACCCTGGAAGATCTCTTTGGGTTTGTTGGTTTTGTTTTTCAGGAATGAAACCGTTTCCTTCAGACCGGATAATCCGTAAACAGCCACACTTTGCACAATGGCCGCTTCTTCTGCATTGGCTTCCGGGACAACGGCTCCTGAAATCCCAAGTTCCCTAGCGAGTAGTGTCGTTGGCAAGACCCCTCTTACCGGCAACAGATCGCCTGCCAATGAAAGCTCTCCGAAAAACAGCAGATCATCCAAAAGTGTCGGATCCAATTGTTTGGAGGCCGCCAGAATACCCAGGGCAATAGGTAGGTCAAAGGCAGAACCTTCCTTGCGGATATAGGCAGGAGCCAGATTGACCACAATTTTCTGGCGGGGCATCCTGAATCCGGCAGACACCAGCGCGCTTTCAATCCGCTGCAAACTTTCCCTGACCGCTACGTCGGGCAGACCAACGATATGATAGCGGACACCCCTGGAAATATGGACCTCAATCGTAATCAATTGGGCGACGGCACCACAAATGGCGCCACTATAAACCTTAACCAGCATAGTTATTATTTCAAATTAAATGCAAATTAAAATATTTAATTTAAAATAACAAATAAATCTGTTTCTTTTTATACCAACGTGATTCGGAATAAAAATATTATGGAAAAAGAATGTTTAAAACAGAAGTAGAAACAGATAAACGACCGGCGCGGCCAGCAGTAACCCGTCGAAGCGGTCCAGCAAGCCTCCGTGTCCCGGCAGAATACTACCCGAATCCTTGACATTCAGGCTCCTTTTGAGCAAGGATTCGACAAGATCCCCAAGTGTACCTACCACAGCAATGAGGACTGCTACAACCAGCCAATGCCACAGGGCCAAGGTGCTGTCTGTCTGATTGAAAAGGATAATAGCCACCAGAATGGTCGAAATCAGCCCTCCGGCAAACCCTTCCCAGGTCTTTTTGGGAGAAATCCGTTCAAACAGCTTGTGCCGTCCGAATGATCTGCCGATCAGGTAGGCTCCTGTATCATTGGCCCAAAGTATCAGCAAAAATCCCAGCGGCAACAGTCCATTAAACGCCCCCTGAATAAAGCCCAGGAGATAAAAACAATAAAAGGGAAGCAGTACATACACATAGCCAAGTATGGTACCGGCAATCCGACCGAACGGGAGTGAATCGACACGGTACAATTGCCGGATCAGCATGAGCGGTACAACCAAAAGGATCAGTGCCGTCAGCGAGGAGTGGACAACACCCAGATTCACCAGCATCAACAGCGCAAGGCCGAGAGCACCCAACAGGCCACCGATCCATCTGTCAGGCCTGATTCCGGAAGGTTGGCCGGCCTCCGTCTCTCTTCCGGATGGATCGAACATACCGTAAAATTCGATCAGGCAGGCCACCCCCAGCAGCAGGTAAAATCCGGAAAACACCCACGGCCCCAGAAATACCGAAGCCAGCATGACCAGGACAAAAAACAATCCGGTAATCGCGCGTGTTTTCATCTCCTGTCAGTCTAATTGATCCGGGTTTTCCGGCACATCCTGTACAGCGAGCAATAACCTGGCGGCTGCCTCCTGACTCTCGTGCACATAGAGTTCCAGTAGCCCAAACCGATAAGAAGAGTCCTGTTTGTTCAATAATACAGTGGGGATATCGTGTTCTTCCAGCATTTGTTTAGTCAGTTCCATTTCAATAGGATTGGATCCTGCCAGTAGTTTTACCCAGTTTTTTTCCATAAATTCACAAATTTGATCCGTACCCACAATGCCCACAGGGCGAGCCCACATATTACAAAGCTAATAAAATAAGCATAATCCGGAATACTCCCCTCAAAATTCATACTACTGAGTGTCTTGCCCTGCTTCTGATAGATATAGCTGGCAACCAGAACCGTTGTATTATTGACAAAATGGGCAAATATAGGCACCCATAAATTCTTGCTCCAGAAAAACAGGTAGCCAAACAACACTCCAAGCACCATCCTGGGCAAAAAGCCGTAAAACTGCAGATGGATCGCACTAAAAATAATGGCGACCATCCATATCGCAAGGTGCGGATTGCCGAACCAACGATGCAAAATGGTTTGAAGACAGCCCCGGAACAACAATTCTTCCCCTACGGCCGCAAGGACAGCGACGACAAGCAAATTGGATAAAAACCCGAACAGACTGGTATCGGCCAGCAGCTTCACGGTGATTTCTTCCATCTGGGCTTCTTTGTCCAGCATCCATTCTTCGAGTCCTGACCAGCCGGCCGGAAGGGAAAGCCGGCCGTTGAGCGTTCCCAGCCATTCAATGACGGGACCGGAGGACAGGGTGATAATCAGCACCAGCAGAAAAATCGCCAGATCCAGTCCTCCCCGCCGATCAAAATACTGTCCGATGTTTTTCCCGTAGAAAGCCCCCAGTGCCAGCGGGGGCAGGATGAACATCCCCACACTTGAAAAGGCCTGAATGATCAGGATAAAAGCGGTGTTGCTTCCCTGATTCTCCGCTGCAAGCAAAATCTCTCCCACATCGGAGGTCCCCGTAAAGATTACGCCTAAAATCAAGCCCAGCAGCCCTCCCACAATCGCCCCGACCAGCACAAATACCAGCAACATCACCAATAACTGGAGCGAATTTGTATGAATTGAACCCTGTCCTGACGAATCGGCCATACAGATATCCCGAAATTATTGTGATCCGGCAGATCGCTTCAATGCAATGAAATCAGTCATTACATTGAGACTCTCATCCCTTATAAAATCAAAATCAATCTTTGGTTGCGGCTCACCGGCCATCCAAAGCGGCAGGCCCCGGATGCGCAGCCCCTCATTGATCCTTTCCCTGTTTTTACGTTGATTACTGTCCCGCTCTTCTTTCAGTGTACGCTCGTTCAGCGAGACACTCACTTCATTCTCCCGGACTTTCGCCAGATCAATATCTTCCAGCAAAAAGCGATATTCGGGCGAGCCGGACATCCGGAGTTGATGCTTTTGCTCCAGCATACGGACAGTTCCGCTCAGATCCTGTACCGTCGCAAAGTTTGTCGGATTGATCTGATCCCAGGGAAGGGCAGAAGGTTCCGAGCTTTCACCATATTTCTCATTATCATAAATTGAGGGAAATACAATATCCGGTGTCACCCCCCTATGCTGTGTGCTGCTGCCCGTAATACGGTAAAACTTGGCCATGGTAATATTGATCTGGCCAAATTGCGGAGCTCCCGATGGGACCGCCCCCGATGGGTTTCCATCATTTTTAGCCTTGAGGAGGAGGCGGTCGGTCGGGCTGATGACCCGTTCCATATCAATCGCTGACTGTACGGTGCCCTTACCATAGGACTGGGTCCCCAGGATCAGGCCTCTGCCATAGTCCTGGATCGCCCCGGCAAAAATTTCAGAAGCAGACGCACTAAAGCGATTGATCATCACCCCCAGCGGACCGTCCCAGGCCACTCCCGCCTCATCATCACTGTTTACTTCCACCCGATTGCGGGTATCCCTCACCTGTACCACGGGGCCTTTGTCTATAAACAGGCCGGTCAGCTCAATGGATTCCACCAGTGACCCGCCTCCATTGAAGCGCAGGTCCACCAGAATCCCATCAACCTCCTCCTGTTTGAGCGAATCAATGATCAGCCGCACATCCCGGGTGGTACTCTTATAATTCGGGTCACCCCGGCGATAGGCATCAAAATCAATATAAAACTTCGGGATACTGATGATACCCAGTTTATACTGCTTTCCGTCCTCACCCCGGATCTCCTTGACTTCTTTCTTTGCCGACTCCTCTTCGAGGACTATTTTTTCGCGGGTAAGTGAAACAATCCGGGGTTCGGCAGACAGTTCCTGCCCGGCGGGAATCACTTTCAGCCTGACCACAGTACCTTTCGGGCCCTTGATCTTGGCAACCGCATTGTCCAGTCTCCAGCCGATGATATCCACAAATTCACCGTTTTCTCCCTGCGCTACCGCAATGATCCGGTCATCGATCTGCAAAGCTTTTTCTTTGAACACGGGGCCTCCGGCAATTACTTCGGCAACCTTCACCACCTCATTGTCCATCGTCAGACGGGCGCCGATCCCCTCGAAGGTATTGGAGATCCCCTCATTAAACTGCTGGGCAAAATAGGGATTGAAATAACTGGTATGCGGATCGATGGCATCGGTCAGTGCGGACATAATGATTTGGAACGCCTCGTTGCTGTCCGTTTTTTTGGCCTGTGAAATCAATTGGGTATAGCGGTTTTTCAGGGTTTCCCTATTTTTTGCTGCCGTGCTGTCAGATTGATCCGGGCTGCTCAGGCGCAGATTCAGCAAGTCATATTTGACCCGTTTTCTCCATTGCTCGTCCGCCTCTTCCTGGGTGCGGAACCAGTCCAGATCCTTACGATTATAGACATAGTCCTCGGCAATGGAAAAATCATGCGGTTCGTCCACCTGCTTCATGGCAAATTCCATCCGGTCCAGATAACGGGAGATGTAATTGTTGAAGATCTGGTAGGCTGCGCTCAGATCCCCTTTCTTGAAATCACCGGCCATCAGGAAGCGGTATTCCTCAAACTGGTCCATATCTGTTTTCATCAGATAATTTTTTCCGTCATCCAATGATTTCAACAGGTTATCATAGATGATTGAAGAAATAGAATCTCCGAGCGGCACTTTTTTATAACTGTAATTTTCAAAAAGGCCTACCACATCTTTGGCAATCACTGCGTGCTGCGCCGTAGGCTGTATCTGCACGGCATTATCATCCAGATCCACACGGGGTTTGGAACCACAGGCAACGATCGCAGTCACCAACAACACAAAAACAATTTTCTTCAGCATCTCTATTGTATAAAATTTAATCCGTATCAAACTAAGCCCGATTAGGTCGCTAAATTTAATCAAAAAACCGGAACTTTCAGATCCCGGGCAAAAAAACCCCGCAAAAATCCCCAGTGGGAGATTTTGCGGGGTCCAACCTTCAAAAGTATAATAATCTTTCGGGGCCTGAACAGAAAAAGATCAGGGATCAGCTTGAGGAATCCGTCATTCCTTTAACACTTAAAATCCGCCCATTCCTCCTCTGTTCATTCCCTGGCCGCCGCCCATTCCGCCGTGACCACCCCCCTGTCCGCTAAAGCCCATGTTACCGCCTGCAAAGCTCTGGAAGCGGTAGGACAATGTCAGCATAAAGTATTGACCCAACCGGTTGCTGCGGCTATCGTTGATCAGGTTTTCAGTCACACTCCGGGACACATTGGTCTGCTCGTTCAGCAAATCAAATGCCTGGAAGCGGATGGCACCATTGCGGCCTTTCAGGAACTGTTTTTCAATATAAGTATTGATAATAAATGGATTGGCTCCCACGACATTACTGTAACCGCTATTGGTCGTTTTGGACAGGTCTCCTCCCCAGACCAGGGTCGGAGTAATATTGATCGCCGTATTCAGCGAATAGGACCAGGAGTTGATGACGTTACTCACGCTGCCACGGTTGCTGCTTGTCGCACTGTTGGTTGTATTATTGTAAGAATAACGTACTCCGGGAGTAATCTCAATAGTCTCCTTTGGATTATATCTGAAGTTCAATCCTTGAGAAAGTTGCAGGTTCTTGCCAACCCCCTTTACATTATCTGTGTATGAAATATTGTTATTATATCCGGAATTACCATTAAATGAAAGCACGTAGGTACGATTCTTGAAAGGAATCGAATAGTTATAGAAGGCCCTCAGATTATAAAATCCGTCTGTATTCAGGTAGCCGGTGCTCTGCACAACACCCAATTCAGGATCTACGACAATGGTCCTGTTGGAAACAATCTTGTCCTCAGTGACCGAACCGGTCACCGCCGCAAACCATGATTGGCCGGATCCCACATTGAAGTTGTTGAAACTCACGCGCAATTCATGGCCAAACTCTGCATCCAGGTTCGGATTACCGGTCACCAGATTGTTCCGGTTGGAATAATCGGTAAATGGCTGCAACTGAGAGAAGCTCGGCTCAGTGGAACGGCCCGAATAGCGCACACTGAATGATTTTGTCCTGGAGAATTTATATTCAAAGCGGGCAATAGGCGCAAAATTGAACCCTGTCCGGTCGATGTGCATCACCTGATCCTGTACAGTAGCGTCACCGGACAGCCGATTGGGCTGTACGCTCGCACCGATCGAATAAATGATCTTGTCGGAACGGAAGCGGTAGTTGGCCCCCACCCGGTGCGTCACGAAAGAGTAATCAAAAATACGGTTGCCAATAAATATTTCATCATCGATGATCTGTTGTCCTGCCGCATCCAGAGCATTGTCGAAACGACGGTTATCATAATTTCTGAAGTTATAATCATAGTTGAACTCCAGGCTCGATTTGTCGCTGAGCGGCTCAGTATAGGATACCGAGGCACCCCCATTGAGGCTTTTGTTGTTCAGATCAGCCAGAGTACGGATATAGGCTTCCGCATCTGTTTCACCGTTCATGATCGCTGTCTGCTGGATAATTTCTTCATCCTGTTCAGTACTGGAAGTGTTCAGTGAGAAATCGAAGAACAAGTTTCTGCCCGACTGGCTCAGCCGCCTGTTGTATAAACCGCTGATCCCATAATTCGGTGCGAAATTTTTGGAACTGTTGGTTTTATTCAAACTATTGATCAGCGTACCGCTCAGTGTATTATCCGAAAGAAGGAGACCATCGCTGTCCGAACCCCTTACACTCAGTGTGGGAGAGAGTTTGAAGTAATCCTTATCAGTCGGTTTATACTCAAAATTCCAGTCAAAACGGTGGCTGGTGGATTGCGAACCCGTTTGGTTGTCACGCACTTCCATCAGTTGTTCATTGAAATAATCGTTGATATTGAAGGTCGTCGTCTTATTGTCATCATGGCTGAAACTATAATTGCCATACATGGTGAATGCCGGATTGAAATCCTGACGGTAATTCAGGCCGATGGAATTGGTGTTGGTCAAACCATTGGAGCCGCCGCCCATGCCGCCACCACCAAATCCGCGTCCGAAGCTACCGCCGCCGCCGCCGCTCCTGCGGGCTCCACCGCCCCGGATATTGAAATCAAACAGGGATGCGTTCACATTGTTCATATTGCCCAATCCCATAAGCTGCATGCCTTCCTTCATATACCCGAGCATTCCGGTGACCTGATAGCGTTCTTCAGACCCACCGCCTACTTTGAAGTTACCGAGGGAACCTGTGTTTCTGCTGGGGTCGATCTGGATGTTCAGGATGCGTTCCGGATCGCCGGTGCGGTTGCCCGTAATATTGGCCATATCGCCATAATCATCTACAATCTGGATTTTTTCAATGATATCCGCCGGCAGGTTTCTGGTAGCGGCCTTGACATCCCCGCCGAAAAAGTCTTTTCCATTGATCCGGATACGGGTGACGGATTCGCCCTGAGCGGTCACATTTCCGTCCTTATCGACTTCCACCCCATCCAGTTTTTTGAGTGCGTCCTCCACCAGCGCTCCTTCCCGGAGCTTCAGATCTTTCGTGTTATACTCCAGCGTGTCCTCTTTGACAACAATATCGACACGGGCGACTACGGATACTTCATCAAGATATTGTGATGATTCTTCCATGGTCAGGGGAGCCACCAGCATTTGGGTCCGGGCCGCCTCAAACTGAAATTCATGATACAAGGTATCATAGCCGAGACTATGGACGGTCATTTTGAAATTGACCCCTTGTAAATTTCTGAAATTATAGAATCCCGCATTGTCACTGCTGGTAAAAATCGAGTCCTTTTCAGAAATCAATTTGATAGAAGCGCCGGAGACTGCCGCACCGGCCTTGTTTTTGAGTGTTCCGCTCGCCTGGCGGTTGGTTTGTGCCTGAAGCGTAAAACCAAACAGCAAAAGCGCAATAATGACCAGGCCTTTATTCAATAAGGTCCTGAATGATTGAAGGTTGTGATTATAGTTCATTATGTTATTTATATAAATTCTTTATCAATTTTTATGGTCGTATATCCGATGGTTGCCCTGCCGATGCCGCAAGCCGGATTACTCCCCAGATTCCTGCCTCTTCGCGCGGGGCCGCATTCCCGAAAGCACCACCATATCCTCTCCCGGATCCTGCGCCCCGGTAGCCGCTGTTTCCCTGATCCATTCGTCCCGCAGGCGGTGTCTGATCCGGTCGGCCTCCTGAAACACCTCTGCCATTGATCTTCAAGTTATAGGCAAGACGTGCATGTTCAAGGGTATTGCGGGATCCGATCAGCCCGATCGGCAAACGCATTTCTATACACAGGGCATCATCCTGATCAATATGGGCCTGGGCCTGTATTCCATATCGGTTATCCAGTGAGATAAGCCCGTCAAGCAAATCACTCAACCGAATGACCTGTATGCCCCGCACTGACTGTAAAGCCCCCAGGCGTATATCTTCCGGCCTGTTGTCATTCTCAGCGGACATGATGGAACGGAAAGAAATGCGATCCACGACTGGGTACACCAGAGCCGGGCCATTTTTCTCTTTCCCTTCGGTGTTCAGCATGAAGCTGATTCCCTGGGTGATCGCCTGTATTTGTCTTTGCTGATCCAGAATGCGTACCGCAACAAAAAAGTACTGATCATCATTGCGGATATCATAGTAAAACTTTTGCGCTGTATATTCATTTTTCAGCTCCCCTCCCCAATCGGCCAGATTTCCATCAATATGCAGGTTTTCTGCCCGGACAAGCTGCTCATTTACCAGCTTTCTTTGGCCAAAAACCCCTAAACTCCCTGTCAAAAGGGCGATGGTGAATACGATATGGACGGCAACTTTCATTTTTTTACTGTCATTGTGCATTATTGACGCCATAAATGCGAATAAGTTTAATTGTATAAGAATTATTACATGTTTCGGTTAAACTTTATTTATTTTGCGCTTAAACCCGGTGGATGCAGTGGGGCTGAATCCGGATTATATTTTTTGGTATGTTGCTTTCATATTATCAACCAAAAGGAATAGAAGTGGGCTGTGATGAGGCCGGAAGGGGGTGTCTGGCAGGGCCGGTATTCGCCGCCGCCGTCATATTTGCAAAAGATTTCGTGCATGCAGAACTGAATGATTCGAAAAAGTTGTCCATGACAAAAAGACAGCGTCTGCGTGAAATGATCGAAAAAGAGGCTCTGGCTTATGCCGTGGCCAGTGTATCACCTGCGGAAATTGACCGGATCAATATACACCAGGCTTCCTATCTGGCCATGCACCAGGCCCTGGATGCTCTGTCCGTGAGACCTGAATTTATTTTGGTGGACGGCAATCGCTTTATCCCTTATCAGGAAGTCCCTTATCAATGTGTGATCAAAGGGGATGGGAAATACCTTTCTATTGCTGCGGCATCCATTCTGGCAAAAACTTACAGGGATGATTACATGCACGGTATCGCCGGCGAATTTCCTGAATATGGCTGGTCGAAAAACAAAGGTTACCCAACGACTGATCATCGTCAGGCCATTCTAAAACATGGCCCAAGCCCTTATCACCGGCTTTCTTTCCGGGTGACCGATCCGCGGGTGACCGATCCGCGCCAGACCGCAAAACCGGCTCCCAATACCAATATAATTGAAGCAATCAACGAGATTGTTTCTCCCCGGTGATAGGAAACCGGATCAAACCGGAATTCCACCTGATGGTTGCCTCCCGGCAGTTGCAGGGCCCTTAGTACATAATTGGCCCGGATGATAGGCAACTCCTGCCCGTCCACATAGGCCTTCCAGCCTTTGTCGTACCAGATCTCGGAAAATACCGCAAGAGCATCATTGGGGGTAGAGTATTCATATATCAGGTGATCCGGCCGGTAGGATGTCAGGCTGATCGATGCATTCGGGGACCGTCCGAGGCGTGCCGAATCCAACTGATTCCTGAAACTATTGTGCACAATGGCTTCCTTTGACGGATCGAAACTGTTAAGTGCGTTCATTTCTTCATCATCGCTCCCGACAATTGTCGCCCTTTCCACAAACCAGGCATTACCGGCAGCCGACTGGCGCCGCTGAATCCGCTGGATCCGTTGGTCGCTCCCCGGCTGACTTTCCTGGACAATCACATAGCGGGTATTCAGCATATCCAGCACGTCTTCATTGATGGCACTTGAGAACTGCCTTTCGATCAGCTCCTGATAGCGCATGAGTTTCGCGGCATGATAGCCCCCGATCGATTTATGATAATAGGATGTTCTTGCATCCTGGAAGGGGCTGGTCGTCAGGTCAAGCACCCGGTAATTGGGGTCTTTATCCAACAGGATCAACTCATCCACTTCCCGCATGGAGTTGAATTCCCGGGCAAGTTGCAGGGGTTCAACAAAACGTTCATCATTCAGGAAACGCTTATCGACCGTCCAGAGATCCGTCAAAAACAGCAGGCCCAACAGAATGACCCCGGTTTGATGTTTGAGCTTGTTTTTTGCCATCAACCAGATCAGCCCAAAAGTCAGGGCCAGGAAAATCAGGGAGCGGAAGGCGTCCGTCCGGGCCAGAGATATCCGGTCTTTGACCAATGCGTTCGCAATGTCCTGGGCAAATTGCCGGTCGCCTATCTGTTGTGAAAACCCTTCGATCATCTGGCTATGCCCGGATGCTTTGAAAGAGAAAAACAGTTGGGGGACAAGGGCCACCAGCAAGGTCAGTCCTCCCAATCCTGCGAAAGTCCACAACAGCTTTTTGTCCAGATTCTTGATTTTATCTGCTCCGGTCAGGATTTCCTGGATCGCCAGGACCGCCAGGACCGGCACCAGCAGGGATACGATGATCAACGTCGATTCAACTGCCCTGAATTTATTGTACAGTGGGAAATAATTGAAGAAGAGGTCTGAAACCAATGGAAAATGACGCCCAAAGGCAAGTAGCAAAAACAGCAGGGAAGTCCCCGCAAGCCACCATTTCAGGCGGCCTCTCACGATCAGGATGCCCAGCACAAACAAAAACACGATCCCTGCACCGAAGTACCAGGGACCGGACGTAAAGGGTTTTTCTCCCCAATAGGTCGGCAGCCCGCGCGCGCCGGCAATGGCCTGTTCCTTTGTGGCTCCCCTGTTTTGCATGAGTCTGACCAGGTGTGAATCCTCAGCCA
Source organism: Parapedobacter defluvii (assembly GCA_040392005.1). Taxonomy (GTDB): domain Bacteria; phylum Bacteroidota; class Bacteroidia; order Sphingobacteriales; family Sphingobacteriaceae; genus DASRQK01. The sequence continues at coordinate 87,150 of JBEBWT010000004.1, forward strand.
CGGTGGTGGCCATTCCTCCGCCATAGACATTGGGGATCAGGAAAGTAATCGTTTCGCCCAGTCCCTGGCTCCATTGATACGCATAATCCCGTCCAACGCCTTTATCCGGATTGCCGGAATCTGCCTGACTGCTCAGGTTGGCCTTTCCCCGGATAGTTTCCTGTGTATATTCATAAGTAGGCCATAAAAGCGAAGCATTGACCGCCACCGCCAGCAGTAGCGTCACCACCTGCACGCCGACCGCCTTTCCAAAATTTGGCAGGGATTTCCCGCGGATTGCATGATATAATTCCATAGCCACCAGAATCAGCAGACCAATGAACATATAATAAGGTACCTGAATGTGGTTTACCCGGATTTCCAATGCGATCGCAAAGGCAAGAATGACTCCCCCTATCAGATACTTGCCCCTGAAAGTCAGCAGGACGCCCGCCAGAATCGGGGCCAGAAAAGCAATGGCATAGGCCTTACTGGAGTGCCCTGCCTCGAGATAGATAAAATTATACGAAGTGAAAGCGAAAGCGATGGCTCCCAATGCAGCCAGCCAGGGCCTCACCCGGAGGGTAGTAAATAACAGGTATGCCCCCAACAGATATAAGATGACGACATCAATGGGGTGGGGAAACAGTGTTTTGAAACCCCTCATGATATACGTGCCCACGTTGGAGGGCAGATCGATCAGCACCTGGTAGGTAGGCATGCCCCCAAACATAGAGTTGGTCCACAGGGGCAGGTCGCCATCCCGCTCCCTGATATCCAGAATTTCCTTTTGGCCGGCTTTGGCCTGCAACACATCGTGCTGATAGAGTTCCTTGCCCTGCCATGCCGAAGGGAAATAGATAAAACAAATAACAATGAACAGGCCAATGATGGCCAGATGGATGGAATTATTGTTGAACCAGGTTTTCATCTTGGTTATCGGGTTACTGAATTTATTGAACGCAATTTAACAAACGCCAAAAATATAGAATTGAATCGACTTGCAAGCCAAAAGTAGGAATAATCTTAAAAACCCTCGGCACGATTTGCCGCATCACTCACAATTTATCCGTTTGAAACGCAACTACATGTTTAAGTGACGCATTGTTCGGAATAAGCTGTTGATCTTTGCTTTGAAGCCCGGAAAGGAAGGGCGGTAACATATTAATTCATTATAAATTATAGGAGGATTTTGAAATGAGTGCATTGAAAAACAGCGTGAGATTGACCGGATATCTGGGGTTCGATCCGGAGATTGTCACTTATGGGGACAAGCAGAAGATGGCCCGGGTCTCACTGGCTACCCATGAGAAGTACCGCAATAAAGAGGCGGAATGGATCACCGATACGCATTGGCACACTTTGACTTACTGGGGGAAAAATGCAGAGTATGCGGAAAAAACCCTGAAAAAGGGAAATCAGGTCAGCATTGAGGGTCGTCTGGTCTCCCGCAATTATACGGACAAGGAAGGGATCACACGCTATATCAGTGAGATTATCGTCAATGATACCCTGGTGATCCGGGTAAAGGTCCGGAAGGAAGAGACAGGGCCGGTCAAAGAAGGGGACGGTGCGGATCTGGAAGCAGAGGAAGGTACGGGCGAAGACGGTGCTGGCGAGGATGATACGGATGGAGCGGATGATGTGGGCGAGGATAATGCGGATGGGGATACAGAACCTGTACCGGCGGAAGCGTAAAACCCACCTGCGAAAGCCGGAACCCGGGTAATATTCCTGCATGCTTGTAGGTATTCATAGTATTTTGATTAGCTTTGTAAAGGATGTGCTTTGACACATCCTTTTTCAAAAAATCATTAATTATTATTATGAAGAATACAGCTTTGACTGATCTGCACGTTTCGCTGGGGGCGAAAATGGTGCCTTTTGCAGGGTTCAATATGCCGGTACAATATACAGGGATCAATGACGAACATGAGACTGTCCGGAATGGGGTAGGCGTGTTTGATGTCAGCCACATGGGTGAATTTTTGCTCAAAGGCCCCGGAGCGTTTGATCTGGTCCAGAAGGTAAGTTCTAATGATGCCTCAAAATTGTACGACGGAAAAATTCAATACGCCTACCTTCCCAATGAACAGGGCGGAGTAGTGGATGACCTCTTGGTGTATAGAATCGACAGCGAGACTTATCTTCTGGTAGTCAATGCCGGAAACATTCAAAAAGACTGGGACTGGATCAGCAGGCACAATACCTTTGATGTAGAAATGAAGGATATTTCCGAACAAACCTCCCTGTTTGCGGTGCAAGGTCCGAAAGCGGTGGATGCCCTGCAATCTCTGACCGACATTGACCTGTCTGTCATGTCCTATTATACTTTTCAGAAGGGTGTCTTTGCAGGTGTCGAAAATGTGTTGATCTCTGCAACCGGTTATACAGGTGCGGGAGGGTTCGAGATCTATGTCGATAACCGATCCGCCCGTCAGGTATGGGATGCGATCTTTGAAGCTGGTGCGCCCTATGGAATCAAACCGATCGGTTTGGGGGCCAGGGATACACTGCGTCTGGAAATGGGCTTCTGCCTGTACGGGCATGAAATCAATGATGAAACCTCTCCGCTGGAAGCCGGTCTGGGCTGGGTCACCAAATTCACCAAAGATTTCATCAATGCCGAAAATTTGAAAAAGGAAAAAGAAGCCGGGATACAGAAAAAGCTGGTTGGATTTGAACTGATCGATCGGGGGATCGCCCGTCAGGATTATGAGATCACCAATGCGGCTGGTGAAGTGATCGGCCGGGTCACTTCCGGAACCCAGTCCCCTACCCTGAAAAAATCAATCGGAATGGGTTATGTGCCCGTCAATCAGGCCGACGAGGGGAATGAGATCTATATCCGGGTGCGGAACAACGACCTCAAAGCAAAAGTCACCAAGCCCCCATTTGTCAAATAGGCCTGGCTCATGATTTTTTACGGGTAGCCTCCTTTATTTCCCTGAGCAAGCGGATTTTCAGGTAAAACAAGAGGAGCAATACAGCAATGGAGGCCGCCATAATCGTGTATTGCGTGCTACGGTATGAGGCGATGGCGCTGAGGAACATCAATACAATACCGATGGTCAGCAGGGTGTTATATAAGAATTTGAGTTTCATTCCGTCAATAAACATCCATTGAAGGATCAATGGTTTCCTTCCATGCCAAGATCCCTCCTTTGAGATTGTACAGGTTGTCAAACCCTGCGCGTTCCAGCAACTGAACGGCCTGTGCGCTGCGTTTACCGCTACGGCAATGGATAATGACCTGTTTGTCCCTGCTCACCTGATCCTGTTCGGTCAGGATGCCGGCCAGGGGAATATGGGTGCCACCGAGATTGGACAGCTCATATTCAAACTCCTCGCGGACATCGATCAACTGAAAATCTTCTTTGTTTGCCAGTTTTTGCTTCAGCTCCTCTACGGTAATTTCTTTCATCTTATTGTTTTTTTGTCTGTAATACTCTTTCGTCTGGTCCGAAATACTCTTTCTGTGTTGCAATTTAAAACAATAATGTATTTTTGGGAAATTAAACCCACTATTCATGAAGAAAATCAGTATTTTATTGTTTGCGGCCCTTGTTTTTGTTTGCGGTATCCTGCAAAAACAGGATGTACAGGCCCAGATTGTTGATAAACAAGAGGTGGAACGTATCTTGAATACCCTGGCCTCCGATGAGATGGAAGGTAGGGCCTCTTTTTCTCCCGGTATAGAAAAAGCCGCGCTCTTCATTGCAGATGAATTTAAAAAAATCGGTTTGGAACCGTTCGCAGAAGAAAATTACAGACAGACCTTTTCGGTATCCCGGATCAGCCCGGCCTCCTGGGAAGTCACGCTGGATGGTCGTCTGCTGCCTTCGGATCAGGTGATCGTCTCCAGCAGCAACCCGGGGATCAACTGGAACGATAATCCGGATGTCGAGCTCATTCAGATCAAGGCCGGAGAGGATTTTGCAGACAGGTTCCGGAGCATCAATAATGGAGGAAAGGATGCGTTGGTACTGGTCGATCCCAGTTTTTCCAGCCTGTTCCAGCGCTACAAAGGCTTCCTGATGAGAAGCCGGGTCGCACAAGTGCAGGCCAATGGCAGCAGCAGCCCAACCGTGGTGTATGTGCTGGCTCCGGAAAAGCCCTCTTCCTTCCGGATCAGTTTTGCCAATCATATAGAAGATCTTCCTCTGTTCAATATGATCGGAGTATTGCCGGGTAAATCTAAACCCGATGAATACGTGATTTTTTCGGCGCATTATGATCATATCGGGATTCTTGCTCCGGTTGGTCAGGATTCCATTGCCAATGGTGCCGATGACGACGCTTCCGGAGTCTCGGCAGTCATTAGTCTGGCAAAATATTACAAAGACCGCAATGACAATGAAAGGACGCTGCTGTTTGTTGCCTTTACTGCGGAGGAAATCGGCATGATCGGTTCCAGGTACTTTTCTCAGCAATTGGATCCGGATCAGGTGGTGGCGATGATCAATATTGAAATGATCGGCAAGGATTCCCGTTTCGGACAGAACGCCCTGTATGTGACCGGATTTGACCATTCCGATCTGGCGCGCATCATGCAGGAAAATGTAAAAGGCACCGAATTTGCATTCCATCCGGACCCTTACCCCACCCAAAATCTGTTTTACCGCAGTGATAATGCCACGCTGGCAGCAGCCGGTGTGCCTGCACATTCTTTTTCAACAGTACAGATCGAAAAGGATGAATATTATCATTCGGTGAAGGACGAGGTGAGTACGCTGGACATCGACAATATTGTTTCTTCCATTAAAGCGATTGCAGTCGGGGCAGCCAGTATTGTAGCAGGGAAGGATACACCATCAAGGGTAGAGAAACTGACCCGTTGAAATTTTTTTCTGCATGATATAGTCATTGAGGATGTATTCCCCATAGGGAATATCAACTTCCGCTATGATACTGAACCCCTTTTTGTGGTAATAGCCTACGGCGGGGTTTTCTCTGTTCAGATTGAGTTCCAGGGTTTGGATACCCTGTGCCAATGCTGTCCGGGCCACATATTCCAATAATTGGGTGCCGGCTCCACTCCCTTGCGTGTGGGGCGACACATAGAGCTTTTCCACCCGCATGACTTTCTTTTCAGTGGGGTCGGCGATGCCGGTTGTGGAAGAGGAGGCGGGATTAGTAGAAGAGGATGGAGAAATGTTCTCAAGGGAATCGAGCTTCTTCACGCGGAAACTGACAAAACCCAGAGGGACCGAATCTGTCTCATAGAGTGCGAAATGATGTCCGGAGGCTACCTGTGCTGCCAATGCTTCCTGCGTATAAAATTCGGCAAGCATTTTTTCAATCTGGGCCTGCGGGAGAATATCCCGGTAGGCAGGCCACCAGATCTGGTGGGCAAGCTGGTGGATACTCAGCAAATCCGCTGGTCCTGCGAGCCTGATACTATTCATGCGATTCCTTTACTTTATCCATTGCCCAACTGCCTCAGGGCAAGATAGGCCATCAGACCGGGACCCAGTGCCAGTGCCTCTTCATCCACATCAAAAGTGGCCGTATGCACTGCTGAGGTAATGCCTTTGGCCGCATTTCCTGTGCCGAGCCGGTAAAAACAGGCGTCTGTCACTTGGGAATAATAGGCAAAATCCTCTCCTGCCATCCACAGATCGAGATCGGTCACCTGCTCCGCCCCCAGGTATTCAACAGCAAATTCCCGAACGGAGCAGGTCAGTTCTTCCGCATTGACAAGAAAAGGATAACCGACCCTGATATCCACCTCACAGGTACCGCCCATGCTCTCTGCAACGCCTGTGGCAATTTTTCTGATCTGCTCATGTGCCTTTTTCCGCCAGTCTTCATCAAAAGTGCGGAAGGTCCCTTCCAGCCGGACCTCATCCGGGATCACATTAGTAGCGCCATTGGCTTCCACCTTGCCGATGGACAGCACCGAAGGCATGCGCGGATCCCCGATCCGGCTGACCACCTGCTGCAGAGCCACAATGAGATGGGCGGAGATCAGGACGGGATCAATATTATTTTGTGGCTGGGCACCATGACCTCCCCTGCCTTTGACGGTCAGGTATAATTCATCGGTAGAAGCCATGTATTTGCCGGAGCGGAAGCCCACTTTCCCTGCAGGAATAGCCGGCATGACGTGCTGGCCCAGCACAGCCTGTGGCCGGGGATTTTCCAATACGCCCTCCCGGATCATGATGCTGGCCCCTCCAGGCAGTTTTTCTTCTCCCGGTTGAAAAATAAATTTGATGGTTCCGCCAAAGCTGCCCTGGAGTTTTTTCAGTATGCTGGCAGTGGCCAATAAGGAAGAGGTATGCACATCGTGGCCGCAGGCATGCATGACGCCCGGATTCTGGGATCCATAGCTCCGGCCTTCTACTTCCTGTATGGGCAGGGCATCCATATCTGCGCGGAGGGCAAGTATATTTTCCGAAGGAAGATCCCCTGTGAGAACAGCAACCACGCCCGTGCCGGCCATGCTTTGAAATGGAATCCCCAGTCGCTCCAGCTCTCTTTTGACAAAAGCCGAGGTTTGGTACTCCTCAAATGAAAGTTCGGGGTTTGCATGCAAATGCCTCCGGCTGGAAATCGTAGCGGGGTGCAATTCCTTTGCCAGCTCTTTGATCGTATCTGCCAGATTTCCGGTCCGGACAGGGTCCGAAGTTTCCCGATACTCCATATTGCGGTGCGATTAATCTTCAGTGATAAACTATTCAATGATTCGCCATTCAGCGATCGACTATTCAGTGATAGACAAAAATATCCTCGGTAAAAATAAACACATTTGAAAATTGGTCCCGGAGACCCTGCATCAACTGCTCAGCTTCACTTCTGCTCCGGAAATCTCCCACTTTCACCCGGTAATTGGGTTCTTCATAAGTGACATAAGTGTCAATGTTTCTGAACATCCGCCGGAAGCGAGCCTGTTCGGCATACGCCTCACTGCGGCTGGAGCCCAGGTAAATCTGTACCCGAAAGCCTCTGGTCGTGGTTCGGGTCATGTTGCTCCTGTCAATGGGTTCATTACCGGTGGTTGGAGCACCGCCGGAGTTCCGGACTCCCTTGCCTGCCCGGAATTGCTGCAGGACCGCAATCAGAGGATCCTTGACAATCTCTACATTCCCCTTCTCTTGCACACCCTTACCGGTCTGTGCCTGCACAGCCACCGGGACGATTCCCAATGAAACAAAAAGAAAGAAAGGTAAAGTTTGTTTTATCCGCACCATGATTATCCGTGACAGTTCTTAAACTTCTTGCCGCTTCCACATGGGCAAGGATCATTTCTGCCAACCCGCTGCTCGACCCGGACCGGCTGGGTTTTCTGAATCTCCCTGGTATCTTCCATCGGCATTCCGGCAGGCTGACCACCCCCTCCGCTGTGTGCCAGCTCAGGTTTGGAGGCCCGGACCCGAGCGTCCGCAGCTTTTGCCGCAGGCCTTGCTTCCCGTACTTCTCCGGCCTGCTGATTCGGGATCCCTCCTTTGAACAAAAAGGAAGTCACTTCCTTATTCATACTGCCCAGCATATCTCTGAACAGGTTGAAAGCTTCCATTTTATAGATAACCACCGGATCCTTCTGCTCGTAAACCGCATTCTGCACCGATTGCTTCAGGTCGTCCATTTCACGCAGGTGTTCTTTCCAGGCCTCATCGATCAGGGCAAGCACGATGCCCTTTTCAAATGAATGGAATACTTCAGCTCCCCCGGTATCCAGAATTTTCTTCAGTCCGGCGGTCACCTGGATCATCCGGTTGCCGTCCGTAAATGGAATGGCTACGTTCTCTATTTGGTGGCCCCGGTTTTCATACACCTCCGTCAGGATGGGCAGGGTCTGCTTTCCGATCTGATCAGCTTTTGCTCTGTAATGTGTAATCAGTTGGTCAAACAACTGTTCCGTCAGGTCGGCCGGTTTACTCTGTGCAAATCCGTCCTCATCCAACTCCGGATTGACCGAAAACAGCCGGATGACCTCCAGTTGAAAATCTTCATAGGAACCGGCATCCTTGTATTCTGTAACGATATCTTCTGCCGCATCATAGATCATGTTGTTGATATCCACATCCAGACGTTCCCCGAACAGGGCATTCTTGCGTTTGGAATAGATGACGGAACGCTGTGAATTCATCACATCGTCATATTCCAGCAAGCGCTTACGGATACCAAAGTTGTTTTCCTCCACCTTGCGCTGTGCCCGCTCAATGGAAGATGTCAGCATGCTGTGCTGCATGACTTCCCCTTCCTGCACACCCATCTTGACCATGATGTTGGAAATACGCTCAGAAGCAAACAGACGCATCAGGTTGTCTTCGAGGGACACAAAGAACTGGGATGATCCCGGATCTCCCTGACGGCCGGCCCGGCCGCGTAACTGCCTGTCCACCCGGCGGGACTCATGTCTTTCTGTACCGATAATGGCCAGACCTCCGGCTTCCTTGACACCCGCCCCCAGCTTGATATCCGTACCCCGGCCCGCCATATTGGTCGCAATGGTCACGGTGCCGGCCTGTCCCGCCTCGGCCACAATATCGGCCTCCCGTTGGTGCATCTTGGCATTCAACACGTTGTGTTTGATTCCGTTCAGCTTGAGCATACGGCTCAACAATTCGGAAATCTCCACCGAAGTAGTACCCACCAGCACCGGCCGGCCAGCCTCTGTCAGGCGCTGGATTTCCTCGGCAACTGCCTTATATTTTTCCCTGGCCGTGCGGTATATCAGATCATCCCGGTCATCCCTTTGGATAGGGATGTTGGAAGGGATCTCCACCACATCCAGCTTATAGATTTGCCAGAATTCCCCGGCTTCCGTCGTAGCCGTACCGGTCATCCCGGCCAGCTTGTGGTACATTCTGAAATAATTTTGCAGCGTAATGGTGGCATAGGTCTGGGTCGCATCCTCTACCTTTACATTTTCCTTGGCTTCGATCGCCTGGTGCAAACCATCCGAGTACCGGCGGCCTTCCATAATCCGGCCGGTCTGCTCATCGACAATTTTCACCTTGCCGTCATCAATGATATATTCATCATCTATTTCAAACAGGGTATAAGCCTTGAGCAATTGGTTCATCGAGTGGATACGCTCCGATTTGACGGAATAATCCCGCATCAATGTATCCTTTCTGGCAGTTTTCTCTTCAGCCGGAATTTCGAGCTTTTCGATCTCGGCAATTTCAGAACCCACATCGGGCAGAATAAAAAACTGAGGGTCTTCTCCTGATGCCGTGATCAGCTCGATCCCTTTTTCGGTCAATTCAACCTGATTGTTCTTTTCATCGATTACGAAAAACAATTCCGCATCGGCCTTGTGCATATTCTTGCTCTGCTCCTGCAAGTAAAAATTCTCGGTCTTTCCCAGCACCTGGCGGTGATTGCTTTCACTCAGGAACTTGATCAGTGCCTTGTTTTTCGGCAATCCCCTGAACGCACGGAACAGGGCCAGTCCTCCGCCTTCCGGATCCGTATCACCTTCTGAAATGGCTTTCCTGGCTGCGATCAGCGCACTGTTTACATAAGCTTTTTGTGCATTCACCAGCTTCTCGATCCGGGGTTTGAGCTCATGGAACTCGTGTTCGTCCCCTTTGGGGATCGGGCCGGAAATAATCAGTGGGGTACGTGCATCGTCGATCAATACCGAGTCCACCTCATCGACCATTGCGAAGTGTAGCTTGCGCTGGACCAGCGAATCCGGAGACTGGGTCATATTATCCCGGAGGTAGTCAAAACCAAACTCATTGTTGGTCCCGAATACAATATCTGCCCGGTAAGCTTCCCGCCTTGCGTGTGAATTTGGTTGGTGCTTGTCAATACAATCGACTTTGAGGCCATGGAATTCAAATAGGGGTCCATTCCACTCAGAGTCCCGGCGTGCCAGGTAATCGTTCACCGTCACAATATGCATTCCCATGCCCGAAAGTGCATTGAGATAGGCAGGCAGGGTTCCCACCAGCGTTTTTCCTTCCCCCGTAGCCATTTCCGCAATTTTACCCTGATGCAATACAATACCCCCGATCAACTGCACATCATAATGGATCATATTCCAGGTCACCTCATTGCCGGCTGCAATCCAGGTATTCTTCCAGTATGCTTTATCGCCCTCGACCCGGACATTGGGCTTGGTCGCGGCATAATCCCGGTCATACTCCAGCGCACTTACCTCCAGCTCCTCGTTTTCGGTAAATCGCCTGGCGGTCTCCTTGACCACGGCAAACGCTTCGGGGAGAATGTCCATCAGGATCGTTTCGAGCCGCTGGTCCCGATCCTTATTCAATTTGTCAATCTTATCATAAATGACCGTTTTCTCCTGCATGTGCAGAGCGGGTTCCTCTGCCTCCGCCTTCAGGTCATGAATCTCTGTATCCAGTTCTGCCAGATACTCCTTTATTCTGTCTTTGAAAGTAAATGTTTTCCCACGCAGTTCATCGTTGGTCAATACATGCAATTTGTCATACTCTGCCTTGATCTTTTCAACCAAAGGGCGCAATTGCTTGATGTCCCGATCTGATTTACTTCCAAATAATTTATTTAAAACCTTTAACATATAACTGATATTTCCAAAATTGGGTCCCAAAAATCAAACCCGTTTCAATAATGGCACCAAAAAAACACCTTACGCCAAAATGGCATAAGCTACCCGGCAAATGTACTTATTAGATTTCAAAAAACAGATATGGAGATCCCTGCATTTTTCCTTAAACTTGTAGCAGTGAAGTAAGCATATGGAAACTCCGTCATTATACGCTCTTTTTGAAAAATTCCCCCTGGTGTCCACCGATACCCGTGCCATCGTGCCGGGCAGTCTGTATTTTGCGCTCAGGGGTGAGCAGTTTGACGGGAATGCCTTTGCTGAAGATGCACTGGCCAAAGGCGCCGCATATGCCATCATCGACAATCCTTCCGTTCAGAAAGACAATTTTCAAAAAGACGGGCGGTTTATTGTGGTGGAAGATGTGCTGCAGGCTTTGCAGGAGCTGGCCCGGCATCACCGCCAACGTCTGGATATTCCGGTTTTTGGTTTGACCGGCAGCAATGGAAAAACCACCACCAAAGAATTGCTCCGCTCCGTGCTCTCTACGGGGTTTGAGGTATTGGCCACGAAGGGTAATCTCAATAATCACATCGGAGTGCCACTGACTTTGCTTCAAATCCATTCCGGGGTGGAGATTGCGATTGTCGAAATGGGAGCCAACCATCCCGGCGAGATCGCTTTCCTCTGTAAGTTGGCCGCACCAACCCACGGATTGATTACCAATGTGGGTAAGGCCCACCTTGAAGGTTTCGGCAGCTTTGAAGGGGTGAAGAAAACAAAAGGGGAGCTGTACGATTATCTGGCCCGGCACCAAGGCCAACTTTTTATCCAGGGCGACAATCCAGTGCTGCGGGAGATGGCCATGCAGCGTTTTGGGAATCGGAAGGGGGTTATTGAGGCTGTCGATCGCGGGCCGGGGAATGAGGCTGTGAACCATGAGCCGATGAACGAAACTGCGGGGCACAAAGCCGCGAAGGCCAGTGAAGCGGTCACCTATGGATCGGACACTGCTAACCATATCCACGGTAAAGTGATTGCGGCCAATCCATTTCTGGAGATCACCTGGCAACAGCGGGAGGTTGATGGTGGTGGGGCTGCCGGAGGCCCTGCGGGGAGTCCGGCCGGGGATTCAGTGGGGGATTCAGTGAGGAGCCAAGCCGGGGGTCCGACTGCGGATTCGGCATGGGATTCGATAGGGGATCCGACCAGCGGACCTGTGGCATCCATTGGCAGCCACACCGTACAGACCCGACTGGCCGGGGCTTACAACCTGGAGAATGTACTGGCTGCGGTGGCGGTAGGCAAACATTTCGGTCTGTCAGATGAGCAGATCAATCAGGGCATCCAGGACTATACGCCCAGCAACAATCGCTCTCAGATCATCGATACCGGCAAAGGCAACCGCATCATCGGCGACTATTATAATGCCAATGCCAGCAGCATGGCCGCCGCACTTGAGAGCTTCCGGGAGCTCACCGACCCGCGCCCGAAAGTCCTGATCCTGGGGGATATGTTTGAATTGGGCGAATCGGCTCCGGAGGAACACCGGCAAGTCATCCGCCTGGCACTGGAAGCCGGCCCGGCAAGGGTATTGTTTATCGGG
>JBEBWT010000005.1:0-86063 GCA_040392005.1 Parapedobacter defluvii
CCACTCCGGGATTGGCTGCGGCGCTCGGTCCCCGCACTCGTGGCCGCAGCCATCCCTTATGGGGGAGGCCTCAACCAAAAAGCCTTCGGCACTGCGTGCCTGGCTTTTCTTATTTCATTTCCTCACTCAAACCTGTGGTTTGGCTCGGCCTTGAAATAAGAAAAGCCCTCACTTTCGTGAAGGCTTTTTTGGTTGGTCGGGTTGGCGGGATTCGAACCCACGACCTCCAGCACCCCATGCTGGCGCGATACCTGGCTACGCTACAACCCGATCGGGGAGTGCAAATATAATGATTTTTTGAATTTTGAAGGACTTGTTGTATATAAAATCTAAGTTGCATAAGTTTGCCGGATGATTTTTTTCAGGGGGTATTTTTTTAGTGTTCTTTTTTTACTGATCAGCGCACTGGCCGTAAGCTGTGGTTCTCAGGGAAAGGATTCCGGAGAGGCGGTGAAAAGGGGGCTTGAAATATTCCAGCCTTTGGTGGGGATTGATTTCTATGAGGTGCGGCGCACGTTTGACACCGGGGTGTCTTATGATAGCCTGGGTTTTGTGCAATTGCCGGAATGGCATGTGCGGTTTGAAAAGCAGGATTCGATTCTGATTCATTCACCGATTGAGGACCGGATGGTTGGTTATCGTATCCATCATGATCATGAGCGCTATTTTCATTTTGCCAGGGAGAGCTGGAGGGCGGTGGAGTTGCATCCGGACAGTATTACATTGCAGCGACTAAGTCTAAACGGTTTGAAGGTCAATAAGATAAAATCCAATGTATATATGAAGTTTTATTCTGCCCGTTATATCAATGAAGAATTGGGGGACCGTGCGGAATCGTTGGACAGTAAAGTTACCCGGTTGCGCCTGCCTACCCGGCAGGACACCGCATTTGTACGCTCGCAGGTGGAATTGGCCAATCGCAATCCAGGTGATCCGGACAGTGCTTTTGCTTCCCGGAATTTTGTTCAGATAGAAAGCCGGCATCCGGCAGTCAAGGTGCAGAAACGAAAAATTGAACATATTGAACTGACGGAAAAATCCCCGGCTTATGAGTATTTGTATCCGGAATATATGATTACCATCGATCCGGCCTACCGGAAATTTAATCATGATTTTTCAGTAGTCGTGGACGAAAAGGGAAAGATGCATCTGGGAAAAGTGTATGTGATGGAGGAATTTGTGGAACCAAGGAGCAAAGTGGTGCAGGGAATTATTGATGTTTATCTTCACAACTGGTTGGAAATTAAACCTGCCGAAACGTTGGGAATGCCACATGGCAGTACTGTTTACCTATATGTGAAGGGGCGGACTGCCGAATAGTTTCCTTTTTTCGTTTATTTCAATATTTTTTGTTATCTTCGGAATACGAACCCGGTATAAAAAAATATACAAATGAAAGCGATCTACTATGGACATTCCTGCATCCGGCTCAAATCAAGGGAGTATGATATACTCTTCGATCCGTTTATCAGTCCCAATCCCCTTGCAAAGCATATTGAAATCAATGATCTGACCCCGGATTATATTTTGCTGAGCCACGGGCATCTGGACCATGTGGCTGATATGGCAGCCATCCAGCAAAACTCAGGTGCCAAAGTGGTTGCCATTGTTGAAACAGCGGCCTGGGTCGCCAGGCAGGGGGTCGATCCGGAAAAGATTCTGGAGATGAATTTGGGCGGCACCCTGGCCACCAATTTCGGAAATGTCAAGATGGTTTATGCCCTGCATACCAATGGTACACCGGATGGTCAATATGGAGGATTGCCGGTCGGTTATTTGCTTAATATTGCAGGAAAGCGCCTCTATTTTGCGGGTGATACGGCATTGACCCTGGAGATGAAGTTGCTGGAACCGATCGATCTCGATTGGGCCTTTCTTCCGATCGGAGGACATTATACGATGGATGTGGACGATGCGATCCGGGCAGCGAAAATGATCGAGTGCAATAACATTATCGGCATCCACTACAACACGTTTCCACCCATTACCATTGACAAGAAAGAGGCGATCCGGAAATTTGAAGAGGCCGGTCTGCAATTGTATCTCCCTGAAGTGGGGGAATCGGTACAGCTTTACAATATCTGGTAGCCGTCGGTCATTTCCATCAATTGGGGGATACTGGTTTCGGGAAAACGCTCCATGTATCGCCGGACCAGTTGCCAGCCCATGAATATTCCCAGTTTGGGCGCAGATTCATTTTTTTCTCCCAGGCCAGTGGTGAAGGGCGCCTCCGAAAAATAACGGTTGATCTTGCTGTGATCGGTCTGGTACAGTAATTCCCCGGACACCATCCATTCCCATACCTGATCCTGAAAATGGGTGGCCCAGGCCAGTTGCTTGTCCGTATAACCGATTTTCAGGCTATCGGCGACCAGCGGCAGGGCCAGATCCATCAGATACATGGCTTTCCCATGATAGAGCATCTGATCCAGAAATGTAGCATTCTGACCCGGTTCACCTAAAATCTCTTCATAAATATAGCTTTCCATCACCCGTGGCACCAGGTGATCCGGAGTGAAGCGGCGGGAAATATATCGAGGAAAAGTACCAGTCAGCCCCGGATAAAATTTTGAATCTGCCCCGAGAAACAAATCCAGCCCAATCCCTATATAATCTTCTCCCACGGGTATTTGCACGGCAAATCCCGAAAAGAAAGCCACGAAACGGGAGGGTACCGGCGCTTCCGGAAGGTAATAACGGATATGCCTGAAGGCATCGGTCAGTTGCGCTTCCTGATCCGCCAGATCCGGAAATACCTCCTCAACACTCCTTTTCAGGCTGTCAAAGTCCGGCTTACCGGCAATTCCAGCCAGGAGCAAGGGAGTTGCCCGGTCGTCGTCAATAGAACCGATCCGCAGCATGCGTTCAATAAAATCTTTGTAAAATCTGCCGTAAGTTGTTTTCCATTGCTGGTGCAGGACGGTTGCCGGATCGGTCAGGCTGTCGGCCGCCAGACTGCCGAATGCCCGGTCGAAGCGTTCGATATGAATATCGTCCAATGCCACCTGACTGACATCGACTGGCATGCGTGAAGTCGTCTGTGTGCAGGAAACAATCAAAAATACAATAGGTACGATGAGAAAATTACGGTAACTTTGCATGTACGAAGATAAAATTTTTTTAACGACTCACTGAAATGAAGAAACAGATTGGATTAATTTTTATCGGGATGCTTTTGATGGTATTCGCTCCGGGCCGCTCGGCAGCCCAGGATTATTACAGTTCATACAGCAGTTATAAACCGGTTTCGCTGGGTATTTCATTCTCCCCCAACATCTCCTGGATGCGATATGGGGATGAGGAAGGGTTTTCAAGTACTGCGGGCATGGGATTCTCCTACGGTCTGCTGGCAGATTTTGCGGTGGCAGAGAGTTATTATTTCTCCACAGGTTTGCTCATCAATCAATTGTGGTCGTCCACATCCATTGCTGGAACTGTTTCACCGGAGTATAATTCCCTGCCGGGGAAGTTGCAGTACCGTTTGCAATATGTAGAAGTTCCGCTGGCGGTCAAATTGAAAAGTGCGCAGCGTTATCACCGCAGTTATTATGGTAAATTTGGATTTACCGCAGGTGTGAAAATCAGCGGGAAGGAAAGAGTGAATAATGAGTCGAACCGTCAGAATATTGCACAGGCAAATTTATTCCGCCTGGGACTGCAGATCGGGGGCGGGGTGGAATGGCAGTTGGATCACAATCTCCGCATGATGACCGGCCTGACCTTCAATAATGGATTTACCAACACGATGAGTCTCGCCGAACCTAAAAACTCGTATCTCTCACTTGATTTTGGTTTCTTTTTTTAAACCGCCATTTAACCCCTCTCTTAATCCGTCATTAACTCCTATCGTAATCCCTTATTTAATTCAGCACTATGCGCATAGCAATCGCCCAGCTCAATTACCATGTGGGTAATTTTCAGAAGAATGTAACCAAAATCATCGCTGCGCTCGATAAAGCAAAGCAACAGGGTGCAGATCTGGTGGTTTTTGCAGAAATGGCGGTGACCGGATATCCGGCCAAGGATCTCTGGCTATCCCCGGATTTTATGGAAAAATCCGGAAAGGCGCTGGAGGAGATCGCTTCCCATTGCCAGGGCATTGCGTGTATTGTCGGAACTGCGGTAGAAAACCATACCGGTGTCGGAAAACCTTTGTTCAATGTGGCCGTATTGCTGGAGGATGGCAAGGTCGCTGACATGGCCCGTAAAGGACTTGTCCCCGATTATGATGTGTTTGATGAGTACCGGTATTTCCAACCTGCTTCGGATTTCAGATGCTTGCATTTCAGGGCCTATAAGCTGGCGGTTTCGGTTTGTGAAGATATGTGGAACCTGACCGAACCATCCCTGTACGGCCTCTCCAATGACCCCATGCCGGTGCTGGCCGCCGAAAAGCCGGATCTGTCCATCAATATTGCGGCATCGCCCTTTGCACCCCATCATTTTGAAGAACGTCAGGAGGTGATGCGCACCCATGCGCTCCGTGCGGGCAGCCCGCTGTTGTATGTCAATCAGGTGGGCGCACATGCTGATCTGATTTTTGATGGCCGCTCGCTGGTCTATTCCGGTGAAGGCGAAATGCTGGCCGAACTGGCCGCATTTGAAGAAGATTTCAGGGTTTATGAGTTTGCGGAGGGTCGGCTTCAGGCGACTGAGGAGCTATCGCATGGGTATCAAGCGGAAACTCCCCGATCGGGTCAAACCAATCCGGACACAAAAGATCCCATTGCCTTGATCCATCAGGCCCTGATCCTTGGTATCCGGGATTTCTTCCAAAAATCAGGTTTCCGGAAAGCGATACTTGGGCTGTCCGGGGGATTGGATTCGGCGGTGGTGGCTGTTCTGGCCTGTGAGGCACTGGGGCCGGAAAATGTACTGGCTGTACTGATGCCTTCTGTTTATTCCTCGGACCATTCCATCAGGGATGCTGAGGATCTGGTGGCTTTTAACGGCTGCGAATCCCTGACCATTCCCATCCACGAACCCACTATTGCCTTTTTGGATGTACTTGCCGAAGCCTTTGAAGGCACCCGGCCGGATACTACTGAAGAAAATATACAAGCGAGGACCCGGGCCGTGATTTTGATGGCCTTGTCCAATAAGTTTGGCCACGTGCTGCTCAACACTTCCAACAAGAGTGAGGCTGCTGTGGGCTACGGCACACTGTATGGTGATATGGCCGGTTCCCTCAGTGTGATCGGGGATATTTTCAAGACCGATGTCTATCAGCTGGCCCATTATCTCAATCGGGAACGGGAGCGGGTTCCCGTCCACACCATTCAGAAGCCGCCTTCGGCCGAGTTGAGGCCGGATCAGAAGGATAGCGATTCGTTGCCCGATTATCCGGTGCTGGATGCTGTTTTGAGGGCATATATTGAAGAAAACGAAGCTTTGGACAGCATCAAACAGCAGATCGGGGACGGTGCGTTGGTGGACCGGATCGTGGACATGGTGGGGCGGGCTGAGTTCAAACGCTTTCAGTCACCTCCGATTTTGAGGGTCAGCAAAAAAGCTTTCGGCCCCGGCCGTGCCATGCCGCTGGTTGCAAAAAGAGGTTGAATCCTCTGTTCTTCCTCCGTTTTTTGGAAAATCAGTTTTAAACCTTTCCCGGGATATTCAGTCCAATATAAAAGGCTGCTCCGATAATAAGGCAAATCGTGCCTTTTATAGTCCGTGCCATTTTTAAAGATCCGTACTATGAAAAAGTTACTATTTATTCTCCCCGTATTATTGATTGTTGCGGCGTGTTCCAGCCAGCAATACCATACGACCCGCATGCTCAATCAGGATTTTTCATCCTATAAAACCTATGGATGGCTGACTCCGGTCGATTCGCTCTCCAAAGATTATTTCAATAACGATATAGCGAGGGCAAATATCATGGAAACGGCCAACGCAGAGCTGGAGGCACGGGGCCTGACGTATTCAAAGGAAAACCCCGACATTTTATTCAGGTATATTGCGATTGTAAACAACAAGAGCCAGCCGGTATATAGCCATCATTACTCCATGTACCCCTGGGGATGGGGATACCGTTCTGCATGGGGCTGGTATGGCTACAATCCATACAGACCTATGGGCAGGGAGCGTTACCGGGCCGGACATCTTATCCTTGAAGCAAGAGAAAGGGAGACCAATACCGTGATCTGGCAGGCCCGGGGTTCCGGCCGGGTAGATAATCCGGAGAGCGCCATCAATCGCCTCCCGAAGATTGTGAAGGGGGTCTTTGCACAATATCCGGTCAAGCCTGCTTTGCGCTGAGCCAGAAATTATTGAAGCCCAGCCCGATCTGGATGTCGAGCAATTGTTGCTGCAGCATTTCAAGCATGGCGAGAAAAGAATAGACAAACTGTACCTTGTTTTCGGACGTTTCCACCAGTTTTTTAAAATCCAGTCTTTTATTGATCGTAATCAATGCGGTAATGGCTTCCTTTTGCTTCTCAATGGTATAGCCATACCGGATCACGGTATGGCGCGTTTCATTGGTGCGGTTGGTGTATTGCTGCATTAACTTTTCATAGACCATCATCAGCTTATAGAGATCGAAAGACGCTAGTTCTTCACCATCTGGTGCCGATTCGCCCGCTTTTTTTAGATCGGCTACTATATTGCCTCTCCGGTGATGCTGCCAGCGCAGATCTTCGTGCAGCCGGAGGTTTTCACAGATATCCTTGAATTGCTTGTAGAGCAGCAGTTTCTGGATCAGGTTCTGCTGGAGGTCGATCTCGTTACCTTCCTCATCCAGTTCGGGCCTCGGCAATAAGGTTTTTACTTTGATCCGCATGAGCGTGGCAGCCATGTAAATAAATTCACTGGCCACTTCTATATTCAACGCATGCATCTGCTGAATGTAATCCAGAAAATCATCTGTGATTTTTGCAATCGGTATATCGTTGATATCCAATTCGTCCCGTTCGATAAAAAACAGCAGCAGGTCAAACGGCCCCTCAAACTGGGGCAATCTGATTTCATATGCTTTATCCGAATCTGTGATCATTTGGTTCTGCAACAAATTTCTGCTGCCGTAAAGGTAGCAATTTCAAGTATTTTTTTGTTTACCTTTGCATGACAGTTTTGGGGAGATATGCCATGGAATTCGAAAAAGGACCTATTCTCAGTAAAATAAATAGTCCCGCCGATCTGAAACAACTCAAGGAGCAGCAATTGCCGGAGTTGGCAAACGAGTTGCGGCAGTATATCATTGATGTAGTATCCGTCAATGGTGGCCACTTTGGAGCCAGTCTGGGTGTGGTGGAACTGACCGTTGCCCTGCATTATGTACTCCAAACTCCCTATGATCAGTTGGTCTGGGACGTGGGCCATCAGGCATATGGTCACAAGATCCTGACCGGACGCCGGGATATTTTTCCGACCAACCGCCTGTTCGGCGGAATCAGTGGCTTTCCCAAACGGGATGAAAGCCCGTACGATGCCTTTGGGGTAGGACATTCCTCGACTTCTATATCTGCTGCTTTGGGAATGGCCGTTGCTTCCCATTATAAAGGGGAAACCGACCGGCAGCATGTGGCGGTGATAGGAGATGGTGCCATGACCGCCGGTCTGGCATTTGAGGCACTCAACCATGCCGGTATCGAAAAATCCAATCTGCTGGTCATTCTCAATGACAATTGTATGTCCATCGACCCCAATGTGGGGGCCCTCAAAGAATACCTGACCAGTATCACCACTTCCAGGCCCTGGAACCGGTTCAGGGATGACATAGGTCATGTGCTGGGCAAGCTTTCAGAAATAGGTCCGGATGCACTGGGCATGATCAAGAAACTCGAAAAAAGTATCAAAGGTACTGTACTCAAGCATAGTAATCTGTTTGAATCCCTTAATTTCAGATATTTCGGCCCGGTTGATGGTCATGATGTCAAAAGGCTGGCACGGACCTTGGAGGATCTGAAAGGAATTCCCGGACCCAAGTTGTTGCATTGTGTGACAGTGAAAGGCAAGGGATATGCACTGGCAGAGAAAGATCAGACCAAGTGGCACGCACCCGGTCTCTTTGATAAAATCACAGGTGAAATCAAGACCAGCAAACCCGATAAACCGGTTCCTCCAAAATATCAGGATGTTTTTGGCCATACCCTGGTGGAATTGGCAGAGGCCAATAACAAAATCATGGGCATTACTCCAGCCATGCCATCGGGTTCCTCCATGAATATCATGATGAAAGCCATGCCGGAGCGGGCATTTGATGTGGGGATCGCAGAACAACATGCGGTTACTTTTTCGGCAGGCCTGGCCACGCAGGGTCTGATCCCATTCTGTAATATTTACTCTTCATTTATGCAGCGGGCCTATGATCAGGTCATTCATGACGTGGCCATTCAGAAACTAAACGTGGTTTTCTGTCTGGACAGGGCAGGAATTGCCGGTGCCGATGGCCCGACCCATCACGGGGTCTATGACATTGCCTATATGCGTTGTGTGCCCAATATGATCGTGGCCGCACCGATGAATGAAGAGGAGTTGCGCAACCTGATGTTTACCGCTCAGCAGGATAATATGGGGCCATTTGCCATCCGGTACCCGCGTGGTCAGGGTGTCATGCCGGACTGGAAACGTCCTTTCAATCTCTTGCCGGTCGGTCAGGGAAGAACGGTCAGCGAAGGGGAAGACCTGGCTATATTGACGATTGGACATATTGGCAACGAAGCTGTTAAAGCCTGTCGCGAACTCAATGCCGAAGGTATCTTCCCGGCCCATTATGACCTGCGCTTTGTCAAACCATTGGATGAGGCACTCCTGCACAAGGTCTTCAAAAAATTCAACCGGATTATCACGGTGGAGGACAGTTGTGTGCAGGGAGGGTTCGGTAGTGCGGTGCTTGAATTTATGGCCGATCACGGATATCAGGCCCAGGTCATCCGACTGGGAATACCGGATCTGGTCGTTGAACATGGTGAACAGGAAGAACTGTGGACACTCTGTGGTTATGACAGCTTATCCATTGCCAATACAGCAAAAAGTCTGGTCAGCGGCAAAACCACCGATTCAATGGTGGGATAACCACCTGGATTTATCCATCAGGCTTTAGCTGCTTTACTAAAGGGGATCGGGTAAATTTTCTGAAGCCTTTGCTGTATAACCCCCACTGGGTTACCACCGGATCAGTGCGCTGGCCCAGGTAAAGCCGGAGCCGAAAGCAGCCAGGCAGACCAGATCGCCATCTTTGACTTTCCCTGCTTCCCAGGCTTCACATAAAGCGATCGGCACCGAAGCCGCAGTCGTATTGCCGTATTTCTGGATATTGTTGAATACCTGATCGTCCGAAAGTTTCAATAGTTTCTGAACGTACTGGCTGATCCGGAGATTAGCCTGATGCGGCACCAGCAGGTCAATGTCTTTTTCAGTGAGGCCATTGGCTGCAAGAGCTTCCCTGATCACCTCCGGGAATTTGACCACTGCTTTTTTGAAGACTGCGGGACCGTCCATGTAGGGCAGGGAAGCCGGATGATCCACGATCTCATGGGTCATGAAGAGTCCGCCCAGCTCCTGGTCACCTGCAAAATCCGGTTTGTCCGACATCCACTTATTGGCATGAGATCCGGGATAATACATGGCCAGAATCTCTGCGTCTGCTCCATCACTGTGCAGGTGTGTGCTCAGGATTCCCTTGCCCGGTTCATCGGTGGGCTGCAGTACGACGGCACCGGCGCCGTCCCCGAAAATCACGGAGACATTGCGGCTGCGGGTTTCAAAATCCATGGCAAAAGAGTGCTTCTCGCTCCCTACGACCAATACATTTTTATACATACCCGTCCGCACGAACTGATCGGCTACTGACAGGGCATAGACAAAGCCCGAACATTGATTGCGCACATCCAGGGCGCCGATTTCACCCATGCCCATTTCCCGCTGGAGCAAAACTCCGCAGCCTGGGAAATAGTAGTCCGGACTCAGCGTAGCAAATACGATAAAGTCCACGTCCTGTGGCGTAATTCCGGCACGTTCAATGGCAATCTTTGCTGCCTCGATGCCCATGGTGGTGGTCGTTTCGCCTTTACGATCCGCAAATCTACGCTCCCGGATGCCCGTCCGTTCCTGGATCCATTCATCATTGGTATCCATGAAACGGGTCATATCATTATTGGTATAAATATTTTTCGGGACATAGTAGCCGATACCGGCAATTCTTGAATGGTGCATAATGAAGCCTTTATTCTGGTACTTGGTATGTATAATAATATTCCCACAATTGTAAGCAATTTTTGCCAAAGTAGATGAAAAAAACGTTAATTTTGCAGGCATGTCAGTCGAGACCCAGGAAGAAACGTTCACATTGGACGAAGTGTTGGCCGTATTGTCACCAACCAATCAATTGATACTCTGGAATGATGATACCAACACCTTTGATCATGTCATCGGGTGCCTGGTCAAACACCTGCAATATTCCTCCGAACAAGCCGAAAAAATTGCCTGGATCGTCCACAATCAGGGAAAGTGTGCCGTTCTGGAAGGTTCCTACAACGAGCTGGAAATTTACCGCAAAATCCTCAAGGCCGAGGGACTGACCGTGAGTGTAGAGTAGCCTCGTTGAATACCCGGCACCTCCGGCCCTATCCGGCTCTTTTCCACATGGCACGTCCATCTGTACGAAAAACACCTTTTCCGGTAATATTTGTGTGGTAAACCCCCATCGCTGTAATATTGCGGTTACCCATCCCCTTTGTTGCCGGAAAAAGCATCATTTTTGCGGTCCTTCATCAATAAATGTGACTTAATTGATCAACAGATAGAATAAAATTTTTGAAACACAAACCCATGCGCGCGACTTCCAGACAGAATAATAGAAACCGACTTTTGATTTTGCAGATCACTCTGCTTGCTTTTTTTAGCGTGTTCGCATTCCTGCCAATGCAAGGCCAGGCATCCGTTCAGGAAAGGCCACAGATCAGCGGTGTAATCCTTGATATGGGTTCTTTTGCTCCGGTGGCCAATGCCAGTGTTTCCCTGCTGCACCCGGTGACCCTGGAAATTGTCAAAGCTGTGCAAAGCCGGGAGAATGGGGGCTTTGTCATTCCGGATGTGACTCCCGGATCATATACCCTGCGCATTACTTTTATTGGTTATGAGAATTTTGTGCAGGAGGACATACGTGTAGTGACCGGCCGGCCGGTCAATCTTGGCAATGTTTATATCAAACAGGAGGGAAAGGTCATGGATGAGGTGGTGATCCGCTCCGATGTCCCGGCCATGCAGTTGGGCATAGACCGCAAAATATTCAATGTGGCAGAAAGCACCATCAGCATTGGCGGGTCTGCAACGGATCTGTTGAGCAATGTACCTTCCCTGGAAGTCGATATGGATGGCAGCGTAAGCCTCCGCGGATCGAGCAGTGTCAAGATCCTGATCGATGGCAAGGAATCGGCGATGGCAGGCAGTGATATCAATTCCTTGCTGCAATCCATGCCGGCCAGTTCCATTGAGCGGATCGAGGTGGTGACCAATCCTTCTTCCCGTTACGATGCGGAGGGGCAGTCGGGCATTATCAATATTGTGCTGAAAAAGAATATGCGTACCGGTTTGAACGGTGCGGTCAATTCCTCTGCCGGTTCGTACGAGAATTTTGGGGCGGGTGTCAATCTCAATTTCCGCGACCGGAAGTTCAATTATTTCGGAAGCTATAATTTCAACCGCCGGAATAGTGTGGGCGACGGAATGAATTCCACCCAATTGCTTTCGACCAATAGCCTGACCAATAATACCAGCGAGAGCAATCGGCTGGGGATCAACAACGGCATTAAGCTGGGCGTGGATCATTACCTGACCGAAAAAACGACCATTGGCCTTTCGGGCAATCTCAGTATCCGCAAAAACGACCGCAATGAGGATATTTTTTATACGTATCTCAATCATCCCAGCCTGAACGGCAATAGCGAGCGGTTTTCAAAGCAAACCGAGGATGATCTGGGCTATGATCTCCATCTGGATTTCAAACATGAATTTTCCAGAAAGCAGGAGGAGCTGGTGGCCAATATCGGCTACGGCAGTGATGGAGAAGAAGGCATCAATTCTTTTGATCAGGCCTTTGCGGCGGGTTCGGGCAGCGAGCAGCGCATCAACAACACGACTGAAGATGGGCGGAATTTTAATGTTCAGCTTGATTATGTAAGACCTTTTGGAGAGAACCATAAGCTGGAGCTGGGCTACCGGAGCAATATCAGAATGTCTGAGGACCATCAGTTTTCCCGTCTGGCATTGAACGGAGCAACCCTTGAGCCGGATTATGCAGTGAGCAATGATTTTGATCTGAAAAGCCAGGTGCATGCCATCTATACTAATTATCAGCGTAAATTGACGGAGAAATTGGGTGTGCAACTGGGATTGCGTGCAGAGCAGGCCTATCTGAACACTTCCTATTTCAGTCTGGATCCCGGTGTGCCGGAAGCCAGCAGGCGTACGGACGGGTCCCTGGATTATTTCAGGGTATATCCCAGCCTGTTTGTGACCCAGGAGTTTGGGGAAGGCAATCAACTGCAGGCCAGTTATACCCGGCGGGTCAATCGTCCGAGAGGATGGCAGGTCAATCCATTTGTGGATATTTCCGATCCGTTGAATATCAGGCAGGGGAATCCGGACCTGCTGCCGGAAGATATTCATTCCTTTGAATTGAGTTATGCCAAATTCTGGCAAGCTGTCACCCTGACTTCATCGGTATATCACCGTCGGATGAATGATGTGGCACAACCCATCATTACCGTGGTGGATGAATCCAATGGAGCCACGTTTTCGCAATGGCAGAATATCAGCCGCAATGAAACCACCGGATTTGAACTGATTTCCAAATTCGATTTTCACAAGAACGTGGATCTGATGACCAATCTCAATGCCTACTTCACCCGCTATGAGGGTAGTGAGCAATTTGGTATTGCTTCCAGTGAAGGATTCAGTTGGAATGCGAATGCGACCCTGAACGTAAAATTCACTCCCAATTTTTCGGGGCAGACCCGTTTTGATTACCGTGCTCCCCGCGTCATGGCACAAGGCAAAAGTGTAGAAAATTATGTGATGGATGCCGGCCTGCGACTGGATGTGCTGCAAAAAAGAGGCAGTATCATGTTCAATGTGCGGGATCTGTTCAATCAGCGGCGCTGGGGTGGATACACCCAAACCCAACATGTGTACAGAGAGTATGAGAGCCGCTGGATGCGCCGGATGTTTACTCTGTCGATCAGCTACCGTTTTGGTCAGCAGGACTTTCAGCGCAAGGATGACCGCCGCCGCGATCAGGAAGATTTCGGAGATGAGCAGTTTCAGCAATAATCGGCTTACAGGAGTCTGGTGAGTTCCTCCAGGTGGATGATGCTCCGCTTTACATCTTCCGGGACAGCCTGTTGTTTCGGATTGAAAAACACAGCGTCCATTCCCACATTCTGGGCACCCCGCACGTCAGCTTCCAGGCTGTCACCGATCATCACACTTTCCGGGATACGGGTCTGCGCATTGGCCACCGCATGATGGAAAATATCCGGATGGGGTTTGTGCACGCCCACAATCTCCGAGATCACCACCGTTTCAAAGTATTTTCCCAGATCACTTTTTGCGATTTTGGTCTGCGAAGCCTCCCTGAATCCATTGGAGATCAGGTGCAAAGAGTACCGGCCCTGCAGATAGCCCAATATCTCGTGGGTGTGAGGGAATAAATGTGTCTTTTGCGGACAGATTCGGATATAATCTTCTTCAAAAGCCGTGGGAAACAATTGCGGATCCACTCCCAGCTCCTCGAAAGTATCGGCAAACCTGGCGGCCCTCAATTCGGCTTTATCGATATTTCCCCGATGGTATTCGGCCCATAGCCGGTGATTGTTGCGGGTATAGGTTTCGATAAAAAGATCCGCTGACGCAATGCCAAATTCCTGAAAACGATAGACAAAGTACAATTCGGCCAGGGTCTCTTCCGCATTTTTGTCAAAATCCCACAGGGTATGGTCCAGGTCGAAGAAGACCGCTTTTTTATCCAACAATTGCATGGGGCAAAAGTACGCAATCTTCCTAATAATGTCATATTGTAAGGCTTTTATGGTTTTAGTCTCTTGAAATCAATACTTTTGTCTCTGTATTGGCACTTGTCTTTTTCATTTGTCACTGTATTTGATCCAGACCCTATGCGAAAATCGCTGTTGATATTTTATTTTCTGTTTTTTTATGCAGCCGCCCAATTGATCTGGTGGGGAGTGCTGTTGGTACAGGCGGTTCCGGACCGCAGGGAAATGATCATCGGGGAAGGAATCTTCTTTATGATCATCTTTGTGGTCTTTGCTTTCCGGCTGAAAGGAGCTTTTGTGCGGGATTTTAAATTGCAGCAACAGCAGCGTAATTTTTTGCTGGCCGTGACCCACGAGCTCAAATCACCGCTGGCATCCATCAAATTGTATTTGCAGACCATGCTCAAACGCTCGCTGAGCAAAGAACAGCAGGATCAGTTCATTTCCAATTCACTGAAAGATATTGAACGGCTGGATTATCTGGTGGAAAATGTGCTGATCGCAACCAAGCTGGAGAGCATCCGTCCCCAGTTTCCAAAGGAGGAACTGAATCTCTCCGAACTGATCGAGGGTATTTCCAATCTGTTGCAGATCAATGCCTGTACTACGCAGGTGATCGAAACGGAGGTGGAACCGGATATCTATATTTGGGCGGATCGCTTTGCACTGACCAATGCGGTGACCAATCTGATCGAGAATGCCGTCAAGTATTCTCCGAACAGTGAGGCGATCAGGGTACGGCTCTGGACAGATCCATCGAAGGAAAGTATTCATTTCTCTGTTGCAGATCAGGGCGTGGGTATTGATCAGGCAGAAAAAAAACGTATTTTCAACAAATTTTACCGGGTCGGCCAGGAGGGTACGCGCAAAACCAAGGGGACCGGTCTGGGCTTGTATATTGTCAAAACAGTGCTGGAAATGCACGATGCACAGATCAGGGTCAGGGATAATACGCCGACCGGAAGTATCTTTGAAGTAACTTTTAATAATTATGCAAAGTAAGCAACGAATATTATTGGTGGAAGACGAGGAACACTTGCTGGAAGCCATCAAGCTCAATCTCGAATTGGAAGGATACCGGGTGAGTACTGCCACTGACGGAAAGAAGGCCCTCAAAGTATTTAAGGAAGAGCGCTTCAACCTGGTGATCCTGGATGTGATGATCCCGGAGATCGACGGGTTCCAGGTGGCTGAAACCATCCGTCTGCAAAACACAGAGGTCCCTATCATGTTCCTGACGGCCAAGAACAGTAGCGAGGATCGGGTGACGGGTCTGAAGAAGGGGGCGGATGATTACCTGGTCAAGCCCTTCAATCTGGAGGAACTGATCCTGCGGGTGGGCATTCTGGTGCGCCGGAGCATGAAAGGGGATGAGCTGAAAGAGCTGAATACCTATCAGGTCGGGGATAAGGTGATCCACTTTAATTCCTATGAACTGCATCAGCCGGATGGTACGGTGATCTCACTGACCAAAAAGGAAACGATGCTGCTGAAGTTGCTGATCGAGCGGAGAAATGAAGCGGTTTCCAGAGAGCAGATTCTGGAAACAGTGTGGAATTATGATGTGTATCCATCGACCCGGACCATTGATAATTTTATCCTGACCTTCCGGAAATATTTTGAACCGGATCAGAAGCATCCGATTTATTTTCATTCTATCCGCGGAGTGGGTTATAAATTTACGGACAACTGATGATGACTTCAAAAGTACGCTGGATGGTGGTGGGACTGGCCGTTTTATTGGTGGGTCTGGCTGTGTATAAGGGCAATTATCAGGCCGCCGGACTGGCCGGACTGGGTATTGGCTACCTGATCTGGAGCTATTACCGGGAAGGAACGGTGTTTCTGGCGACCCAGGCATTTCAGCGAAAGGATTATGACAAGACCAGCAGGCTGCTGGAGGATATCAGGCATCCGGAGCGGCTACGCAAACGCCGGAGGAATTATTATGAATTTATGAGTGGAAACCTGGCGCTGCACGCAGCGGATTATCAGGCCGCAGAACATCATTTTCAGATTGCTTCCCGGCTGCCCTTCCGCCGGCCGAACGATAAAGCTATTATTCTGGTGCATCTGGCCAATATTAACCTGCGGAAAAAGGATTACGAAAGGGTAAAGGCTTATCTTGAAGTGGCCCGCAAACTCGAGGTCAGCTCAAGAATTTCACAAATTATCAACAAAATAGAAAACGAAATACCAAAGGAGAAGAAGTGACGACGACTACAACAACTAAACAACTGAAAAACGATTTATTGATCCGGGCTGCCTTTTCACAGCCGAACGACCGACCGCCTGTTTGGATGATGCGGCAGGCAGGACGATTTATGAAAGAATACTGGGACATCAAAAACCGGTATTCTTTTCTGGAGATGTGTAAAACCCCGGAAATCGCTGCTGATGTGACCATGTTGCCGGTGGATCTGCTGGGGATTGATGCCGCCATCCTGTTCTCGGATATTCTGGTGACAGGGGAGGCTATGGGTGGTGAATTGAGCTTTGAACAGGGTGTGGGCCCGCGGTTTGCCAATCCGGTACGTACATTGGCCGATGCGGAAGCCCTGCGGGTGGATGTGGTGGATAAGCTGCAGTATGTGGCCGATGCCATCAAGGTGGTGCAGCAACGTCTGGATGGGTCGATCCCGCTGATCGGCTTTGCCGGTGCCCCTTTTACCGTTTTGAGTTATCTGGTCGAAGGCGGCTCCTCCAAGGATTTCAAGCGCACCAAGCTGATGCTCAACAATGAGCCGGAGCTGGCTCACCTGATTCTGGATAAGATTGCTACCCTGACTATTGATTATCTGAATTTGCAGATCGATGCGGGTGTAAATGCTTTGCAGTTGTTTGATAGCTGGGCGAATGCCTTGTCCTGGTCGGATTATGAGGAATTTTCACACCGTTATAATAAACGGATTATTGCCGGATTGAAACGGGAGGGGGTGCCGGTTATTTCCTTTGGGAAAGGCAGCTCGGTGTTTGCTCCGCTGATGGCCGAAGCTGGGCCGGATGTGGTATCGGTGGACTGGAATGCTGATCTCCGCAGCGTCAGGGATAGTCTGCCGGCCGGTGTGGCCGTACAGGGCAATCTGGATCCCTTTATTCTCTACGCCGACAAGCCAGTGATCCGACGCAAGATCCATGAACTGTTTGAACGTATGCGTGGTGTGGAGGGGTATATTTTCAATCTGGGACACGGAATCAGCCCGGATATGCCTTTTGACAATGTCAAGTATGCCGTGGAAGTAATCAAGGAATTCAGTTATTCTCGCTAATGATTTATCTGTACGCTAAGGCAATCCATATCATCTTTGTTGTCTGCTGGATGGCCGGGCTGTTCTATATGGTGCGTCTGTTTATATACCATACCGAGGCGAGGCAAAAGCCGGAGCAGGAATACCAGATCCTGCACCGGCAATTCCAAACAATGGAGAGCCGGCTTTGGTGGGTGATCGCCGTGCCATCCATGTACCTGACCGTACTGGCCGGTCTGGTCATGCTGTATCAGTCGCCCACCCTGTTGCAGGCTGGTTGGATGCATGTCAAGCTGGCGTTTGTCCTCGGTCTGATCGCTTATC
The DNA here is from genome assembly GCA_040392005.1 of Parapedobacter defluvii. Taxonomy (GTDB): domain Bacteria; phylum Bacteroidota; class Bacteroidia; order Sphingobacteriales; family Sphingobacteriaceae; genus DASRQK01. Next base: position 17,570 of record JBEBWT010000005.1, read on the forward strand.
ATTTTATCTGCCAGCGCATCATGTACCAATTGAGGGACGAGCGCAGCGCCTGGACCTCCGGCCGGCTGCGGCTTTGGAACGAAGTGGCCACTCTATTTCTCTTTGCCATTGTGTTTATGGTTGTCCTCAAAAGTGCGGTCACCTGGATTTTTGGTGTACTTGGCCTTGTGACACTGGCGGTCCTGCTGATGCTGGGGATCCGGTTGTATAAGAAATATAGGAAGGATTGAAAGTCAGTCTGTTACGGGCTCCAGAAAGACTCAGGAAAATAGAGGTTTAATCCAAGAATCTGTCTTTCAATTCCGGGGTCGGCATCATGCAAGAAGTTTTTTTGCCAAACCACCGGTATCGGTTCCGGCCGACCCAATCATATACTGCATCGCGGACAGGTCGGGGAATGATCCAAAAGATGCCAGTCAGCCACCATAATCCCCCCATATCCTGCAGGATCCAAAGCGCTGCCGTGGACTTTGTGTAAAACCGGCCGTTGCGGATGTAGATGATGGAGGTTAATTTCCCGGTTTCGGGAACCTGCTCAGTTTGGGACATCTGGGAGTTGGTATGACCGGATCTGGCCAGTGTGGTAAACTCAGTGATGTACTTCTGTGCGTTTTCCGATTGCAGGGGACCGAACCGCAACACCTGCCGGCGATCCTGCCGGATCAGGAACTGCACAAAACCATCACACAGATTGCACACTCCATCGAATAGTACAAGATTGGTAGGTGATGATATGGCCATCTATGTAAGATACGGATTTTTCTTCAAAACTCAAAATGTCCTCCTGTTTTTCGGTCAGCGCCCCACTGTTTTGTGCCAGAATCTTTTGCTTTTCCTCCCACCGGTAAACCGCTGTCTCAGCATCCCGGCCGGCAAGCACCACAGTAGTCTGACCGGCATGCTGCTTGAAAAGTTGCAGGGCCAGTTCCGGATCGTTATTGTCACGGGACAGGTGGCACAAAAACAGCAACCGCAGCGAGGGAGAGCGGTGCTGCAGGAACAGCTCCAGGGCCTGATGGTTCGACATGTGTCCGTAGCCTCCACTGATCCGTTTTTTCAAATAATAGGGGTAACGCCCTTTATCCAGCATTTCCTTATCATAATTGGTTTCCAGAAAAGCGATATCGCATTGCTGGAAATAGTGCGTCAGCCGGTCGCAAACGGCACCGATATCGGTGAATACGCCCACTGTCCTGGCACCCTGACGAATGACAAAGCTTTGCGGATCGGCAGCGTCGTGCAGCTTGGCAAAGGGGATGACCTCCAGTTTACCAACATGCACCTGATATCCGGGACGCAGCAGGTACAGTAACCGGCTCGGAATAGCCAGACGGCAGGCTGCGAGCGTTCCTTCCGTCAGAAAAACGGGTAACTGATATTTATTGGCCACTACCGCCAGACCCTTGATGTGATCGCTGTGTTCATGCGAAATAAAGATGGCCCTGACTTTAGCCATACTCAATCCCATCCTCAGCATTCTCCGCTCCAATTCCCGGCAGGAAATCCCGACATCTATCAATACCGCCTCCTCCTCATTGCCTACGTAATAGCAATTGCCATTGCTGCCCGAAGCGATTGACGCTGTATAGAGATTTGCCGGAGAAAGTGAAGGATCTGATGCCATGTTAAGTCAAAAAAGACAAAATTCCTGTAAAAGTAGGCAAAAAAACAGGATTTTCCACCAATTTTTCCTAACTTGCCTACCTTAACAGGTATATTATGAGTAACAGTACATTAACATCAATCCGCGTAGAAAAAGCAACAAAATCCAGATTGCCGGATGTTGATTTCAGCAACCTGAAATTTGGTCAGATCCTGTCAGATCACATGCTGGTGGCCGATTACAAAGACGGTCAATGGGGAGAAGCCGCGATTGTACCTTACGGTGATTTCAACATAAGCCCTGCACTTTCCGCCTTGCATTATGGCCAGTCTATCTTTGAAGGGATCAAGGCGTTCCGCTATGAAGATGGCCAGGTTAATATTTTTCGTCCGGACCAGAACCATGAGCGTTTCAACCGTTCGGCATCCCGCATGTGCATGCCGGAAGTACCTGCTTCCATCTTTCTGGACGGAATGAAGCAATTGATCGATCTGGATCGTGACTGGGTACCGTCAAAAGACGGATATTCTCTGTATATACGCCCCTTTATGTTTGCCACGGAGGCCGCATTGGGGGTGCATCCTTCGGATTCTTATCGCTTTGCGATCATCACCGGGCCGGTAGGGATCTATTATAGTAAGCCGCTTCGCCTGAAAGTGGAAAACCATTATTCCAGGGCTGCCGAAGGTGGAGTTGGATTTGCAAAAAGTGCGGGTAATTATGCGTTATCTCTGTACCCCACTAAATTGGCACAGGAGGAAGGATTCGATCAGTTGATGTGGACAGATTCCATTGAACATAAGTATATAGAGGAAGCCGGTACGGCCAATCTGATGTTCCGCATCGGGGATACACTGATCACCCCGCACTCGGAAACTATTTTGCATGGGATCACCCGCAAAACGATTGTAGAAGTCGCCCGGCATTGGGGCCTGAAAGTCGAGCAGCGTAAAGTAGCGGTCAGTGAATTGATCAACGGAATCAAAGAGGGTATCGTCACCGAGGCTTTTGCGGCCGGTACAGCGGTGACCCTGTCACATATTTCCGAAATCGGTTATGAGGGTGCGGTTTACACCTTGCCTGATCCGGCCGACCGGGAATTTTCAAATAAAGTATTGGCTTTCCTCAACGATCTGCGTTACGGTAGGTTGGAGGATGAATTTGGCTGGAATCATCTGGTTTAAACCAAAGCTTGATTTGTAACAGAACTAAATTCCCCAAGTACATACGAATCACGAAAGCACAAATTCCGCAAAAACCGCTCTTTTTGCGGAATTTGTGACAGCGCAGTAACACATACCTACTATCGCGTAAAAATCAAATCCGACAGGATATATTGGTGGATTTTTTCGGGTTCGGAAGGGTCAAACCAAACTGTGTCCGGATCTTTTTTGAACCAGGTCAATTGGCGTTTTGCGTAGCGTCGGGTGTTTTGTTTAATTTTTTCTATGGCCGCTTCCAAACTCATTTTTCCGTCAAGATAATCAAACAGTTCGGCATAGCCAACGGTTTTTAAGGCGGGTAAATGGCGGTGGTGATAAAGCGAACGAACCTCATCCAGCAAACCCGATTGCATCATGAGATCAACCCTTTCATTGATCCGTTCGTAAAGCCGTTCGCGATCCATATCCAGCCCGATCATTAGCGTGTCGAAGGGGCGGAGGTTTGATTCCGCCGATTCATTCACTTCACCCTCTTTGGATGCATCCCGTTTTCGAAAAGAAGAAAAAGGGTTACCTGTACTTTCCCAGACTTCCAGCGCCCGGATCAGCCGCTGGGGATTCTGGCGATCGACCTCCTCAAAATAGACCGGATCGGCTGCGGCCAATGCCTGCTGCAGCGGCTCAATCCCCTGCTCTGCAAAAATCCGGTTCCATTTTTCCCGGACGCCGGCAAGCGGCCTGGGCAGATCATCCAACCCGTGCCGCAGGGCATCTACAAACAAGCCGGAACCTCCCACGACCACCACCTGCCGGTATTGCTCAAACAGGCCACCCAGCAGCTCCAATGCTTCCCGCTCAAAATCCCCGGCCGACAGATTGGCGGTGATCCCGTGCGAATCAATAAAATAGTGGGGTACGGCCGCCAATTCCGCTGCCGTGGGTTTGGCCGTCCCAATGGACATTTCCCGGTAAAACTGTCTGGAATCCGCAGAAATTACGACGGTTTGCAGTGCCCGGGCGATCCGGATGGCCACCGCTGTTTTTCCCACTGCGGTCGGCCCCACAACAGTGATCAATACGGGTCGGTTCTTCATCTTTGTATGCTATTTTATGGCGACTCGCCCAAACCGGTAAGCTTACCGATTCACAAGATCGATTGACAAGATCAATTGACAGGATGATACACAGTCTCCTGTCAATACACGTCCTCAAAACCCATCTTCAAACCCCATCTCCGACTGAGCGGCATCATCGTCCCCTGCACCGCCTTCTCCACCTTCTTCTTCCTCCCCATCCAGCAGATCGAAATCCTCTTCCTCATCGATCCCGTACTGGGTTTCATTCAGGAAATCGTAATCATCATCCTTGCCCTGCCCGACGACTGCATCACCCTCCGGATTGATCTGTGCGCCATAAGGTTTAGGCACGATCCCCATACTTTTGAACAGCACCGGATATTCTACTCCTTCTTCCTCTTTCAGGATCTTGATCAGTTGCACATGAAAATCGAACGGACGTTCAAAGTTGTAAGTATAATAGAATTTTTGGTGGGGATCATCGATGAATTTGCTCAGCCGTGCATTTTCCATCTCAATGACTCCCTGGCTGATTTTGCGCTCATCGGGCATATAAGCAATTTCTGTCCCCTTTTTCCACTGATCATTACTGACGTAAAATGAAGAGGGCAGGGCCGGATTGTAACCGGTAGCCTTGTGGATTGCCTCGTGGAGGTCCATAAATGTGTGCTTCGAGAGCATATCGATCTCCCGGATCACTTCATCATAATCTTCAAAAATAACGCTGAATCTATAAATCGCCATAATTTCATTACCTGTTGAAACGTTTTCGCAGCTGCTAATATCAGAAATTTAGGAGAGAATCAAAAATGGGCTTTTCCCCGGATTGGAATTTGGCCTTAACCTGCCATTTCATTCAACCCATTTAGCGAGCCATTTCACCCAATACATTCAATGCCTGTTGCAGGTCGTGGATACCGCTCACCGCAATGCGCAGGGTTCCTTTTACTTCTTTCAGGTTGCAAATGGTCGGGTTCTGCTGCGCAAAAACGAGTACTTTGCCAAATTGCTCACTTTCAAAATAGGGAGAATCTTTTTTGCTGACAAAATAGCCCCTCAGCAGACCCTGCTTGAAGGAAATTTTTTCAAATCCGATTTCCTTGCCCAGCCATTGTATGCGCAGGGTACCAAAGAGGTTGTGCACTTCCAGCGGGATAGGGCCAAAGCGGTCAATCAATGCTGCTTTGAATTGCTCCAGTGCCGCTTCATTTTGCAGATTGGACAATTCACTGTAAAGATTGTACCGTTCACTGACATGGGTGACGTATTCGTCCGGGATCAATACCTCCAGATCAGTGTCGATCTGGGTAAAATGTACAAAACGCTGCTCCTGCTGATCCGGGAAAAGCCCCTTGAATTCATCATCCTTGAGTTCCTGTATCGCTTCATCCAGGATTTTATGGTACATTTCAAACCCTATTTCCGCAATAAATCCGCTTTGTTCGGCTCCCAGCAGATTGCCACTGCCCCGGATATCCAGATCCCGCATAGCCACATTGAAACCACTTCCCAGTTCCGAGAACTCTTCAATGGCACTGAGACGTTTGTAGGCTTCGGGGGTCAGGGTGGAAACCGGAGGGCTGAGCAGATAGCAATAAGCCTTTTTATTGGTCCTGCCCACACGTCCCCGCATCTGGTGCAGGTCGCTCAGGCCAAACATGTGCGCCTGGTTGATGATGATGGTGTTGGCATTGGGAATGTCCAGCCCCGCTTCGATAATGGTGGTGGCGACCAAAACATCGTACTCATGGTGGATGAATTTGAGCATGACATCTTCCAGGGCATCCCCTTCCAGTTGTCCGTGGGCTACTCCCACACGGGCATTCGGTACGAGCCTATGGATCATATGGCCCAGTTGGGGCAGATCGGCCACCCGATTGTGAATAAAAAACACTTGTCCATTCCGCTCCATCTCCTGTGAGACTGCTTCCTGTATCAGAGTTTCGTTGAATACATGCAGCTCGGTCTGTACCGGCTGGCGGTTGGGCGGCGGGGTGCTGATGATACTGAGGTCCCGGGCACCCATCAGCGAAAAATGAAGGGTACGTGGGATGGGGGTAGCGGTCAGTGTCAGACAATCCACATTCGCCCGCAACTGTTTGAGTTTTTCCTTGACCGACACTCCGAATTTCTGCTCCTCATCAATGACCATCAGGCCCAGATCCTTGAATTTGACATCCTTGCTCACCAGCCTGTGGGTGCCGATGATAATATCCAGTTCCCCGCTGGCCAGCCGGCCCAGGGTTTCCCGGATGGATTTGGTGCTTTTGAAACGGTTGATATAATCAATATTGCAGGGAAAACTACTCAGCCTCTCGGTAAATGTCCGGAAATGCTGCATGGCCAGGATGGTCGTCGGCACCAGCACCGCTACCTGCTTGCTGTCAGCCACTGCTTTGAAAGCAGCCCGGATCGCAACCTCCGTTTTGCCGAACCCCACATCCCCGCAGACCAGCCTATCCATCGGATGGGGAGATTCCATATCCTTTTTGACATCTTGTGTCGCCTTTTCCTGATCGGGTGTGTCCTCATAGATAAAGGATGCCTCCAGTTCGGTTTGCAGGTAAGTGTCCGGACTGAACGCATTTCCGGTCTGGGCCTTCCGCTGGGCGTAGAGCTTGATCAGATCGCGGGCAATGTCCTTGACTTTTTTCTTGGTAGTCTTTTTCAGTTTTTCCCAGGTATCTGTCCCCAGCTTATTCATTTTGGGTACGGTGCCGTCCTTGCCTGAATATTTGGAGATCCGGTTCAGGGAATTGATATTGACATACAAGAGATCGTTATCGGCATAGACCAGCCGGATCATCTCCTGCGATTTGCCTTGCACATCGATCTTTTCCAGTCCGGCATATTTCCCGATCCCGTGATCAATATGGGTGATATAATCGCCCGGTTTGAGATCGCGCAGTTCTTTCAGCGTAATGGCCTGGGAGCGTTCATACCCCTTTTTCCGCTTGTATTTATAATAGCGGTCGAATATCTGATGGTCGGTATAGCAGGCAATCCCCAGATCCCTGTCCAGAAATCCGGCCCTCAGACCAATATGGATCGGGATGAAGGTCACGTCATGCTGGAGGTCCTCCAGAATGGCAAACAGGCGCTCGATCTGTCTGGGTGAATCACTGAGAATATAATTGGTCACCTTTGCCCTCAGATTGCCTTGCAGATTATGTGCCAGCAGACCAAAATCCTTATTGAAAGAGGGTTGGGGTTGTTGGTCGAACTGAATGGTCTGCGTGGCTTCGTACAAAAACTGTTTTCCAAATTCGATCAGCGCAAAATCTTTTAACAGTGACAACAGCATCGTGCCGTCCGTAAAGCTGAACCGGGGATCAATCCAGGAAGGATTGGCCAGTTTATCCTCTTCTTTCAGTGCGTTCCAGAGTCCGGCGGACTTGGTATAGCCTGTACTGGCAATATCCGCCGTGGACTGTACATCTTTGATCCAGATGATCGTTTCCGGATCTATATATTCCAGCAGGGAAATATTGTTCTCACTCAGAAACTTGGCCTGGACATTGGGTACAATGGTGACCGTATGGATATTGCTGACCGAGAGCTGACTCTCTATCTCGAAGGTGCGGATCCGTTCGATGGTATCCCCGAAAAATTCAATCCGGTAAGGGAGGTCGTTGGAATAGGAAAAGATATCGACAATCCCCCCCCGAATGGCATATTGTCCCGGTTCATACACAAAATCGGTCCGCTCAAAATCATATTCGGCCAGAAATTCGTTGATGAAAGCAATGTCCAGCTTGCTGTCCCGTGTAATGATCAGCGTATTATCTGACAGGTCGGAGCGTGAAATCACCTTTTCGGAAAGTGCCTCCGGATAGGTGACCACCAACTGGTCTTTCAGTAATGTCCCCTCCTTGCTCTTTTTGTTGAGTTCGCTCAGAGTTTCCGCCCTTTGCAGTACATGCGCACTGTCCAGTTGGGTAAAATCAAAGGCTTTACGATAGGAAGAGGGAAAAAACAATACCTGCCTGTCGAGGATGCCTTCCAGATCCGCCAGGAAATAAGCCGCTTCCTCATGATTGGGCAGGATAAACAAGCCGGGTCTGCCCAGGTTTTGATGGCAGGTCAATGCGACCAGGGCATCCGCCGATCCGATCAAACCTTTGAGATGGATCCGGGGACTTCCTGCTTGTAAAACAGAGGTCAGGGCCACAAGCTGTTTGCTCTGGCCGATCTGATCCGTTATATTTCCTATTCCCACATTCAAAAGAGTGGCAAAGGTACGAAATCCCCCACAATATGTTTTCATTTTATGGTTGATTTGCCTAAGTTTGCAGTACAAAACCCGTGAAATAAGTAAGAATGCATAATCCGGGATAAAAACACAAAAAGATGATTCAAAGAATACAAACGATCTGGTTGCTGCTGGCTTCGGTTTTGATGTTTGCCCTGTTCCTGTTTCCTTACCTTCAGTTTGCCGGTGCCGATGGCCTGGGCCAGGCGTTGAAAGTCTCCGGCACGTATGGTATTGTGGACGGTCAGCCGGTCCGGATTGCAAACTCCTGGTTGCTGGCTGCGGCTACCATCTTGATCGGGCTGTTTCCGCTGTATATTGTTTTTCAGTTCAAAAACAGGAAGAAGCAGATCAACCTGATCCGGCTGGCGATGCTGGCGGTGGCGTTACTGGGTGGGTGGTTTTATTTTAATGTGGATCAGGCGATGACCGCAGCCGGGCAGACACTTGCAGTTGCGAATATAGGAGTTGGATTTTTCCTTCTGCCACTGGTCCTCATCCTGTTCTGGATGGCTTCCTCGGCCATCCAAAAAGACGAAAAACTGGTCCGCTCGGCCGACCGCCTGAGATGAATCACTTCAGATTTGCGTTTCTGTCGAAACACCTATTGTAGTTTTCATGGAAACATCATTTCCCCAAATTAATACAAATTTGGGGAAGTTGTGAAACCGGGGAAAACACCATGTAGGAATTTTTTCGACAGTCATATACCCTCTCCTTACCTGTACCGGATCTGCTGCTTGTCAAGCTGGCCCATCTGGGCTTTCATCATCTTGATCTGTTCGGCCAGCAATTTGTTTTTATCTGCTTTTTTGGCTTCCTGCAAATATTTTTCAGCTTCCCGCTTATTACGTTTCGCCATTGAAATTCCTGCCAGGCTCAGTTTGGCCAGTGCCACATTGTGATCCATGTGCAACCCCAGTGCCAATGCTTTTTTGAAATATTTTTCCGATTGGAGCGGTGCCTTTTGAGACTCCAGAATGCCGGTCAGCAGATGATAATAGCCATGCTGCGCTGAAATCAGCTGCTTTTCGTAATTTTTGATATTGCCCAGCCACTTCGCTGTCTTTTCCATGTTTTCCTTGCGCAGATAGTATTGGGCTATCAGCATATTCTCATTGAAAAATACAGTCAGAAACGCAATGATGGTCAGGAGTATCCCCAGTATTCCCCAGCCCCATTCACCAAAATAGAACAGTGCGACCGTGCCGACAAGGATGAGCGAGGATAGAATGATGCGGATAAGATTAGACATAATCTTCTAAATTTTAATGTTGTTTAATTTAAATTTTAAAAAGTATGCAAATATCCGTTTATTTGATTGTAATTGCAAGCGAATAACTATGGCAATACAATTAGAACCCGGATGGAAGGCGGTCATGGAACCGGAATTTTCAAAAGACTATATGAGCAGGCTGCGGCAATTTTTGCTGGAGGAGCAGCGTCAATACACGGTTTATCCCCCAAACAATGCTATTTTCAATGCCTTTGAGCAAACGCCATTTGATCAGGTCAGGGTCGTCATTCTGGGTCAGGATCCCTATCATAATATAGGCCAGGCCCACGGACTTTCTTTTTCAGTGCCGGAGGGAATTGATATTCCACCCTCCCTGCGCAATATTTACAAAGAGTTGGAAACGGATATTCCCGGGTTTGTCTCACCGGCACACGGGAATCTCACTGAATGGGCGCGACAGGGGGTATTATTACTCAATGCCACGCTGACCGTGCGGGCCCATCAGGCGGGATCCCATCAGAACAAAGGTTGGGAACAGTTTACCGATGAGGCCATCCGGCAATTGTCTATCCGGAGGTCAGGGCTGGTTTTTTTATTGTGGGGCCGTTTTGCAAAAAATAAAGCGGCACTGATCGATGGCCGGAAACACCATGTGCTGACCGCTGCCCACCCCTCACCTTTATCTGCATATAATGGTTTTTTTGGTTGCGGACACTTTTCCCGGACTAATCTTTTGCTGCAAAACCAAGGGCTTCCACCGATCGACTGGCAGGTTTGAAGTCGATAATCCCGATCGGTTTGGAGGAGTGAAAAAAAGAAGAGTACAGACGGATCAGTTTGTTGTGCTGCCAGACAGTGGTATAGATCATATGGCTGTCGTATGCGATGCGGAAAGGTTTGGACACCTCAAAATTTTCCCCGGAATAAAAAGGCAGGGAATATTCCAGTTCTCCTTTTTCGGTATATCGGGCGACTTCAAATCCCCGTTCGCCCAGCCGTGAACCCTCCGTAATTTCTTCACGGCCCAGGCTTCTGATTTCCTCCTGATCCAGCTCCTTGATATGATACCAGGCACCTTCACCTACACCGCCCAGCCACTGGGCCTGCACCGGGACGGTGGATGGCCTGCTCCTTTGCAATACCGAACCCGCGATCCGGTCGTCCGGCAGCGCACTGGCCAGTCTGGAGTTGAAATTATCCCTCAACTGTCCAAGCAGAAAAAACAGCGACCGGAATCTGGACATCCGGATGGATTGCAGGCCGGCTGCCTCATGATAAACATAGATCCGGCGATCCTGGCGGACATTGACCACATTGCTGATCGGGCTGGATTTGATCGATTCCGGCAGGTTTACGCCATGCCACCGGTGATATTTTCTGGAGGCCCGCATCAACAGGCGGGTAATGAAGCGGGAACAATTGTTATTGCCACGGGCAAAGGCACCGTAAGGAGTGGACCCTTCCAGTACCAGGCCATCGGCATATTGCTTTGCCATATTGAAATTCAGGCCGGTGGCCACCGAGAAAAACAAGCGCCCTTCCCCCTGGGTAGCCTCCCGCATTTCATCCAGTTCCCTGACGATCTCCTCCAGATTGCCGATTGCTCCCGTGTTCCGGTCAGTGATCTGCGCCTTTGTGCGCATATGCAGCCGTGGATCAGAAAAATGCGATCTGGCCCTTCCAAGCCCTCTCGGAGCGATGTACCGTCCGAAATCATAATATAAAAGCGCAGAATTGTGGGTGTCGATCAAAATCACCCCTGTATGCCCCACCTTGAAATTGAGGTTTTTGACCAGGCCGGCTTTTCTGAAAAACATCATCCAACGTTCATCTCCCCGGATGGTGGCATCCGGCCAGGCGAGAATGATTGCTAAATCATTGTACGTGTTTTCCATACGGGTCAGGTCAATTATACTACTTCATTTTCAGCCAGATCAATATTCCATGGGTACGATCGGATCTTTTTTGCTGGTGGACATAATCATCATGGTCTGAAAAGTCTTGACATGGGGTATCCGGCTGATTTTTTCCATGATCACATTTTCGTACGCTTTGATGTCCCTGACAAAGACTTTCAGGATAAAATCACACTGACCCGTCACATGGTGGCATTCGGTGACTTCCTCGATATTATGCACGGCCTCCACAAATCCGGGGATGGCATCATGGGTATGGAAATCCAGGGAAATCTGGATAAATGACTTGATACCCAGCCCCAGTTTTTCTTCATCGACCACTGCGTGATAGCTTTTGATAAAACCTGCATTTTCCAGCTTTCTGACCCTTTCCAGGGTAGGAGCAGGGGAAAGGCCCACATTGGAGGCCAATTGCAGATTGGTAATACGGCCGTTTTCCTGGAGTAGTCGCAGAATTTTATAATCGGTTTTGTCAGGTTGGAAAGACATAGTCAAAACAAAATTTTATTTGGCAATAATACATTATTTTCCGTAAAAAACTCAATTATTCATTCTTTATCTCATAATCATGTAAAAGTGAAAGTAAAAGCGGACTAAATCGGCTTAAATTCATTATCTTTGTAGTCCGAAAGAATTGTTGTTAAGGTAATTTGTATGAGTACGAAAGATGATGAATTGCTGAATGAATTGGCAGTTCAGGAATATAAGTATGGTTTTACGACCGACATTGAAATGGATGTGGCCCCGATCGGGCTCACCGAGGATACGATCCGTCTGATTTCTGCCAAAAAGAACGAACCCGAATGGTTGCTGGAGTGGAGATTGAAGGCTTTCAGGCATTTTATGACCCTGGAGATGCCCACCTGGCAGAATTTCCCGGACCCACAGGTCGATTTTCAAAGTATTTCCTATTATGCGGCCCCCAAAGAAAAACCGAAACTGAACAGTCTGGATGAGGTAGATCCGGAATTATTGGACACTTTTGCCAAACTGGGGATTCCGCTGGATGAACAAAAAGTGCTGGCGGGTGTAGTTGCTGTGGATGCCGTGTTTGACAGTGTATCCGTTAAAACAACTTTCCGGGAAAAACTGATGGAAAAAGGAGTGATCTTCTGTTCATTCGGCGAAGCCGTACAGGAGCATCCCGAACTGGTCCGCCAATACCTGGGTACTGTGGTGCCCCAGACCGATAATGTGTATGCAGCCCTGAACTCAGCGGTTTTCTCCGATGGATCCTTTGCCTACATTCCGAAAGGAGTACATTGCCCGATGGAATTATCGACCTATTTCCGTATCAATGCGGCCAATACCGGTCAGTTTGAAAGGACACTGATCATTGCCGATGAGGGCGCGTATGTCAGTTATCTGGAAGGTTGTACCGCTCCGCAGCGGGATGAGAATCAAATGCATGCCGCAGTAGTGGAACTGGTCGCACTGAAAGATGCCGAGATCAAATACTCCACCGTGCAGAACTGGTTTCCAGGCGATAAGGACGGAAAAGGCGGAATCTATAATTTTGTAACCAAAAGAGGGATCTGCAAAGGCGATAATAGCAAGATCTCCTGGACACAGGTGGAGACCGGCTCGGCCATTACCTGGAAATATCCCGGAGTGATCCTGAAAGGGGACAACTCGGTGGGCGAATTTTATTCGGTGGCGCTGACCCGCAATCATCAGGTAGCCGATACCGGCACCAAAATGATCCATCTGGGCAGGAATACCCGGAGCAAGATTATTTCCAAAGGGATTTCGGCCGGGGTGAGCCACAATAGCTACCGTGGACTGGTCAAAATCGGTTCCGGTGCCTCCAACGCACGGAATTTCACCCAATGTGATTCCCTGCTGATCGGGGACCGCTGCGGAGCGCACACATTCCCCTATATAGAAAACCGGAACAATACCTCCAAACTGGAGCACGAGGCTACTACTTCCAAAATCGGTGAAGACCAGATCTTTTACCTCAACCAACGGGGGATCGAGACGGAGAAGGCGATCGGGTTGATCGTAAACGGCTATGCCAAGGAAGTATTGAACCAACTGCCTATGGAGTTTGCGGTGGAAGCACAGAAACTACTGGCCATTTCCCTGGAGGGAAGTGTCGGGTAACCCCTCCATCAGGTTTTATCGGGTTTGCCGGACACACAGGAACACAATATTGTATTAGAATAAGAATCATCATGTTAAATATCAATAATTTAAAAGCATCAATAGAAGGTAAGGAAATTCTGAAGGGTTTGAATCTCCAGGTGAAGCCGGGAGAGATCCATGCGATTATGGGGCCGAACGGTTCGGGTAAGAGTACGTTGGGAAATGTGCTGGCCGGCAGGGAAGAATATGAAGTGACCGGAGGGGAAGTGCTGTTTGACGGACAGGATCTGCTGGAACTTTCTCCGGAAGACCGGGCCAGGGAAGGCTTGTTCCTGGCATTCCAGTATCCGGTGGAGATTCCGGGGGTGTCCAATATCAATTTCTTGAAAACTGCCCTGAACGAGATCAGAGCGCACAAAGGCCTGCCTCCGGTCGAAGCAAAGGAGTTTTTGAATCTGGTGAAGGAAAAACAGCAATTGGTCGAGTTCGACAGCAAACTGACCAACCGTTCGCTGAACGAAGGGTTTTCGGGCGGTGAAAAGAAACGCAATGAAATTTTCCAACTGGCCATGCTGGAACCCAAACTGGCGATTCTGGATGAGACCGATTCAGGTCTGGACATTGATGCCCTCCGTATTGTGGCCAATGGTGTCAATCAGCTCCGTTCCGCGGACAATGCTTTTATTGTAATCACGCATTACCAGCGTTTGCTGGAATACATTGTTCCTGATTTCGTCCATGTACTTTACAACGGGCAGATTGTCCGCACCGGCACGAAGGAACTGGCACTGGAGTTGGAAGAAAAAGGATATGATTGGATCAAGGAGACTGTTGCCTGACCACTTATTGATTGAAAAAAATGATTACACAAGTTAGCGACTCTTTATATACTAAAATACAGCAGGCTTTTGAAGAAAAGTCCGTGCTGGGACTGACCGGTCCGGGAAATATGAGGCGGCAGGCCTTTGAAAAATTCAGCTCGCTGGGTTTTCCAACCATGAAGCATGAGGACTGGAAATATACCAATCTTCAATCCCTGCTGAATAATAAGGCACTCAGCCTGCTGGAAAGTGGGCAGGAGGTTGTTTCCACCGTTTCTGTCAGTACTTATGAGGTCAGCAATCTGGATGCCTACCGGTTGTTTCTGGTCAATGGGCGCTTTGATGAAGGACAGTCCGACCGGATAGAGGTGGCAGGCGTGCAGGTGCTCTCTTTGCAGGATGCACAGGATAACCCTGTTTTTGAAGAACATTTTGCGGCTTATGCCGATCAAACAAACACTGCGCTTGTAGCACTCAACACGGCACTTGCAGATACCGGTTTGTTTATCCATATTCCCAAAAATGTGGTGCTCGACAAGCCGATCCATGTGATCCGGATTGCTTCGGCACTGGATCCGGTGTTTACTCTGACGCGCAGCCTGTATGTACTGGATGCGTTTGCAGAGGCAGAGATCCTGGAGTCCTTTGTTTCCGCCGAAGGCGAATCCCAGGCGCTGAGCATCAACCATCAGGTGACCGAGATTGCCCTGGCTGAAAATGCCAAGCTGCAGCATTACATGATACAGACTTCGGACCCGTCCAGCAAGTATGTGTCCCACATTGAAATACATCAGCGCAAACACAGTCTTTACAACAATTATAACGCAAACTTCCCCGGGTCGGATTTTGTGCGCAATGACATCAACGTACGCATGGATGATCCGGAAGTGGAGAGCCATCTGTATGGCCTGGTGCTGCTCAATAAGAACCAGTTTGTGGACAATCACACCATTGTGGATCACATGATGCCGCATGGAGAAAGTTATGAGTGGTACAAGACCATCACCCAGGGTGAGTCCACCGCAGTATTCAACGGAAAGATTTTTGTGCGGAAGGATGCCCAGAAAACCAATGCCTTCCAACAGAATAATAATGTGCTGATCGGTGAAAAATCAGCGGTTTACAGCAAGCCCCAACTGGAGATTTTTGCGGACGATGTCAAGTGCAGCCACGGTTGTACCATCGGGCAATTTGATGACGAATCCCTGTTTTACCTGCGGGCACGGGGGATTGGTGAAGATCAGGCAAGGGTGTTGCTGGTGCAGGCCTTCGCCTTTGATGTGACCAGCCGCTTTGAAAATGAAACCATCCGGGCCCATGTCGAAAAGCTGATTGAAAAAAATCTGGACTAAATGTAGATAAGGGAATGGCAACAAGGGGCAGGTTTAGCACTGTTTTCTGGATAATGCTGTCAAGCCTGTTGTTTTCAGTCTGCCGGGAACCCTTTGAGATCGAGTACGAGGTGCAGGACGAAGCCCCGATCCTGATCGTCGATGGCTATATCAATGCGGGCGGCACGGAATCCATCTATGAATTGGGCTATGCTCGGCCACTCAGCGACAGGCAAAATGGAATTGCGGGAAATATTCCTC
Source organism: Parapedobacter defluvii (assembly GCA_040392005.1). Classification (GTDB taxonomy): domain Bacteria; phylum Bacteroidota; class Bacteroidia; order Sphingobacteriales; family Sphingobacteriaceae; genus DASRQK01. Next base: position 33,318 of record JBEBWT010000005.1, read on the forward strand.
TCGGTAATGCCCTGGTCACCATCGAAAGTGAAAATGGTGAAAAATTCGCCGCATCAGGCGGTGCAGGTTCCGGAAGGTACGTGATCCGGCATCCCCTACTGGATCGGGATCAACGGTACAGATTGCGCATACAGACGGGTCCGACTGAGTATCTTTCTGATTTTGTGCCAGTAAGGATCAGCCCGGAGATTACCGGTATTGAATGGGAACGCAATGAAGACGGAGTCCGGATTTTGGTGAGTACCGCCGACCCCGCCAACAATACGCACTATTACCGATGGGAATACGAAGAGACCTGGAAGTATTATTCCCAGGTGATTACCTGGCTGATTGTAGATGGAAATCAGGTAAGGATGCGGGAACCACACGAGGAAATCCATCTGTGTTATATATCCCGGCCTTCATCGGATATTCATATCGGGACCTCCGAAGAGTTGGCAAATGATGCGATCCACCGTTTTCCATTGACCATAATTCCCAATCTGTCCGATAAGCTGAGCGACCGTTATTCTATACTGGTAAAGCAGATCCCTTTGACCGCATTATCTTATACCTATTGGAAACAATTGAGGGAGAGTTCACAGAATCTGGGTGATATATTCGGGCCTATGCCTTCGAAATTGCAGGGCAACATAGTCTGTACCAGTGACCCGGTTTTTCATGTGGTCGGCATAGTCGAAGCAGTGCAGGTAGCCAAGAAACGGATCTACATCAACCGGTTGGATCTGCCCGGATTTTGGGCCGTGGAAAATGATTATTTTGACAATTGTATCGTAGTCGATACACTCAGATCTGCAAGCTGGTTTGCAACCAATCCCATTGCCACCCCTGTGACAGAGGTTTCGCCGAATCCTAACCTCCCCACGGTAGAGGGGTATTTTTATATCAACTCAAGACGTTGTGTGGATTGTGCCTTCCGGGGGGGAACTTACGCTCCCCCCGCGTTCTGGAAACACAATTGATGCTTTTAAAACTTGCGCTCGGTTATTATTTGCCGCTCAGGTTTATAAATCAAATTTGATGCCCTGTGCCAATGGCAGTTGGGTCGAGTAATTGATGGTATTCGTCTGCCGCCGCATATAGGCTTTCCAGGCATCCGAACCGGACTCCCGGCCGCCTCCGGTTTCTTTCTCGCCACCAAAGGCACCCCCGATTTCAGCCCCTGAAGTACCGATATTGACATTGGCAATCCCGCAATCCGAACCCTCGGCGGACAGGAACAATTCGGCTTCCCGCAGGTTGAGGGTCATGATCGAAGAAGACAGGCCCTGAGGGACTCCATTGTGGATCGCAATCGCATCGGACAGCTCCTTATATTTGATCAGATACAGGATGGGTGCAAAGGTCTCGGTCTGTACGACTTCGTAGTGCGCCTCCACTTCGGCGATGCATGGCTTTACATAGCACCCGGACTCAAAACCTGCTCCTTCCAGCACGCCACCTTCAACCACAAATTTTGCACCCTGTGCCTTGCCCCGCTCAATGGCTGCCAGATAATTTTTGACAGCATCGGTGTCGATGAGCGGACCGACATGGTTGCCGGCGTCCAGCGGATCCCCGATACGGAGCTGCCCATAGGCACGCACCAGCCGGTTTTTGAAGTCTTCATAGACACTTTCGTGAATGATCAGTCTGCGGGTACTGGTGCAGCGTTGTCCGGCGGTGCCCACTGCCCCGAATACAGCCGCCGGCAGAGCGATGTCCAGATCCGCATGCTGCGAAATGATGATTGCATTGTTTCCACCCAGCTCCAGAATACTTTTCCCGAGTCTGGATGCGACCGTAGTCGCGACCGCTTTACCCATCCGGGTCGATCCGGTAGCGGAAACCAGGGCTACCCGATGGTCACCTGCCAGCCATTGGCCGACTTCCCGGCCCCCCTGAACAAGACATGAAACACCTTCCGGAATTTCATTTTCTGCCAATACCTCGGTGATCAATGCCTGGCAGGCCACTCCGGTCACCGGTGTTTTTTCCGAAGGCTTCCAGACACAGACATTGCCGCACACCCAGGCGATGGCCGCATTCCAACTCCAGACCGCTACCGGAAAATTGAAAGCAGAAATCACCCCTACAATGCCCAGTGGATGCCACTGCTCATACATACGGTGCTGCGGACGCTCCGACTGAGTAGTCATTCCGTAGAGCTGCCGGCTCAGACCAGTCGCAAAATCACAGATATCGATCATTTCCTGTACTTCCCCCAAACCTTCCTGCAGGCTTTTACCCATCTCATAGGAAACAAGGGTACCCAGATCCTGCTTATGTTCTCTCAGCTTATTGCCAAACTGACGGACAATATCCCCTCTTTTTGGAGCCGGTAATTGTCTCCATACCTGATAGGCTTCAGCGGCTTTGGTGATCACCTGTTCATAGTCCTGCCGGTCAATTTCTCCCACGGCGGCGATCAACTTATTGTCCACCGGTGAATAACTTTCGATTTTCGGATTATCTGCTGTCCCCGCTATGTTCCCTGTACTCCATGAAGGGTTCACTGGCTGGACCCCCAAACGCGCTAAAATTTCTGCAATCATGTTTTGACTATATTAAAAATACTATAAATATTATTTTGCTGTTTTGTGAAGATCCGCCACAGGAGGATCAGCCCAAAGATAGTCATTTGCCGGCTATTTCATGGGATTCTCAGCTAAAATGATTACCTTTGTGTTGGAATATCTACATTATCGGAATTATATCTGGTTGGTATTCAATAGATAAGTCCGGATTTGGACAATGTGTTGAAAACTTGTGTTAGTATAAGAAAGAAGAATAGGGTAATTTGTGCTTGTTGTTCTTTTGATTCTTAAAAGGAGGGATATCAATGGAAGATGATTTCGAATACGGCTCTGCTGAAGACGCAGAAAATTCAGTAGCACGTTACGAGGAGATGATTCGTAACAAGGATCAGTATTTCTTTGATGCGATGGCATTTGAGGCAATCATTGATTATTATGCCGAGAACGGTGATGCAGCGAAAGCGTTGCAGGTGATTGAATTTGCGATCAATCAGCATCCGTTTGCATCCGTTTTTCACCTCAAGGCAGCCCAGTTGCATGCGATGAACGGACACTTTACCGAAGCGCTTGTCGCACTGGACAAGGCCGAGTTATTTGAACCGTCCGATGGCGATATCTATCTGACCAAAGCCCGTGTCATGGGCAGCCTGGGCCATTACGAAGAGTCCCTTGAATTGCTGGATAAAGCCCTGGTCAGCGGTGAGAATCTGGATGAAATCTATTTGCAGATTGCCCTGGTTTATCAACATCAGGACCGGTACGAGCTCGCTATGGAAAACCTGCAGAAAAGCCTTGAACACAATATGGAAAATCAGGATGCCCTTTACGAGCTGGCTTATTGTTTTGATGTCCTGGGCCGGCTCGATGAAAGTGTGGCTTTCTACCTGAAATATATTGACAACAATCCTTATTCATTTGCGGCCTGGTACAATCTGGGGAATGCTTATCACAAGCTGGAACAGTTTTCGGAAGCCATTGATGCCTACGATTATGCCATTCTGATAAGGGAAAATTTTGCTTCCTCCTATTTCAATAAAGGGAATGCACTGGTCAATCTGGAGCAGTACCGTGAGGCTATTGAAGTTTATAAGCAGACCTTTGAGTATGAAACACCGGGGGCAGAGACCTATTGTGCCATCGGGGAATGCCATGAGAAGCTGGAGGAGATGGATAAGGCCCGCGAATATTACAAAAAAGCGGTCAAGATGGATCCCAATCTGGCAGATGCCTGGTTTGGTATCGGTGTGACACTGGACTACGAGGAACGTTACTTCGAATCGCTGTATTATTACAAAAAAGCAATGAACCTGGAATCGGAAAATCCGGATTACTGGTTCGCGATTGCGGATGCCCGCTACAAATTGAAGCAATACGATCTGTCGCAGGAGGCTTATCAACGGGTAATTGAGCTGAATCCCAACGATGTGGACTCCTGGCTGGATTATTCTTCCATCTTATATGAACGGTCGGATCTGGAAGGTGCGACCGGTATTATCGTGGAGGGAATCAAGAAAAATCCCGATGCCCCTGAGCTGTATTACCGCCTTGTTGCTTATCTGCTGGCTGCAGGTAATAATGAACTTGCCTTCAATTATCTGGAACTGAGCCTGCAACTGGATCCGGAGAATTATATGATTCTTTTTGAATACATGCCAAAATTAAAAGAAAATCAGACTGTAATGGAGATTATAGGCCGGTACCGGCCCCTTTAGTCTGTTGCTCCCAATCGTTTGCCCTATGCGCGTGTCAAAATACGGACTGATCGGTTTTCCCCTCGGGCATTCCTTTTCCGGGACCTATTATACTGAAAAATTTGAACGGGAGGCAATCCGGGATGTGGCCTATGACTTGTACCCACTGAAGGAAATAGCGGAATTTCCTGCCCTGGTATCCGGTGACCCCCAACTGATGGGGGTGAATGTGACCATTCCCTATAAAATTGCGGTGATGCAATACCTGGATGAGCTGAGTCCGGAGGCGGCCGCGATCGGTGCGGTCAATTGTATCCGGATCGAACGTGATACTGCCGGCAGTCCCCGATTGACCGGTTTCAACACGGATGTGTATGGTTTTGAAAAATCGCTGCGCCCCTTGCTGGCGGACTGGCACAGGCAGGCACTGGTTTTAGGGAATGGAGGCGCTGCGCAAGCCGTTTGCTATGCACTGGATCGCCTGGGCATTGCCTGGAAGATCGTTTCCAGAAAGCCGTTGGCAGGTGCAGCAAATCAACTGGGTTACCACGATCTGGACGAACAGGTCATCGGAGAACACCCACTGATCATCAATACGACTCCGCTGGGGACATTCCCGGATGTAGAGCAGGCCCCTCCCATTCCATACAAATTTCTTGGAGAGCAGCACCTGCTTTATGATCTGGTGTACAATCCGGCCGAAACCACTTTTCTGAAAAAGGGAAAAGAACAGAGGACAATAATCAAGAATGGCTATGAGATGCTGGTTTTGCAGGCGGAACGCAATTGGGAGATCTGGACCGGCGGAGCTTCTGAAATTTAATCACTGGCACCATGAGAGCATTCCTCTTTCCATTTTTCATCTTGTGCCTGGTGGCCTGTGAGAACCCTTATTTCCCCAAACCACGGGGATATTACCGGATTGATTTTCCGGAAAAAGAATATCAGCAATATGACAATGGATGTCCCTTCGTTTTTGATTACCCGGTGTATGCGACTGTTGAGGCGGATCCGGACAGGGGTGCCCGGCCCTGCTGGGTGGATGTGGTATATCCCGGATTCAATGCCAGATTGCACCTGAGTTATTTTCCGGTTACCGACCAGGCGGTATTGGCAGCACTGATTGAAGATGCCCGGAAATTTGCTTATTCACATGCAGTCAAAGCCTCCGGTATCCAGCAGAGCCGCATTGATCATCCAGACACGCATATTCACGGGGTGTGGTACGAGATCCAGGGAAATGTGGCCTCCGGCCTGCAGTTTTTTCTGACCGACAGTACCCGGCATTACCTGAGGGGAGCATTGTACTTCAATGAAAATCCCCGCCGGGATTCTATACAACCTGTCATGGATTTTTTGGAGGAGGATCTGCAGACGCTGATCCGCACCACCCGCTGGAAGTAGCAAAAACCGGAATCCTTTCGTGTTTTTCAGGGAGTTGATGTATCTTTGAAAATGATCCAGATCCAATGTTTTACCTTCAATCCCTATCAGGAAAATACCTACCTGCTCTATGATGAGACAGGAACCTGTGCGATTATAGATCCAGGAATGTACGGGGTGACAGAGCAGGCCGAATTGACTTCTTTTATTGAGCAGCAGAGCCTCCGGCCCGAGTTGCTGTTGAATACACATTGCCATATTGATCATGTACTGGGCAATCGGTTTATCTATGAAACGTATGGCCTGTTGCCACAATTCCATGAAAACGAGCTGCCCTTACTGGTGGAAGTCCAGAATTATGCCCCCCAGATGGGAATGCGTTATGACATTTCACCGATTGGGGAGGAATTTTTGCCAGCACAGGGGACTATTTCCTTTGGTGAGCATCAATTGGAGCTGATTTTTGCGCCCGGTCATTCCCCCGGCCACCTCTGCTTTTACCATCCCGGCCAGGGCTTTCTGATTGGGGGCGATGTACTGTTTTACAATAGCATCGGGCGTACGGATCTGCCGGGAGGCAACCATCAACATCTTCTGGATAGTATTGCGCAGCAATTATATGTGCTGCCGGATGAGACGGTGGTCTATCCGGGACATGGGCCGGAAACCAGCATTGGCCACGAAAAGAAAACAAACCCCTTTGTGAGAGGATAATTTTATATAGTATTGGGAATTATAAACGGATGAAATTGGCCTATTATTTTGCGAAGCGGTATTTCTTCTCAAGGAAATCCATCCATGCCATCAACATTATTTCCGGCATCAGCATGGTTGGAGTATTGGTGAGCAGTGCTTCGCTGATCGCTATTCTGTCCTTTTACAATGGTCTGGAAAATCTGCTGCTGTCCATGTTCAGCTCAGTGGCCTCCGAGATCCGGATTGAACCAGCCAGGGGCAAGGTGTTTGATCCTGCGGCAAATGAACGATTGATGCAATGGGCGGCCGATCCCCGGATTACCTCTTTCGAGCCGGTATTGCAGGAGAAAGTCCTGCTGCAATATGGGGACCGTCAGTTCATTGCCCAACTCAAAGGAGTGGAAGAATCGTTTACCAAGACCTGGGCCACCGACTCTCTGCTCTATCACGGGGATTTCAGGATCCGGGAGCATGGAATGGATTATGCCGTGATCGGACAGGCCGTGGATCGGGCCTTGCGCGTTTCCCTGATGGATGAACACCAGCCTATCACCCTGTTTTCTCCCCGTAAAGGCGTGGTCAATGCCATCAATCCCGCAGAGGAATTCAATGTGCAGTACATTGCGGCATCGGGGGTGATGGGCGGTCATGAGGAAATCAATGACCTGATGATCGTCCCTCTGTCATTTGCGAGAGATGTCCTGGGTGAATATGAAGGGGTGTCGGCCATTGAAATCAATACGGCAGACAGCCGTCAATGGAAGCAGGTTTATGCGAAACTCAAGGCAGATCTCTCGCCCGAACTGAAGGTGTTGTCCAGGGAAGAACAGAACCCGACCCTGTACAAAATTATCCGTTCGGAGAAATGGGCGATTTTTGCCATTCTCACCTTTACCGGTTTTATAGCGGTACTGAATATTATCGGTTCCCTGACCATGCTGGTCATTGACAAACGCAAGGATATTGCGGTGCTGAAGGGGATGGGGGCGGATCACCGGTTGATCAGCCGGATTTTTTTCCTCGAAGGAATGATGATCGCGCTGATCGGTTGCCTGTCCGGTCTGCTGCTTGGTTTTCTGGTCAGCTATTCCCAGCTCAGATTCGGCTGGCTCCGGGCAGAGAATATTGTAGTCGATAGTTATCCCGTGGATATCCGGGCCTCCGATTTCCTGCTGGTTTTCCTGACCGTTTTTGCCGTCTCCCTGTTGGTTTCCTGGCTCGCTTCCCGGCTGAGCATCCGGCAGAATGAACGCTTGTCCTGACCTTCTGCTTGCCGGCAAGATAGCTGAATTTTTGTTGTTTTTTCTTCTTATTCACCAAAAAGCCTTACTTTTGGTGAATATGTTCACTAAAAAGCCTTACTTTTGGTGAATAGAAAGGAACGTAATGATAGAACGTATTATTAAAAATAAGATTTCCGACAGATTGTTTAAGGGCAAAACTATCATTTTGATCGGGGCAAGACAGGTTGGGAAGACCACACTGATCCAGGAGATCCTGGATGGACGGGATTTTTTATTTCTGGATGGAGATGACCCTTTAGTGCGGCAACAACTGACCAATCCGAATACCAAAGAGATCGAAACGATTATCGGAAATGCGGATTTGGTGTTTATAGATGAAGCACAGCGCATAGAGAATATCGGGATCACTGCAAAAATCATTCACGATCGTTTCAAAAATGTACAGTTAATGATGAGCGGTTCCTCGGCATTTGAACTGCGAAACCAGACCAATGAACCGCTCACGGGGAGGAAATACGAGTATTTTCTGTACCCTGTTTCGTACGAGGAGTATGAAAGATCAAAGGGGTATTTAGATGCCGTAAGGGATCTGGAAAACCGGTTAATTTATGGGTTCTATCCAGATGTGATCAATCATCCCGGATCAGAACGGGAAATTCTCAACGAGATTGCGCAAAGCTATCTGTTTAAGGACATCCTTTCTTATGCAGACATCAGAAAACCTGAAATCCTCGAAAAAATTCTCCAAGCCCTGGCATTTCAGGTAGGCAGTGAAGTCAGTTACAATGAAATTGCCCGGCTCACAGGGGTTGATAAAAATACAGTTTCACATTATATCCACCTGTTGGAATTGTCCTATATTGTTTATCCACTTACCTCTTTCAGCCGCAATCTCCGCAACGAAATCAAAACCAATCGCAAGATTTATTTCTACGACAATGGTATCCGCAATGCACTGATCCAGAATTTCAATCCATTGGAATTGCGGAATGATGTCGGGGCATTATGGGAGAATTTCCTGCTATCCGAAAGGCTCAAACGCAACCATTACCACCAGAAGTACAGCAATAAATATTTCTGGCGCACCAAGCAGCAGCAGGAAATTGATTATGTGGAAGAAGCGGATGGGAAAATAGCAGGTTTTGAGTTTAAATGGAATCCCAAAGCCAAAACCAATATTCCCTCACTTTTTGTCAAAACATACGACGCAGATGTTCAGATCATCACCCGGGAAAATTTCAGGGAGTTTGTGGGAATGCTTTGAAAAAAGGGATTTCCGATCCAACGGAAATCCCAGCGTATTTTTTATTGTATTTAGGTCGGCTATTATTGCATCCAGGTCGGCCACACATGCCACGGGATCCTCGAAATAATCAATAAGAGGGCGATTCCGTAAAACAGGGCCACCGTAGCATTCTGTTTTTTGGCCGATTCCAGCCGCTTTGCTTTTGAATACCCCACCGTGATCAGCACAATTGCGATCAGCATGACCAGCGGATGCTCTAAAATATACAAACGCTGAATGCTGTCTTTCATGGCAGCGCCGAAATCACTGAACCGCGGATAACCGTGCGGGGAGACAAAATACATGATGATGCCGACTACAAATTGCAGGTGTGCCGAAATCAGTCCCAATAGGGCCATTTTTCTATTGTAGGGCTTGTTCTGAAAATAAGCGATCAATACATATAAAAATGCAATGATCAGCCCGGCAAACAATACGTAAGCCAGTGTTGAATGAAGATGTCTGATACCAGTGTACATAGTTATTTAGTTTTTGTTGTTAGCAATTGAGTTTGAATCCAGGGCAAATTTAGCGACTTTCACCAATTTCCTTGAATTCCGAACCAGTTTTCCATTTGGGGAATGTTTTTTCCATACTCAGTCTGTAACCCACCTCCAATACCAGGCGGATGTCCTCCAGGATTCCATCCATGACCCAATTGTCTTCATCGAACTCGTCGGTGACCTGGTGGTAGCGGCCTGCGAATTTTGCACGAAGTGCGGCAATTTCGTCAGGATCTCCGATCAATTCCCTGCCACTGCCACTATAAAGGGCGGGGACCCCTACTTTTACAAAGTTGAAATGGTCTGACCGGAAGAATCCGCCAGCGGATGGATTGCCGGAGTCCACTACCGTCCGCCCCTGTTTTCCGGCGGCAGCAATCACGTACTCATCCAGTTCGGACTGACCCAGCCCGACCACGGAATAATCGCTGGTCCGGCCCAATGGGGAGAAAGAATCCATATTGATATTGGCCACGGTCTTATTCAATGGATAGATCGGGTTGGTCGCATAATATTCAGAACCCAGCAAACCTTCTTCTTCGGCAGTCACTGCCAGAAAGATGACAGAACGCTCCGGCTGGACAGCCGCCGCCCTGAAGCCTTTGGCCAATTCAAAAAGGGCTGCTACACCGGTCGCATTGTCAATGGCTCCGTTGAAAATGGAATCTCCTTCCGCCGCCTCACCTATGCCCAGGTGATCCCAGTGTGCCGTATAGATAATCACCTCATCCGGACGTTTGGTACCGGGAAGTTTGGCGATCACATTATTGGAAGTGGATTTGCGGAATGAATTGTGAAGGGTTACCGCCGTTTTTACACCCAGTGCTACCGGTTTGAAGCCCGGTTTTTTTGCTTCTGCGATCAGATCCTGTTCGTTTCCTGCCAGTTTGAAAAGTTTTTCCGCAGATTCGGCAGTGAGCCAGCCTTCAAAGGCTGCCCGCGAAGCTCCATTGTCCGCAGTCTGCAGATTGAGCTGCGGGCCGGTCCATCCGCTGCGGACCACATTCCAGCCATAGCTGGCACCTCCTGTATCATGGATGATCAGCACCCCGGTGGCTCCCTGCCTGGCTGCCTCTTCAAACTTGTAGGTCCAGCGGCCATAATAAGTCATGGTATCTCCTTTGAACAGGGTCTTGTCATAATATCCCGGATCATTGACCATCACTACCACGGTTTTTCCAGCTGCATCCAGTCCTTCATAGTCATTCCAGTTGTATTCAGGAGCGACAATTCCAAAGCCGGCAAAGATCAGCTCAGTTTCGTCCACCCTGATTTCTTCTGTCAGGCGCTTGCTACCGATCACATAATCATTTAGGTGCTGGATAGAGAACTGTCCGTTTGCACCTTTGAAAGTCCAGGCAGGTGATGCCGGAAGGGAAGTAATTTCAGCCATTGGTACTTCCTGGAAATAACTGTCTCCGTTGCCCGGCTCCAGACCCAGTGCCCTGAACTGTTCTTCAATATAGGCCACAGCCAGGGTATCTCCTTTGGTAAATGGCTTGCGACCCATGAACTCATCCGAGGACAAGACTTTGATATGTGCTGCGTAGCTTTCTGCCTCCACTGCCTCCACTGCTGCTTGCCCGATTTCCGGGACGGTATGATCCCCGCCGCTGGTGCAGGCAAAACTCATCGCCAGTGCGGCCAGAATAAGTGTGCTTGTCGTTTTCTTCATTTGTTTATAATTTTTTGTGTGCAATTTGTGCCGTGTCACCTGATTCAGGTTGTGCGACCCGCTAAAGTACTAAAAAATGAATAGACCGGCGAATCTACCGGTCACAAAACCTTTTCACTACGAAAGAACCGGTTCCTCTATCGGAATAATCTCGGCGATCGGACTGAACAGATAAATTCTGTTTGTGCTCAGCTCCACACATTGATAGCGTTTGCGGATCTTTTTGACCTTCCGGAATACCCGTCCGTTTTTCCATCTGAAATGCTGTCCCTCGGCAATTTTCTCCACTGTACTGCTCCCTGCTCCTGCTGTCCCCGGCTTGTCGTACTGCTGCAGTACCCTGAATAATTTCAGATCGGTACAACTGGAAGCGGCCGGATTTTGCAGATAGTGCTGGATAGCCCGGTGAATATCTTCCGGAAATACATTCATCCGGAAAAAAGGAGCCATCAACACTTTGAAATTGGCTTTCCACTCACCTCCATGCGGCTTGACCCGGCCCTGATGTTCATTCCAGGTCTTGAGATGGGCAAACTCATGCACGGTAGTGATCAGAAAGGCATAGGGGTTGAGATCGTGATTGACCGAGATCCGGTGCCCCTGTCCTCCAAAAGGATGCCGGTAATCCCCAAAGCGGCTGCTCCTGCTCTTTGAAATCCGGAAACGGCAATTGGTCCGGACGATCCATTGCACGATCAGTTCTGCGGTCTGGTCCGGTAAATAGGGTTGGAGTTTGTTGATGTATTCCGTCACGCAGTCAAAGATAATAAATTATATTATGTTGTAAATAATAGCAATTTTAGTTAATTTTGAACATGGGTATTTGGAAAAAAAATCGGGCAGAATCAGGAAAAATCGTACTGTTTGGTGCGTTTTTCGTTTTTTTGTTGCTGGGGATCTGCGGGTCTGCCAAAGCACAGGAGCTCAATGCGAGGGTCGAGATCCTCTCTCCCCAATTGCCCCACACCAACAAGCGGGTACTGGACGTCCTGCAACGGGTGATGACTGATTTTTTGAATAAGCGGTCCTGGACCGGTCAGCAGACCCAACCCAATGAACGAATTGATTGCAGCTTTGTGATCACCATCAATACCTGGGACGGTGTTTCCGAATTTACGGGGCAGGCACAGATTATGTCCATGCGCCCGGTATTCAACACCAATTATTCCAGCCCTATCCTGAATATGGTGGACCGGGATTTCAGCTTTTCCTATGTCGATGGGCAGATGATCGACTATTCCGACCAGCAATTTACCAGTAACCTGACTTCACTTTTGGCCTATTATGCCAACCTGATCATTGGAATGGATGCGGATACCTTCAGTCCCGATGGAGGGACTCCATATTATGCAAATGCACTCCGGATTGTGAATAATGCGCAAAGCAGCCAGTATTCAGGATGGCGCTTTATGGATGGTGACTCAAATCGCTATTGGCTGATCAATAATATGCAGGACAGGCGTTTTTACCCGATCCGGAAATTTCTTTACGAATACAGCCGCCAGGGTCTGGATCAATTGGCCGAAGAGCCGGTGCAGGCCAGGCAAAAAATCGTCCAGGCTATGGCTTTGTTGAAAACCGTGGATCGGATGGGGCAGGGAGCGATGCTGGATCAGGTATTTTTTACCGCAAAGGCGAATGAACTGGTGGGTGTACTGAGCGCCCTGAATCCTCAGGAACGGATGCAGATGTTTAATTTACTGATGGAAATCGACCCGTCGAACTCCAGCAAATACGAAGTGCTGAGATCAAGATAAAGCTGAGGTCAAGATAACATGATATGCTGAACCGACTTTACATACAAAACTATGCGCTGATCGATACACTGGACATTTCATTCGGGAAAGGATTGAATATACTGACCGGTGAAACCGGTGCAGGAAAATCCATTGTTCTGGGAGCGTTGTCACTGATTCTGGGACAACGGGCGGAGAACCGGTTTCTGTTTGATGAAGGCCGGAAATGTGTGATCGAAGGCTTTTTTGATGTGTCGGCCTATCAGCTTGCGGATTTTTTTGAAGCGCATGATCTGGACTTTGAGCAGGAAACCATTCTGCGGCGTGAATTTGGGGCCGATGGCAAATCCAGGGCCTTTATCAATGATACCCCCGTCAATCTGCAAATACTCAAGGCATTCAGCGAAAGGCTGATCGATATACATTCCCAGCATGCGACCTTGCAGGTAGCTGATGCGGATTTTCAGCTCATGGTGCTGGATAGCGTGGCAGGTCAATTGCCTTTGAGAAAGCAATTTTCGACCCTGATCCAGCAATATCGCAGTACCAAAGCTGAACTGGAAAAAAAGAAAGCACTTGCCGGGCAGCAGGCTTCGGAAGCGGATTATAAGCAGTTTCTTTTTGATGAGTTGCAAGCTGCGAAACCCGTCAGGGGAGAAGCTGCCGAACTGGAGCAGGAACTGGATCAACTGGAACATGCCGAGGAAATCAAAGCCAATCTGGGCGGAGCAGTCCAGGCATTGAGGGAAGGAGAGATCAATACGGAGTTGCTGTTGCGAGACTCCCTGCAAATGCTGGGAAAGGCCAGTCGTCACATGCCCGCTTTGCAGCCACAGGAGGAACGTCTCCGTTCCTGTATGATCGAACTGAAGGATCTGGGGGACGAACTGGAAGGGCAGGCGGATGCCGTACTGATCGATGGAGAACGTCTGCAATTCGTACAGGAACGCTTGAGCACTCTGTATGCCTTGCAGCAAAAGCACCGCCTGTCTGATCCAGATGGGCTGGTCAGCCGCCTTCAGGAACTGGAGGCAGAACTGACCGCCAGTTCCCGGGACGAAGAATTGATTGAAGCGTTGCAAAAGTCCTGTGAGGTTCTGCTGGTTCAGCTTGATGAGCTTGCTGAAAATCTCCGGGAAGGCCGTCGGCGGGCGATTCCCCGGGTGCAGGAAAAGACCCTGGATCTGCTGGACAAAGTCGGGATGCCGGGAAGTCAGTTGGAGATCCGTCTGGATCCGCTATCCGCAGAGGCTTATCGCGTGGATGGGGGAGACGGCATCGTATTCCTGTTTTCCTCCAATAAGGGACAGGCACCCCAACCGGTGGGGAAGGTGGCTTCGGGAGGAGAGTTATCCCGGCTTATGCTGGCCATTAAGGCATTGACAGCCGGACATACTGCCTTGCCCACCATCATATTTGATGAGATCGACACCGGAATTTCCGGTGAAGTGGCCCTGCGGGTAGGTGCCATTCTGGCCCAGTTGGGGGAAAGCATGCAGGTTATTGCCATCAGTCATCTGCCGCAGATTGCGTCCAGGGGCAAGGTACATTACCGGGTATATAAAGCAGAAGAAGCCGGCCGGACCAGTACCCGCATGGAATTGCTGGATGAAAACGGACGTGTTTTTGAAGTAGCCCAGATGCTGAGCGGTGCAGAACCGGGTGCAGCAGCCATTGAACATGCCAAAGCGCTTTTGGAAGGGGCTGGAGGATAAGATAGCGGATCGGCTGGTCCGGATATAAATTTGCTGTCGTTTTATTTCATACAAAAGTCTTACCTTTACACCATATCCGACATTGGAAATTTTTAACTAAATAAAACTACTGATTATGGCTTACAACCTATTAAAAGGAAAGAAAGGAATTATTTTCGGGGCATTGGATGAAAAATCGATTGCCTGGAAAACAGCCCAGCGTTGTGTGGCGGAAGGAGCAGAAATCGTTTTGACAAATGCACCGGTGGCTCTCCGCATGGGTACCATCAACCAATTGGCCGAGGAGTGTAATGCGCCCGTAATCCCTGCCGATGTCACCAGTGAGGAAGATATAAATAACCTCTTTGACCAGACGATGGAACATTTTGGAGGTGGGGTGGATTTTATACTGCACTCCATCGGGATGAGTATCAATGTGCGCAAGGGTATCCATTATACGGAGAACAATTACGATTATATGCACAAGGCATTTGATATTTCTTCCATCAGTCTGCACAGGGTTCTGGCAGCGGCATTGAAGAAGGATGCCATCAATGAGTGGGGCTCTGTGGTCGCATTGACCTATATTGCTGCTCAGCGGGTTTTCCCGGATTACAATGATATGGCCGATGCCAAATCCCTGCTGGAAAGTATTGCACGCAATTTCGGATATCAGTACGGTGTGCGCAAAAATGTGCGGATCAATACCATCAGCCAGTCACCTACCCTGACGACTGCCGGATCCGGAGTCAAAGGCTTTGATGGCTTTATCCACTATGCCGATAAGATGTCCCCACTGGGTAATGCGACTGCAGATGAATGTGCAGATTATACCGTTTCAATGTTCTCGGATCTGACCCGTAAGGTGACCATGCAGAATCTGTTCCATGACGGAGGATTCTCATTTACAGGGGTCAGTCAGGCGGTGATTGATGAGATGATCTCAAAGAAATAAGAATTTTCAAAAGCCAAACTCCGGTATTTAGGATTTCAGATCTAGTCCCTCTCCCTGCGGTCAGGGCCAAAGGCTCTGAAATCCTAAATACCGGAGTTTATTTTTTTAAACTTCAGTGGGATAAAGGATTATCCCGAAGTAGCTCCCAAATTTTTATTTGTTTTTTCAGGGCCTTTGGCTCCGGTCACTAAGGATTGATGTGTGATCATCTCCAAAAAACCTCCAGGTATGAATTTGTTTTTTCAGGGCCTTTGGCTCCCGACCGCAGGGAGGGAGACTAGACCTGAAAAAACAAATTCATACTACTCGATATAATCGGTTTCCGAAAGAATAATCTTGACCATCACCTTATCCGGTATTGGAACCAGGATACTCTGGTCAATCAGTGGATCTTCGGCATAAATGGTGACTTTTCCGAGTGAATACCTGACCGAATAAGCGACACCATCAAATGTGGCGGGCAGAATATCATAACTCTGCTCATTGTCAAAACTCATCGCCACACTCACGCCACCCTGTTTGATGTAATAATTTGTCAATTCCGGCAGGTTCAGTGTATGGAAGATCCGATAGCCATTGTCTGTCCATTGATTTGAGAAAATGGTATAAACAAAGGACCTATTCGGATTGGGATAAAAATTTTCAATGATGTTTGTTTTCTCACAGGAGGAAAGGGTCAGGAGAGCGACCATTCCAATCATAGTGGCTAAAATCTTTTTCATACGCTGAATTTGTTAAGTACGTGATTCCTCTGATTCCGGAACACAACCAATAAGTGTCCCTTTATTGCTAAGACAACAACAGAGAGACAAGGTTTAATATATGAAAGGCTTATTCTACAATTTCGACTTCGAAATCCAGTGAAATGAAGGGCGCTATGTTTTCATTTCCTGAGGGGCCGTATGCATACTTGCTGGGTGTCATGAATCGGATTTTTCCACCGACCCTGATCAAAGGAATGATCTTGGTCCAGGCGGAAATGGTGCCTCCTCCGAGGTTCAATTCCACTCCATCCGTATTGGTTTCCAATTGATTGCCTGCAGGATCTTTCAGCGTATATTTAGCGGTCACTGTACTGTTGGCCGTGATCGTGCTTCCGGTACCTGCTTCAATAATCCGGTAATAGATATTGTCGCTTGTTTTTTCAAAATCATCGACTGAAAAGCCTGCCTTTGCGATGGAAGCACGAATGACTCTATCTTCGTAATCATCCAGGTCATCATAGACGGAGATCAGATAGTCAAGGGAGGCATTTGGAGGGATTCCCAGCGTCCGGCTCCCGGCCCTGCCCCATCCTGTCAATCGGGAAGGAACAATAATCCGGATTTGTCCATTGGTCTGCTGCAAAACATCCCTGACTACATATTTCAGATCATCCTGACGCTCCACCGGTGAATTGGGTGTTCCGGCCGCTGACGATCCAAAGGGGAAGTAGCCCATAAAATCCAGGTAACGATTGGAAGCCGATAACGTATCGCTGGCATTATATACCCCATCCAGACTCCTGATCGTAAAAATCATTGGGTATGATTTGTCAAACCGGATTTCTGCTCCAGTACCCTGCTGAATGACCTGATAATAGAGATCCGTATTCTTATATTGTTGAACCGTCAGGTTATTTTTGATAATATAGGCATTGATATTTTCATTGTCCAGCTCTTCAATGGTCTGATATACTTTTTTTTCACAGGAACCAAAGCCAAGCAATAAGGCCATTGAAAACAGTACAAGGTAAACCGGGGATTTTCTCATCAATGCTATTATTTGATATTCAGTACTTTGATTTCGAAATACAACGGAGAGTTCGCAGGGATCACTCCGTATGCATTGTTCTGGTATGCATAATAGGAGGGAGTCACGATCCTAATAACCGATCCCTTTTTCAATCCCAATTCAGTGAGTCCGATTGTTTCCTTGCCACTGATCATTTTTGGAAGGAAAGCGGAATGCCATGCGGTTACCAGCGATCCAAGGTTAAACTCCGCTCCTGAAAGACTATTGTTTGAGTCAAAGACTTCTCCACTCAATAGTTTACCCGTATAATTAACACTGACGGTAGGTGATACGACCAGTCCGGTTGATACATCCAATTGATAAACGTACGAATCCGGGTCACCCGCCTCCACTATCTCATACCAAATAGAGGTACGCTCATCATAGTTCGCATCCGGAAGGTTCGCTGCAACATACTCCGCAATGATTGGTTTTTCAATTTCCAACTGTGCCTCAAAATCGAAAGGCTCTATATCTTTTATACATCCGGCAGCTACCAATGTAAACAGGGACAGCACAATAATTCCTAACTTCTTCATAGTTTTATTCTTGATTTCAATTTTGCAAAGTTATTCAAATATTTGAATTTATTCCGGTATTAACAGTTTTTAACATCAAATAGTCACTGATTCTGTTGTAGTAGTTCTTTTAATTTTTTCCTACTCAGATACTCAAAGTGCCTGGACCTGACTTTGAATTCCTCATCCAGAAATATGGTAACCGGTACGGTCACTTTTCCTTTCCTGTCGCCAAAGAGTCTGGCAAGTTCATGTAACCCTTTTTTTCTACCTGAATATTCTTTGTTCAGGAATACCTGTCCATCAAATATTACGGTGTCCCTTGATTCCGCATCAAAGTGGACGGCATAATAATTCTCATTGACTATGCGGACTATTTCCGGATCTGTAAATACTTCCCGGTGCATTTTGCGGCAATAGGCACACCATTCTGTATGAAAATTGATCAGCACACTTTTTGGATTGCTATCCAGTGAATCCGATAATTGTTCAAAAGAGATCCAATTGATCTTTTCTCTTTCCTGTGCCAGGCCCGCCTGGCAGTAGAGGACGGTCAGGATAAACAGGGTGATCAGTTGTTTCATCAGTATATTTTTTATCAAAATCCGGGATAAGAAAGCACTTTACTTTTCCCCCTTATCCCGGATTTACATTCGATTAATTATGGAAATGCCCAATTTTCAGACCAAAAACAAAAGTGCGGGGTCTGGATGGTCCATAAACATAATCTGAATCCCTTTCCGCACCCCGATCAAAATCGGACTGATAACTATTTAGCATATTCTGTACACCGACATTCGCTTCGATATTGAAATGGTCCCTGATCTTGAACATGTAACCGACCCGCATATTGATTTCTGCAAATTGCCTGGAATTGATCAGTTGCCGGTTTACCTGATGCGGCACCAGCATGGACCCGGTATAAACTCCGGTCACATCAATAGAAAGCAGATCGGTTGCCTTCCAATTGCTGTTCAGGTAGCCATACATATCCGGTGTCCGGACAAACCGGTCCACTGAAATTCCCGGCAGATTATTCGCTTCATCTGCCTCTATGATTTGCTGTGCCACCCTGTATCTGGAACGCTGAATGGTACCTCCGGCCTGGAGACTCCAGAATGCGGAAGGAGCAATGCTCAACTCAATATTGCTTCCGGCCACATAGGCACCCTCCCCATTTCTCATTTCATCCAGGATCACTCCTTCCAGTTCATTGGTACGGACGGTGGTGAAGGGATTGAGCAGATCGGTGAAAAAACCTTCAACGAGTGCATTGAACTGGGTATTGCCAAAGTTGGTTGTATAATTGAAAGAACCAGTATAGGCATTGGCATACTCTGTTTTCAGGTTATCGGAAAGCAGGACGAATACCTGTTCACCACCCACCGAAGATACGTGCATGTCCTCGTTGAAGGCCTGTGGTGCCCGGAATCCCCGTGCATACCCCCCCCTGAATTGCAGCTCGTCTGTTAGATTATACAGGATGGTCAGGCGGGGGCTGAATGATCCCGTACTGACCTTTGAGCTCCTGTTAAGATTCTTCAGGCTGTACCGCCCATCAATTTTTACATAATCGTACCGGGCTCCGATCAGCGCAGTAAAAGCCTTGACCGGCTTCCATTCGTACTGGGCATAGGCGCCGGCGCTGTTCGACTGCTGATCAACAGTGCGGTTATAACCTTCAATTTTATCAATGGTATTGTTGTGTTGATGTTCAAAGCCGGTGGTGAACACATCATTTTCAAAGGACCGGGTATATTGTGCGCCGGTTACTAAAGCATAATCAGTGGTATTGCCATAGGCATTCGCTGCCATGACGCTGTCCCTGGGGTCCGTGCTGCCAACCAGTCCACCATAATAACTCTCTCTTTTTGTGCCCTGAGCCGAACCATATAAAGAGACTTTATGTTTATAATCCCTGCTATACTGATCGTAGGTGAGGCCACCCATAAACGTTTTGTGATCCAGTTGCTCGGTGATATCGGTAAAATGAGGCGCCAGATCCAGGCGGTCACCACCTCTTCTGAACTCATTGATAGCACTCAGGTCCATCGTGATATTATTATATTCAGTTGGTCTGTAAAACGCTTTGGCACCAAAGGTAGTGTTGTGCAATTTGGTCATCTCCGTAAATCCATCCCCGTTGGCATCGTAAGCCTGCCTGACACGGTTCATCCCATAAAAGGTCACCCCACTCATGAGGTCCTCTTCCACAATGGATGCATTGAAATCGACAGTATTGTCCCATTTTTTTCCATCGATCAGGGCATTACTGGTGGCAACTTGCCAATTATTCTCTACCGGTTCTCTGGTAATGACATTGATGGTGCCCGCAATTGCGTTCGAGCCATACAGAGCCGATCCGCCGCTTCTGACCACTTCAATGCGATCGATCATGCTGGTTGGGATCTGATCCAGACCATAAACACTGTTCAGGGCGCTGAAAACGGACCTGCTATTGATCAGTATCTGCGAATATCCACCTTCGAGTCCGTTGAGACGTACCTGGGAGAATCCGCAGTTCTGGCAATTGGTTTCCACCCGTACACCGGGTTGGAAATTCAGGGATTCCGACATGGCAACCGATTGGGTCGCATTGAATATTTTGTTACTGACCACGTTGACGATCACCGCTGCCTCCTTGCGGATGACCCCGTATCGGGTAGCGCTTACGACCACTTCGTTCAGATTGAGGTTGTCCTCAAGTAAAAATTCATCGATCGTCAGCGTTTCCCCCGCCTTGAGATTGATATTCCATGTGTTGGGCTGAAAGCCTACCGCTCTGACCGATAGGGTATATTTCCCTTCCGGAATATTGGAGAGAACAAACACGCCTGAGTCGTCTGTGACTGCGCCGAAAGACGTGCGCTCCAGTGTAACAGTGGCTCCGCTGATTGCGATTTTGTTTTTGGTGGTGATCGAGCCGGATATGGTTCCGGAACCTTGTGCCATCGTCTGATTGATATTGAACAACAGTGCGATCGCCAGGAAAGCAGAAAAATTTAGTTTCAGTAATTTCATAAAATATTAAGAGTAAGGATTGCATGTTCCCATCCACGAAAACAGCCGGCAAGCGACTGAATTGTCTCTGGATGTAATTTTGTCTAAATACATAGGCGGAGCCCCTCAATGATGAGGGCCGGAGCCTGAAAAAATCAGACAAACTGGGGAGGACCCCTCAGATAGAAATGCTGATCGCAGTCTTGAGTGACTCCGGGGACCAATGCGATGGATTGCAGCACAAGGGGTTTTCCCCATGTTGCGGCGTCAAATACCAAGCCATCGGTTTGCAGGTAGGACCCGTTAAACACAACATCCAGAAAATGAATCTCATTATCTGTATGTTTATGCTTAGTCCCGTCCGGATCGGTTTTGAGGTTATAGGGGTGTGTGTGAACAATGATCTGCCCTGAGGATGTGGTATGCTTGTGCATAAACAGGGTGCCACTACCGATAATACCGATCAGTAGCACCACCTGTACATAAGCTATCAGAATCCTAAATGACTTCCCGCACATACATTATTTCCCCGAAATACGTTTTTCAAATAAGTGGTATGCCCACAGACATCCCACAATAATACAATAATAGGCATAATCTGAAATCCCCCGATATTGTATCGGATTTAATACAATACCGGGGGACTGGATCTGACGAAATCAGACGACTATTTCTCCAGATGTTCTCCTGTCACTTCTTCCTTGATCCGGGTCTCCAATTCATCCATGAGATCCGGATTGTCCAGCAAGAGTGTTTTGACCGCGTCACGGCCCTGTCCCAACTTGGTGTCGCCATAACTGAACCAGGAACCGGATTTTTTAATGATATTGAATTCTACTCCCAGATCGATGATCTCACCCACCTTGGAGATTCCTTCACCAAACATGATGTCGAATTCGGCTATACGGAAGGGAGGAGCTACCTTGTTTTTGACAATTTTTACCTTGACCCGGTTTCCGGATACTTCGTCCGCATCCTTGATCTGGGCGATCCGGCGGATGTCCAACCTTACCGATGCGTAGAATTTCAATGCATTACCGCCGGTGGTTGTTTCCGGGTTACCAAACATGACTCCGATTTTTTCACGCAACTGATTGATGAAAATGCAGCAGCAATTGGTTTTTGAAATCGTGCCTGTCAGTTTACGCAGGGCCTGGCTCATCAGCCGGGCCTGGAGACCCATTTTGGAATCCCCCATTTCGCCCTCGATCTCTCCTTTTGGCACCAGAGCGGCCACCGAGTCGATCACGATCACATCAATTGCACCTGACCTGATCAGGTTATCCGCTATTTCCAGTGCCTGTTCACCATTGTCCGGCTGGGCGATCAGCAGGTTTTCTATATCCACCCCCAGTTTTTTGGCATAATATTTATCGAATGCGTGTTCCGCATCGATGAAGGCGGCAATGCCCCCGCTCTTCTGGGCTTCGGCAATGATATGGGTAGCCAGTGTTGTTTTTCCCGAGGATTCAGGACCATAGATCTCGATCACCCTGCCTTTGGGAACCCCGCCGATACCCAAGGCAATGTCCAGTCCGAGGGAACCGGTCGAAATGGCATCTATGGGTTCGACCGCTGCGTCCCCTAATTTCATGACAGCCCCCTTGCCGTACGATTTTTCCAGTTTATCCAGCGTAAGCTGCAGTGCTTTCAATTTCTCCTGATTGCTCATATTTTTAGTTTTATGGGTCAAAAATAGCAATTAAATCCAAAATACTAAAAATTTTTGCAAAAATATTTTACAAAACTTAGTATTTCTTATTAATGGTAAAGATACGAATAAAATTTTACAATAGAAAATTAAAATTACATTAAAATAAAAATAATTTCTATAAAGACGCCTTATACACCAAAAACTATCATTCTTCCCTCAAAATGGTGTGACCCATCTTGTCCCTTTTGGTCCTAAGATAGCTTACATTGTATTCATTGGGTTGGATCTCGATCGGCACTGTTTCCACAATCTTTAATCCGTAACCGATGAGACCGGCCCGTTTCGTGGGGTTATTGCTCATCAACCGCATCTGACCGACTTTGAGATCCCGGAGGATCTGGGCGCCGATCCCATAATCCCGGTGGTCCGCTTTGAAACCCAACTGGAGATTGGCATCGACGGTATCCACCCCCTGTTCCTGCAGGTTATACGCATGTAGTTTATTGACCAGGCCAATACCCCTTCCTTCCTGGTTCATATACACGATCACTCCTTTTCCTTCCTGTTCGATCATTTGCATGGCCTTGTGGAGCTGAGGGCCACAATCACAGCGGCAGGATCCGAAAATATCACCGGTCACGCAGGAACTGTGCACCCGGACCAGGATCGGCTCATCCGGACCCCATTCCCCTTTGTGCAGGGCGATGTGCTGTTCTCCGGTGAGCTTCTGGGTATAGGCGGTCAGGGTGAAAATACCCCATTCGGTCGGCATTTTGACAGATACCTCACGCTGTATCAACGAATCTTTTTCCAATCTGTATTCGATCAGGTCTTCGATTGAGATTATTTTCAGGTCAAACTTTGCGGCCACTTCCATCAGGTCTGGTAAACGTGCCATTTCACCATCATCCTTGAGGATCTCAACCAGTACACCGGCTGGCTCGAAGCCTGCCAGACGGGCCAGATCCACCGCTGCCTCCGTATGCCCGGCCCTGCGCAGCACACCTCCATTTTTTGCGATCAGGGGAAAAATATGTCCCGGCCGGCCAAAATCTTCCGGAGTGATGGCCGGATCAATGAGTGCCTGTATCGTTTTGGAACGATCTGAAGCAGATATACCCGTGGTGGTACCTTGACCTTTTAAATCAATGGAAACCGTAAAATTGGTTTCATAAACTGCTGTATTGTGACCGACCATCAGGCCCAGATCCAATTCTTCGCAGCGTGCTTCGGTCAAAGGCGCACAGACGAGCCCCCTACCGTGCGTGACCATAAAATTGATCACTTCAGGAGTCACATTGCGTGCAGCCGTCACAAAATCACCCTCATTTTCCCGATCTTCATCATCAACCACAATGATGATTTTTCCATTTTTTATATCAGCGATTGCTTCCTCAATCGTATTCAGTTTTATTTCCATGATTGCTCCACACTATGTTTTTGCAAATTTACACATAAGTAAGCAAGATAAGGAATATATTGGACCTAAGATGATGATTTTGATTTTCCGAAAAGCACAATAATCTGTTGCTTTATTTTTTCAATTCTCATCCGGTACTGCTCGAAATCAAAAAGGGCAGAATCCGTCGTGGATTTGTAGGTAAGGAATACAGCCAGCGGGGTCAATACGATAATGGAGAGCCACATTCCGACCCCTACGTCCATATCCCCCTCCCTGGCCCATTTCTCACTCATGGTGGAGATAATATAATAGATCAGGAAAAAGATAATGGCCATGACCACCGGCAGGCCCAATCCTCCTTTCCGGATGATGGCCCCAAGCGGAGCCCCGATGGCAAAAAGTAAAATACAGGAAACGGCCAATGTAAATTTACGTTGCCATTCAATGTTGTAGCGGATATTCTTGTCCTGGAGTAGTTTTTCTTCAGCGGCCTTTGAACTGACGGTATTCAGAATATAGGAAGCCTGACTTTGCGCCATGTAAAGCGCATCGCTTTTCTTTTCATTTAGAATAAGCGCCGTCAGATCCCCATTATAGGGGAGGGGATCCGCCCGCACAGTCGAATCTTTGGGTCTGTAATAATTCGACAAAAAATAATAATAAGGTTTGATATCCCTGAACACCGTTGCTCTCATACTGTCCAGTTCATGGGTGTTGGAATCAGTATAGTACTTCAATTGTTTGAGATTGAGCATGGAATGGTGACTTTTGAACAGATTTTCATCCGTCCTTTTCATCTGGAATACTTCCATATTGAATTTCATTTCCGTCTCCTCAAAGTAAAAGCGGGTGAATTCTTGCCTCGGATCATAGGTTACGGCATTTTTACTGCGGCCCTCTTCGTACCGGACTCCATTTTTTAGTTTAATAATCATATAATTATTATCCATGGAGTTATAGACGTAACCTTCTTCAGCCAGAATCACAATGTTGGCCGTATTACTTGATTTATGATCATAGATCATCAAATCATAAAGGATCTTCCCGTCCTTGCTCTTTTCCTTTGCCCTGATGGAATAGCCGGGGATGGTATTGTTGAACACCCCCGGTTTGATCAGAAAATCCGCGGGTTTGGTCCGGACATCATACAATAAAGAGCCCATTTTGAGATTGGCAATCGGCAGGATGTAATCACTGAACAGGAATGCCCCGCCCCCGAACATAGCCACCAGGATCAGCAGGGGCATCATTGCTTTCCGGACCGAGATACCGGCTGCTTTGATAGCGACCAACTCATAGCTTTCTCCCAGATTTCCAAAGGTCATGATAGCCGAAAGCAACATGGAAAGCGGCATTGCCATGGATATCTGGACCAATGCCTGATAACCCAGCAGTTCGAGGATAACGTACCATTCAAAGCCCTTTCCGATCAGGTCATCGACATACTTGAACAGAAAAAGCATCAGCAACACAAACATCACAATGAAAAAAGTGACAAGAAAGGGTTTGATGAATGCTTTTAATATAAGGACATGGATCTTTTTCATCCGTAATTTACTGATGGGTAAAATGCTGGGGTATTCCGCTCGTTATCGCAATTTTTCAGGCACCGATCACACTTTGCAGGTACTCGATCTGGTTGTCCCAGATCAATTTCCGGTCGTCCAGATTTTCGGCCCTGGCGTAATCGGTGATCGATAATGCCACGTCATTGGTCAATTCGTCCTGGACGATTTCCATTTCAAAATAATAAGGCTCATCGTCCAGCCATTTATATTTGACCGATTTGTTTTCCCTGGCGCTGATCAGTTTGGCAATATGGACTTCATCGTCCCATTCAAATTCATAAATCGTCTCCCTTTGGTGTACGCTGTCGGCAAACCACTGTGCCAGACCATTGGGTTCGACCAAATAAGAATAGAGAATTTTTGGCGAGGACTTTACCTCGTATTCCAGTGTGAATTTAATTTTTTCTGCCATGTACGCCTGTTATGGTATGGAATGCTCTACCCCGGAAAGCATGCCGACAATGTTAAAACTTTTTTTTTAAAGAAAGGAAAAATAAAGTATATTTGCAAACAATTTTTCGGCGGGGTAGCTCAGATGGTTAGAGCGCAGGATTCATAACCCTGAGGTCACGGGTTCAACTCCCGTCTCCGCTACAAACAACAAGCAAAGCGACTTTTCGGGTCGCTTTTTTTTGGACTATTTTTTTGAAGAAGAAGTTAATTTCAGAGAATATTTTATTTTTCCTTCTGATTATCAATTAATTATGATTAAATCTTAAAAATATTAGAAACTTTCATTAATTGATCTTAAATTTGTAACTGAAATATAGTTACAAAAATGAGCAAACTTGAAAAACTGATAGCCAGATTTCTTGCGAAGCCCAAAGATCTGACATGGGATGAATTGGTGTCCATACTCGGTTATTATGGTTATGTGGAAATACCAACTGGCAAAACAGGTGGTTCGAGGAGAAAATTTTGCGATACAGATCAAGTGATCATCAGTTTGCATAAGCCTCACCCCAGGTCTATTGTCAAAACCTATGTCATTGCACAGATATTGGAACATTTAAAAGAGAAAGGAAAATTAAAATGATTGACACATTGAAATATAAGGATTATATAGCTACGATACATTATAGTAGCGAAGATGACATTTTCTTTGGAAAAGTCATTGCCATCAATGATCTGGTCATATTTGAAGGGTCTTCCGTGTCAGAGTTGAGAGCTGCGTTTCAGGAAGCAATCGAAGATTATCTAGAAGCTTGTAAAGCTGCCGGCAAGTCGCCCGACAAAACTTTTAAAGGAGCATTTAATGTGCGGGTACCTGCCGGATTACACAAAAAAGCAGCCATTCTTGCCGCTCAGCAGCGTGTCAGTTTGAATGATTTTGTGAAAACAGCATTGCTTTATGCTGTGAAGCACGAACCGGATTTCCTTACGGAATTTTCTCCCGGCTCGGATGGGGATTTTTAGGGGCGTCTCTCCTTGATATTTTACTTTTAGGCTTTGGACTTTTCATCCACCAAAAGAAAAACCCCCATCCGACCGTTAAATAACGTTTGGATGGGGGCTGTATCTGTGGGCGGACAAATTGGGTACGGGAGACGAACTCGCCCGCCACTCGCCTGCCGCCGGGCCTGGTGCTTGCTTGCGCTTACCCGCCCAATTGAACCCGCTTGAATTCGGTCACGGTCAGATCTTTGGACACACCGTTCAGGAATTGAGCAATGTTTTTGGAAGAATCTTTCACGAATTCCTGGTTCAGCAGGGTGCTGTCCTTGTAGAATTTGTTCAGCTTGCCCTGAGCGATTTTTTCAACCATCTCCTCTGGCTTGCCTTCCAAACGGATCTGCTCTTTGGCAATCTCCAGCTCACGCTCGATTGTTTTTGAGTCCACGCCGTCTTTATCGACTGCGATGGGATTCATTGCCGCAATTTGCATGGCTACGTCTTTTCCAGCTTCTGCAACCACATCTGATGCCTGGTTGAATCCAACCAGCACACCCAAACGATAATTCCCGTGGATATAGGCCACTACTTGCTCTGCTTCAACAGTTTCGTATTTGGATACAGTGATTTTCTCACCGATTTTGCCGGTTTGATCCAATAAAAGATCGGCGATCCTGGTTCCACCGATCTGTGAATCGATCAGGGCTTCCAGTGAAGCCGGAGCCTGTGCGATCGCAGCATCGGCTATGCTCTCACCAAAAGCGATGAAATCTGCATTTTTTGCTACGAAATCAGTCTCGCAATTCAATTCGATTACCACGCCTTTTTTGCCATCAGCAGTGGTTTTTGCAATGACTACCCCTTCGTTGGATTCGCGGTCCTGACGGCCTGCGGCCACTTTGGCACCCTTCTTTCTCAAATAATCAACAGCCGCTTCAAAGTCACCATTGGCTTCCACCAGGGCTTTTTTGCAATCCATCATACCTGCACCGGTTGCCTGGCGCAATTTATTGACATCTGATGCCGAAATTTGTACACTTGACATGTTTCTTCCTTTTTATATTGAATAAATAAATAATGCGAAATTCGATAAAAAAAACCGGATAGCCCCGGAGTTTGCGGAAAAGTAATCTTTCCGAAACCTCCTGTTAACCATCCGGTTTCTTAAAAATTATTCTCCGTCTTTAGCCTCAGTTGCTTCCGCAGAGACATTTTCTGCCTCAGCTTTTGCTTTGCGGGGACGTTTGCCACCAGCCTGCTCGGTGCTTTCTTTTTCACCGGCCTCTTCAGCCTGTCCGTTGTCGATCTTTGCCTTTGCTGCTGCTGCTTCCTTCTCTGCTTCGTCTTCTTTGTCGCGTTTGCGCTCTTCCAGACCTTCCTGAATTGCTTTTACGATCACGTTGCAGATCAGATCGATTGATTTGCTCGCATCATCGTTTGCCGGGATCGGGAAATCGATGTTGTCCGGATCCGAGTTGGTATCCACCATCGCAAAGGTCGGAATATTCAATTTCTGGGCTTCACTTACCGCAATGTGCTCTTTTTTGACATCGACGATAAACAATGCGGCCGGCAACCGGTTCAGATCGGCAATACCACCCAACAAAGTTTCCAGTTTGACACGCTCACGCTGGATCATCAACTTTTCTTTCTTTGACAATACATCGTATGTGCCGTCCTTGGTCATCTTATCGATGTTGGACATCTTTTTGATCGATTTGCGGACCGTTGCAAAGTTGGTCAGCATACCTCCCAGCCACCTTTCGGTTACAAAAGGCATATTCACTGCCTGTGCATGCTGGGCGACGAGCTCTTTCGCTTGTTTTTTTGTTGCTACAAATAATACTTTACGACCTGATTTTACAATTTGTTTGATGGCCGAGGCAGCTTCTTCCACCTTGGTCAATGTTTTGTTCAAGTCAATGATGTGGATGCCATTGCGTTCCATGAAGATGTACTTTGCCATCTTTGGATCCCACTTGCGGGTAAGGTGACCGAAGTGTACACCTGCATCCAGTAAATCCTGATATGTTGTTCTTGCCATTGTTTGTTCCTCCAAATAAAATTAACGTTTGCTGAATTGAAATTTCCTACGGGCTTTGCGGCGTCCTGGTTTCTTACGCTCAACCATACGGTCGTCACGGGTTACCAGTCCTTTTGCGCGCAATGCAGGTTTAACTTCCGGGTCCAGTTCGATGAGTGCTTTCGCAATCGCAAGCCTTACAGCTTCCGCCTGACCTTTCACTCCACCACCCGCTACGTTAACTTTTACATCGTAATTACCTGCTGCTCCGGCTACTTCCGTGCTTTGGGTCACAATGTATTGCAATGGCAATGTTGGAAAATACTCTTTATAGTCTTTACCGTTTACGGTAATGTTGCCGCTACCTGCTGATAAGTAGATACGGGCAACTGCTGTTTTCCTTCTTCCTGAAGTGTTAGTTATTGACATATTCTTTCTCCTTAGAATTTAACGGTTTTTGGATTTTGTGCTGCGTGTGGGTGCTCACTTCCGGCATACACATACAGATTGCCATACAGCGCACGACCCAGACGGTTTTTTGGCAACATACCACGGACGGCTTTCTCGATGATGCGTTCCGGGAATTTGGCCAACAATTCCTTGGGAGAAATAAAACGCTGTCCTCCCGGATAACCGGTATAACGAACGTATTCCTTGTCTCCCAGTTTTTTACCGGTCAACCTAACTTTGTCTGCGTTGATGACGATCACGTTATCGCCGCAGTCTACGTGTGGGGTAAACGATGGCTTGTGTTTTCCACGGATCACTTTCGCGATCTCGGAAGACAAGCGCCCCAAAATCTCTCCTTCAGCGTCAACAACAATCCACTGTTTATTGACGGTGTTTTTGTTGGCAGAGACAGTTTTGTAACTTAACGTATTCACTTGCTTTGTTTTGATTATATAAATTAATAAATTCCTCCCCCTTATATTTGGGGACTGCAAAGGTACAATATTTTTTTATAGAATTCAAAATGGATTTTAAATTCATATCTTATTATTAATTCCTATCTTACCCGCCTTTTGGAACGAATTCTGCTGTATTCCGATCAGGGATTTCGATGATTTTAAGATTTTAATAATTTTTGCGCATTATATAAATAAAGATGATGAAGAAGAGTTATTTACTGTTGCTTGTCTGTTCTTTTCTGTTCGCAGGACAACATGGAAACGCACAGAGCATGGATTCTTCCGTTTTGAAATCCGGCTCTCCGGCATTGAAATCCGACTCTTTGTACAGGCAGGCGCAGCTCAGTTTTGAACAGCAGGATCTGCTGACTGCATATCAATTGATACAGGCGGCCATTGCGGAGAATGGAGAAGTGGTTGACTATTGGCAGTTTTTATTGCAAATACAGCATCAGGGCGGGGATCTGAACGGGGCCGCCGAGACACTGACCGACCTGATCCGCCTGCAGCCCGGAGAAAGACAGCATTATCTGGACCGGGGCTTTATCCTGGCTTATCTGGGCAATTTTGAGGAATCACTGCATCAATACGATCAATTGATACAGGCCCTGGGTAAGGATGATCAGGTTTATACGGCCCGGGCCACCGTTTACAGGATGATGGATGAGCCGGCAAAGGCGATTGCGGAGCTGGAAGACCTGCTGGCAAAAGGAACGGATAAAAGTATAGGCTATGTGATGCTTGGAGAACTCTATCTGGCAGAAAATCAGTCTGTCAAAGCGATGGAAGTCGTGGAAAGGGGCCTGAGCACTTTTCCGGATGAGGCATTATTGCTGATCGGTAAGGCCGATGTGCTGAGCTCACAGGGCAAAACCGCAGGGGCGTTTGAGTCACTGTCAGTGGGATTCGGCAGTGATCAACTGGATCTTGATTACAAATCCGGCTTGCTTTACAGGTGTGCAGAGGAATCCGTTTATTCCCGGAAGGACATTCTTTCACTGGCCGATCGCTTTGTGGATGATTATCCGACAGATCCGCGGTCGTTTGCGGTACGGGGTGATATTTATGGACAATACGGCGAGCTTGATGAAGCCCGGGTTTCTTATTTGAAAGCCCTGGAGATCAACCGGTACATTCCGACCATCTGGCAGCAATTGATCTATCTTTCCTTTATGCGCAGCGACTGGAAAGAGGCCCAGCAAACCGGCCGCAGGGCGATCAATCTATTTCCAAATGATCCCAATCTGCTATTCTATACGGGAAATGCTTTTACGATGGAGAAAAAGCATGAGGAGGCCAGATCGTATCTGGAAGCAGCCCTGAACAATGCCGGAGAAAGTAACGACCAATTTCTGACCGAGATTTATGGGAGCCTGGGCAGTGTCTATCATGCCCTGGGTATGTACGCCGAATCGGATGTGGCTTTCAGGGAAGCGCTGGCCATTGATAGCCTGGATACGTTTTCCCTCAACAATTATGCATATTATCTGGCAGAGCGCAATGAGAATCTGGAAGAAGCCAAACGGATGTCGGGACTGACACTGGAGCTCTATCCCAATAATGCAAACAACGAAGACACCTATGCCTGGATCCTGTATAAATTGGGTGAATATAAGGAAGCCCTGGTCTGGATAAAAAAATCCTTCAAAAATGATCTGGACGGACCTTCAGCGGTGCTGCTGGAACATTATGGTGATATTCTGTACCGGAATGGCAAGAGCAAGGACGCCGTCACCCAATGGAAAAACGCATTAAAAGTTACAGACTCAAAGGATGAAAGTTTTGAACGCCTGTCCAGAAAAATACAGGAAAAAAAGACGGTGGACTGATCGCCGGCCGGACCGTGCAGCATTCGTAGCTACCCTTTTTCTGATGGTTGCCCTGCTGTCTGCCTGCTCTGCCAGAAAGCATCTAAGTGATGCGGGAGGTGACAGAGAGTGGAAGGCAGGGAATATTCCTGAAAGGGATCAGTACCTTCAGTTGCTGACGGCACAGGACGCAGACTTCACAGCTATTCAGGCAAGAGCCAAAGGATACCTGACCCTGAATCATCAGGAGAACCACGAAGTCACCCTTCAGGTCCGGATGAAAAAGGATGAAGCCATCTGGATATCTGCGACTGCTATGCTGGGGATGGAAGCCGGCCGGCTCCTGATCCGGCCGGACAGTATTTCGGTGATCAACCGGCTGGAATCAACCTATATGGTCCAGCCCTTTGAGCGGATCCATGAATGGCTAGGGTATGAACTGGATTTTGCGGTTCTGCAACAACTGTTGTCGGGTCAATTCAGGGATTTGAGGGTCCTGTCGGGATTGCAGTTTTTTACTTCTCCCGACGGGCAGGGTCGTTTTTTCAGATCCGGAGCGGCAGAAGTGGTTTTTGATCAGGATCAACATTTGACACTGTGGCAGATCCGTAATTTTTTTGGTGAGGTACTTGAGGTCCGGCACGCTTACAGTCCGCCGGTTTCCGATCCGGATTTTCCATCAAAAACCAGTATTTCTTTTCAGACACCCCGGTTGAAGCTGATCTCTACCCTGGATTACAACCGGCTTGAACGACTGGAACAGGTTGAGATGCCGTTTTCAATTCCGAAAGGATACCGGCAGATTTATTGATTTTCCTGTAAGATTTCTTACTTTCGCATACGATGAGCGCAACACGGTTTTTTTTAGCCATTTTTTGTTTTTTGATCCTGCCCTTTCTGAAGGTCAACGCACAGAGCAGTGCCGAACTTCAGAAACAGCGTGAGCGTATTGACAGGGAGATCCGGCAATTGAGCGAAAGTCTCAAACTGACGTCCAGTGACAAGACATTATCATTGAAACAGGTCAATGCGCTGACGACTCAGTTGAAGCTGAGAGAGCGGAAAATAGAAACGATCAATAGTGAGATCCGGATTCTCAACAATCAGATTGCCAGCAACACCAAAGCTATCCGGGAACTCCGGGATCAATTGGCCCAGTTGCGCAAAGACTATGAACGCATGGTGCTTTTCGCCTTCCGCAACAGGAATGCCTACAACAAAATGATGTTTATTTTTGCTTCCAGAGATTTTAATCAGGCGTTCAAACGGATAAAATACTTGCAGCAGCTCAATGGTTCACGTAAGCAGAAGGCGGTGGAAATTGCAGAAACCCAACGTGAAATCGAGTTGAAAGTAGCGCAGTTGGAAGCCAGCCGCGAGGAACATGCACGGTTGTTGAGCGAGCAGCGCTCCGAACGGTCGGAGATCGCAAAAGAACAGGGTGAGGAATCCAGGGTGCTGAAAGCCCTGACTCAGCAGGAGACCCAATTCAAGCAGGAAATCAACAAGCGTCAGCAGGAGCTGAAAAGACTGGCGGGCGCTATTGACCAGGCGATCAAGCGGGAGCTGGAGGAAGAGCTCAAGCGGGAAGAAGCGGCCCGTCTGGCTGCCGCCAAGCTGGAAGCTGCCCGTACCGGCAAGACCGTGGAAGAAGTGGAGGCGGCGACCCCGGTGGTCCGGAAAACGGATGCTGAATTGCTGGCGGCCACACCGGAAGCTGCCCGGTTGTCCGCTGATTTTGCCGAAAATAAGGGGAAACTGCCCTGGCCGGTCAAAAACGGTATTGTTACACTGGGTTTTGGACAGCATACCGCTGGCAAGAATGTGGGGTACGACAATCCGGGTATCCGCATACAGACCCATCAGGATATGCCGGTGACTGCTGTTTTTGATGGGGAGGTCACCGTAGTGATCCCGATGCAGGGGCTTGGATATGTAGTGGTGGTCAAGCATGGACGGTTTTACACGGTTTATGGCAACCTGCGCTCCCTGGCCGTGAAAAAGGGAGATAAGGTACGGGTCGGACAACAACTGGGAGTGGCCATTACCGATTCGGAGGGGCTGACAGAAGTCCATTTCCAGGTAATGGATGTACGGGTGGAACAAAATCCTGAAGTTTGGCTTGCTAAATAATAAAATTTAATACTTACATTTGTAAACTACCTGCCTTTTGGCCCGATAGGGAATGTTTGGAGGTAGTATAAAGATTTTGAGTATGTTTAATTCGACATTATTGTTTTTGGGAGCGCAGGAGATCATTTTGATCGTTCTTGCTTTGTTATTGCTTTTTGGCGGCCGGAAAATTCCGGAATTGATGCGTGGAATGGGCAGGGGAATCCGTGAATTCAAGGAAGGCCAGAAAGAAATTCCAAAAGAAGAAATAGAAGACAATTCCAAACAATAGCTTTATTGTTCATTTTTGGGATTGACAAGTCCGTGAGGATGATCCCGGTAAACATAAGCCTGTGAAAAATAGTTTAGTACTGACTGTTTTTTTGGCATCAACCTTTTTTTTCGCTTTTGCAGGAAATGCAGATATAAGTGAAAACGATGCTAAGACAGATTCCATCAAAAGACAGCAGCAAATCTATGAAAAGCTGGATCTGATTTCCGAGAGCGCCATTTCCCTGATGGATGAAGTCGGGGCATTTCCCACTCTGCCGATATTGACGGCACCCACCGTTGAAGGCAAACTCAAACAACTTTTGACCACTGTTCCCCTTGATTATAATCCACAGGTCCAGGGTTTCATTGATCGTTACAGTACCGACCGTTACCGCAATTATTTGTCCCGGATGATGGGGCTGGGGGCCTATTATTTCCCTATTTATGAGCGGATATTCAGGGAGGCCGGGTTGCCAGTGGAGATCAAGTATTTGTCGATCGTGGAGTCCGCACTGGACCCACATGCAGTATCCAGGGTAGGGGCGACCGGACTCTGGCAATTTATGCATGCAACGGCCAAAGTATATGGGTTGCAGATGGACCGGCATATGGATGAACGCAAGGATCCGTTTGCAGCCAGTCGTGCTGCCGCAAAATATCTGCTGGAGTCCTATGAGACCTTTGGAGATTGGTTGCTGGCGATTGCTTCCTATAATTGCGGACCGGGAAACGTCCTGAAAGCGATCAGGCGTTCAGGTCTGGAAAATCCGGATTATTGGGCGATCAGCCCGTACCTGCCGAAAGAAACCCGGAATTATGTACCTGCATTTATTGCCATGACCTATATGCTGGAGTATCACGAAGAGCACGGCATCTTTCCGCTGGAAATGCCGGATTTTGGGAAGGAGACCCAGATGATCAGTGTGCAGCACCCCATTCCCTTTTCCGTCATTGCGGCCGCCATTGATGTGGATGAAGCTTCGCTGAAATTTCTGAATCCTGCCTATAAAATGGGTTTTGTCAATGGCTCTGCCGAATCCCCTATGCGGTTGGTCCTGCCACAGGTTGCGCCAGCGGATTATGAACAACTGTATGCGGTATTGAATGAACCCAATCATCCGATCCGAAAGGAAACCCTGCTGGCCGCCAGTCGTCCGGCATCTGTCACTTATACTGTGAAAAGTGGGGACACCCTGTCTGGTATTGCCAAAAAGCACAAAGGAGCGACCGTCACCGGCATCAAAACCGCCAATAATCTGAAAAACAGTCAGATCCGGCCTGGTATGAAATTGCAGATTTTTTGAAAAGGCCGGGCCGGGAAAGAGGGCCTAACCGATAAGCAGGCAGGTTTTTCAGGCCAGCCAGGCGGCATCCTCGGTCACTGACTCATCATCTCCCACAAGGGATACGCTCACATGCTCCCGCAATGTAGTGGAAAGTTTGAGCCCGTAAAAGTCGCTAAATACTGGAAAACGGTGGTGACTACGGTCGATCAGTACGGCCGTACGCATTTTTTTGAGCGGAATATCGAAGAATACCCCCATGCCGTAGGCCAGGGTCCGGCCACTGCTCAGTACATCGTCCACGAGTATGAGCGTCTTGTTTTTGACCTCTTCCACCGGAATGTCGGTGGTTGCCTCCAGCGAACTCTTCCCCTTTTTGATGGTGACCTTCATCAGGATGATTTCTTTGGTACCTTTTGAAATTTTTTCGAGAATGCTTTTGAGACGTCCGGCGATCAGGTAGCCGTGGGAGGCGATGCCGACCAGAACAATGGAGCTTTCCCCAAAATTATCCTCCAGGATCTGATAAGCAATCCGGATAATTTTATTATTGATCTGATCCTGATTGAGGATTAAAACTTTTTTGTTGGATTCCGTCATATCATTCCGCACAGGGGCCAATCAGGCAAGTATTTGACTTATTAGAATATTCTGGTGGTTACTGACGAAGGCGGCGGATCCAGTTTTGGAAGTTCTGCATTGTCGGCAGTCAGGACGCGCCCGCCATCAAAGTAATATCTTTTCCAGTAGGCTTCATTCAGGTTGCTGATCATGACCCCCCGGCTGGAAGAAGCGTGGGCAAATTTATCATCGCCTATATATACACCTACATGTGTGATGTTCTTGCTTCTGATCTTGAAGAAAACCAGATCACCGGATTTCAGCTCTTCTTTTTTGACCGGGGTGACCTGTGTATAAATATTGCGGCTGTTGTAGCCCAGGGTTGTATTGAATACCTTGTCGTAAACTTCGTAGGCAAATTTTGAACAATCGATCCCTTTTTTGGTTTTTCCACCCAGACGATAGGGAGTGCCGATCCACTCATATACAAATTGATAGAGTTTGGTATTGGTCGTGGTGCTGACCGCTACATCCATGATCTGTGAAAAATACTCCCTTGCCAGATTGTCAGGGTCGTTGGTTTCTGAAGGATTGTTTGAAGTTTGTCCCACCGCAATAGAGCCGGCAAAGGCAAAAAGCAGGAAGAACAACCAAATTTTCTTTTTCATCAAAACTGCATTTGTTGCAGGGCCCGGCCGGTAACCTTCCCCTGGTAAATCGTTTAGTATTTAACCGATCGCAAAGCTAATAATTTTTGTTTGAAAAAGACAAATATCACAGGTAAAAACTTTTTTGTTTGGATTTTGTGAAAATTTGTGTTCTTTTGCTTCCGGAATAATTCAAAGGAATGAATTTGTTCCGGATCATTTAATAACATTTAGCAATATGCTTAGTAGCGCAACGATTACGACCATTATTATTATGTCCACCGGGAACAGGACCGGCGGGGATAGGATAATGTCGTGATCTGAGTAGATCATATAGAAAAAGACAGCGCCTTCCCCGAAACGGGAAGGCGCTTTTTTTTGCCTGGTGTTTACCCTGGTTTTTTACCCGGTGTTTACCCCGGAAAGACATGGAAAGAGATAGCGAAAAATTGAAATTTAAATAATATATGAAAGTCATGAAGTTTGGCGGAACCTCCGTCGGCACAGCAGAAAGTATCCGTTCCCTGCTCCACATTGTCAAAGAATCACATGCAAGAGGTGAGCATCCGCTTGTTGTCCTGTCAGCAATGGGCGGAGTGACCAATCTTCTCAACCAACTGGCTGAAGATGCCAGACTGGGCAGGGATGTCACGGCGGGAGTCGCTGAAATTGAGGACCGGCATTTTTCCGTCATCCGGGCCCTGGTTCCCGTCCGGGACCAAAATCAGGTGGTGACCAATATCCGTTTACTGATCAACGAATTGGAACGGGTTCTGTCGGGGATCAGCAGCCTCGGTGAATTGAGTCCTCAAAGCAGGGATCTGGTGCTGGGCTTCGGAGAACGTTGTTCTACCTATATGGTCAGTAAGATTGCAGCGCAGTTTGTGCCCCGGCCCGCTTTTGTGGATGCCCGGCAGGTGATCCGGACCAACAGCCAGTTTGGTCAGGCACAGGTGCAGGAGGCGCTGACCCGGCAGCAGATCCGCGCACTGGCAGAGGCACAGCCGGACAGCCTTTTGTTTGTCACTGGCTTTATTGCCTCGGATGCTCAGGGTCGTCCAACCACACTGGGCCGGGGCGGCAGCGATTATACCGCTGCCCTGTTCGGAGCCGCTCTGGAGGCATCCACCATTGAGATCTGGACCGACGTGGATGGCATGCTGACTGCCGATCCCCGTATGGTCCACAAGGCACTTCCCCTGACCGATCTTTCCTATGCTGAAGCGATGGAACTGTCTTTTTTTGGTGCGAAGGTGATCTATCCCCCCACCATGGTGCCGGCCTTCCAGCAGAAAATACCCATTGTGATCCGCAACACGTTTCATCCGGATTTTGCGGGTACTACCATCCGGCATGATGTCTCCCCCTCGGTCTATCCGATCAAAGGTATTTCCTCTATCAGTGATATCAGTCTGGTCAATCTGACCGGCAGCGGGATGGTTGGCAAGTCCGGTTTCAGCGGGCGATTGTTTTCGCTGCTGGCCCGTGAGCGCATCAATGTGGTACTGATCACCCAGTCGTCCTCTGAGCACAGCATTACCTTTGCCGTGCAGCCCCAGGATCTGTTCCGCACCCGCGAATTGATAGAAAACGAATTTGAACTGGAGTTTGAGGCCCATAAACTGGTGCTGCCCGAAATCGAGGAAGGCTTGTCCATTCTGGCCATTGTGGGTGAAAATATGAAAAACACACCCGGAATGTCCGGCAAACTGTTCCACGCACTCGGTCGCAACGGGATCAACGTCCGGGCAATCGCTCAGGGTTCTTCCGAGCTCAATATTTCCGTCATCATTGCCAAATCCGACCTGGCGAAGGCTTTGAACGCCGTCCATGATGCTTTTTTTGCCCAGCTCAACAAAACCCTGCATGTATTTGTGGCCGGGACCGGCAATATCGGAGCTACTTTCTTTGAACAATTGCGGCAGCAACA
The DNA here is from genome assembly GCA_040392005.1 of Parapedobacter defluvii. Classification (GTDB taxonomy): domain Bacteria; phylum Bacteroidota; class Bacteroidia; order Sphingobacteriales; family Sphingobacteriaceae; genus DASRQK01. The sequence continues at coordinate 71,548 of JBEBWT010000005.1, forward strand.
TGATTTTTTGCTGGAGAATAATGATATAGAGATCAAGGTCGTAGGGATCTGCAATTCCCGCAAACAATTGACCGATGCCGGGGGCCTGGCACTGGAGCACTGGCAGGCCGATCTGGATCAGCAGGGAACGAAGGCCGATTTTGAACAATTTGTGGGTATCATGGAGGAAATGAACCTGCCCAACTGCGTTTTTATTGACAATACGGCCTCTCAGGTGCTGCCGGATTATTATGAACGCATTTTCAGAGCCAATATTTCCATTGTGACCTGCAATAAAATTGCAAATTCCGGACCTTATCAGCAATATAAACTCCTGAAAAATACGGCCCGCAGGCATGGAGTCGATTTCTTTTACGAAACCAATGTGGGGGCTGGATTACCGATCGTACGGGTGCTGAGGGATCTGATGCTCAGTGGGGATCGCATCCTGAAGATCGAAGCCATTCTTTCGGGTACCATTTCCTTTTTGTTCAATAATTATGCAGGTGAGCGGACTTTTTATGAAGTTGTCCGTGAGGCGCAGGCTCTGGGTTATACTGAACCGGACCCGCGTGATGATCTGAATGGAACCGATTTTATTCGGAAAATGCTGATCCTGGGCAGAGATGCCGGTTATATGACGGAGGCAGAAGACGTGTCTATGGTTTCTATCATGCCGCCTGCCTGCCTGGAAGCTCCGTCAGTGGATGATTTTTATCAGCAACTGGCCTTGTCGGAACCGCACTTTGAAACCCTGAAAAAGGAAGCAGAGGCCGGTGGCAAGGTGCTGCGGTATATTGGAAAACTGGAAGATGGGAGGATCAGCATCCGGCTGGAAATGGTCGGCGGAGATCATCCCTTTTATCACTTGTCCGGTAGTGACAATATCATTGCCTTTACCACCGAACGCTATAAAGAACGACCTTTGCTGGTGCGGGGACCAGGTGCTGGTGCCGCCGTCACCGCCGCGGGTGTCTTTGCCGATCTGGTCAATGTGGGGGCGAGATAGAAAAATACTGTTTGCGGCGAAACCACTGATTCCCCAAATTCATGCGAATTTGGGGAATCAGTGAAATTGCGAAAACCACTATAAGTGTTTACAGCTGTTTACAGCGAAAAATCAAAAACAATTGGAAATGAAAAATCAAATACGGGTTTTTGCCCCGGCAACAGTAGCCAATATGATCTGTGGCTATGATATTCTTGGTTTTGCCCTGGATCGGCCGGGAGATGAGGTGCAGATGCAGGTCTGCGACCGGCCCGGCCTGCGGATCACGCAGATTACGGGAGATGAGGGGCGTCTGCCGCTGGATCCCGACAAAAATACAGTGAGTGCCAGTGTCAAAGCATTGCTCAGGGCAGTGGGCAGGGAAGATGTTGGCCTGGAGATTGCCCTGCACAAAAATATGCCTATCGGTAGTGGACTGGGTTCCAGTGCGGCCAGTACGGTCGCAGGTCTGTTTGCGGCCAATATACTGCTCGGAGAACCATTCTCCCGCAATGAATTGCTGCCCTATGCCATTTTGGGGGAGGAACTGGCCTGTGGTTTTGGGCATGCCGACAATGTGGCGCCCTCCCTGATGGGGGGCATCACCCTGATACGGAGCTATGAACCACTGGAAGTGATCAGTCTGCCGGTGCCGGAGGATCTGCATGTATCCCTGATCTTCCCGCATGTGGATGTCCCCACACGGGATGCCCGGCAACTGATCAAGGAGCAGGTACCACTCCGTGGAGCCGTCAGGCAATGGGGCAATATTGCGGGTCTGGTGGCCGGATTATATACTTCGGATTATGGCCTGATCGGGCGCAGTATGCAGGATGTGCTGATCGAGCAGGTACGGTCCATCCTGATCCCTGAATTTGCCGTCCTGAAAAAATTGGCACTGGATATGAACGCACTGACCTTTGGAATTTCCGGTTCGGGGCCTTCAGTATTTGCCCTTTCCACAAATGCGGATACCGCCGCACAGATTACCGCAGTTCTCGAATCCCACTTAACTGACAGGGGCGTGGGCTGCAATTCGTATGTTTCAAGGATCAATACGGGAGGGCCGCAGATTTTGAACGATTAAACGATTATAAATTAGAGGCGTAATATAATAATTGATAAAGGAGTACGATGATACTTTACAGCACCAACAATAAAGATCTGCGGATTCCCTTCCGGGAAGCCGTTTTCAATAGTCTGCCTGCCGATGGCGGGTTGTACATGCCGGTAGAGATTCCCCGGATGGATCCCCTGTTTCTCCGCAATCTTCCCGGGTACGACTTGCCGGAGATCGCTTTTGAAGTTGCCAGGACCCTGATCGGAAATTCAATCCCCGAACAGGATCTGAAGCGTATCGTCCGGGAGGCCATTAACTTTCCGGCCCCGGTCAAAGCCCTGGATCCGGGGACAGCGGTGCTGGAACTTTTTCATGGACCTTCGCTGGCCTTCAAGGATTTCGGTGCCCGCTTCATGAGCCGGATCATGGGCTATTTTTCGGATCAGCAGCAGGGATTGCTGGATGTTTTGGTGGCCACTTCAGGGGATACCGGAGGAGCGGTGGCGCTGGGTTTTCTGGGTGTGGAGGGTACCCGGGTCACCATTTTGTATCCGAAAGGCAAGGTCAGCCCCATACAGGAATTGCAACTGACCACCAATGGACAGAACATCAGGGCATTGGAGATCGATGGGAGTTTCGATGACTGCCAGGCCCTGGTCAAGCGGGCTTTCCGGGACCCCCTCCTCCGCCAATCCCTGCGGCTTACCTCTGCCAATTCGATCAACATTGCCCGGCTGATCCCCCAGACCTTCTATTATTTCCATGCCTATGCCCAATTGCTGATGCAGGGCATCAGAGAGGTGGTATTTGTAGTCCCCAGTGGGAATTTTGGAAATATAGCAGCCGGTGTGCAGGCCTGGAAGATGGGATTGCCCGTCCGCAGATTTATAGCCGCAACCAATGTCAATGATACAGTGCCCCGTTTTCTGAATTCAGGTGAATACATTCCAAAGTCCGCGGTCCCCACCCTTTCCAATGCGATGGACGTGGGCGATCCCAGTAACTGGGTGCGTATCATGGATCTTTTTGAAGGAGATTCCGATAGGTTAAAACAGCAGCTCGGCTCTTATTCCTACACGGATACAGATACCAGGGAAGCGATCGGGGAGCTGTACGAACGGCACGGTTATGTTGCCTGCCCCCATACGGCCATTGCCTGGAGAGCAGCACAAGATTACCGTAGGCAGGATCCGGGTGAATATGCGGCTGTTTTTTTATCCACCGCCCATCCCTGTAAGTTTCCGGATGTGTTTCCGGCAGGGATGCTGGACACTTTGCCGGTACCTCCGCAGGTTACCGGTCTGGACACCAGACAGCGCCACAAAATTGCGCTGCAAAACAATTATTCCGATTTTCAGCGGTTTTTGCTGGAGAAATAGGGTTCGACCCCGGCCCAGATGGCATTCGGCCGGTCTGTTGTCAGCCCAGATCAAACTGCATCCAGGCATCCTCATTACGACCAAAAACAAAATAGCCGGGATTGATGATTTCCGAGAGGATCTCGACATCATCGGCAGGATGAAGGCCCGGTGTGCGCAGATATTCCGGATGATGCACGACAAATACATGATTGTTTTTTACGGCACCGGTGTCGGGCCAGAATGAGGTGGAAAGTAAGACAGGCAACTCTCCGAGCAGGGTGCCAACGGATTTATCTGACAAGATGATCAGCACTTCCGGAGCAAAATCGGATTGTGCAGGATCGGTTTGGGGGATACCTCCGGCCAGGCGGATAGCCTGATCCACATAATCGTCCTGAATGAAAGTCAGTGGTGCGGTCTCCCGGACATAAGACACTTTGGTGCGCTGGGAATCCGGAATAAATTTGAGCTTGTGGACAATGATACCGATCCGTTCTTCGATCCGTTCAGCTTCATCCGCAGTATGTTCTGCGCCCATAAATGTCTGCAAAGATTGGTGTGCGTCTCCCATGGACGCAAAGGTAAATAAAAATTACAGTGGGTTTACTACCACAGGCGTGACAGCACCTGAAAGATATTGACTTCCGGCAATTTGATAAAGGAAGCCGACAACTGGATCTTCTCCTGGATCATTTCACCGCCCGAATGGATGGCCATCAGCACGATTGCCACAAAGAACGGAATGGTCAGCAATAAAAAAGGAGAAGTATTTTTAATAAACTTTTTCATAGACAATCACGTTACGGTTTGCTTCAAAATTTCAATACTACAAAGTAATGGATAAAGTCCGGGATACGAAAATTTATTAGACAAACCCCCCGATTTTATCGACAAACCGGAGAGAGGGTAGCTTCCGTAAAATCAAATTGCCCTAACTTTGTGTGTAAAATACTGAAAAATTACCCTAACTTTGTGTATAAATTATGGAAAAATTGCCCTAACTTTGTGATATGATAGTTCGGAAAATTATTAGAGAAATGCAGAAATGGTCGAACAGATCAAATCGTAAACCATTGATACTGAGAGGGGCAAGGCAGGTCGGGAAAACAACGGTCGGAGATATGTTTGCCAAGGAATTCAGGCAGTATATTTATCTGAATCTGGAACTCCCCGCAGATCAGGAGCCCTTTGTCAGTTTTACAGATATGGAAACCCTTGTCCAGGCCCTGTTTTTCCTGAAAAATAAACGTTATGATCACAAAGAGCAGACTCTCATTTTTATAGATGAGATCCAGGAAGTACCTGAGGCCATGAACATACTTCGTTATTTTTATGAACAGATGCCGGAAATTCGGGTCATTGCGGCAGGATCACTTTTGGAAACCATTTTTGATCAGCAGCTTACTTTTCCCGTCGGGCGTGTCGAGTTTTTGGTGCTCCGTCCGGTTTCATTTCCGGAATTCTTGGATGCAATGGGCGAACGATCGGCCCTCGATCAGTTGGAACATATTCCGCTGAATCAGTTTGCCCACGACAAACTGATTCGTTTGTTCCACACCTATTCGCTTGTGGGGGGGATGCCCGAAATAGTCAGTAATTATACAAAAACCCGTGACTTAACTTCTTTGGCCCGGTTGTATGATGGTCTGATTGCCACTTATATGGACGATGTGGAGAAATATGGAACAGGCAATCAAGTTAATGTATTGCGCCATGCCATCCGGACCGGATTTTTTGAAGCGGGAAAGCGTATAAAGTTTCAGGGTTTCGGTAGTTCCAATTACAGTTCCAGAGACATGGGGGAGGCTCTCAGGACGTTGGAAAAAACCATGCTGTTTTCATTGATTTACCCATTCACCGCTACAAAATTGCCCGCCATGCCGGATTTCAAGAAATCACCGAGGCTGCAGGTGCTTGATACTGGATTGATGAATTACCAGCTACGAATCCAAAAGGATATTATCGGAACCGATGACCTTGACAAAGTGTATCAAGGCACTATGATCGAACATCTGGTGGGACAAGAATTGCTGGCCCATGATTATCGTGCATTGAGTTCCTTGTATTTTTGGGTACGGGACAAAAAAACATCAGATGCCGAGGTGGACTACCTTGTTCATTTTGACGGAAAACTGATCCCAATCGAAGTGAAATCCGGGAAAGCAGGAAAATTGCGTTCCCTGCATCAGTTTATGAACGGGGCTCCACATGACAAGGCTGTCCGCGTTTATGCTGGCAATCTGGAAATTACGCAGATCACCACCGTGGAGGGGAAATCCTATCAGTTATTGAATTTACCGTATTTTCTCGTTTCCCAATTGGAGAAGTATCTGGAATGGTTTATGGCCTATCGGTAAAAAAAGAGAACGTAAGTTAAAGCAGCCATAACAATTTGCCGGAACGGAGATAAGTTTTATATTTACGGTTCTTAACGTCAAATTTATGCAAAATCCCATCCGCTGTATGGCGGTCGATGATGAGCCGCTGGCACTGGAGTTGCTCTCTGAGTATATAGAAGATACGCCGGAGCTGCTGCTGACCGGTACGACTACCCGTCCGGAGGAGGTGCTGGAATTGGTGGAGCGGAATGGGGTGGAGCTACTGTTTCTGGATGTGCAGATGCCGGGTATGTCGGGAATTGAGGTGGTGAGGATGCTGGAAGGTCGTTGTGAGGTGATCCTGACGACGGCTTTTCCCCAGTATGCGCTGGATGGTTTTGAACTCGAGGTGGTGGATTATCTGCTCAAACCCATTGCTTTTGACCGTTTCGGCCGGGCAGTACAGAAGATCGTGGAAAGACGGCGCCTGGAGCAAATGGCGGTGTCGGACAGCAATGGGGCAGATCCGGATCATTTTTTTGTCAAGACTGACTACAAAACCCAGCGAATCGATTATGATGAGGTGCTGTATATTGAGGGTCTGAAGGATTATGTGTCCATCTATACCGATACCGGTCGGGTGGTCAGTTTGCAGGTGATGAAAAAAATGGAAGAATTTCTGCCGTCCGACCGCTTTCTGCGGGTACACCGATCCTATATCGTGGCACTGGACCGGATCCGGCGGGTGGAGAAAAACCGGATCTATATAGGGGAGCAGGAAATCCCTGTCGGGGAAACCTACCGGGACCTGTTTTACAAAACCCTGGAGCAGCGCCGGGGCTGAAAACCGGCAACGCCAACTCCGAAAACCGACCGCCCTGAAAACCGGCAACGCCAACTCCGAAAACCGGCCACTTTATTGCTGAAAAAGGGATTTTAAAAAAAATTTCAATCCTCATTTTTAATTTATATCTTTGCAGGCTCATTTGTGGGATTTTGAAACACTTAAAATCATATCGGATACAGTTTTCGGGCTTAGCCAATGGGAAACACAGTTTTGTCTTCGATATAGATAAAAAGTTCTTTGACTGCTACCCTTATTCCATCGTCAAGGATGGTACGCTGGTAGCGAATGTGGAGCTGGATAAGCAGCCGACGATGATGATTGCTGATTTTGTGATCAGTGGTGCGGTGGGATTGAAGTGCGATGTGTGCCTGCGGGAGTTTGACAGACCTGTAAGCCTTGAGACGCAATTGCTGCTCAAGTTTATGGAGGATGATGTCTCGGAGATCACGGACGATATCATGGTGCTGCACAAGAACGATTTTGAGGTTTCAATTGCCGATTTTTTGTATGAACACATTAATCTGGCAGTTCCGCACTATGTGAGGTGTGATGAGGAGATCGATGGGAGAGGTTGTGACGAGGAAATGTTGGCAGTACTCAACGACATGGAGCCCAAAGAAGAACCAGAGGAATCAATTGATCCCCGCTGGGAAATGCTGGAGAAATTAAAGAAAAACAATTAATATTATAATTTAAACACGAGATGGCACATCCAAAACGTAAAACGTCCAAATCCAGAAGAGATAAACGCAGGACGCATTATAAGGCTGAAAAGCCTGGTTTGACCGTTTGTAAAGAGACCGGCGCTGTGCATTTGCCCCACCGGGCCTATACAGTCGATGGTAATCTTTACTACAATGGCAAGTTGCTGATTGAGAAAGCAACCGTAGCTTAATACCTTCTTCAAAAATCACCATCCCATAGTACGTATTTTATTTTTTATGCGTTACTTTGGGATGTTTTACGTATTATTGAATCCTAATCATAATAACGAATGAAGATTGGTTTAGACATCATGGGAGGCGATTTTGCTCCGCAATCAACAGTAAAGGGAGCCATGATGGCTGCAAAGCTGTTGGAGGAGAACCAAAAAATCGTTTTGATTGGTGACGAACAGGCCGCCAGAGAGATCATTGAACAAGCAGGAGAAGACCCTGCTTTTTTTGAATATTACCATGCGCCGGATGTCATCGGAATGGGTGAACACCCGGCCAAAGTATTTGCCAAAAAACCGGATTCCAGTATCAGCCGGGGCTTTCAGTTGTTGAAGGATGGAGCGATCGACACCTTTGCATCAGCGGGCAATACCGGCGCGATGCTGGTGGGGACCATGTTCAGTGTCAAGACCATTCCCGGAGTACTGAGACCGGCCATTGCCACCAATGTACCCAAGATCCAGAACGGATCGGGTCTGTTGCTGGATGTGGGTGCCAATGCAGATTGCAAACCGGAGATGCTGGCCCAGTTTGGATTGCTGGGCAGTCTCTATCAGGAGCATGTGATGGGCGTCAGCAAACCAACGGTGGGCCTGCTCAATATCGGTGAGGAAGAGGAGAAGGGGAATTTGCTGACCCAGGCGACTTATCCTTTATTGGCAGCCAATCCACGGATCAACTTTATAGGTAATATCGAAGGCAGGGAGGTGTTTGATGACCGGGTGGATGTGATTGTGGCGGATGGTTTTACCGGCAATGTGGTACTCAAACTGGCTGAATCTTTTTATGTCATGACCCTCAGAAAGGGTTTCAGGGACGAGTTTTTTGACCGGTTCAATTATGAACAATACGGTGGCAGCCCCATCCTGGGAGTCAATGCGCCGGTGATTATCGGGCATGGGATCTCCAGCCCGGAAGCTATTAAGAATATGCTGTTGCTTTCCAGGACGATGAAAGAATCAGCCATTGTAGAAAAGATTAAATCTGTTTTCAATTAGAGATGACAAGTTCAAAAATTCGGGCAGCGATTACGGCCGTCAATGGTTATGTTCCTGATTATATTCTGACCAATGAGGAACTGGAAACGATGGTGGATACCAACGATGAGTGGATCACCTCCAGGACCGGGATCAAGGAACGACGCATCCTCAAGGGAGAGGGAAAAGCAACTTCGGATCTGGCCGTACCGGCTGTTTTGGGTCTTTTGGAGAAGCGGGGCATCGGTCCGGAAGAGATTGAAGTCATTGTATTGTGTACGGCCACGGCCGATATGCCCTTTCCGGCCACGGCCAATATTCTGGCAGACAAGATCGGGGCGGTCAATGCCTGGGGGTTTGACCTTCAGGCTGCCTGTTCTGGTTTCCTGTATGGATTGGCGACCGGCGCTCAGTTTATTGAATCCGGAAAGCATAAAAAAGTATTGGTCGTCGGGGCCGACAAAATGTCTTCCATTGTCGATTACACAGATCGGACCACCTGCATCCTGTTTGGGGATGGTTGTGGTGCGGTCCTGCTGGAACCCAATGACGAAGGTTTTGGCGTGATAGATTCGATTCTGAGAAGCGATGGTTCCGGACGGGAATACCTCAAGATCAAAGCCGGAGGATCCCGGATGCCGGCTTCCCACGAAACCGTAGCTAACAGATTGCATTATGCCTATCAGGAAGGTCAGGCCGTATTTAAGTTTGCGGTGACCAAAATGGCGGATGTGTCGGCCGAGATCATGGAAAAAAACAATTTGACGGCGGACGATGTGGCCTGGCTGGTACCCCATCAGGCCAATAAACGGATCATCGATGCGACCGCAAACCGTATGGGTGTCGGTACCGATAAGGTGATGATCAATATCCAGCGTTATGGCAATACGACCACGGCCACTATTCCCTTGTGCCTGTGGGAGTGGGAACACCAATTAAAGAAGGGAGACAATCTGATTCTGGCGGCATTCGGGGGTGGTTTTACCTGGGGATCCGTCTATCTGAAATGGGCTTACGATTCCAAAGATTGATTTGGAACGCGTAATTTTCTTGCTAAAACTAAAATATTCAATTAAATTTGGTTAATAAATCAAACCTGTATAGACTATGAGTATGGACATCAAACAGATTCAGGACCTGATCAAATTCGTTGCGAAGTCAGGTGTCAATGAAGTGTCAATCGAAGAGAAAGATTTTAAAATCACAATAAAAACCAATCAGGAGCCCACCTATGTGACGGCCTCATTGCCGGCTCCGGTGGCTGCACCGCAAGCTGCGGCTGTTCCGGCTGCAGCATCTGCTGCTGCTCCTGAAAAACCGGCAGCAGGAGCCCCTGCCGCTACGGAAAGCTCCAATCTGGTCACCATCAAATCACCGATGATCGGTACCTTTTACCGTTCTTCCAGTCCGGACAAACCAGCGTTTGTGAATGTCGGTGACGAGATCACTGCCGGCAAGGTGATCTGTATTGTGGAGGCCATGAAACTGTTCAATGAGATCGAATCGGAAGTTTCCGGTAAGATCGTCAAAGTGCTGGTGGACGATGCCCAACCGATCGAGTATGATCAACCTCTTTTCCTGGTAGATCCGAGCTAAAAGGATTTTATTAAATAGATTCGTATGTTTAAAAAAATATTAATTGCCAACCGGGGTGAGATCGCACTGCGTATCATCCGCACCTGCCGTGAGATGGGGATCAAGAGTGTCGCTGTTTATTCGACAGCGGACCGGGACAGCCTGCATGTGCGGTTTGCGGATGAGGCAGTTTGTATCGGTCCTCCGGCCAGTAAGGATTCTTATCTGAATATTCCCAATATTATTTCGGCAGCGGAACTGACCAATGCGGATGCCATCCATCCAGGCTATGGTTTTCTGTCGGAAAATGCCCGGTTTTCTTCCATTTGCAGCCAGTATGGTATCAAGTTTATTGGTGCTACGGCTGAGCAGATTGAGCAGATGGGCGATAAGGCCTCTGCCAAAGAAACCATGAAGAAGGCGGGTGTACCCATTGTCCCCGGTTCGGACGGCTTGCTGAGTGATGTGAAAGAAGGGGTGAAGGTTGCCAATGAGATTGGCTATCCGGTGATCCTGAAAGCGACCGCTGGTGGTGGTGGCCGGGGGATGCGCATTGTCTGGAAGGATGAAGAGTTTGAACCCGCATGGGATTCGGCCAGGCAGGAAGCTGGTGCGGCCTTTGGCAATGACGGGATTTATCTGGAGAAATACGTGGAAGATCCGCGTCACATTGAGATTCAGGTAGTGGGAGATCAGTACGGCACCGTTTGCCACTTGTCCGAAAGGGACTGTTCGATCCAGCGCCGTCACCAGAAACTGGTGGAGGAATCCCCATCTCCTTTTATGACCCCGGAACTTCGCAAGAAAATGGGTGATGCTGCCATCAAAGGGGCAAAGGCCGTCAATTATGAGGGAGCAGGTACTATCGAGTTTTTGGTGGACAAGCACCGGAATTTCTATTTTATGGAAATGAATACCCGGATCCAGGTGGAGCATCCGGTCACCGAAGAAGTGATTAATTTTGACCTGATCAAGGAACAGATCAAGGTGGCCGCGGGTATTCCGATTTCGGGAAAAAACTATGAGCCGACCATGCATTCCATCGAGTGCCGGATCAATGCGGAAGATCCGTTCAATAATTTCCGTCCTTCGCCCGGCAAGATTACCAACTTCCATGCTCCGGGTGGACACGGGGTACGTGTGGATACACATGTCTATGCGGGCTATGTGATTCCTCCCAATTATGATTCGATGATTGCCAAGCTGATCTGTACGGCACAGACCCGCGAGGAGGCCCTCAATACGATGGAGCGGGCGTTGAGCGAATTTGTAGTGGAAGGAATGAAAACTACGATCCCGCTGCACCTGAGGCTGATGCGCGATCCGAATTTCAGGGCCGGCAACTTTACCACCAAGTTTATGGAGACCTTCGACCTGAGTGAAGACTGAATGCTGTAAGGGAAGGGAGCGATGAGTAAACTGTCGAGTAAGAAGCTGATTGCGGCCATCAAGGACAAGGGCAAGAACCTGGAGGCAGAGATGTCATTCTTTGAGCATCTGGAGGTACTGCGTTGGCACCTTGTGCGGTCGGCCATTGCGGTAGTTGTTTTTACCATTTTCGCATTTGCATTTTACGATTTCATTTTTGATGATATCGTGATGGGCCCCAGACATGCTGATTTCTGGACGTACCGGATGATGTGCCGCCTGGGCGAATGGCTGAATATCGATGGTTTCTGTGTGACTGAAGTGCCGGGGACCATTATCAATACCCAGATGGCCGGTCAGTTTATTATGCAGATCAATTCGGCTTTGCTGATCGCGGTCATGCTGGGCTTCCCGTATCTGCTGTATGAGATCTGGTTGTTTATCAAGCCTGCGCTGAATGATGTGGAACGCAGATCTGCCAGTGGCTTTGTCCTGTATGCCACTCTGCTCTTTTTGCTGGGTGTCTGCTTCGGATATTTTGTGGTCACACCGCTGTCGGTCACTTTTCTATCCAATTACTCGATCAGTGACTCGATTTCCAATACCATTACCATCCAGTCGTATCTTTCTTTTGTGGCAACCCTTTCGCTGGGCTGCGGGATTGTGTTTGAATTGCCGATCATCGTTTATATTTTGTCCCGGATCGGATTACTGACACCGCAGTTTATGCGTTCGACCCGCCGGTATGCTGTGGTCATTATTTTGCTGCTTGCAGCCATCATCACTCCTACACCGGATGTCATCACCATGCTGACGGTCAGTTTTCCCATGTTTTTGCTTTATGAGGTGAGTATTTTGATTTCTGCCCGGGTTTTCCGTAAATTGCAAGCGAAAGAATTACAGTTTTATCAGGGGACTGAGTAGGGGGCTGAGTGAGAAAATCGGTTGAATATTAAATAATTCAAAGTTCCATAAATTACGTTTAGGATGTCTGGATCAATTAAGATAGCGATCGGCGCCGATCATGCCGGTTTTGAATACAAGAGTAAGCTGATTGCCCATTTGTCGGCGGGTGGCTTTGAATTACAGGATTTTGGGACCTATTCTGCGGACTCGGTGGATTATCCCGATTTTGCTCATCCGGTGGCTTCGGCAGTGGAGAGTACTGATTTTGATTCTGGGATTTTGATCTGTGGCAGTGCCAATGGGGTGGCCATTACGGCCAATAAGCACCAGGGTATCCGGGCAGCGATCTGCTGGACCGAAGAAATTGCTGCGCTCGCCCGGCAGCATAATAATGCCAATATACTCTGTATCCCTGCCCGCTTTGTCAGTGAAGAGGAAATGAAGGCGATTGCCAACCGTTTCTTTGCCACAGCATTTGAAGGAGGACGGCATGCCAACCGTGTGAATAAAATTGCCTGTCAATAGACTCCGGCGGCATACATAAAACTACTGTTACAATTTTTTATCTTAAGGGAATTGCCCTATATTGGGGCCAATATTGTTTGGGGACCTGCGGGATTGAATCTTCAGGATTGAATTATTAAAGGACCCATCTGACAGAGAAAACTAAATTATAATATAAACAGATGAAAAAATCATTATTAGTGTTGTTGGCTGCCTTCTTTTGTGGCAGTGTGATGGCTCAGGTAAATCCTGACCCCGTTCAGAAGAAATATGCCGCAGAAATTACGGTCGATGGCGCTTACAAGCACTTGTCCGTGCTGACATCCGATGAGTTTGCAGGACGCGGGACCGGTGAGGAAGGTGCGGCCAAATCTGCTGAGTATATCAGGAATGAGTTTCAGCGTCTGGGCCTGAAAGGGATCGTCGATGGTTCTTCTTACTACCAGCCGGTGAAGATGGCCAAATCTACTTTTGAAGTCTCGAACTTTGAATTGAACAAGAAAAGCTATGAAAACGGCAAGCATTTTATGTTTTCGGGTTCAGCTCCTGCGACTACTGTCCGGGAAAATGACTTTGTGTTCATTGGTTATGGGATCACGGAGGGTGCTTATGACGATTTTGCAGGAGTCGATGTGGCCGGCAAGGTCGTATTGCTGATCAATGAGGGCGAGCCGATGGATGCCCAGGGCAATTCATTGATCACCGGTACAAAAGATCTTTCTGAATGGAGCACTTCACGCAATAAACGCTTGCAGGCAGTGAATGCCAAAAATCCAAAATTGATCCTGGCCGTGTCCAGTTCGGTTGCACAGACGTTGCAACGTTTTGGCGGTCGTTTGAATCGTCCGCGGATTGCATTGGAAGAAAATCTGGTAGGCGGGCCCAATCAGAGTGCCGTGGCCGTGGTCAGTCTGACGGAAGAAGCCGCTGATCATCTGCTGTCGGCCTCAAAAAATTCATTGGCCGGATTGAAGCAGGCGATCAACAGTACCGGTAAGGCACAGAGTAAAAAACTGAAGGGTCAGGTGCGGGCTTCTTATGGTGCGAAGATTGAACCATTTGCAGATAATAATGTGCTTGGGCTCCTGGAAGGTACCGATAAGAAAGATGAGGTACTGGTCATTATGGGTCACTATGACCATGAAGGCGTGAATGCTGATGGCGCAATCTTGCGCGGTGCGGATGATAATGGATCCGGTACGGTCGGTGTGCTGGAGGTAGCCCGTGCATTTGCTGCGGCAGCAAAGGATGGCAACAGACCAAAAAGAAGCATTCTGTTTATCGGACTATGCGCAGAGGAAAAAGGTCTGATCGGATCCGATTATTACACACGTTATCCGATTATTCCGCTGGCAAATACAGTTGCTTGCCTCAATATGGATATGATCGGACGGATCGATGATAAACATCTGAATGAAAACCATAACTACATCCATGTCATGGGTGCGGACAAGTTGAGCTCGGAACTGCATGAGATCAATTACAATGCGAATGCCGCTTATACCCATATGGAGTTGGATACCACTTATAATGATCCAAAGGATCCACAACGTTTGTATTACCGTTCTGACCATTATAACTTTGCGAAGCATGGTATTCCGTCTATTTTCTATTTCAGCGGATTGCATCCTCATTACCATACACCAGAAGATACGCTCGATAAGATTGATTTCGAGATGTTGGTGAAGCGTGCCAAAT